>VBWA01000034.1:0-61678 GCA_006218025.1 Rhodocyclaceae bacterium | reverse complement strand
ACCGGCACAGGGGCGGTCGATCTCTCGGCTGTGGCCAGTGGCTACGGCGGCTTCGTCATCAATGGCCAGTGTGCGTATGACGGGAGCGGCCGCAGCGTTGCCAGCGCCGGGGACGTGAATGGCGACGGGTTGAGTGACCTGATTGTTGGGGCGGATGGAAGCGATCCCGCCGCCGGCAGCAATGCGGGCCGCAGCTACGTCATCTTCGGCAGCACCACGGGCGTCTTTGCCCAGACCACTGTCGACCAGATGGGCGGCGACGGCAATGATTTCCTGCCGGGCACGTATGTCGGCGAGACCCTCGTCGGCGGCGCCGGCAACGACTATCTGGTGGGCAATGGCGGCGCCGACGTGCTCTATGGCGGCGCGGGGGATGATCGCATCGACGTCAATAGTGGCAACATCGCCGCCCTCGGTGCCAATTTCATCGCCGGCAACTACGCCCGCATCGACGGCGGCAGCGGCATCGATACGCTGGCAATAGCCGGCGCTTTCGATACGCTCAACCTGACTGCCGTCGCCAACCAGGGCGGTGCCTCACCCTCCAGTGCATCGCGCATCGAATCCATCGAGCGCATCGACCTGACCGGGTACGGCAATAACACTCTGATCATCTCGTCGGCCGACGTCGTCGACATGGCGGGCATGAATTCATTCAACGACGGCAACGGCTGGACGGGGCTGGGCGGCACAGTACGGAAACATCAGCTGGTGGTCAATGGCGATGCCGGCGATCTCGTCAATGCCGCAGGATTCTGGACCAGCAACGGCACGCTGAGCAACGGCGCTCACACCTATACCGTGTATGACGCGGCCGATTCCGCCGCGCAACTGCTGGTCGATGTGAATGTCGCGCGCAACATTTCCGCGCCGCCGCCATCCAACATGGCACCAAGCTTCGCCGTCGGCGACGGCAAGGTCATCACCGCCATCGGTTCAGGTGCTGACGTCGGATACAGGATGGCCCGGCAGCCGGACGGCAGGATTGTGGTGACGGGAACCAGTCATAACGGCAGCAACCTGGACTTCGCGCTGGCGCGTTACAACGCCGACGGCAGCCTCGACACGAGCTTCGATAGCGACGGGAAGCTCACCACCGACTTCGGCGTAGGTGATGATTACGCTTACGGAGTTGCCATCCAGTCGGATGGCAGGATTGTGGTGGCGGGGATGAGCTGGAACGGCAGCACCAACGATTTCGCCCTGGCGCGCTACAACGCCGACGGGAGCCTCGACACCACATTCAGCGGTGACGGAAAGCTCATCACTGTGGTCGGTCCCGACAACGGGGGCTACGACGTCACCCTGCAGGCCGACGGCAAGATTCTGGTGGCGGGCTCGGGCTGGGGCGGCAGCAACACCGACGTCAACTTGGTTCGCTACAACGCCGACGGCAGCCTCGATACCAGCTTCAGTGGCGACGGCATCGTCACCACCGCCATCGGTAGCTACCATGACTTTGGTCAGGGCGTCACGGTGCAGCCGGACGGCAAGATTCTGGTGGCAGGGTGGAGCGATACCGGCAGCAACAAGTATTTCGCGCTGCTGCGCTACAACGACGACGGCAGCCTCGACACAACCTTCAGCGGCGACGGCATGCTCACCACGGCCATCGGTGCCGGCGACGACCGGGGTATAAGCCTCGCCCTGCAAGCCGACGGCAGGATCCTGGTGGCGGGGGACAGTTGGAACGGCAGCGACTGGGACTTCGGCCTGGTGCGCTATAACGCCGACGGCAGCCTGGATAGCAGTTTCGATGGGGATGGCAAGCTCACCACCGGCATAGGTGCGGGCGATGACTGGAACTACAGACTTACCCTTCAGCCGGACGGCAAGATCCTTATGGTGGGGATTAGCCACAACGGCAGCAACTATGACTTGTCCCTGGTACGCTTTAACACGGACGGCAGCCTCGACAGCAGTTTTTCCGGCGACGGCAAGGTCACCACGGCCATCGGTGCGGGCGATGACTGGGGTTACAGCGTTACTGTGCAGCCGGACGGACGGATTCTTGTGGCGGGCTCTAGCGACAACGGCAGCAACAGCGACTTCGCCCTGTTGCGCTACAACCCCGACGGCAGCCTCGACAGCACCTTCGACGCGGTCGGCACCCTGAACGGTACGCCGACCTTCACCGAAGGCGGGCCGGCGGTGGTGCTGGACAGCACGGTCCAAATCTTCGATCCCGAACTGGCTGGGGCGGGCAACTATGCAGGGGCGAGTGTGACCCTTGCCCGTCAGGGCGGGGCGGACCCGCAGGACATCTTCAGCGGCAGCGGCAACCTGGGCTTCCCCGGCGGCGATACGGTTCTTTCGGGCATCACAATCGGTACGGTGACGCAAGGCGGCGGCACTCTGACGCTCGCCTTCAACGCCAATGCGACCCAGGCGCGCGTGGATGAGGCGCTGAGTTCGATCGCCTACGCCAACACGTCCGGCACACCACCCCCGTCGGTGCAGATCGACTGGAACTTCAACGACGGCAACAGCGGTGCCCAGGGCACGGGCGGGGCCTTGAGCGCCATTGGCAGCACAACGGTAAGCATCACTCCGGTAGCTGACCCGGGCATTGAGCTTTCGGCCATCGCGGCGGGTACGGGCGGCTTCGTCATCAACGGCCAGGCGGCCTCTGTCCAGAGCGGCCGCAGCGTTTCCAGCGCCGGGGACGTCAACGGCGACGGTTTCGGTGACCTCATCGTCGGTGCGCACGCGAGCTTCAGCGGCTATGACGCCGGGCGCAGCTATGTAGTCTTTGGTCGGACCGATACAGCGGCGGTGGATCTCTCTGCCATCGCCAATGGCAGCGGTGGCTTCGTCATCAACGGGCAGTTTGGGGCTGACTATAGTGGCTTCAGCGTCGCCAGCGCCGGCGACGTGAACGGTGACGGCCTCAACGACCTGATCGTCGGCGCACCTCTTGTAACCGACGGCGTCGGCGGATTCCATACCGGATACAGCTATGTCGTCTTCGGCCAGGCCGGTGGCACGGCGATCAATCTCGCCGCAGTGGCGGCGGGCGCGGGAGGCTTTGTGATTCGGGGGCAGGGTGCGCAAGAACAGAGCGGCTCGACTGTTGCCGGCGCGGGGGATGTCAACGGCGACGGGTTGGCCGACCTGATCGTTGGGGCGCCTTTGAGCGACCCCTTTGGAGACATCAACAACAACGCCGGGCGCAGCTACGTCGTCTTCGGCCGGACCGGCACCGCTGCCGTTGATCTCTCGGCGATTATTGGCGGCAGTGGCGGTTTTGTCATCAACGGGCAGTGCGCGGGTGACGGCAGCGGCAACAGCGCCGCCAGTGCCGGGGATGTGAACGGCGACGGCCTGGCCGACCTGATCGTCGGAGCCTCCAGCGCAAGCGGCGGACACAGCTACGTAGTGTTCGGCCATACCGAAACCAGCCCCATCAATCTCGGTGCAGTCGCAGCCGGCAGCGGCGGCTTTGTCATCAACGGTGGGTCGGACGATCACACCAGTGGCACCGGCAGCGGCACCAGTGTCGCCAGCGCCGGCGATGTCAACGGCGATGGACTGGCCGATCTGATCGTCGGGGCGCCCTTTGCCCTCAGCCCCGGCGGAATAGCGGGGCGCAGCTATGTGGTATTCGGCCAGAGCGGAGCCGGCCCCATCGAGCTTACGGCGATCGCCAACGGCAGCGGCGGCTTCGTCATCAACGGCCAGAGTGCGTATGACCGCAGCGGCATTAGTGTCGCCAGCGCCGGCGACATGAATGGCGATGGTCTGGCCGACCTGATCGTCGGCGCATACTTCAGCGACCCCGCCTCCGGCAGCAATGCCGGACGCAGCTATGTGGTGTTCGGCCAGACTTCGGGAAGCCCCATCGAGCTATCGGCCGTCGCGGCGGGCATGAATGGCTTTGTGATCAACGGCCAGGCCGGGGACGACCGCAGCGGTATTAGTGTTGGCAGCGCAGGGGACGTCAATGGCGACGGCCTGGCCGACCTGATCGTCGGCGCGAACTACGGCGACCCAGCCGCCGGCGGCAATGCCGGCCGCAGCTACGTGATCTTCGGCACCACCTCGGGCGTCTTCAGCCAGACCAACGTCGATCAGATGGGCAGTCCCGGCAACGATTTGCTCAACGGCAGCGGCATTGCCGAAACCCTCGTTGGCGGCGCCGGTAACGACACCCTGGTGGGCAACGGCGGTGCCGACGTTCTTTACGGCGGTGCCGGGGACGATCGCTTCGAGATCAACGGCGGCAATCTCGCCGCCCTCGGTGCCAATTTCACGTCCGGCAACTACGCCCGCATCGACGGCGGCAGCGGCATCGATACCCTGGCAATAGTCGGCGCTGGCGAGACGGTGAATCTTGCCGCCATCGCCAATCAGGGCGGTGTTGCACCCTCCAGCACCTCGCGCATCGAATCGGTCGAGCGCATCGATCTCACCGGCAGCGGCAACAATACGCTGACGCTCTCGGCTCGCGATGTTGTCGACATGGCGGGGATGAACGCCTTCAACAATGGCAATGGCTGGACGGGATTGGGCGGCACGGTGCAGCGGCACCAACTCGTCGTGGACGGCGATGCGGGGGATATCGTCAATGTCGCCGGCCTCTGGACCGATGCGGGCACCGTCAGCAACGGCGCACACACCTATACCGTCTACAACGCCGATGATTCCGTCGCGCAGCTGCTGATCAATACTGACGTGATCAACCTCAATCAGGCACCGAGCTTCGCTGCCGGCGATGGCAAGCTCACCACTGCGATTGGGTCGGGCAATGACGCGGGTTACAGTGTCACCGTGCAGCCGGATGGCAGGATATTGGTGGCGGGAGTCAGTCATAACGGCAGCAACAACGACTTTGCGCTCGTTCGCTACAACGCCGATGGCACTCTGGATACCGGCTTCGATGGTGATGGCACGCTCATTACCGCGATCGGTACGGGCGATGACACCGGTCAAAGCGTTACCGTGCAGGCCGACGGCAAGATTCTTGTGGCGGGGTACAGCTTCAATGGCAGCAACAACGACTTCGCCCTGGTCCGCTACAACGCTGATGGAACTCTGGACACCGGCTTCGATGGCGACGGCAAGCTCACCACCGTCATCGGTACGGAGTTGGACAATGGTTACAGCGTCACCGTGCAGCCGGATGGCAAGATTCTTGTAGCAGGGGAAAGCTGGAGTGGCGACGCAGACTTTGCCCTGGTGCGCTACATGGCCGATGGCAGCCTCGACACCGGCTTCTCCGGTGATGGCATGCTCGTCACCGACTTTGCTGGCGGCAATGATTTCGCCAACTGCAGTGTCCTGCAGCCGGACGGCAAGATACTGGTCGCGGGTCATAACAGCAATGAGTTTGCCGTGGTGCGCTACAACGCCGACGGCACGCTGGACGGCGGCTTTGGTGCGGCCGGCATGCTCACCACAGACATCGGCGCGAGCTTTGACGTTGCCCAAAGCATCACCTTGCAAGCCGACGGCAAGATTCTGGTGGCAGGGGGAAGCTATGTCGGCGGCGCCTACGACTTCGCGCTGGTGCGCTACAACACCGATGGAACGCTGGACGGCGGCTTTGGTACCGCCGGCATGCTCACCACCGCCATCGGTTCGAACGAAGACTGGGGTCGCAGCGTTACCGTGCAATCGGATGGCAAAATCCTTTTGGCGGGGTGGAGCTGGAACGGCAGCAACAACGACTTTGCCCTGGTCCGTTACAACACCAATGGCAGCCTGGATAGCAGCTTCGATGGGGATGGCAAGCTCACCACCGCTATCGGCGCGGGCCTGGACAACGGTTTCAGCATCACTGTGCAGGCCGACGGTCGGATCCTGGTGGCAGGGGCAAGCGACAACGGCAGCAATACGGATTTCGCACTGGTGCGCTACAACGTCGATGGTAGTCTGGACACGTTCGCCGTCACGCACATGGGTACCCCAGGCAACGACGTACTCATCGGCAGCCCCGGCAACGACCTGATGATGGGCGGAGCCGGGGCGGATCAGTTCGTTTTTGAGCAGCCGCTCAACGTCGCGACCAATCTGGACCGCATCCGGGATTTCGTTGCTGCGATCGACCAGTTCAAGCTGGACGACAGTGTGTTCACGGGGCTGGTGAGTGGCACGTTAACGAGCGATGCCTTCGTGTCAGGCGCCGGGACGACGACAGCCGCCGACGCGACGGACCGCATCATCTACAACCTGACCAGCGGAATGCTCTACTTCGATGCGGACGGCAACGGCGGCGGTAGCGCGCCGATTGCCTTCGCCCAGATCACCTCCGCGATCAAGCCTGCGCTGACTGCGAGTGATTTCGTGGCCTTCCCGGCTCCCTGAAAAGGAGGATGGCGGGTTCGAGAACGCGAGAAGACGGCCGGCTACTTCGTCTTGCTGAAATCCGGCGCGCGCTTTTCCTTGAATGACGTGATGCCTTCGCGCGCGCTCTCGATGCAGGCCGAGAGGCCGAAGGCCTTGTAGCCGACTTCGAGCGCCTCGGCGAAGCTCTGTGCTGCGGCGGCTTCGAGGATGGCCTGCTCCATCAGGTCGATGCATTCGCGGCTGAGCACCTGGCCGCTGGCGGCCTTGGCTTCCACGGGTTCGATGGTGACGGAAACCGGCGCGTCGCCGATCGGTTTGACGCGGCCCGACAATTCGCGCACACGCGCCACGGCCATGCCGATCAGTTGTTCGTAGTTATCGGCCAGCGCATCGATCACGCCGAGCTCATGGGCGCGGCCGGCCTTGAGGCGCTCGGCCGTGCGCAGCATGGCGTTGAAGGTGGAGCTGGCATGGGGCCAGCGGCGGTAGGGCACCACCATGGCGCCGATGCCGTGCACGATGCCCAGCGTGACTTCCGGCATCTGGATCCACGCCCTCTTCAGTGCGACGATGCCGTGACAGCGCGCCGCCAGTTCGAAGCCGCCGCCGAGGGCCATGCCGTTCAGGGCCGCGACCACGGGCTTCTTCATCCGGTCCAGGTGCACCAGCAGGCGCGAGCAGTCGCGGGCGTACTGCTCGGAAGCCGGCGCATCGCCCAGCATGTCGACGAAGCGGCCGATATCGCCGCCGGCGCAGAAGGCGCGGGTGCCATAGCCGGTGAGGACGAAGCCGGTGACCTTGGGGTCGTTTTCGAAGCGGCGGATGACGGAGAGGATTTCGTCGTTCATCTCGTCATGCAGCGCGTTCATCGCTTCCGGCCGGCGCAGGGTGATGACTTTCACGTCGCCGAGATCGTCGACCAGGATGTGGCGCAGGAAGCCCTGGTAGGCGTCGAAGGAGCGCGCGGGCATCGGCATGCCGGGGCGCTCGTCGCGCAGGCGGATCAGCGCGCGGCCGGTGGTCTGCTCGCCGAGGCTGCGCATCACGTCGAGCGGGCCGTGCTTGAAGCCGAGCGCCAGCCGGCAGCCCAGGTCGAGGTCGGCCGAATCGCCGATCTTGCGGTCGACGATGTCCACGCTCTGCGAGAACAGGATGCCGAGCAGGCGCTCGCGCACCGCCTGTGCAGTTTCCTTGGGGACTTCGACGCGCTTGCCGGGTGGCACCGTGACCCAAGTATCGACCGAGCGGAACACCGGCGCCGGGCGGTAGTGCTCGCCTTCCATTTCGGCCTGCAGCGTGTTGGTCTCGGTGATGATCGGATTGCCGTGCGCCATGTTGAGCACGAAGAAGGGGCCGGCGTGCACGAACTCGGCGGCGACGCTGTCGACTTCGGCGGCGGTGGCGCGATCGAGCAGCATCGCCGATTCGTTGCACCAGTTGTCGAAAATGCGGTCGAGCATGAAGCAGGCCACGTCGGCAGTGACCAGCGGCACCTTGCCGGTGGTGCAGAAGACCCAGCGCAGGTACTCGACCACGGCCGGATCGGTCTTGTTCCAGCGGATAACTTCGACCGCCGGATTGCGCCAGGCCGGGGCGAAGAAATGCGTCACCGTGGCCCGCTCCGGGTGCTTCAGCTGCGAGAAGATTTGTTCTGCCGGCAGCGAACTGGTGTTGGACGTGATCAGCGCATCGGGGCGGACGACGGCCTCGATCTGCGCGAATATCCTGCGCTTGAGGGCGAGGTTTTCCGTGGCGGCCTCGATCACCCAGTCGGCATCGGCGATGTCGGCGTAATCGAGCGTGCCGTAAAGCTTGGTGATCACGGCCTTGGCATCGGCCTCGCTCATCTTGCCGCGCGCCACTGCCTTGCGCGAGTACTCGGCAAAGCGCAACAGCGCATCCTCCACGGCTTTTTGCGAGACGTCGACTAGATACAGCTTCAGATCCGGCAGCGCGCTCTTGAGGTAATAGCCGATGTCGGGCCCGATGGTGCCGGCACCGATGATGGCGACGGCGCGGGGCAGGGGGCGGGAGGGCGTGGCGAGCAGCGGATTGGCGAATGCGGTGGTCATGGCGAGATCCTGTGTATGCGGTATACAAACGAATTATCCAACATTCCCGGCGAACGCACAATTGGGGCGAGTCGGCGCAAGGCTCCGATCCGGACGGGCCCTGGCGGCCGGCTTACTGGGGTCTCGGCTGTTCCTGCGAACTGGCTCAGGCCTGCACCAGCGCTCCGTACGTGCCGGGGCCGCCGGCAAGCGTCAGCGCCGTCGCCGTGGTCCCCGAGGCCGCCCACACAGAGGTCAGGTCGATGTCCCCGCCGCCGATCTGCGTGCCGTTGCCGGAATAGAGCCGCAGCGTCTCGACCATCGTCGACGCATTGCTCATGCCGGCGACCGTGATCGCGCCGGCCGATGCGCCGCCGTTCACCGCAAGGTCGATGCGCAGGTCATTGCCGCCATTGACCCGGCTGAACTTCAGATCCTGGCTGAAGTTGTCGAAGGCCAGGGCGAGCGCCGCCGTCAGGCCTGACGTGGCGGCACGGATATCCAGAATATCCGTGCCGCCGCCTGACGCCGAACCGCTGGCTTCGCTGACTACATCGCCGATGCCGGCACGATACGTGTCGTTGCCGGCGCCGCCGATCAGTTTGTCTGCGCCGGCGCCGCCGTCGAGGATGTTGTTGCCGGCATTGCCGGTGAGGACGTTGGCCAGCGCATTGCCAATGGCATAGACGGCGTCGACGCCGGTCAGCGTCAGGTTCTCAATATTGGGCTTGTCGGCAAGCGTGTAGCTGGTCGTGGACTGCGCCGTGTCGGTACCGCCGCCGGCCGGTTCGAAAATCGTGTCGTCGAAGCTGTCGATGATGTAGGTGTCGTTGCCGGTGCCGCCGATCAGGATGTCGTTGCCGACGCCGCCGTCGAGGATGTTGTTGGCGGCATTGCCGGTGAGGGTGTTGGCGCCCGAATTTCCAGTCAGGTTGAAGGCTACGATGTTGACCAGAGTGCCGTTCTCCACGTTGTCCGCCAGCACGTAGCTGCCGCCTGCCGTCGCGATGCTGATCTTCGCCAGGTCGGTACCGGCATCCACGCCTTCGGTGATCGTGTCCAGCAGGTTGTCGACGAAATACGTGTCGTTGCCGTCGCCGCCGATCAGGCTGTCGCTGCCGAGCCCGCCATCGAGGATGTTCGCGGCGGCGTTGCCGGTCAGGGTGTTGGTCAGGGCGTTGCCGGTGAGGTTGAGCTTCGTCGCCGAGGTCGCGCCGGCGTCGAGTTTCTCGAAGTTCGCCGCCAGGGTGAGGGTGGTAGCGTTGGTCAGGGTGGCACTGCCGGCGAGGATCAGCGTATCGGTGCCTTCGTTGAGGTTTTCGGTGATGAGGTCTTCGAGGGCTACCGTCATCGTGGCGCCCGTACCCGCGGTCTTGAGGGCCACCCGGTAGGTGTCGTCGCCCTTGCCGCCCTTGAGGGTGTCGTTGCCGGCCCCGCCGTCCAGGGTATTGGCGCCGTCGTTGCCGATCAGGTTGTTGGCCTTGCTGTTGCCGGTGGCGTTGATGGCGGCCGTGCCGGTGAGCGTCAGGTGTTCCAGATTGTCACCCAAGGTCCAGTTAACCGAGGACAGGACCGTGTCGATCTCGGTCGGGAGCGTCGAGAGTTCACTGATGGTGTCGCCGGCGTTCTGTACGATGTAAGTGTCGTTGCCGGTGCCGCCGGTGAGCACGTTGTTGCCGGCATTGCCGATCAGGATGTTGGCCAGGTTATTGCCGGTGGCGCTGACGGCCGTGCCAGTGAGCGTCAGGTGTTCCAGATTGGCCACCAGGGTGTAGTCGATCGCGGACTGTACGGTATCGATCCCGGCACTGTCGGTGATGATGTCTTCCAGCCCATCGACGATGTAGGTGTCGTTGCCGGCGGCGCCATTTAAGGTGTCGACACCGCCACCGCCGTCGAGGATGTTGTTGGCGGCATTACCCGTGAGCATGTTATCCAGCGCGTTGCCGGTCAGGTTGAAGGCGACTGCGTTGACCAGAGTGCCGTTCTCGACGTTCTCCGCCAGGACGTAGCTGCCGCCCGCCGTAGCGATGCTGATCTTCGCCAGGTCGGTACCGGCATCCACGCCCTCGGTGATCGCGTCCAGCAGGTTGTCGACGAGGTAGGTGTCGTTGCCGGCGCCACCGATGAGGCTGTCGTTGCCGAGCCCGCCATCGAGGATGTTGGCGGCGGCGTTGCCGGTCAGGACGTTGGCCAGCGCGTTGCCGGTCAGGTTGAGGCGGGTGGTGGTGGTCGCGCCGGCGTCCAGGTTCTCGAGGTTGATCCCGAGGATCAGGGTGCTGGTCGTGGCGAGCAGTGTATTGCCGCCGGACAGGACCATGGTCGCCGTCAGGGCCACGAGGTAGCGGTCGTTGCCGGCTCCGCCCTTGAGGATGTCGTTGCCGGCCCCGCCGTCGAGGATGTTGGCGCCGACATTGCCGAGGATCGTGTTGGCCAGGGCATTGCCCGTGGCGTCGATATCGGCGATGCCGGTGAGGGTCAGGTTCTCCAGGTCGGGTTTGTCGCTCAGGCTGTAGGTGATGTCGGTCTGAACGAGATCGATACCCGCACTGTCTATGATGGTGTCGTCGGTACTCTGCACGACGTAGGTGTCGTTGCCCGCGTAACCGGTGAGGACGTTGTTGCCGGCATTGCCGATCAGGATGTTGGCCAGGTTGTTGCCGGTGGCGTTGATGGCCGCGCCAGTGAGCGTCAGGTTCTCCAGGTTGGCGGCCAGGATGTAGTCGATCGAGGACTGCACGGTATCGATACCGGCACTGTCGATGATGGTGTCGCCCGCATCTTCGACGAGATAGGTGTCGTTGCCGGCGGCGCCGTTCAGGGTATCGGCACCGGCGCCGCCATCGAGGGTGTTGTTGGCGGCATTGCCGGTGAGGGTGTTGGTATCCGAGTTTCCCGTCAGGTTGAAGGCTACGACGTTGAGCAGGCGGCCGTTGTCGACGTTGCCCGGCAGGACGTAGCTGCCGCCCGCCGTGGCTATCTTGACACTCACCGTGTCGGTGCCTTCGTCGGCAAGCTCGGTGACGGTGTCGCCTGCGGTATCGACGATATACGTGTCGTTGCCATCGCCGCCGATCAAGGTGTCGTTGCCGAGGCCGCCGTCGAGGACATTGGCGGCGGCGTTGCCGGTCAGGACGTTGGCCAGCGCGTTCCCGGTCAGGTTGACGCGGGTGGTAGTAGTCGCGCTGGCGTCCAGGTTCTCCAGGTTGATCCCGAGGATCAGGTGGTCGCCGTCAGGGCCACGAGGTAGCGGTCGTTGCCGGCTCCGCCCTTGAGGATGTCGGCGCCCAGCCCGCCGTCGAGGATGTTGGCGCCGGCGTTACCGAGGATCGTGTTGGCCAGGGCGTTGCCGGTGCCGTCAATGCTGGCCGTGCCAGTGAGCGTCAGGTTCTCCAGATTGGCCGTCAGGGTGTAGCTGATCGCGGACTGTACGGTATCGACACCGGCACCGTCGGTGACGGTGTCGCCCGCATCGTCGACGATGTAGATGTCGTTGCCGGCGGCGCCGATCAGGGTGTCGGCCCCGGCACCGCCATCGAGAATATTGGCGGCGGCGTTGCCGGTCAGGATATTGTCCAGGGCATTACCCGTGAGCTTGTAGGCCACCGCATGGGTCAGCGTGGCATTCTCGACATAAGTCGTCAGGGTGTAGCTGCCATTGGCCGTGGCTACATTGACCTTGACGAGGTCGATGCCGCCGGTGTCGGCTCCCAGGCTATCGGTTTCATCGACGACATCGCCTGCGCTGTCCAGCACATAGGTATCGTCGCCGGAGCCACCCCTGAGGATATCCGTTCCCGTTCCCCCGTCCAGGGTGTCATTGCCTTCGGCGCCAAGCAGCGTGTCGGAACCTTCCTTGCCGTTGATGATGTCGTCTCCGGCCAGGCCGTAGATCGGTTCGGACAGGAGGGTCCCGTCGAGCGTGTCGTTGTCCGCCGTGCCCGTAATGGACGTCGTGTAGGTCGTGAAGTCGTAGGTGCTCGTCCCAGCGTAGGCGTTGCCGGCCAGGTCCTTTATGGCGCCGGCGGGAATACTGAGGACGTATCGGGTGTTGAGGGCGAGATTGGCGTCGGGGTTGATCGTCAGTCTGTTGCCGGTGAGGCTGATCTTGCCACTGCTGGTCGCCGCATCGAAAGTATCGATGACCGTTCCGGCTCCGTTTCGGAGCACGATGCTGCCCGTGCCTTGCTTGACGGCTTCGTTGAAGGTGACAAGGACATTGGCGTCGGGCGCCGCGCCCAGCGCATTGTCCGCCGGGCTGAAGCTGGAAACGACCGGCGCCGTTTTGTCGACGATGAAGGTGCCGAGTGACGGGGTAATCTGGACCATATTGCCGGCTGCGTCGGTTTCCCGGATCCGCACCATGCCAGTGGTATAGGTGCCGACGGGCATGATGAAACCGTTGCCGCTGCCGTTGGTCCAGGTGCTGCCGCTGTTGAGGCTGTATTGCCAGGTGGCGCCGCTTTCGAGATTGCCGAGAAAGATCGCGCCTGTGGGGCTGACGCGGCTTGAGCTGGCCTGGATCAGCGTCACGTCGGAAACCGGAACATTCGCGAAAGCGCCGACCGTGTGGGTCGGCACCGTGGCGATGCTGTCGATCACCGCCATGCCGGAGACGACGCTGCCAAATACGGCGTAGCCAGGTGAAGCGGGACTGACGTAATCGAGAAAGCTGTTGTTGACCAGGTTGATGTAGAACTGCGAGGTGGCAGAATCGGTTTCATTGGTGCGGGCCATGGCCACGCTGCCGCGCACATTGGTGAGCCCGGTGATGCTGGTTTCCAGCGCTATCGGCGCATAGGTCGGTATTGCGCTCATGCCCGATTCGAAGCCGCCACCCTGCACCATGAAACCCGGTATCACGCGATGAAAGATCGTACCGTCCAGTAAATCCTGATCGACATAACGCAGGATATTGCCGACGGTTGTCGGCGCCTTGGATGGATCGAGTTCGAGAATCACGTCGCCGAGGCTGGTGTTCAGGCTGACGAGGGTACTGAACGATGAACTGATGCCCGGCGCTACCGGAGCCCTGGTATCGATGGCCTGGCTGTTGTTGGTGACGGCCAGATTCGGGTTGCCGGCCGTGCCCATGACGGCGTCGGCCTTCAGCGTCAGGCCGATGGTGCCGGAGGCCACGTCGGTGTCCGGCGTCACATTGACGGTCCAGGTGGTGCCGCTGCCGGAAACCGTGCCGACCGTGCCGTTGGTGACGATGAAATCGTTCTGCGCCAGTCCGGTCACGGCCTGGTTGAATTTCAGCGTGTAGACCAGGTTCGACGTCGCGTTGGCGATGCCGGCGATGTTGTCGGTGATGGTGACCGTCGGTTGCAGGTTGACGGTGGTGGTGGCGAGGCTGGCTACCGATTCAGCCGTGCCGTTGCCGTCGGTGTAGCTTGCCTGCACGCGGATGCGCTGGCCGAGCTGGGCAGGTCCGAGGACAAGGGTGTCTGCCGTGGCGCCGGCGATGTTGCTCCACGTGGTGCCGTTGGCGGATCCCTGCCACTGGTAGCTGATCGTGCCCAGGCCGTCGAAGTCGGCCAGAGTGTTGGTTGCCGTGAGGGTTTGCCCCTGGGTCGCCGTGCCGCCAGCGCCGACTATTCCGGTCGGGGCAATATTGACGGCGTTCCCGATCAGCAGTTGTGCCGCCGATGTGCCGTGGTTGATCACGCGATAGGTCATGCTGTCCTTCGTCACGGTGCCCGCGCTGCTCCAGTTCGCGCTGTCCACCAGGATCACCGCATCCCCGGCGTCGCCGTTCACCGCCAACTGATGGCGCTGCTCCGGGGTGGCGCCGTTCGCTCCGCCGGCAGCCATGTCGTAGCTGCCGTCGATCCAGCCGTTGGCATTGTTGAAGCTGTTCATCCCGGCCATGTCGATGACATCCTGGACGCCCAGCGACAGGCGATTGTTTCCGCTGCCGGTGAGGTCGATGCATTCGATGGACTCGATGCGCGACTGGCTGTCCGGCGTCGCGCCACCCTGGTTGGCAATGCTGGCGAGGTCCAGATGCACGCCGCTGCCCGCCTGGGCCAGCGTATCGATGCCGCTGCCGCCGTCGATGCGTGCGTAGTTGCCCGAGCTTGCGCCGGAGCCGAGGGCGGCGACGTTGCCGGCGTCGATCTCGAAGCGGTCGTCGCCGGCACCGCCGTAGAGCACGTCCGCGCCGCCATTGCCGATCAGGGTGTCGTCGCCGGCACCGGCAACCAGGGTCTCGGCTACCGCCGTGCCGGTCAGGGTGTCGTTGCCGGTGGTTCCCATCTGGTCGACCGCGGTCGACCCGAACGCTCCGGTCACACTGCCGAAAATGACATAGCTCCGCCCGGCATCGGTGCCTGCAGCGGGGTCGCCCGTAACGGCCCCGACGATCAGGTCGGCCAGGCCGTCGCCATTGACGTCGCCGCCGGCGGCGACGCTATAGCCGCTCCAGTCCTGCGCGCATTGGCCGTTGACGACGAAACCTCCCGAGCCGGCGGCTACGGCGGACAGGTTGATGGCCGCGCCATCGCTCTTGCCGAAGACCACGTAGCTGCGTCCGGCAGAGGTGGCCGCGGCGGGGTCGCCGAAAATTGCGCCGACGATCAGGTCCGCCATTCCATCGCCATTGAGGTCGCCGGCGGTCGATACGCTGAACCCGCTGTTGTCAGCGGAGCACTGGCCATTGATCACGAAGCCGCCGCTGCCGCCTGAGATTGTCGAGAGGTCGATGGCCGCGTTGTCGGTTCGGCCGAACACTACATAACTGCGCCCGTCGCTCAGGTTGCTCCGATAGGCTCCGACCACGAGGTCGGCGAGGCCGTCGCCATTGACGTCGCCTGCGCCGGATACGCTGCGCCCCGAGCGGTCGCCTGCGCTCTGGCCATTGACCACGAAGCCGCCGCTACCGGTGCCTACCGCAGAAAGGTCGATAGCCGAGCCGGTGCTCTTGCCGAACACGACGTAGCTGCGCCCGGCGACAACTTTTCCGGCGGGATCGCTTTGCCAAGCGCCGACGATGAGGTCGGCCAGGCCGTCGCCATTGACGTCGCCGGCGCCGGCAACGCTGGAGCCGCTGTAGTCGTCGGCGCACTCACCGCTGAT
The DNA here is from genome assembly GCA_006218025.1 of Rhodocyclaceae bacterium. Taxonomy (GTDB): domain Bacteria; phylum Pseudomonadota; class Gammaproteobacteria; order Burkholderiales; family Rhodocyclaceae; genus Sulfuritalea. The sequence goes on along the minus strand of VBWA01000034.1, from coordinate 46,259 downwards.
GACGAAGCCGCCATCGCCGTTGCTGATGGCGGACAGCTCGATCGCCGTTGTGCCGGTCTGGCCGAAGACCACATAGCTTCGTCCGGCACGGCTCTGCGCATTCGGGTCGCTCTGCGGGGCCCCGACAATGAGGTCGGCGAGGCCATCGCCATTGACGTCGCCGGCGGCGGTAACGCTGGAGCCGCTGAAGTCATAGCCGCACTCGCCGCGAATGACGAACCCCCCGGCGCCGGTGGCGACGGCGGACAGGTCGATGTCGATGCCGTCCGTCTTGCCGAATACCACGTAGCTGCTCCCGGTCCAGTCGCCGGCGACAGGGGTGCTGAAGCTGGCACCGACGATCATGTCGGCCAGCCCGTCGCCGTTGACGTCGCCGGCGCCGGCAACGCTCCAGCCGTTGCGGTCGCCGTCACACTGGCCGTTGATGACGAAGCCGCCGCTGCCGTCGTCGATGGCGGAAAGCTCGACCGCCGTGGTGCCGGTGCGGCCAAAGACCACGTAGCTGCGTCCGGCATAGCTGCCGGCTGCGGGGTCGCTGTATGGCGCTCCGACGATGAGGTCGGCCAGACCGTCGCCATTGACGTCCCCGGCGCTCGCAACGCTGTGGCCGCTCTTGTCATTCGCGCACTGGCCGTTGATGACGAAGCCGCCGCTGCCGGCGGCAATTGCGGACAGGTCGATGGCGGACGGCTTGACGGTGGAGGGGGTGACGGCAAAAGGAGGGGGAGCCTGGACATTGCAGGCGATGCTCTGGTCGACCAGCACCTGCGCAGCAGTGGCGTCGGCGTTGTATATCGTGTAAGTGTGGCCGTTGTCGCCAACCGTGCTGCCGCCGGCGGTCCAGTAGCGGGTCAGCGTGACGACATTGCCGGCGTTGCCGTCGATGACCAGTTGGTGCATCGGCACCGCCGCATCGAGGCCGGCCCAGCCGCTGCCGTTATTGAAACTGTTCATCCCGGCCATGTCGATCACGTCGCTTGCGTCCAGCGTCAGAGTGCTGCTGCCGCTGCCGGTGAGGTCGATGCGTTCCACGGATTCGATGCGCGACTGGCTGCCGGGCGCGCTGCCGCCCTGATTGGCGATGACCGTCAGGTCCACATTCAGACCGCTGCCGGAAAACCTCAGGGTGTCGATGCCGCTGCCGCCGTCTATGCGGGCAAGCTGGCCGATGTTGTCACCGGCGCCAAGGTTGGCGCCCAGCGCGGCGAGGTTGCCGGCGTTCAGCACGAAGAGGTCGTTTCCCGTCCCGCCGTAGAGCACATCGGCTCCGCCGTTGCCGGTGAGCGTGTCGTCGCCGGCACCGGCAACGAGGGTCTCCCGTGCCGAGGTGCCGGTCAGGCTGTCGGCGCCGCTGCCTCCGAGTTGATCGACGGCGGTCGGCCCGAAGGCGCCCGTGGTATTGCCGAAGATCACGTAGCTGCGCCCGGCATTGCTGCCGGCGGCGGGATCGGCCTGATAGGCACCGATGATAAGGTCCGCCAGGCCGTCGCCGTTGACGTCGCCGCCGCCAGCCACGCTTTGTCCGCTTCGATCGCTCACGCACTGGCCGTTGATGACGAAACCTCCGCTGCCGCTGGCCACGGCGGAGAGGTTGATGCCCGTCATGCCGGTCCGGCCAAACACGAGATAGCTGCGTCCGCTCCAATTACCAACGGGCCCGTCGCCGAAGCGCGCGCCGACGATCAGGTCGGCCAGTCCGTCGCCGTTGACGTCGCCGGCAGCAGAAACGCTGAATCCGCTGTCATCACCGGCGCACTGCCCGTTGATCACGAACCCGCCGCTGCCGTTGGCGACAGCGGACAGGTCGATGACTGCGGTGCCGGTGCGGCCGAAAACGACGTAGCTGCGGCCCGCATTTGTTCCGGCCGCCGGGTCGCTGCTGAATGCGCCGATGATCAGGTCGGCGAGGCCGTCGCCATTGACGTCGCCGGCGCCGAAAGCGCTGAAGCCGCTGCGGTCGGCAATTCCCTGTCCATTGATGGCGAATCCACCGCTGCCTGCAGCCACCGCGGCAAGATCGATGGTCGTGCCGGCGGTCTGGCCAAAGACCACGTAGGTCCGCCCGGCCCCGGAGGCCGTGGCGGTGTCGACTCCATCCGCGCCGACGATCAGGTCGCCCAATCCATCACCGTTGACGTCACCTGCGGCCGACACGCTGCGACCACTGAAGTCGCTCGTGCACTGGCCGTTGATGACGAAGCCTCCGCCGCCAGCCACGGCGGAGAGATTGACGGCCACGGACCCGGTCTGGCCGAACACCACATAGCTGCGCCCGGCATAGCTGTGGATGCCGGGTGCGCCCGCATAGGCGCCGATGATCAGGTCGGCCAGGCCGTCGCCATTCACGTCGCCGGCAGGGGCGACACTGTGGCCGCTCTGTTCCCCGAGCCACTGCCCGTTGATGACGAAGCCGCCGGCACCGCTGGCGATCGCGGAGAGATCGATAGCCGTCGTCGCTGTCTTGCCGAACACGACATAGCTGCGCCCGGCATCGGAAAGACCCGCGGGGTCGCTGCCGTGGGCGCCGATCAGCAGGTCGGCCAGGCCATCGCCATTGACGTCGCCAGCCGGTGTGACAGCGCGGCCGCTCAGGTCACTCGCGCCCTGGCCATTGATGACGAATCCGCCGGAACCGGCCGCCACCGCCGAGAGATCGATTGCCGTGGTGCCGCTTTGGCCGAACACCACATAGCTGCGCCCCGCATTGCTACCGGCGGCGGGGTCGCTTCCACGGGCACCGACGATGATGTCGTCGAGGCCGTCGCCGTTGACGTCGCCGGCATTCGCAACACTGGACCCGCTATAGTCAAACGTGCACTGGCCGTTGATGACGAAGCCGCCCGTACCTGCTGCGATGTCCGAAAGGTTGATGGCCACTGTTTTCCTGCCCTCTCTTTAACTCATCCTTGGGTCGACGCCGTACCGCCAGCGCCGACTCCTATTGTTCGATGCTCAGCACCCGCCGAATCTCGTCGGTCTTGAAGCCCAGCGCCATTGGCCGTCTGACTCCCGGCAGCGCCACCACGTCGTAGAGTTCATCCACCACGCCTTCGAAGCGGACCCAGTGCACGGCGTCTCCCGTGCGCAGGTCGATCACCTGGATGCCGCAGCGCGGTTCGGCCTGGCGGGTCTTGAGGTTTTCATCCAGCGGCAATCCGCTGAAGGTCTTGTTGTGGCGCGGCTTCGAGAGCCCGACCAGGGCGAAGTCGCCATGGAAGGCCAGTCCGCGCATGTAGCCGGCACAGAAGGTGAGCGGCACGAAGCGTCCTTCGTTCATGTCCACATAGCCGAAGTCGCCGGTGCCGGAATTGAGCAGCCACAACTTGCCCTGGTGCCAGCGTGGCGAGTGCGGCATCGACAGCCCCCCGGCGACGATCTCGTTGCTGTTGACGTCGATCACGATGCCGCCATTGGCGCGATGGTCGCGCCAGCCATCGACGACGTCGGAGCGGCTGACCGCCGTCACGTAGGCCGGACGGCCGTCCTTCATGGCCAGGCCGTTGAGGTGGCAGCGATCCTCTGCCGCCAGTTTGCTGATGAAGGATGGGCGCCACAGGGGCTTGAAGCTGTGGGTTTCGCTCAGGGTGGCGAGACAGCCGAACAGGGTATTGACGAAGACCAGTTTGCCGTCGGCATCGACGGCCATGTCGTGGATGTCCAGGTCACCCGTGGTGTAACCGACCTGGGGCAGGTAGAGCCGGTCGTAGTCGTCCTGCGTCTGGCCTTCGGTGAACAGATTCTCGAAGCGCCAGACCTGGTAGAGGCTGCTCATCCAGAGGCCGTTGGGTGTCGGGCACAGGCCCATGCAGCGGTTGAAGCTGCGCTCGAAGATGGAAAGTTCGCCGTCGGGCTTGAGGCCGAGGAAGAACAGCTTGCCGATCTGGTAGGTGGTCAGCGCGATGGACAGTTTTTGCTCGGCCAGCCAGGCGAGCATCTGGCGCGAGGTGGTGATTTCCAGTTGTGGCGCTGCGGTTTCGGTTTCAGCTTGATTCATGCCCTCATAATAATCGCAAACCCATGTCGCTGATAGCGACTCGCATCATTCCGCTTGCCGCCTTGCGACCCCTCCTGCCAATGTTGGACGGGAAAGTTCCGGCGGACGCTCGCGTGAATCATTTCCGATTTTGCGGTGCAGCGTGAATTAATTCCGGTTTTGCGGCGCAGCGTGAATTAGTTCCGGATAGTCGACCCGAATTGGTTGCCGCTTCAATTACTATGCGCCTATACTTTCCGCGAGGGTTTCCCCGGAAACCCGCCGGGCCTGCGGGCCCTTGTCCATTCGACTGAAGGAGTTCCACTGCCATGGCCATCATCAACGTACCGACCACCATCGACACCAACGTTGCCGGCACCAACGCCGACGACTTCATTTACTCGATCGTCGATCCGTTCATCGCCAGCTCGGGCGGCATCCAGACGCTGTTCGGCGGGCTCGGCAACGACACTTACATTCTCGGCAATACCGGGGCCGGAGCGGCCACCGACACGATCATCGAAGTGTTCGGCGAGGGCATCGACACCGCAGTGCTCTACACCAATGTCACCGGCAGCTACACGCTCGCCAACAACGTCGAGAACCTGATCAGCCGCCGTGTCAATACCATTTTCAACAGCACGTTGCCCGGATCGGCCGCGAATTCTCTCATCGGCAACGCGCTGAACAACATCATCAGCGTCGATGACGGCAACCTCGGCGGTGCCGGCATCAGCGAAACAATCGACGGCGGCCTCGGCAACGACACGATGAGCGGCGGCCACGGCAACGACACCTACAACGTTGATTCCGCGCAGGACGTCATCGTCGAATCGAACACGGCGAACCTGACCGGCAGCGGCCAGGTCAATGGTGGTGCGCTCGTCAATGGCTTCGCCAACGGCGTGGTGCTGAACGGATTTATCGACAGCGTGAACGCCACGGTCAGCTACACCCTCGGCCTCGCCGTGGAGAACCTCACCCTCAGCGGCAGCGCGAACATCAACGGCACCGGCAACCTGCTGCCCAACATCATCACCGGCAACACGGGCAACAACATCCTCGATGGGCAGGACGGCAGCGACATGCTCTCCGGCGGCAGCGGCAACGACACGCTCAAGGGCGGCGGCGGCAACGACCTGCTGGACGGCGGCGCGGGCAACGACACCATGGATGGCGGCGCGGGCGACGACACCTACCGCATGGACAGCGCCCTCGATTTCATCATCGGCGACGCGGGCGGCGTGGACACGGTGCAGCTGACCAACAGCGCCACGTTCAATGCCTACGTCCTGCCGGGCTTCATCGAGAACACGCTGGCCCTGGGCGCGTTCGCGGTCAACTTGACCGGCAACGCACTGGACAACCAGTTGTTCGGCAACACCGGCAACGACACGCTGACCGGCGGCGACGGCAACGACACCCTGGACGGCGGCACGGGCACCGACACGCTGTCGGGCGGCAAGGGCAACGACGTCTATGTGCTGGACTCCTCGAGCGACATCATCGTCGCGGAAAAGCCCGGCGAGGGCACCGACACGGTTTTCGTCACGCTCACGGCGGGCCAGACCTTCACGCTCGCCAGCGAAATGGAACGCCTGTACCTGACCGGCACGGCCAACGCCAACGGCACCGGCAACGCGCTTGACAACACCCTTGTCGGCAACAGCGGCAACAACACGCTACTTGGCCTGGCCGGCAACGACAACATCAACGGCCTGGCGGGCAACGACATGCTTTCCGGCGGCCTCGGCAACGACATCCTCGACGGCGATGCTGGCAACGATTCGATTTCTGGCGGCGCCGGCAACGACACGCTCTTCGGCGGCGCCGGCAACGACATCATGGAAGGCGGCGACGGTGCGGACACGATGGACGGCGGCGCGGGCGTCGACAACATGGCCGGCGGCGCCGGCAACGACATCTACTTCGTCACCGACCTCACCGGCACCAACCCGCAGACGCGCGACATCGTGTTCGAACTGCCCGGCACCGCCGGCGGCACCGATACCGTCAATTCCTCGGTGACGATCAGCCAGCTCTTCGCCAACGTCGAGAACCTGAATCTCACCGGCGCGTCGAACATCGACGGCATCGGCAACGAACTCGCCAACACCATCAACGGCAACGCCGGCGAGAACTTTCTCGACGCGGGCCACGACGCGCTGGCCGACACCCTGGTCGGCGGCCTCGGCAACGATACCTACCTCATCTACGGCACCAACGATGTCGTTACCGAGGTGGCGAATGTCAGCGTTCCGGCACCCGGCACGGGTTTGCTGCCGGGCTACACCGATACCGTGGTCTATCGCGGTACCGCGGCCTACACCCTGGCTGCGAACGTGGAGAACCTGATGATCGACGTCAGCCGGGGAAATGTCGATGTCACCGGCAACCTGCTCGACAACAGGATGATGGGTTCCTCGGGCAACAACAAGCTCGACGGCGCCGGTGGCAACGACATGATCTACGGTGGCGACGGCAACGACACGCTGATCGGCGGTGCGGGCAATGACATGCTCGACGGCAACCTCGGTGTCGACACCCTGCAGGGCGGCGCCGGCGACGACAGCTACGTCGTCGAGAACGCCAACGATATCGTCGACGAACTCGCCGGCGGAACGGGCAACGACACCGTTATGTCATTCCTGCGCGACATCAATATCGACACCGCGTTCAACGGCAACATGAAGGGCGCGATCGAGAATATCACCCTGGGCGGCGGCGCGCTCAATGCCACCGGCAATGCCTTGGTCAACATCCTGAAAGGCAACGCGCTTTCCAATGTGCTTACCGGCGGGGCGGGCAACGACACCTATTTTGCCGACCTGACCGACCAGGTCATCGAGGGCAACACGACGCCCGGCGGTGTGGACACCGTGAACCTTGACGTCGGCAGCAACGCCTTGAACGTCAATGTCCGTTTCGGTGTGGCACCCGTACCCCTGATTCCGCGCGGCGAATTGTGGAACGTCGAAAACGTCACCCTGCTCGGCACCGGCAATTCCAACGTCCTGTTCGAACACAACACGCTCACGTCCACCCAGGCCAACACCCTCATCGGCAACGACGGCAACAACATCCTCGACGGCGCCGGCGGCGCCGACACCATGACCGGCCTCAAGGGCAACGATGTCTACTACGTGGACAACGTCGGCGACAAGACCATCGAGGTCGCCGGCCAGGGCACCGACACGGTGTACAGCTCCGTCACATGGACGCTGCCCAGCGATGTCGAGAACATGACCCTGATCGGCTCGGGAACGCAGGGCGGCACCGGCAACACGCTGGACAACGTCCTCCGCGGCAACGGCTTCGTCAACACGCTTACGGGCCTGGCCGGCAACGACACGCTCGACGGCGGTGGCGGCAACGACACCATGAACGGCGCCGACGGCGACGACACCTACTGGGTCGACAGCGTCGGCGACGTGGTGCAGGACACCACCGGCACCGACACGGTCATCAGCACCATTACCGGCGCGAACGGCTACAACCTCACGACCGCCGCGTCGGTCGAGAACCTGGTCCTCTTCAATGGCTGGGCTGTGCCGCCGGCGGTAATGAACGGCACCGGCAACGCGCTCGACAACCGCATCACCGCCAACCTTTCCAAAAATACGATAGACGGCGGTGGCGGCAGCGACACCCTGGACTTCAACCTCGTCGGTTCACTGTTGGCAAACGACACGCTGGTCGGAGGCCTCGGCAACGACACGGTGTCGAGCGACACGCTGCTGGCCGACATCACCAGTTTTGGCGGTACCGCGAATCTCGACGAAATCGAAACCGCGATCCTCCGCGCCGAAGGCGGCTTCAACGGCAGCATAGACTTCGGCGCAGGCGGCTGGGAGGACCTGCGTGCGGTGAATTTCACCGGCTCGGCGGGCCGCACGCTCACTGTAAACAGCGCACCGAACACCGGAAACGTGAACAACGCGGTGCCCGGAGCGGGGGTCGTTCCCGTCGTGTTCGGATTGACGGACTTCGACGGCAGCGGCGTAACGATCAACTCCACGGGAACCTTGGCGGGATCATCCGACGTCCTCAACCTCGCGATCCGCGATTCCGGGCTGAACGCCGCACTCAACACTGCAGACTGGGAAACCATCAAGATCACCGAGCAGCCCTCGGCCGACGGTTCGTTCGCGGCCAACAACCTCAGTTTGGCTGCGCTGGGCATCAACACCACCTTAAACACCATCATCGAGGTTACCGGCTCGGGTGGCGGGCAACTTAATTTGACCAACGTCGCCACGGCCAGCCTCTCCGGTGGCGCGGCGTGGAGTCGGGACCTGCAGTTCACTGTGGTCAACTTCGCCGACCGGCTGCAGATCACGCAATCGGGTGGCGCCAACGTCGCCCAGGTCAACGTGCAGGATTCCTCCTTCTGGCTGGACGCAGTCGGAACCAATGCGTTGGAGATTTTTGCCAAGGGCCCGGTCGGGACGGCGCCAAGTTCGACCAGCCTGGTGCATCTGAACGAGCAGACGACGAACAATGCCACGATCACCCTCGGTGGCGCGGCGAACAGCGTCCTGACCGTGGACGGCATCCGGGCGACCGCCATCAATGCCTCGGCATTTGCCGGCTCGAACCTCTACCTGGTGGCCGAAGGCACGACCGCCGGCACCTGGACCGGGCCTTCGGTCGCCATCAACCCAGTGGACTTCAGCTTCACCGGTGGCGGAGGTGGAGACACTTTCAACTTCAACACCGCCGGCATGGTGGACGGCATGGACCAGGTCGATGGCGGAGCCGGGACCGACATCGTCAACGTCAACATCACCGGCATGGGCGTTTCCGGCACGGCGATGAGCGGCGGCCTGCACTTCTTCAACACGGAAACCATCAACTTCAACAACAATGCCGGTAACGCCGTGATCGACGCCTCGATGATGGACGGCAACGTGACGATGGTGACCAACGACTTCCTGTCGACCACCATCCACGGCCTCGCCGGCGGCTTCAATGGCGGCGGTCGGACGGGCGCTGTCACGATCTACGCCAACAATAACGCGTCGGGCGTGACCTACCAGAACTTCGGCACGGGCACCCAGACCCTGTTCGGCAGCCAGATGCAGGGCGTCGGCGATACCTTCACCATGGGCGGCGTGCTCGACGACAACGACTTCATCCAGGGCTGGGACTTCGATACCGTCGCGGCAGATTCGTTCTCCGCCACCTTGGCGGGCGGCACCTTGACGCCGAAGATCCAGGGGGTCGAGAACATCACCCTTACCAACAGCACCGCTCCCAGCGAAATCCACGCCGTCAGCATCGTCGGCGCGATGAACTGGACGCTCAACGGCTCGCAGACACTTACGCTGAACGGGGGGAGCACGGTCAGCCCGATGAACGGCGCGACGGGCATGTACATCGATGCCAGTCTCCTGACCGCGTACTTCGAAGTGGATGGCTCCATCGGTGCCGACACGATTGCTGTCGGCACGCTGGGCAGCCATGTCGATGGCTGGGACGGCAACGACACCATTACCGGCGGCGCGGGCATCGACATCATTCGTGGTGACGAGGGCAACGACACCATCACCGGCGCTGGCGGCGCGGATGAACTCTACGGCGGCGCCGGCAACGACACTTTCATGCTCGGCACGGTCGATTCTGCGAATGACGCTGTGGACGGCGGCGCCGGCAGCAGCGACGCGGTCGACTACAACGGCTCGGTCGCGGTGACAGTGGCCTTGCCGGATACGGGTATGTCCAACGGTCATGGGAGCGGGACAGGCCTCGGCACAGACGTGCTCGGCGGTATCGAGCGCGTGCTCGGCTCCGGCGTGGCAGACATCCTGGCCGGCAGCCACAACGTGGCGCTGACGAGTACCGCTGCCGACGCCAGCAGGACCTACGTCGGCCGCGGCGGCAACGACACCATCGATGGCAATGGCGCGGAGAAAGGCTACAACGATTTCCCCGACTACTCCTCGGGAGCGGTCGATCGTGGCGTATTCGTGAACCTCGGCGGCTCGTCCGTGACGGTCAACGCCCAGACGGTGGCGGCGGGCACCGCCACCGACATGGCGGGCGGTACGACCTACTTCAACACCGACACGCTGACCAACGTGGATGGCGCCTTCGGCAGCAGCTTCGCCGACGTCCTGATCGGCGGCAGCGCGAGCCTTGCCTACAGCGGCAACCTGTTCGAGTTCTGGATCGGCAACGGCGGCAACGACATCATCGCCGGTAACGCCGGGGCGTTCCCCGGGACGGGCGGGAACGGTATCGTCAGCCTGCTCGACTTGGATATGGTTGACTACGGCTCCGGCGGGGCCGGTGTCCGAGTGGATCTGCGTCTGGGCATCGCGCAGGACGGTCTCGGCGGCACGGACACGCTGTTCGACATCAACATAGTGCGCGGCTCGGCCTTCGACGACATGCTGACCGGCGGCAACGCGCAGAACGACTTCTACGAAGCCTTCGAAGGCCGCAAGGGCGACGACCACATCGACGGCGGCACCGGCTACGACTTGGCCCGGTACAATCTCGCCGCGTCGAAGATCACCGCCGACCTTTCCACGGGCGTCGTGACAGACGGCGACGGCGGAACCGATACGCTGGTCAACATCGAGGGCCTGCGTGGCTCCGACTTCGACGACTCCATGAAGGGCTCCGCCAACAACGATTTCTTCGAAGGCGCCGCCGGTAACGACACCATCGACGGCGGCGCCGGCATCGACCGGGTGGACTACACCAACGACAAGGGCACCGTGGTCGTCAACCTCGCAGCCGGAACGGCGGACGATAGCTGGGGCAATACCGATACGCTGATCTCGATCGAGGCCGTGCGCGGCTCCGGCTTCGACGACTACCTGACCGGATCGAGCAACGCGGCAGGCACCATCGAGTCCTTCGAAGGCCGTGGCGGGGCCGACAGCATCGAAGGTTCAGGCGGCATAGACCTCGTGACCTACGCGAACGCGCATGGCCCGGTGACCGCGAACCTCAGCATGAATGCGGCACCCATCGACGGCGACGGCGGCAGCGACATATTGAACAACATCGAGAACTTGCGCGGCTCCTTCTACGGCGACACGCTCACTGGCAGTAACGCCGATAACCGCATCGAGGGCGCGGCGAGCAAGTACTGGACCTACGCCAACACGGGTACGAACGACAGCGACACGCTGACCGGCAACGCCGGCAACGACACCTTCGTCTTCAATTCCGCGCCGGATGCGACGTACAATCTGGACACGATCACCGACTACAGTGAAGGTGACAAGATCGAGCTGGACCGCTCGATTTTCGTCGGCCTCACTGCGGGTAGTGGCATCACGGGGAGCTTCATCACCAACGCAGGGGCTCCCACTCCGCTGGATGCCAACGACTACATCCTCTACAACTCGTCGACCGGCGCGCTGTACTACGACGCCGACGGCGCTGGAGCGGGTTTGGCCGTGCAGTTCGCGACGTTGGCGGGTCCTGACTTTTCAGGTCTGGCCGGGACGGACTTCATCGTCGTCTAGACTTCCGTTCCAACCCGGGGTGCAAGGCTCTGCCTTGCACCCCGTTGCTGTGCGTCCGCCGGCAGACGGACCGCGCCGCAAACGCCATTGCCATGACGCGGCAATGCTGTATTCTGTTACGCTTCAAGCAAGTAAGCGGGTTCGGGCGACGCACCGGATGTGCGCTGTCCTTGCACTTCAATGCTGCGCAAAGGAGTTGATCTCATGCTGACCAATTTCGCCACCAGCAGCAGCGCCCGTTCGCTGGGCACGATGGCCCCCACGTCGATCGCCTACAGCGATTTTGTCGGCGCCGCAGACTTGTACGACTGGTACAGCTTCAGCACCAGTTCCGCCACCAATTTTCGGGCACGGCTCAGCGGACTGGCAGCCGATGCCGACATCTATCTGCTGAACGTAGGCGGTAACTCGGTCGCCTTCAGCGACAACGTAGGCAATGTCGATGAAAGCATTTCCGTAGACGCGCTGCCAGCAGGCACTTATTACTTCCTCGTCGAGCGCTATACCGGCGACACCAATTATTCCATTGCGCTGCAGGCCGGCCTGGTCGACGACTCCGCTGGCGCGGCCGGCACGGCCCGTCCTGTCCTGGCACTGGGTTCCACGCCCAGGGTCTTTTCCGACCACGTCGGGACGCTAACCGACGCCCATGACTACTACCGCTTCACCACCACCGGCAGGACCAATTTCAGCCTGTCCCTGAGCGGGCTCACGGCCGACGCCGACGTCGAACTGCTGGCCGCCGACGGAGTCACTGAGCTTGCCTACAGCTGGAACGGCGGCACCACGGCCGAAAGTATCGTGCGCAGCGGACTCGATGCCGGCACCTACTACGTCCATGTTCATCCCTACAGCGGCAGCACCAACTATTCATTGACGCTGACCGCGCCGGCGGCGATACCGGCCGATGCCGCGGGGAACTCGGCAGCGGCGGCGCGCGACATCGGGGCGCTGGGCACCTCGCTGCGCGTCTTCAGCGACTACGTCGGCAGCGTCGACACCAACGACTATTACCGCTTCACCACCTCGGCGCCTGCCAGCCTGGCTCTTGCCCTGACGGGCCTCGCCGCCGATGCCGACGTGCAGGTGCTCGCATCGAACGGCATCACGGTGCTGAGCAGCAGCCTGCACTCCGGCGTGACGGACGAGCAGATCAATAGTCTCAACCTGCCCGCCGCGGGCACTTATTATGTCCGTGTCTATCCCTATAGCGGCAGCAGCACTGCGTACACGCTGAGCCTCACCGGGACGCCGCTTGCGCCGCTCGACCAAGCCGGCAACAGCGCAGGGGCCGCGCGTGCGATCGTGCTCGGCGCGCTCACCCAGACCTTCACCGATTTCGTCGGCGCCGTCGATGACACCGACTTCTACTCCTTCACCACCACCGGCGCGACGAACTTTCGCCTGAATCTGAGCGGCCTTTCCGCCGATGCCGACGTCGAGCTGCTGGATGCGTCGTACAACGTCCTGCAGTCCAGCGTGAACTGGGGCACGGCGGCTGAATCCATTTCAGTGGACCGGCTTGCGGCGGGCTCGTATTACATCCGCGTCAAACAGTACACGGGCGACACCAATTATTCGCTGGCCGTGTCGGCCGCGTCGGCGGCACCTGTCGACAACGCCGGCAACACGCTCGCGCTGGCGCGCAACGTCGGCGCGCTGTCGACAACACAGACCTTCAGCGATTTCGTCGGCGCCGCCGACAGCAATGACTACTACCGATTCACGGTGGCCTACCGCAGCGTGGTGAACCTCAATCTGACGGGCATGAGCGCCGATGGCAACCTGGCCCTGCTCAGCGCCGCCGGCGGCAGCATCGCCGCCAGCAGCAACCTGTCGAGCGCGAGCGAGGCAATCAGCCGCACGGTAGAGGCGGGCACCTATTACGTCAGGGTTTTGCCGTCGGGTACTGCCAATACCGCCTATACGCTCTCCCTTGCCGCCAGCACTGCCGCCCCGGCCGACCTTGCCGGCAACACTACCGTCGACGCACGCAACATCGGCGCGCTGGGCACGGTCCGCCAGACATTCACCGATTACGTCGGGCCCGAGGACAGTCACGACTACTACCGCTTCACCACAGCGACCAACTCGAATTTCGGCCTGACGCTCTCTGGACTCACCGCCGATGCCGACGTGGAACTCATCGGCAGCGACGGCAGCACTGTGCTCGCCTACAGCGCGGCGGGCGGCACGCTGAACGAAAGCATCAGCTACAACAACCTCGCCGCCGGCAGCTACTACATCAACGTCATCCCCTACAGCGGCAGCACCAACTACACACTGGGGGTCGTCGCGACCGCGACTGCCGACGGTGCCGGCAACACGCCGGCGCTGGCCCGCCTGGTCGGGCCGCTGACCAGTACCGAGAGGGTGTTCAGCGATTTCTTCGGCACCGGCGATCCCGATTTCTACAAGTTCAGCACCACTGTCAGCAGCAACTTCCGGTTGAGCCTCGCCGGCCTGACCGCCGACGCCGATGTCGAGTTGCTGGCCGCCAACGGGACGACCGTCCTGGACGACAGTGTCAATTCGGGCACCAGCGCGGATTCCATTGCCTACGACAACCTGCCGGCCGGAACCTACTATGTGCGCGTGTTCCAGGGAACTCCGGACAGCAACGGCAGTTATTCACTGACACTCTCCGCCGCACCCGGCGGCGCCAGCGACAATTCCACCGGCAGCGCCACGCCCATGGGCGCGTTGTCTGCCGCGACGGTGACGCGCAGCGGTTTCGTCGGCGCCGGCGACCCGGTCGATTATTACTCCTTCAGCACGGGCGCCCGATCGAATCTTCGTCTCGGCCTGGCCGGGCTCACCGCCGACGCCGATATCGAACTGCTCGACGCCCTCACCGGCAGCACTGTAGCCACCAGCAGTCTGGCGGGCACGGCCAGCGAGGCCATCAGCTTCAACGGGCTCGCCGCCGGGGCTTACTTCATTCGCGTCTACCAGTACTCGGGCAACACCAACTACACCCTCACGGCGAGGGCCGAAGCCCTCGCCCTGGTTCCCGATGGCGCCGGTAACACTACTATTGCCGCCCGCAACATCGGCACCCTGGGCGCCACCCAGCAGACCTTCAATGATTTCGTCGGTACGGCCGATGGGCACGATTACTACCGCTTCCAGACCACGGGAGCGACAAACTTCCGCCTGGTACTCGATGGCATGGCTGCCGATGCCAATGTGGCGTTGTTGACGTCCGCCGGCGAGTCACTGGCGAGCGGCATTGTCACGGCGGCCGGCGTGGAAAGCATCAGCACCGACAATCTTGCTGCCGGCACCTACTATGTCCATGTCACCCCCGGTGCGGGCGACACCAGCTACCGCCTCGCCCTGTCTGCGCAAGCCGCGGCCGCCAGCGACAGCGCGGGCAACACCTATGGCGCGGCCAACAACCTGGGCGCAGTCGGAGCGACGACCAGGACGGTGGCCGGCTTTGTCGGCAGTTCCGACACCGACGACTGGTACCAGTTCAACACCGCGGCCACCAGCAATTTCCGCCTCGGCCTCGGCGCACTCACGGCGGATGCCGATGTGTCGCTCTACGCCTCCAACGGCACCACGCTGATCGCTTCCAGTAGCGCGGGCGGCACCGCCGCCGAATCCATTCTGCGCAATGGGCTGGCCGCCGGCACCTACTACGTCAACGTTCATCAGTATTCCGGCAACACCAACTACAGCCTGACTCTCGCCGCCGCGGCGCTCGCCGACACGGCGCCGAATACCATCGCCGCCGCGCGCGCGCTGAGCTTGGGCACGGCACCGATCGCGATCACCGAATTCGTCGGCGCCGCAGATGCCTACGACTACTACAGATTCACCCTCGCTCAACGCAACACCGTCAGCCTGGCACTCGGCGGCCTGAGCGGCAACGCCGACGTTCAACTGCTGGGCGGGGTCAATGGCGCCACCGTCGTCGCCTCCAGCGCCGCCACGGGAACCGCCGCGGAATCCATCAGTACCCTGCTCAATCCTGGTACCTACTACCTCAGGGTTTATCCCGGGGCCATCGGCGCCAACGCCGACTACACGCTGACGGCATCGGCCGCTCCCCTGGCACCCGTCGACGCGGCAGGAAACACCATGCCGACGGCTCGCGTCATTACCTCCGGCGTCACGCAGCAGAACTTTTCCGACTACGTCGGCCCCCTCGACAGCGACGACTACTATCGCTTCACCCTGTCGGCAGCGAACGGGCTGCGGGTAGCGCTTACCGGTGCCGTCAGCCTTACCGATGTCGCCCTCTACAGCGCCGCGGGCACTTTGGTCACCGCCTCGCGCAGTCCGGGCGACACCAGCAGCGAATCGCTCGAATTCGACCGCCTCGCCGCCGGCACCTACTACCTGCGGGTGACCCCCTCGCTGACGCCAGGCGAAGGCTTCTACATCCTGGGCGTGCGCACGGTGGCAGCCGACGATTTCATCGCGTCCATCGCCACCAGCGGCCGCGTCACCGCCAATGGCGCACTCGTCCCCGGCAGCCTGGAGAATGCAAACGACGTCGACTGGTTTGCCGTCAACCTGACAGCCGGCGTCGCCTACACCGTGCGCGAGTACGGCCTGCCGAGCGCCAACGGTACCTTGTCCGATACCGCCATCAAGGGCATTTACACCGCTGCGGGCAGCCTGATCGGCAACACGTCGAACGACAACATGAGCCTCACCAGCCGCGATTCGCTGTTGGTCTACACGCCTTCCATCACCGCCACCTACTACATCGCCGCCGGCAGCGCCGAAGGCCAGACCGGCACCTACAAGCTGGGCGTATCGAGCATCAATCTCGCGCCCATCGTCAATCAAACGCTCCCGGTGCAAACGGCCAGGGAAGGCGCCGCCTGGTCATACATCCTGCCGTGGAACCTGTTCACCGACCCGGAGAACGAAGCCTTGTCGCTGACCGCCGTGCAGGCCAACGGCCGCCCGCTGCCGACCTGGCTAAGCTTCGACGCCGACGCGCGCGCATTCACCGGCACGGCGCCGCTCAACGGCGAGGACCTCACGCTGCGCCTGGTCGCCACCGACCCCCATGCCGCCTCGGCCAACACCCAATTCACATTGCGGACGGTTGCCGGCGGCAGCGATGACTTCACTGCGAACATCCAGACCGCCGGTGTGGTCGCCGTGGGCGGCAACGCGCGGGGCACGATCGAAACCGCCAACGACATCGACTGGTTCCGCGTCGCGTTGACCTCGGGCACGCCATACACCATCGACCTGCGCGGCAGTCCGAGCGCCGGCGGCACCTTGCCCGACACCCTGCTGCAGGGCCTGTTCGACCCCACCGGGCAAGCCATCCCGAATACCAGCAACGACGATTCCGAAGCCAGCCGCGACTCGCGAGTGCAATTCACGCCGACCTCCAGCGGCAATTACTACATCGCCGCCAGCGGCTACGGCGCCAGTACCGGCACCTACAGCGTCGTCGTCACGGGCACTGCCAACCGCCCGCCGGTGGTCAGTGTTCCCATTCCCGACCAGGACGTGCGGGAGGGCCAGGCGCTGTCCTTGCAGGTCGCGCAGAACGCCTTCACCGATCCCGACAACCAGACGCTCACCTATACGGCAACGCAGGCCAGCGGAAGCGCGCTTCCCACCTGGCTGCAGTTCAATGCGGCAACGCGAACCTTCACCGGCACGCCCCCGGCCAGCGGCCCGGACATCACGCTGCGGGTCAGTGCCCGCGATACCGGCGGCCTCACCGCAGCCGATGATTTCGTGCTGCGCACCCAGGCGGCCACCACGGGCAGCCCCACCCAAAGCACCTGGACCATCATGGTCTACCTTGCCGCCGACAATAACCTCGAGGGTGCGGCGATCGACGACATCAACGAGATGGAGCTGGCGAACCTGCCGGCCAATGTCAATGTGGTCGTCATGGTCGACCGCGCCTCGGGCTATGACACGAGCAACGGCAACTGGACGGATACCCGCCGCGGCCGGATCAGCAACGACACCAACGCCAGCACGATAGCCAGCACGCTGACCAGTGTCGGCGAACTCAATACCGGCAGCCAGCAGACTCTGACCGACTTCATCAACTGGGGCGCCTCGAGCTATCGGGCCGATCACTACGGCCTGGTCATCTGGGATCACGGCGGCGGCCTCGATGGAACCTCGTGGGACGACGCCAGCAACGGCGATAATCTGAGCATCGCCGAAACCACCCGCGCCATTTCCAACTCGAGCCTTGGCCGTTTTGACTTCATCGGCTTCGATACCTGCCTGCAGGGCATGGTCGAGCAGGTGGCCGACCTCAGAACCCGTGCCGATGTCATTGTCGCCTCCGAGAATACCGAACCGGGCGACGGCTGGGACTATACCAACTGGCTGGCTGGCCTGCGCACCACCCCCAACATGAGCACCCAGGCGCTGGGCAACCGCGCCGTCAGCACCTATCAGTCCTTCTACGCCAGCGTTGCGGACGGCGACGAAACCACGCTCTCCGCCATCGACACCAGCCTGGTCGATGAACTGACCACGTCGATCAACAATTTCGTCAGTGCCAGTTCCGACATGAACGCCACCGACAAGAGCAACCTTCGCACTGCCCGCAATGTCAGCCGCAACTTCCCGAGTCGCCCCAACAACCGGGATCTGGGCGACTTCATGGATCACGTTGCCGCCGACGCCGACATCGCGTCCGATATCAGAACCAGCGCGCAGGCGGTCAGCACGGCGCTGAGCAATGCCGTGCTCAGCCATACCACGCTGATGCCCAACACCGAGGGGTTGACGATCTTCCTGCCAAGCACGCTCGGGGCCGCAACGGCTTCCTACTACTCGGCCAACAATTACAGTTTCCTCGGCGAATCCACCTGGCGCAGCTTTGCCATCGCCCTCAACTCCTGAGCAAACTGCACCCTCGATCGAGCCGTTCCGCCGGAGCGCGAATACGCGGGCAGAAGAGTCGGCGCTGGTGGTACGCCGAATCCGGTCAGGACGGGTGCCTGTCAGGTTCCCGGAACCGGGATTTCCGCGCCGTGCCGCGCGCGGACTGGCGACGAGGGTAACCCCTCCCGACCCGTTATCAGCTCGACATCAGCACCGGCACCGTCATGTGCCGCAGGATGTAGCGTGTGCCGGCGCCGCGGTTGATGAAGGGGAAGCCGATATGGCCGTGGGCGCCCATGACCAGCAGGTCGGCGTCGCGGTCGGTGACCCGGTTCAGCAGCATGTCCATGATGCCGATGTCTTCCACCACCAGCACTTCGGTACGCGCTTTAATGCCGTGGGCGTCCAGATGACGCGCTACCTCGGCGCAGGATGCCAGGCCATCGTCATGGCGGACGGCGAACGACACGACAATCGCTTCCTTGCAGCCCTCGATCAGCGGCAGGGCGTCATTGAGCGCATGGGCCGCCTCGCGGGAGTCATTCCACGCGATCAGCGGGTGCTTGCCGACTTCGGCATACGTTCCGATGTAGGGAAGGATCAGCACCGGACGGCCGCAATTGAGGATCACCTCGCTGACCAGATCCTCCGGCACATGGCCCCTGATCCTGTCGTCATGCTGGCCGAGTACGACCAGGTCGGCATGACGGGCAAGGTCGGTGACGTGGCGCAGCACTTCGGTCTCGCTGCCGCGATTGATGTCGCGCCATTCCGCCTGGGGCAGGCCGGCGGTGGCTTTCTTGAAGGCGGCCTTGCTGGCATCGCGCGCCTCGACGTAGTCCTGGCTGGGCCACGAGGCGACCACGCCCACTCGCTGCGCTTGGGCCAACTGCCCGAAGACGCCTGTCAGCCGGGCCTGATGCTGGCGCGCCAGCGTTACCGCCAGTTCCAGCCTTGCTGCGGTTCGCTCACCCTGATCCAGATGCACCATCAAGTTCTTCAGCGGCATGATCATCGACTCCTGTTTTTTGGGAAATTATAGGCCGGGAAGTGCGCTGCCAAGACGTCGGTTGCGCCAGACGCGGGCGCTAGGCAGCCGGGCGGGTTCCGATGAATCGCGGGTCTTCGAACAGCGAGGCGATTCTGACCTGACGCACCTCGGGATGATCCGGCACCAGGTACATGACCGGCGTCAGCATTTCCTCGAAAATCCCGCGCAGGCTGCGCGCGCCGACGCGATACTCCATCGCGAGGTCGGCGATCTGCTCGAACACCAGCGGCTCGATCGTCAGCTCCACATCGTTGTTTTGCAGCATCTGGCGGTATTGTTTGTAGATCGAGTTTTGTGGTTCGGTCATGATCCTGACCATCATCTCGCGCGACAGCGGCTTGACGTGGGCGACGATCGGCAGGCGACCGGCGAATTCCTGGATCAGCCCATACTCGAACAGGTCAGTCGGCTTGACGCGCGTGTTGAGGCGCTCGAGCACCTTCGGGTTGTCGTCATCGGATGTCGAGATGAAGCCGAAGGAATGGGTCTTGGCGAGGATGTCGTCGATCCCGACGAAGGCTCCGCCGCAGATGAAGAGGATCTGCGTGGTGTCGATGTAGTGAGCGTCCTTGATCTTGACCGGCGCGCCCTCCATGATCTTCAACAGCGCGTGCTGGACGCCCTCGCCGGACGTCCCGCGGGTCTGGCCATGCTGGCTGCTGATGGCCTTGAGCTTGTCGATCTCGTCGATGAAAACGATGCCGCGCTGGGCCTGCCCGATGTCGCCCTCGGCCTTGTCGATCAGCCGCTGCAGGATCGCCTCGATTTCTTCATTGACATATTCGCTCTGCGCCAGCGAGGTGGCGTTGGCCGTGACGAAGGGCACCTGGAGCACCCGGGAAAGCGTCTCGCACAGCAGCGTCTTGCCGGTGCCGGTGGGACCGATCAGGAGAACATTGCTCTTGACGATTTCCACCTTGCCGGGCGTCGCGAGTTCAATCTTTCTGTAGTGGGTATAGACGGCGACGGCCAGCTGGCGCTTGGCGTCATCCTGGCCGATGACGTGCTGGTCAAGAAATTTGACGATCTGGCTGGGGGTCATGATGGGTACCTGGGTTCATGGGCAGGAAAGGTGGCCGGCCCGACCAGCAGCTCGCGCAGCCGCGTCTTCAGCACCTTGCCGGTATTGTTCTTCGGCAGGGAATCGACCATCACATAGCGCTTGGGCCGCTTGAAGCGGGCGATGTTGTCGAGACACAGGGTGTCCAGTTCCGCGCTGTCGGGCGCGTGTCCGCGTGGGACGATGAAGGCGATCACGATCTCGCCCCATTCGGGATCGGCCTGGCCGACCACCGAGACCTCGCTTACCGCCGGATGCCGCAGCAGCACTTCCTCGACTTCGCGCGGATAGATGTTGGAGCCGCCGGAGATGATCACATCCTTGCTGCGGTCCTTCAGCGTGAGGAAGCCGTCTTCATCGAGGCTGCCGACATCGCCCGTATGCAGCCAGCCATTGCGCAGGGTCTCGGCGCTGGCGCCGGGATTGTTCCAGTAGCCGGCCATGACCGTGTCGCCGCGCACCAGGATTTCGCCGATCTCGCCCGCGGGCAGGGGCCGGTCGTCGGCATCGGCCACGCGGACTTCGACTCCGGTGAAGGCATGGCCGACCGAGGCCAGGCGCTGCTCGTAGCGCGGATGTGCGGTGTCGGCATGCATGGCCTTGTCCAGACAGGTGATGGTCATCGGCGATTCGCCTTGGCCGTAGATCTGCACCAGTTTGAAGCCGAAACGCCGCAGCGCGGCCTTGCAGTCGGCCACGTACATCGGGCCGCCGCCGTAGATGATCGTCTTGAGTGCGGAGGTGTCGGCCTCGCCGGGATGCTCGACCAGGCGCTTGACCATGGTCGGCGCCGCGAACATGGTGACGCCGCGATGTGTCTTGAGCAGTGCAAATATTTCCGCCGGATCGAAGCCGCCCGACTCGGGCACCACATTGAGGCCGCCGTGCGCGACATGGGGCAGCATGTAGAAGCCCGAGCCGTGCGACATCGGCGCGGCGTGGATGATCGCGTCGCCGGGCGCGATGCTGTCGACGTCGGAGAAATAATTGAGCAGCGCCGCCATCAGATTGCGCATGCTCAGGGTCACGCCCTTGGGCCGGCCGGTGGTGCCGCTGGTATAGAACAGCCAGGCCGCATCGTTTGCCGTACGCGGCGCGATCGGCATCGGTGCAGGCGCGAAGAGTCCGGCGTAGGCCGGACCATCGACGTCGATCACTTGTTCCAGACCGGCGACGGCGAGCGGGGCGACGGCAGCGTACAAGTCGGCGGTGGCGAAGCACAGGCGCGCGCCGCTGTCGGCAAGGATGAACTCCAACTCCTTCGGGTGCAGCTTGGCGTTGATCGGCACGACGACCACGCCCGCATGCCAGCAGGCGAACATCAGCTCGACGTAAGCGGGGCAGTTCTTCATCACCAGGCCGACGCGATCGTTGGGCTGCAGCCGCGCGGCCAGCCCGGCGGCAAGGCGCCCGACGCGCGCGGCCAGTTCGGCATAGCTAGCCAGCAGGCGCGCGCCTTGGGCCAGCGCGGGCCGCTGCGGATAAGCCTGCGCGGCGCGGGCGAGGAGATGGGCGACGTTTACGCTCATGGTGAGGAACGCGGCGCGCTCGGTGCCAGCAGTGCTTTGCAGAACACGATGAAATAGAGCGCGAACGCGGCCGCCCACAGCACGGCGGCGAGCGCGACCACGCCGTTGCCCAGGCCATGGACGGTGGCCGCGAGCCGCAACAGGGAGGCGACGAACATCAGCACCCAGGCGACAAGCATGGTTCGCGGCACCACCAGCGGGCGCCCGGTGTGGCGCAGGCTGACGCGGGTCATCAGGCCCAGCATCATCAGGCCGAGGCTGCCGACGGTGAAGGCGTGCAGCCATGCGGCTTCGGGAACGATGCCGGTCAGATCGGCGGCGGCCTTGAGGGCGAAGGCCAGCACCAGCCAGGCGAAGCCCAGATGCATGACCAGCACCAGCGGTACGTCGGCGACGCGCCAGCCTTGCCAGCGCGCGGTGCGCCAGCCGTGCAGCAGCGCGCAGGCCAGGGCCGCGCCGCCGGTCCATGCTGCCGGCGCGGCGGCCAGGTCGAGCACGGCGAGCAGGAGCAGCGCACCGACGGCGGCAATCTCCAGCGTCATGTTGAACGGCGCGAGCTCGCCGCGGCCTTTTTCGCGCAGGGCGTTGCCGGTGAAAATCGGCGCCAGCACGCCGCCCTTGAGCACGTACAGCACGATGATGGCATAGACGGCGAGACGCAGCGCTGTCCAGGCCTGTGCGTCATTGGCCGTGAGTACGCCTTGGTGATAGATCAGATTGGCGGCGAACAGCGCTACCAGGATGGGCAGCAGCAACAGGTAGAGCCGGTTGGCGGCGCGCAGCAACTGTGGTGCGAGCATGATGAAGACCGCGGGGAACAGCAGGCAGTCAATAAGGCCCGGCAGCAGCGCCGGCAGCCAGGGCGAGGCCCAGAACGCGATGCGCCCGCCGAGCCACAGCGCGACCAGCAGGACCAGCCGGCGACCGAGGATTTCCTCAGTGCCCGCCCAACTCGGCAACGCGGTCAATACAATGCCGGTGATGATTGCCGCCGAGAAGCCGAAGATGAACTCGTGGCCGTGCTGCAGCTTCAGCAACTGGCCCGAAGGCAGGGTCCATAGCCCGAGAAATGCACCGAGCCAAGCCGCGACCAGCAGGGGTGCATAGAGCGCACCGAGGAGATAGAAAGGCCGGAAGGCGCTGGCCCAAAGCGGCGACAGGATCAAGGTTTGGCTGGTATCGGAAAGAGACAGCCGGATTCAAGCGGCAAGCGGTTCAATGGAGTCCAGCGTCTCCTGCAATTGCTCTTTCGCCACCTGCAAGTCATAGAGTGACTGCAGGTTGAGCCAGTATTGATCGGACAGGCCGAAGTAACGCGATAGCCGCAGGGCCGTGTCGGCGCTAATGGCCCGCTCGCCATGCACGATCTGATTGATGCGGCGCGGCGGCACGCTGATTTCCTTGGCTACCCGGTATTGCGAAATCCCCATTGGTTCCATGAAGTCATGCAGCAAAACTTCACCGGGGTGGATGGGGGAAAAGTCACGTCGTCCCATGTTCGGCCTCGCTAGTGATAATCCACGATCTCGACAGCATCCGGCCCTGCTTGCGTCCAGCGAAAGCAGATGCGCCACTGGTCGTTGATGCGGATGCTGTGCTGTCCTTTCCGATTTCCCTTCAAGGCTTCCAGACGATTGCCGGGCGGGATGCGCAAATCTTCGAGACATCCGGCGGCATGCACCTGGTTAAGCTTGCGTGCTGCCAGGGGCGCGACCTGCTTCGGAATACGCCGGACAAACTTGCCGTTGAAGATCGCCTCGGTGTCCTTGTCCTTGAAAGATCGGATCATGGCCAATAATGTCCTATTGCGTTATTACCGTCAAGTGTTATGGGGAGGTTGGTTTGCCGGGGCTTTAACGCGATTTGTCCGTTGCCGACCGTCCGCTGGAGCGTCGTTATTGATTCGGCACTAATTTACGTGAACGTTCGCCCTGAGCCTGTCGAAGGGCGCGTGGAGCTTCGACCGTTCGACAAGCTCACGGCTCAGCCCGAACGGTGATTTCAAGTGCAATCATTCCATATCCATAACGAGGCTGTCAGGCCGCTTGTGCTGTCACGACTGATGTTTGGTCGAAGGCCGTGATCGAGTTTGTCCAGGATGCGCGCCACCATGCGCTCGTAGTCGGCGATCAGTTTGCATTCGTGCCTGCACTCGGCAATCCGGCCAACGGCTTGAGCGTCGTGCCGCGCAGGAGTCGGCGCTGGCACGACGGCGATTTGCTGACTGGTTCCGAAAGCCAACCTGGGCTAGCTGAACACCACGAAGTCGCTGGCGCTCAGTGCGGGCTTGATTGCCGAAGTGATCTGCGCGAAGGCAACCGGGGTACTGCCGCCGCCGTTGCCGTCGGCATCGAAGTAGAGCATCCCGCTGGTCAGGTTGTAGATGATGCGGTCAGTGGCATCGGCGGCCGTCGTCCTTCCAGCGCCTGAAACGAAGGCATCGCTCGCCAGCGCGCCTGCCGGCAGTCCCGAGAACACGGTGCTGGCTAGCTCGAACTGGTCGATGGCGGCGACGAAATCGCGGATCCGGTCGAGATTGATCGCGGGATTCAGCGCCTGATTGAAAACGAACTGATCCGCGCCGGGGCCGCCCATCATGAGGTCGCTGCCCGCACTGCCGGTAAGCACGTCGTTGCCGCTGGTGCCCATATGGGTGATGGGGGTGGTGGCAAACACCCCCGTGGCGCTGCCGAAAATCACGTAGCTGCGCCCGGCAAATTCGCCGGCCGCCGGGTCGGCCCAGTGCGCTCCGACGATCAGGTCGGCCAGACCGTCCCCGTTGATGTCGCCGCCGCCGGCGACGCTGATCCCGCTCTGGTCGCCGGAGCTTTGTCCGGTAATGGCGAAGCCGCCGCTGCCGGTGGCCACGGCCGACAGGTCAATGGCGGTGGTATCGGTGCGGCCGAAGACAAGGTAGCTGCGGCCTGCCTGGGCGCCCGCGGCGGGATCGCTCCAGGGGGCGCCGATGATCAGGTCGGCCAGTCCGTCGCCGTTGATGTCGCCGGCACCAGCCACGCTCCAGCCGCTTTGCTCGCCCGCGCATCGGCCATTGATGACGAAGCCGCCGCTGCCGGTGGCCACGGCCGAAAGATCGACGGCGGCGGTATCGCTGCGGCCGAAGATGACGTAGCTGCGTCCGGCATCGGTGCCGGCGGCGGGATCGCTCCAGGGGGCGCCGACGATGATGTCATTCAAGCCGTCGCCATTGACGTCGCCGGCGGCGGCAACGCTGCGACCGCTGCCTTCGCCGGCGCTTCGGCCGTTGATGACGAAGCCGCCGATGCCCGTGGCGACTGCGGCGAGATCGACCGTGCTGCTGCCGCTGCGGCCGAAGACGACGTAGCTGCGCCCGGCATGGCTTCCGGCGGCCGTGGTTCCGAGGAAGCCGCCGACGATCAGATCGCTCAGGCCGTCGCCATTGACGTCGCCGGCGCCGGCGACGCTCCAGCCGCTGTGTTCCCCGGCGCTTTGGCCGTCGATGATGAAGCCGCCTCCGCCGAGCGCCGAGAGGTCGACGGCGCCCGTCGCGGTGCGACCGAAGACGACGTAGCTGCGCCCGGCGCTGCTGCCGGACGCTGGGTCGGCGCCGGGGGCGCCGACGATGAGGTCGGCCAGGCCGTCGTTATTGACGTCGCCGGCGCCGGCGGCGCTGAGGCCGCTGAGGTCGCCGGCATTTTGCCCATTGATGACGAAGCCGCCGCTGCCTGAGGCCACGGCAGAAAGATCGATCGGTGCCATGCCGGTACGGCCAAAGATGACGTAGCTGCGCCCGGCACTGCTGCCGGACACCGGGTCGGCGCCGGGGGCAGCAACGATCAGGTCCTTCAGGCCGTCGCCATTGACGTCGCCGGCGCCGGAGACGCTGAGGCCGCTGAAGTCGCGCGCGTACTCGCCATTGAGGACGAAGCCGCCGCTGCCAGTGGCGACGGCGGAGAGTTCGACGGCGCTGCCGTCGCTACGGCCCAGCACGACGTAGCTGCGACCGGCGGCACCGCCTCCGGCCGGGTCGGCCCAGGGCGCGCCCACCACGACATCGCCCAGTCCGTCGCCATTGAAGTCGCCGAGCGCCGCGACGTTGCGGCCACTGCTGTCACCCGCATGCTGACCATTGATGACGAAGCCACCCGTGCCGGCGGCAATGCCAAACAAGCTGACCACCGCATCCATCACTGGAAGAAGCTCGTTCCCGTCGGCGAAGACCAGTCGTTCGATATTGCTGACCGTATCGGTGCCATCAGGCCCGGCCACGGTGTAGGTGCTGCCGCCCAGCGAGTTGATCGCGTAGCTGGCTCGGTTTCCAGTGTAAGTGGCATCATCGTTGCCGGCGCCGCCGTCCAGGATGTCGTTGCCGAGGCCGCCGACGAGGAGATCGTTGCCGCCCTGGGCGAAGATGACGTTGTTTCCAGTGTCGCCCGTCAGGGAGTCGTTGAAGTTCGAACCGGTGATGTTCTCGATACCCGCCAGGGTGTCGGTGCCACCCCAGCTGTCCAGAGCCGAGTTGCCAGCCAGATTGACCGTCACGCCGCCTGAGGACGAGTTGTAGGTCACGGTGTCGTTGCGCCGGTCAGCAGGTCGTTGAAGTGCGAGCCCTGGATGCTTTCGATGCTGATCAGGGTGTCGGTGTGGCCGTAGTTGTCGGTGGCGGTACCGGAGCCGGGGGCGCCGGTGAGGGTCACCGTGACGCCGGCGCCGACCGGGCCGGTGGTGTAGAGGGCGCGGTCGTAACCGGCGCCGCCGTCGATGATGTCGTTGCCGGCCTGGCCGCGGAAGTTGTCGTTGCTGCTGCTGCCGGTGAGCGTGTCGGCGAAGTCCGAGGCGTAGATTTCCTCGATGCCGGTCAGGGTGTCGGTGTTGCCAAAGCCGTCCAGAACGGTACCGCCGCCGCCGCCGGTGAAGGTCGCCGTGATGGCCGCGGTGGAGCGGCTGTAGCGCGCCTGGTCGTAGCCGGCGCCGCCGTTGATGGCGTCGTCCCCGGCCAGGCCTTCGAAGGTGTTGTTGGTCGAGTTGCCGTTGAGGGTGTCGCCAAAGCCCGAGCCGCGGATGTCTTCGATGTTGCGCAGGATGTCGGTGCCGGCCCCGCCGGTGGCCGAACCGTCGGCCACGCCTTCGCCCAGGGTGACGGTGACCGCGGCCCCCGCGCTTTGGTAGCTGGCCCGGTCGCCGCCCGCGCCGCCGTCGATGGTGTCGTTGCCCAGGCCGCCTTCGAAGGCTTCGAACAGGTTGATGGCGAGGAGCTGCGAACTCGTGCTGCCGCCGGTGAGGATGTCGTCGTAGGCGCTGCCGACCACGCCATCGATGTTCGTCAGGGTGTCGGTGCCGCCAAAGCCGTCGCTGGCGGTGCCGGTGCCCAGATTGACGTTCACCGTGCCGGGCGAACTGGCGTAGGTGAGGGTGACGTAGGAGGACGGGGCCGTGCCGCCGCCGTCGATCGTGTCGTTGCCGCCGTGATCTGGTAGGTCAGCAGCTGCGCGCCGTTGCCGGTCAGCAGGTCGTTGAAGTGCGAACCCTGGATGCTTTCGATGCTGATCAGGGTGTCGGTGTTGGCGTAGCCATCGCTCACGACGCCAGCGGCAAGGTCTACGCTGATGCCGGCCGGAGCATTGACGTAAATGGCCCGGTCGTAGCCGGTGCCACCGTCGATGGCGTCGTTGCCGGCAGCGCCTTCGAGACTGTCGTTGCCGCCCAGGCCGCTGAACGTGTCATCGCCCGCCGTGCCCACCAGGTTGTCCACCCCGGCGGTTCCGGTAAAGACATCCAGAATTCCCTGGAAGGATTCAAGAGCCTGCGCCGAAAACGCCAGGGAAGCCTCGATTGCGCCTGCGTTCGACTCCAGGACCCAGTCACCGTTGCGACTTGCTGCTCCGGTCGCGTCGTCCGATGCGGCCACGTCCGCCCCGGTAACGTTTGCCAGCGCTTCGATGAACGGGATTCCCGTCTCGCCGGCGCCGACATTGCAGCCGAGCAGCAGAATGTCGCCGTTCTCTGTCAGGTGCGAGCCGATCTGCGCCAGGGTGGCGGCATATTCCGACAGGGAGGCGCTGTCCAGCGTGGTCGATCCGATCGTCATGCTGCCGGGGCTGCCGTGCGAGACGATCTGGATCGAGTTCAGCCCATTGTATGCAGACAGGATGGCCGCCATTTGCGCGACCCCGTCTTCCCCGGCATTGAGGCGGAACCACGCGGTTCCCTCAGCCAGTCCCGCAATCAGCGATTCAGGGTCGGCGATACGGGAATCGATAAAGACGATGGTGGAGATCATGGGAAGCTCCTCTGCGACTGTAACGGACTAAGTTCTGCGACGCGTGTCGATCCGTGTTGCCGGCGGCTTGCTGCGTGGTTGTGAATGCGGGTGCGGCCCCAAGCTTTTGCGCTGTTGGTTCATTCAGCGTGAGCACCCCCTTCGCCACCAATTACCTTGAGTAGTCTATCATTCAAGCCGAAAGATACACAAGCCCCACAAATCTATTCGGCGTAATGACCCTGGTATTGGTTGATTGCAAAGCGGCTTCTGCGCGAGTTCAAATTCGAAGTGCAGTATCAGCAGAGCAGATGCGAAAGACTGCAACCGATCGAGCAGTACGCTGACATCAATAGGCCCGAGCTTGATCAGGTAATCAGGCCGTCAAGCCGGCAGCGCAGTCACGCCTTGCGGCTGATTGAAGGCCGCCATCAATTCATTCTGTTTGGCCTGTGCCTGAAGGACGGAGCGTTCCTTCACCGGGCCGTAGCCGCGGATGGTTTCGGGAACGTGGGCCAGCGCCACCGCGACATCCAGGTTGCCGTGATCGAGCCGTTCCAGGATGTGTGCCACGGTGCGCTCGTAGTCGGCGATCAGTTCGCGTTCCTGTCTGCGTTCGGCAATCGGGCCGAAGGGGTTGAGCGACGTGCCGCGCAGGAACTTGAAGCGGGCGAGCAGCTTCATGGCCGGCATCAGCCATGGGCCGAAGCGGATTTTCTTCGGCTCGTCACCGGGCTTGGCGCCGCGGCTCCAGGGCAGCGTGATGTGGAAGTTGAGGCGGTAGTCGCCCTCGAAGCCGGCGGCCAGCGTGCGCTGGAATTCCGGGTCGCTGAATAGCCGCGCGACTTCGTATTCGTCCTTGTAGGCCAGCAGCTTGAAGTAGTTGCGGGCCACGGCCTCTGCAAACGCCGTACCGCCAGCGCCGACTCTTGCTTCATGCTGGCGCGCTCGGTCGACCAAGGCGACGTAGCGTCCGGCGTAGGCGGCATCCTGATAGGCCGTCAGGTAGTCGCGGCGGCGTTCGATGGTTTCGGCGAGACTGGCGGACAGCTTGTGTGCCGGCGCGCTGGTTTCGCCCGAGGCGACCAGGACTTCGACGCCGGCCGGATCCAGAGCCGTGCGCCGGCCCCAGGCGAAGGCGCGTTGATTCTCCTCGACGCTGGCGCCGTTGAGTTCGATCGCGCGCAGCAGGGCTGCGGACGACAGCGGCAACAAGCCGCGCTGGAAGGCATAGCCGAGCAGAAAGATATTGGTGGCGATCGCATTTCCCATCAGGCGCGTGGCCAGCCGGCTGGCGTCGATGAAGGTCGCCGCGGCGGCGCCCACCGCATCGATCACCGACTGCTCCATGGCGCCCTCCGGAAAGGCGCGATCGGGGTTGCGCATGAATTCGCCGGTGATGGTTTGTGCGGTGTTTACGACGGCTTGCGTGATACCGACGGTGGTTTTGGAAAGGGCATCGTCGCTGACGGCGACGACAATGTCGCAGCCGAGCAGGAGCATGGCTTCTCCCGTGGCAATCCGTACCGAATGAAGCTGGCTCTGCTGTCCGGCGATGCGTACATGCGACATCACGGCGCCGCCTTTCTGCGCCAGACCGGTCATGTCGAGAACGGTGACCCCCTTGCCTTCGAGGTGCGCGGCCATGCCGAGCAGCGCGCCGATGGTCACCACGCCGGTGCCGCCGACGCCGGTGATCAGGATGCCGTAGGGTTCTGCCAGACTGGCGGGCGCAGGCTCGGGCAGGTCTGCGAAGTCGGTCGCTGCCGACTGCAGGGCGCGTCCGCGCCGCAGCGTGCCGCCGTGCACGGTGACGATGCTGGGGCAGAAGCCGGCGACGCAGGAATAGTCCTTGTTGCAGGAGGATTGGTCGATGGCGCGCTTGCGGCCGAATTCCGTTTCGACCGGAATCACGGCCAGGCAGTTGGACTTGATGCTGCAGTCGCCGCAGCCTTCGCAGACCATTTCGTTGATGAAGACGCGTACGGCAGGATCGGGGAAGAGACCTCGCTTGCGCCGCCGGCGTTTTTCCGCGGCGCAGGTCTGGTCATAGATCAGTGCGGTGACGCCCGGGGTTTCACGCAGCTCGATCTGGGTCGCTTCGAGCGCGTCGCGGCGGCGGATCTCGACACCGGGCGCGAAGTCGCGGACGCCGGCGTATTTCTCCGGCTCGTCGGACATCACGATGATGCGTTTGACATCCTCCGCCGCGAGCTGCCGCGTCAGTTGCGGCACCGTCAGCGTGCCGTCCAGCGATTGGCCGCCGGTCATGGCGACGGCGTCGTTGAACAGCAGCTTGTAGGTGATGTTGATTTTTCCCGCGACTGCGGCGCGAATCGCGAGCAAGCCGGAATGGAAATAGGTGCCGTCGCCCATGTTGGCGAAGACATGCTGCGTGCCGCTGTGACCGGCGATGCCGAGCCAGGCGGCGCCTTCGCCGCCCATGTGGGAAATGGTGAGCGTGTTGCGGTCCATCGCGACGGCCATCAGATGGCAGCCGACGCCGCCCAGGGCGCAGCTGCCTTCCGGAACCTTGGTCGATTGGTTGTGCGGGCAGCCCGGGCAGAACCAGGGCATGCGCATCAATGCCACGCGCGGCCTCGACAAGGCCTTGGCCTTCTCGTCGAGGAAGGCAATGTAGTCCGCGATGCGCTCCGAGGTATGGAAGCGGGCGATACGCGCGGCGATTGCTCGCGCGACGATGGCCGGCGTCAGTTCGGCGGTTGGCGGCAACAGCCAGCGATTCACCGGCACCGGCCATTCGCCGGATTCGTCGTATTTGCCGATGACGCGCGGGCGCACGTCTTCGCGCCAGTTGTAGAGCATTTCCTTCAACTGGTATTCGATGATCTGGCGCTTCTCCTCGACCACCAGGATTTCCTCGAGGCCTTCGGCGAAATGGCGTACCGAATCGGCCTCCAGCGGCCAGGGCATGCCGACCTTGAACAGGCGCAGGCCTATGTCGGCGGCGTAGGCTTCGTCGATGCCGAGATCGTCCAGCGCCTGCCGCACGTCGAGATAGGCCTTGCCGCAGGCGATGATGCCGAGGCGCGGGCGCGGGCTGTCGAAAATGATCCGGTTCAGCCGATTGACGCGGGCATAGGCGATCGCGGCATAAACCTTGAACTCCTGCAGGCGACTTTCCTGCGCCAGCTGCGGGTCGGGCCAGCGGATATGCACGCCGTCCGGCGGCAGACGGAAATCGTCGGGAATGACGAATTTCATGTTCTCCGGGGCGAGTTCCACCGTGGCCGAACTTTCCGCGGTATCCGAGGTGACTTTCATTGCCACCCAGCAGCCCGAATAGCGCGACATGGCCCAGCCGTGCAGGCCGAAATCGAGGTACTCCTGCAGGTCGGCAGGCGCCAGCACCGGAATGCCGCAAGCGGAAAACATGTGTTCGCTCTGGTGCGCGACGGCCGAGGAGCGGGCCGAGGGATCGTCGCCGGCGATCAGCAGTACGCCGCCATGCTTTGCGGTACCGGCATGGTTGGCATGCTTGAAGACGTCGCCGCAGCGGTCGACGCCCGGGCCCTTGCCGTACCACATCGAAAAGATGCCGTCGAACTTCGGTTGGGGGAACAGGTGCAGTTGTTGTGTGCCCCAGATCGCGGTGGCCGCTATGTCTTCGTTGACGCCCGGCTGGAATGTGATGTCGTGCTGCTTCAGAAAGGCGCCGGCGGCGTGCAGCGCGGTGTCCAGCCCGCCCAGCGGCGAGCCGCGATAGCCGGAAATGTAGCCGGCGGTATGCAGGCCGGCGCTGCGGTCGATGGCGTGCTGCAGCATGGGCAGGCGCGCGAGGGCCTGCATGCCGGTGAGAAAAACGCGACCGCGTTCCCGCCGGTATTTGTC
Source organism: Rhodocyclaceae bacterium (assembly GCA_006218025.1). Classification (GTDB taxonomy): domain Bacteria; phylum Pseudomonadota; class Gammaproteobacteria; order Burkholderiales; family Rhodocyclaceae; genus Sulfuritalea. The sequence continues at coordinate 14,235 of VBWA01000034.1, read as the reverse complement.
TTCCAGTGAAACGTTTGCCAGATTCATCTGCATCCCCCTTTGTGCTGGTGCGCGCGAGCTTGTGAAACACTTCGCGCCGTCCGTCACATGTGCGATCCGGAGTGGACCGCAACGCTCATCATCCTGCGCGGTGGCGGGATGGTCGGGAGTTGTGCGCGGTGATGCACCACCACATTCTGTAGCGGGTGGAGATGCGGTAGGAGGGAGTCATGGCCGGAGTGATGAGGCGCAAGCCGCGCCAGCCGGGTTCAGCCCCGGCCGGCGCGATCGATGCGATCAGTCCTTGACCATCGAGAAATTGCCGTCCTTGACGGTCATCAGCACCCGGCCGCGGTGGTCGAAGCCGGAGTGGTCCTTGGCCGACATGGTGATGACGCCCTGCGAGGCCAGCAACTCCCTGGTGCCTTCCAGCGCGTCGCGCAGCGCCGTGCGGAATTCCTGGGTGCCCGGCTTGGCCTTCTTGGCGGCTTCGGGGATGGCGCGGATCAGCAGCAGGCCGGCGTCATAGGTGCCGGCGGCGAAGATCGGCGGTTTGGAACCGAACTGTTTCTCGTAGCCGTTGACCATGTCCAGGGTGATCTTCTTGGTCGGGAAGCTGTCCGGGATTTCATCCGGCACGGCCAGCAGCGGGCCGACGATCAGCGCGCCTTCGACCTTCTTGCCGCCGATCTTGATGAAGGCGCTCGATGCCGCGCCATGGGTCTGGAAAATGTGACCCTTGTAGCCGGAATCGCTCAACTGCGAGTGCGGCATGGCGGCGTCGGCGGCCACGCCGGCGACCAGGATGGCATCGGGCTTGGCCGCGATGAGCTTCAGGGCCTGGGCGACGACGCTGGTGTCCTTCTGGCTGTAGCGCTCGTTGGCGACGATCTTGATGCCGGCCTTTTCCGCCATCGGGACGAAGGTCTTGTACCAGTTCTCGCCGTAGGGATCGGCACGACCGATGAAGCCGACGGTTTTGACGCCGCGCTTGGTCATGGCCGCGACGACGCCCTCGCTGATCACGTCGTCATTGGGGTGGGTCTTGAATACCCAGCGCTTCTTGTCGTCCATCGGCAGCACCACGGCCGAGGTGCCGACCGGCGCCAGCATCGGCGTCTGTCCTTCGGCCATGAAGGCCAGCACGCCCATGGCGTTGCCGGAGCCGGATGGGCCGATCAGGGCATCGATCTTCTCTTCACCGAGCAGCTTCTTGGTGAGCTGCACGCTTTGCGTCGGATCGCTGGCGTCATCGAAGGTAATGTATTCGATGTTGAGGTCGCCGATCTTCTTCGGCAGCAGGGCGACCGCGTTTTTCTGCGGAATGCCGACGAAGGCGATCGGCCCGGTCGATGATGCCATCACGCCGATCTTGACCTGCGCCTGCACCGACATGGATGCAGCCAGCGCGACGCCGAAAAGGCCCAGTACGAGTGTTCTGATTTGCATGGTGTCTCCTCCTTGATTGATTTGTATGAAAGCGTTTGCTGCGAGCTGCAAGAAATTCAGTGTCCTAAGCCGCGATGATGCCCTTTTCCTTCATGTGTGTGCACTCTGCCGGCGAGAACCCGGCCTCCTGCAATATCGCCATGGTGTGCGCGCCGTACTTGGCGGGGAAGCTCAGTTCGCCGCCCGCTCCCGGCACATCGACAGCCATCGGCTGCATGCGCACCGTCTTGCCCTGCGGCGTTCGGGTGGTGGTGAGCCGGCTGCTGACCGCGGGCATTTCACGCACTGCGGGAATGTCATGGATCGGCGCATGCGGGATGGTCGCCTTGCGGAACTCTGCGGCAATGTCGGCGGTGGCGAGACGGCGGGTTACCGCCGCCATGTCGCGGTGGATCTCCTCGCGCTCCTGGTGGCGGCCTTCGTTGGTCACGCGCACGGCATTGGCCACCGGTGCGAAGAATGGGATCTCGGTCAGGCGCCGCCATTGCACGTCGCTGCCGATAGCGAGGTAGATGAAGCCGTCTGCCGTGGGGTAGACATTGGTCGGGATGAACTTGCGATGCTCGTTGCCGCAGCGGGTGATTTCGGAGGGATCGCAGTCGAAGTCGAGCAGGGGCAGGGTGGTGATCAGCCAGGAGGCCGCCGCCTGCAGCATCGACACATCGATGCGGCTGCCCTTGCCGGTTTCGGCGCGCTCCAGCAGCGCCATCATCACTCCGGCGTAGACCTCGTCGCCGGCCTTGAGGTCGATCAGCGGCACGCCGGACAGCGTCGGCGGGCCGTCGGCCGGCCCCGTCAGTTCCATGTAGCCGGCCATGGCCTGGATCACCGGATCGTAGCCGGGCGCGTCGGGATATTCCGGGCCCATGGCCGAGATGCCGGCCCAGATCAGGTCGGGCTTCACGGCGGAAAGGCTTTCGTAGTCGATGCCGAGTTGCATGTAGCGCTTGGGCACGGTGTTGCAGCAGAAGACATCGACGTCGAGTTCCGTGATCAGGCGCTTCAGCAGTTCCTGGCCCTGCGGGTCTTTCAGGTTGATCGCGATGGCTTCCTTGCCGACGTTCGGTGCGATGAAGTAGCTGCGGCGGTCGTCATCGACGACCTTGCCGCCGATGTAGCGGTTGGGGTCGCCGGGCAGGCCTTCGCCGCTGGGCGTCGACTCGATGCGGATCACGCGCCAGCCCAGTTGGGCGAAGCGCAGCGTCGCATACGGCAGCGACAGGGCCTGTTCCATCGAGAGGATGGTTCGTGGTTTCATCTTAAGAAAATCCTTGATCCGCAGATTTCGCAGATTGACGCAGATAAGGCAATACGTTCAGCATGCTTGCTCCAGCATTCATGTTCGAAAAATCTGCGGAAATCTGCGTAATCTGCGGACGAGATATTCAAGCCTATTCCGCCTTCCAGGGTTTCCAGTACAGCTTCGGCGTCTGGCCGTGGAGCGCGCGGTAAACCTTTTCCGGGGTGAAGGGCAGTTCGTACATGCGCACGCCGGTTGCGTTGGCTATGGCGTTGGCGGTAGCGGCGGCGATGCAGATCGACGGTGCCTCGCCGACGCCCTTGGCGCCTTGCGGGCCTTCGCCGTCCATCGATTCGATGAAGGAGATGTCCATTTCCGGAATCTCGGGCGCCGTCACCAGCTTGTAGTCGCGGAAATTCGGGTTCTTCATGACGCCGTTTTCGATCATGAGGTCTTCGGTCAGCGCATAGCCCTGGCCCATGACCACGCCGCCTTCGATCTGTCCCTCGATGCCGAGCCGGTTCAGCACCCGGCCGACGTCGTGTGCGCCGGTGACCTTGGTCATCCGCACCTGTCCGGTGTCGGTATCGACTTCGACTTCCACCACCTGGGTGCCCCAGGCATAGGCGGCCGAGACGTCGCCCTTGAAGCCCTTGTCCTGGTGCACGCTGGGCGGCTCGTAGTAGAAGGTGGTCATCACCAGTTCGGCCTTGTCCTGGAAATGCAGGTTGCGCAGCAGCTTCGAGAGCTCGATTACGACTTCGCCGCTGGCGGCCTGGATGACGAAGCCGCCGCGCAGGTCGAGGTCGCTCTCGGCCGCTTCATACTTCTTCGCTGCCACGGCGAGGATCTTTGTCTTGGCCTTCTTCGCCGCGCCGATGGCCGAGTTGCCGGCGATGAAGGTGGTGCGGCTGGCATGCACGCCGACGTCCCAGGGCGTGATGGCGGTGTCGTTGTTGACTACCGTGATGGCCGAGATGGGCAGGCCGAGTTCTTCGCAGACCAGCTGCGAGAGCACGGTCTCCGAGCCCTGGCCGATTTCCGAGGCACCGGTGATCAGCGTGACGTTGGCGAAGTCGTCCATCTTGAGGATGGTGCCGCAGCCATCCGACGGGTAGATCTTGGCGCCGCCGCCGACGTGGAGCATCGAAGCCATGCCGATGCCGCGCTTGATGTTGCCGGGCTTGCCGCGGTTGGCTTCGTTTTCCTTGAACTTGCGCGAGTAATCGCTGCGTTTTGCCGCGGTGGTGATGCAGTCCTTGAAGCCGCAACTCTTGAACACCATACCCTGGCCGGTGGTCTCTCCCGCTTCCTGGGCATTCTTGAGGCGGAATTCCAGCGGGTCCATGCCTATCCTTTCCGCCAGCATGTCCATGTGCTGCTCGATGGCGAAGGTGGCCTGCAGGTTGCCGTAGCCGCGGAAAGATCCGGCATAGGGGTTGTTGGTGTAGACGGCGGCCGTGTGATAGTCGCAGTGCGGCACGCGATAGAGCGAAGAGAAGGTCTGCATCATGACGAAGGGCGTGGTCGCGCCCCAGGACGTGTAGGCGCCGTTGTCGTGCAGGGTATGCACCTGACGGAAGGTCAGCGTGCCGTCCTTCTTGCAGCCGGAGCGCAAGGTCAGCAGCACCGGCTGCCGCGTCGGCGAGGCAAGAAACTCCTCTTCGCGGGTGAACAGCATTTTCACCGGCCGCTTGGCGGCGCGCGCGAGGTAGAGGCAGATCACCTCGAAGGGATAGATGTCGAGCTTGGAGCCGAAGCCGCCGCCGATGGGCGGCTGGATGATGCGGATGCGCGCCGGGTCCATGTTCAGGTATTCGGCGAACTCGCGCTTGTGCAGGAAAGGCACCTGGGTGTTCGAGTACATCAGCAGGTTTCCCGATGCATCGAACTCGGCGATCATGCCCGAGACGCCCATGCAGCAATGGGTGACGTAGTGCAGCTTGAAGGTGTCTTCGATCACCACGTCGGATTCGGCCTCGCCCTGGACCACGTCGCCATGGACGTAGTCGAAGCGCATGGCGATATTGTCCGGCTTGCCCTTGTGGGCGATCGACATGCCCTGCTTCAGGTGCAGGTGGGTTCCGTCGGCACCGTGCGGCTCGGGGTGGATCAGCGCCGCGCCGGGCTTGATGGCGTCTTCGGGATTCGAGATCACGGGCAGGTCTTCGTACTCGACCTTGATCAGTTTCAGCGCGGCTTCGGCGATCTCTTCCGATTCGGCCGCCACGGCTGCGATTTCGTCGCGCTGGCTCCTGACGCGGCCGACTTTCAGCGGGAAATGGTCCTTGGCGACGCCGATCGGGCGCTGGTCGGGAATGTCGGCGGCGGTGATCACCACGTGCACGCCGGGCAGGGCTCTGGCGGCGGAGGTGTCGATCGACTTGATCAGGGCGTGGATTCTGCCTGAGCGCAGGATCTTGCCGTACAGCTGACCCGACAGGTTGATGTCGTGGATGTAGCGGGTCTTGCCGCTGGCCTTCTCGGGAGCATCCATCTTCTGGATGCGCTTGCCGATCAGCGTCTCGGGCTGGATGATTCTGGGTTTCTTTTCTGCAACATTCATGATCTGGTCCTTGTCCTTACGCGCCGTCCGTCGCGACAATGGCGTCGACGATTTTCTTGTAGCCGGTGCAGCGGCACAGGTTGCCCTCGATGCCGCGCTTGACGCAGGCCTCATTGGGGTGCGGATGCTTGTGCAGCAGGTGATCGGCCTGCATGATCATGCCCGGGGTGCAGAAGCCGCACTGCACCGCGCCGTGTTCGACGAAAGCATCGCGCAGGGCGTCGGCCTTGCTGTCGTTGGCCAGCCCCTCGATGGTGGTGACATTGCGGCCATCGCAGTCGACCGCGAACATCAGGCAGGAATTCAGCGAGCTTCCATCGACCTGGATGGTGCAGGCGCCGCACTCGCCTTCGCCGCAACCGTACTTGGTGCCGGTGAGGCCGATGACGTCGCGCAGCATGGCGAGGGTATTCATGGTGACGTCCACCGAGACGCGCCGCTTGACGCCGTTCAGGGTGAATTCGATGTCATGCTTGAGCGACATGGCCGAGTATCCTCTTGGTGATGTTGTGGATCATTTCCTTGCGATACCAGGCGGTGGCGCGCACGTCGTCGATCGGCTTGACTTCGTCGCGGGCGACGGCCGCGACCTTGTCGATGGTGGCCGCATCGAGCCGTTGTCCTTCCAGGGCCTGCTCGGTCTGCGAAGCACGAGTCGGCGTTGGCGCCACGGCGCCGAAGGCGACTCTTACGTTGGACAGGATGCCTTTCTTGAGCGTGCCGCCGACGCCGATCGAAATCGTCGAGATGTCCAGTGCCGGCCGTGTCCCGAGTTTGTAGAAACGCGCGACATGATCCGGCGCCGGCAGCGGGATGCGCACGCAGGTGACCAGTTCGCATAGCGACTTGCGCGTTTTGCCGGGCCCGACGAAAAAGGTCGATAGCGGCATGCAGTGACGGTAGATCTTGCTTTCCGGCATCGAGGCCAGTTCCACGCAGGCGTCCAGCACCAGCAGCGGAATCAGCGTGTCGCCGGCCGGCGAGGCATTGCAGATGTTGCCGCCGATGGTGCCGGCATTGCGGATCTGGTCGCTGGCGAAGTGGTCGCAGGCCTCGACCAGCACCGGCAGATGCTCCTTTACCAGCGGGTGTTCCATGATCTCGGTAATCGTGGCCAGCGCGCCGATGCGGATTTCCTTGCCTTCCAGCGTGATGCCGGACAGTTGCGGAATGTGGCGGACGTTCATCAGCGTGTGCTTGATCTTGACCCGCCCGGCTTGGACTTGAGGCGTCAGATCGGTGCCGCCGGCGAGTATGGTCACGTCGCCGTCCTTGAGGCACTCGACCGCCTGGTCGAGGCTGGTGGGTGCGAAGTAGTGTTTGAGTTCGGTCATTTTTCTTCCTCGAAGGCGGTTCAGAAACGGATGGGTTCCTGGTAGCGCCCGAAAACATTGACAAGTTCCCTGGTCATCTCGCCGACGCTGGCGTAAGCCTTGACCGCCTCGACCAGCGCCGGCATCACATTGCGGCCCGCTGCCGCATCGCCGCGCAAGCGGGTCAGCGCGGCATCCACCGCCTTGTTGTCGCGTTCGGCGCGGATGCGCTTGAGGCTTTCGATTTGCACCCGCGCGTCGTCCTCGTTGTAGGGGTGAAATTCGACCGGATGGTCTTCTTCCTGCTCGTTGCGGTAGCAGTTGACGCCGACCTTGGGAAACTCGCCCGACTCGATCTTGCGCTGCATGCCGTAGGCCTGGGCCGAGACCTTGGCCTGGATCGTGCCCTCGGCCACCATCTTGACGATGCCGCCCTGGGCATCGACCTCGGCCATGATTTCCTCCATCTTCTTGCGCATCTCGTTGGTCATGGTCTCGACGTAGAAGGAACCCGCCAGCGGGTCGACGGTCTCGGTCAGGCCCATTTCCTCGATCAGCAGTTGCATGGTGCGCAGGGAAATCCGCGCCGAGTACTCGGTCGGAATCGTGTAGGCCTCGTCGTAGGAACACAGGGCCATGGTCTGCGTGCCCGACAGCGCCGAGATCAGCGCGTAGTAGGCGCCGCGCACGATGTTGACTTCGGGCTGCTCGAAGGTGAGGCCGCCGCCGCCGCCGGCCGCGATCATGCGCAGCCACATCGAGCTCGGCTTCTCCGCGCCGTACTCCTCTTTCATGATCTTGGCCCACAGCCCGCGGCCGGCGCGGAACTTGCACACTTGCTCGAAGATGTTGCCGAAGATGTTGAAGTTGTAGGACAGCCGTCCGGCGAACTCGTCCACTGGCAGGCCGCGCCGGATCGCATCGTCGGCATAGGCCTTGGCGATGCAGAAGGCGTAGGCGATTTCCTGCGCCGGCGTCGCCCCGGATTCGCGGATGTGATAGCCGCAGACCGAGACCGGGGTGTATTTCGGTGCGTGCGTGGCGCAGTATTCGATGGTGTCGCCGACCAGTCTGATCGAGGGCTCGACCGGGAAGATCCAGGTGCCGCGACCGATGAATTCCTTGAGGATGTCGTTCTGTGCCGTACCGCGCAGTTCCTTGATGTCGTAGCCGCGTTTCTCGGCCATCGCCAGGTACATCGCGATCAGGATCGCCGCAGCGCCGTTGATGGTCAGCGAGACGGTGATCTTTTTCAGGTCGATGCCGTCGAAGGCGATCTCGAAATCGCGCAGGGTGTCGATCGACATGCCGACGCGGCCGATTTCGCCCTCGGCCAGGGGATCGTCGGAATCGAGGCCGATCTGTGTCGGCAGGTCGAAGGCGACGTTGAGTCCGGTCTGGCCGTTGGCGATCAGGTATTTGAAGCGCTGGTTGGTATCGGCCGGGTTGCCGAAGCCGGCATACTGGCGCATGGTCCACGGCTGCTTGCGGTACATCTCGCGGTGGATGCCGCGCGTGAAGGGGTAAGCCCCGGGCTCGCCGACCATCGCCATGCCGCCGCTGGCGGCGACATCCTCAGCGGTGTACAGCGGTTTGACCTCGATGCCGGACTCGTTGATGACCTTCTTCATTGTCGGTTTCTGCGGGGCGTTCATTTCACATTGCTCCGGATGAACTCGGTGATGGCATCGAGCTTCGAGCCGGAGGGGAAGATGCCCTTGAAACCCAGTTCGCGCAGGGCGGCGTGATCCTGCGCCGGCAGGTTGCCGCCGATTACCCAGAGCTTGTCGGTGAGGCCATTGGCTTCGAGCAGGGGCTTGAGTTTGCGGCAGAAGGGGATGTGCGAGCCGGCCATGCTGGAGAGCGAGATCACGTCGACGTCTTCTTCGAGCGCGATGCGCGCGATCTGTTCCGGGGTCTGCCGCAGGCCCGTGTAGATCACCTCGAAGCCGGCGTCCATCATGGCGCGCGCCACGACCTTGGCGCCTTGGTCGTGGCCGTCGAGACCAGGCTTGCCGAGCAGGACTTTTATCCTGCGTTCTGTTGCGTTCATGACGATACTTCTTTCGCAATGATGAGTTTCAGAATCTCGCTGGTGCCGCCGCCGATCAGGGTGAAGCGGACATCACGCAGGTAGCGTTGCACCGGATATTCCATCGCGTAGCCGTAGGAAGCGAAGACGCGCGCCGCCTTGTCGCAGACCGTGGCGGCGGTTTCGGTGGCGAACAATTTCGCCATCGCGGCTTCCTTGTGATACGGCTTGCCCGCGTCGCGCCGCCATGCCGCGTAATACACCAGGTGTTCGGCCGCTTCGAGTTCGGTGGCCATTTCGGCCAGCTTCATCTGGATCGCCTGATAGCGGTTGATGGCCTTGCCGAACTGCTTGCGCTCGCCGGCATAGCGCACCGCTTCGGCCAGCGCGGCACGCGCCACGCCGAGACCCATGGCGCCGGTGATGATGCGGATCTCGCCCAGGGTCTTGCGCAAATGGCCTTCGCCGTCGCCTTCCTCCTTGGATAGGCGATGGCTGTCGGGCACGAAGCATTCGTCGAAAGCGACTTCGGACGTCGGCAGCGCCCAGACGCCCATCTTGTGGATTTCGCGGCCGACGGTGATTCCCTTGAACTGCTTCTCGACGAGGAAGATGGTCAGCTTCTTCTCCTCGCCGGCCTTGGCGAACACGGTGAAGAAATCGGCCACCGGCGCCGAGGTGATCCACGTCTTCTGGCCGTTGATGACATAGCCGCCATCGACCTTCCGTGCAGTGGTGGCGATCGAGTCGAGGTCGGACCCCGCATTCGGCTCGGTCATGCAGATCGCGCCGATCTTCTCGCCGCGAAGCGCCGGCTTGAACAGGCGCTCGATGATGTCCTCGTTCCCCAGCAGGTGCAGGAACTTGGTGCCCATCAGCGATTGCATGGCCACCGCGCCCGCCAGAGACATCGAGCCGCGTGCTATTTCCTGCAGGGCCAGGCAGAACTCTGTCAACGCCGTACCGCTACCGCCGACTTCTTCGGGATAGCGCATGCCGAAGAAGCCGAGGTCGGCCAGTTCCTGGAACAGCGCGCGCGGATAGACCTTGGCTTCGTCCAGCGCGGCGGCCTGCGGCGCGATGCGCTCGTCGCAGAAGCGGGCGAAGGTATCGCGAATCTGCTGCTGTTCGTCGGTCAGTTCGAAGTTCATTTTCCCCCTCCCCCTCCCCAACCCTCCCCCATGAAGGGGGAGGGGGCGGGCGGTGCCGATTGGTCATCTCCCGCGAGAAGGGAGGGAGCAGGTAGTGCCGACTGCTTGTCTCCCTCCCACTTTATGGGGGAGGGCTGGGGAGGGGGTGATTCAGCACTATTCAATTTCGCCATGATCGTTTCCAGCACCCCATCGATGTTCCCCAGCACCTCGTTGTTCCAGAAACGCAGCACCTGAAATCCTTGCGCCCGCAGCCATGCATCGCGCATGAGGTCTTTCGCGCTGTCGGCATGCTGGCCCCCGTCGACTTCCACTACTACGCGCGCAGTGAAGCAGACGAAATCGAGCACGTAAGCGCCCAGCGGTGCCTGGCGGCGGAAATGGGCGCCGAGCTGGTGGGCGCGGAGGCGGCTCCAGAGCTTGCGCTCGGCATCCGTCATGCAGTGGCGGAGTTTGCGGGCGATTTTGGTCAAGCGGGGCGCCCCCTCCCCGGCCTTCACCCCCTCCCCGGCCCTCCCCCGTGAAGGGGGAGGGAGATTAGACTCCCTCCCCCCTTGTGGGGGAGGGTTGGGGAGGGGGCTCTTCATGACGTGTGGCATCTGTCAGGCTGCCTCGTAGCCGTAGTCGCGCTTTGCCGCTTCGGGGGTGATCACGCCGTTGCGAATTTCCTCCGCGAGCAGCTTGCGGTCGCGCTTTTTCGGGTCGCCGTAGCCGCCGCCGCCGCTGGCTACCTGATGGTAGGTGGTGCCCATCGGTACGCCCGTGATCAGGTCCTTGTTCTTCGGTACCACGGTCTGGCCGTCGGGGTAATGCAGACGAATGAAGTTGAGGCCGCCTTCACCGCCGCCGAAGAGACCGAAGGCCGGCTCGAAATCGCCGTCGCCGAAGGTCACCAGTTGCGTGTCGTCGGAGCCGATTTTGAAGATGGTTTCGACGCCGAGTCCGCCGCGCCATTGTCCGGCACCTGCTGAATCTGTGAGCAGCTCGTGCTTGATCAGGGTGTGCGGTGTCTGCTGCTCGAACATTTCGTAGTCCTGGTCGAGCACGCCGCCCGAGGCGTCGATCATGCCGATGTGGTCGTAGCCGTCGGTGCCGAGCATGGCGCCGGAACCGCCCTTGAGGCCCATGAAGCCGATGTCGACGTACTTCTCGTTGTTCTTCGGATCGAGGCCGGTGGTCAGCGAGGCCAGCAGATTGTTCCAGCCGGCGGTGACGCGGTCGGGCATCACCGGGGCCAGCGCGCGCTGGATGGCGTCGGCGTTGGGCGGGCAGAGGTGGTTGCCGAAGGTGGTGGCCTTCGGATAGGCGGCATTCAGTATCGTGCCGCTCGGAATGACGATCTCGATCGGCTGCACCATGCCTTCGTTGTGCGGGATGTCCGGATTGACCATCTGCAACAGGGTCAGGATGGTGGCCGAGGCACTGGAGGTAAAGGTGCCGTTGACGAAGCCGTTGGTTTGCGGATCGGTGCGCGAGTAGTCGAACTTGATGCTCTTGTCCTTGACCTCGATGTCCACGCGGATGGTGTATTTCGAGCCGACGAAGCGTCCGTCGTAGTAGACGTAGCCCTCGCCCGAGTAGTTGCCGTTGGGAATCTTGGCGATCTCGGCTTCCATCATCTTGCGCGTGGCCTCGAACAGCGCCTGCTTGTGCGCCTCGTAGCTCGGCACGCCGTATTTCTTCAGCAGCTCCAGCAGACGGCGCTCGCCGACGGTGCAGGCGCCCATCTCGGCCTTCATGTCGTGCTGCACGATGTCGAGGCGCACGTTGGCGAAGATCAGGCCCCACACGTCGCGGCGCAGCTTGCCGCGCTCGACGACCTTGACCGGCGGGATGCGCAGCGCTTCCTGCCAGACCTCGACCGCATTCGGGTTGTAGCCGCCGGCGACATTGCCGCCGATATCGGCCTGGTGGCCTTTGACCGCCGTCCAGGCCACCAGCTTGTCTTCGAAGAACACCGGCTTGAAGGCGGCGACGTCGTTGTTCTGGTTGCCCAGGCTGAACACGTCGTTGTGGAAGATCACGTCGCCGGGATAGATCTCGTCGCCGAAGAATTCCTTGATGTACTTGCACACCGGCGCCAGCGAGAAGGCCAGGATCGGCAGGTTTTCGGTCTGCTCCAGCATGTTGCCGTCGGCGTCGTAGAGGCCGGTGACGTAGTCCTTGGCTTCGCAGAGGATGGGCGAGCGCGTGGTCTGCTCCATCGAAATGCTCATCTCGTCGGTGATCGACTTGAAGGTCCGCGCATAGACGGAGAGCAGGATGGGATCAATCTTTTGGGTGCTCATGCCAGTGCCTCCTCGGGTTGCTTGAAGCAGGCCGCGGCGAGATCTTCGCGCCCTTTCTGCCAGATGACGAAGGAACCCAGCGCATCCACGGCGCAGTCGTAGGAATCGCTGACGAAAATCGCCGTGGTTTCCTGCTCGATCATCGCCGGGCCCGTGATGCGGTTGCCGTAGTGCATCTTGTGGCCGTCGTAGACCGGTGTGTCGCGGAAGGCCTTGGTCTCGGGGATGTACATGCTGCGTTTGCCCTTGAGCGCACCGGACGCGTCGGCGCCGGCCCAGGCTTCCTGGCGGTAGGTCGGCTTGTCGGTGATGCCGATGGCCTGGACACGGACGTTGATGATTTCGATCGGCGTCTGTTCGGCTTCCAGCGAATAGCCGTACAAGCGGTTGTGTTCGGCATTGAAGGCGCGGGCGATGGCCACGGTATCGCGGCTGTCGATCAGCTCGCGCGGCACGCTGAAGGACACCTCGTGGTACTGCTTGATGTAGCGGCAGTCGAACCTGACCTCGTAGCGGCGGCGTTCCTCGGCGATGCGCTCCTCGACCAGCTGCCGTGTGCCGTCCGCCGACATCTCGTCGATCATCGCGGTGAGTCGCGGCCAGTCGATGGCTTCGAGGCGGGCGACGAAGGTGCGCACGAAGTCATGCTTGAGCTCGCTCATCAGCATGCCGAAGGCGCACAGCACCGAGGATTCGCGCGGCACGATCTGCAGCGGGATTTCGAGTTCGCTGCAGATCAGGCAGGAGTGGATCGGGCCGGCGCCGCCGGCGGGAATGAAGGGGAATTCGCGCGGGTCGAAGCCGCGCTTGATGGTGACTTCGCGCACGCCCTGGGCCATGTTGTTGCAGGCGACGCGGTACATGCCGGCCGCGGCCTCCTCGACCGAGAGGCCCATGGGTTTGGCGATGTGCTCCTCGATCGCGGCGCGCGCGGCGGCGGCGTCGAGCTTCATCTTGCCGCCGGCGAAGAAGCCGGGGTCGAGGTAGCCCAGCACCACGTTGGCGTCGGTCGTGGCCGGCAGCTTGCCGGCCCTGCTATAGCAGGCCGGGCCGGGATCGGCGCCGGCGCTTTGCGGACCCATGCGCAGCATGCCGCCTTCGTCGAGCCAGCCGATCGAGCCGCCGCCGGCGCCGATGGTGTGGATGTCGAGCATGGGCAAGGCGATCTTGTGGCGGGCGATTTCGCCGTCGTTCTTGATCATCGGCGCATCCACCGCGACCGAGGCTTCGAAGCTGGTGCCGCCCATGTCGGTGGTGATGCACTTGTTCTGGCCGTGCAAGCGGACGTAGAACAGTCCGGCGCCGGGACCGCCGGCGGGGCCGGAGAGCAGCGTCAGGGCGGCCTTTTCGCGCGCCAGTTGGGGCGTGATGACGCCGCCGTTGGACTGCATGATCAAGAGCAGGTTCTTGAAGCCGATGCCCTTGAGGCGACCGACCAACTGATCGAGGTAATGGTTGAGCTTGGGGCCGACGTAGGAATTCAGCGCCGTGGTGCTCACGCGTTCGTAGAAGCGGATCGAGGGCAGCAGGTCGGTGGAGACCGAAAGATAGGCGCCGGGCATTTCCTTTCTGACCAGTTCGGCTGCCGCCTGTTCGTGCGCCGGATTGGCGAAGGAATTCATGAAACAGATCGAAACGGCCTGCACGCCTTCCTGCTTGAACAGGGCGATGGCCTCGCGGATCTGCGCCAGGTCGAGCGGCGCGGTCTCGGCACCATTGCGGTCGAGGCGGCCGCTGATGCCGGCACGCAGATAGCGCGGGACCAGGGGTTTGACGTTGGTGTAGCGGTTGTTGTACTGCTCCTCGCGGATGCCGCGGCGCATTTCCAGGGCGTCCCGCACGCCCTCGGTGGTCAGCAGGCCGCATTTTGCGCCGGTGCCGGTCAGTGTCGCGTTGGTGGTGACGGTGGTGCCATGCACGATGGTGTCGATGGTCGGCGCAAAAGCTTCCAGCGACAGCGGCGGGTTCATGCTGGCAGCGATGTCGGTGAGGCCATTGACCACGGCGATCGACGGGTCGGACGGCGTCGACAGCGTCTTGAAAATGGCCGGCTCGGCGTCGTCTCGCGTCACGACGAAGTCGGTGAAGGTGCCGCCGACGTCGATTCCGATCTTTAGCGCCATAAGATGTGCTCCATGATTCCTGGCATAGGGATTAACGTGAAACAACTCGTTCGGAGCGGCGGGTGATAGCCGAGCGAAGCGAGCAAATTAGTAG
>VBWA01000116.1 GCA_006218025.1 Rhodocyclaceae bacterium | reverse complement strand
GGAAACACTGAACAAGCCGCCACAAAAAGCAGCGACGAACTGAAATTGAGACCAAAGAGTGATGCTATTCGCATTTTCATCAAATAATCGACCGGTTTTGAGCCGGAACGAAGGGTATTTCCCATCATTCCGCTCATGCCGGACGCACCTCTCCCGTCAGCGGTCGTCCCCATTTGTTGATGTTGAGCATCGCCAGCATGGCGAAGGCCCGATTGGCATTCTTCGCCAGGCCGCGATAGCGAACCTTGGCAAAGCCCCACAGGCGCTTCAAGGTCAGGAAGGGGTGCTCGACCTTGGAACGCACGCTCGACTTGCGCCGATTGGTTTGCTTGTCGGCATCTGTCAGCGGACAATTGCGGTAGGCGCGCTTATTGGTGAAGTCCTTCGCCTTCGGCGCGACGTCCTTGAGCCGCTCGCGTTGGTCCTTACCCCGGTAGGCACTGTCACCGTAGAAGCGGGTCTCCTCGCCATGCAGCAGCTTCGGCACCTGATGGCTGTCATGGACGTTGGCAGCCGTGACGCTGGCGCTATGGACCAGGCCGGTCTGGCTGTCCGTCCCGATGTGGAGCTTCATGCCGAAATGCCATTCGTTGCCCTTCTTGGTCTGGTGCATCTCCGGGTCCCGACTCTTCTCTTGGTTCTTGGTCGAAGGTGGGGCGGCGATCAGCGTCGCATCCACAATCGTGCCACCCGACAGTTTCATGCCGTTGGCCAGCAGCAACTCGCCCACCTTGGCAAACAGGGCAGCACCCAGATTGTGCTTCTCCAGCAGATGGCGAAAGTGCAACAGGGTCGTGGCGTCCGGCACTCGCTCGCGGCCCAGGTCAATCCGGCAGAACTCGCGGAACACGGGGACATCGTAGAGCGCGTCTTCGCAGGCTTCGTCCGCCAAGTTGAACCAGTTGGCAACGCAGTACATCCGCAGCATCCGTTCCAGACCCACCGGCGGGCGACCGTTCCCGGCCTTCGGGTAATGCGGTTCGATCAAGGCGCAGAACTCGGCCCACGGCATCAGGCTTTCCATGCGCGCCAAAAACTCCGCCTTGCGCGTTGCCCGGTTGTGTTTCTCGAATCCTCGTGTCGCAGCCAGCGTCATTTGTTTCATCGTCTTATCCCTTGTGATCGCAACCCTTTGTCTGACTCCATGACAAAGAAATCGTTCACAGTGTTTGATACTTATTCAGTGTTTCC
>VBWA01000115.1 GCA_006218025.1 Rhodocyclaceae bacterium | reverse complement strand
AAAAAAATATAAGCTGCCAGAAGTAAAAAAACAAAAGAGGCAGCTAATAATGATACAAATAATAGTAGCAATGATGATGAGTTGGGAAAAAGTGTTTTCGCAAAAAAGAAGCGCATATAGAGCAATGGGACAAGCCCTAAGGCAAATGATAGTAATAGGAAGAAGAACAATAGCGAGAAGTTGGCTAGTAAAAGAACCTAAGGGAGATTGGAGTAGCGAGTACAAATTAAACAATAGAAGTAAGTGGGAAGAGCAAAAATTATTTAAGCCAATGCTATCAGAGGCAGTGCAAATGAGTAAAGGGAAATTCATAGCCATAGCAGTAGATGATACAAGGTTGAAAAAGAGTGGAAAAAAAATCCTTTCAGCACAATGGGGTCGAGACGCAATGAGTCCGCCATTTCATCTAAATTTACAATATGGAATAAGATATTTACATGCAGCAGTACTATTGCCATTGCATCAAAAGTATGGAGTAAGTGCTAGAGCAATACCAGTGTACTTTCAAGAAGTGCCACCAGTGAAAAAGCCTGGAAAGCTGGCAACAAAAGAAGATAAAGAGGTATATAAACAAGAGATAAAGAAAAATAACTTAAGTATAAAAACAGTAGAGATGCTCAAACAAATGCGTAAAGATATAGATGAGTTAGGAGAGCGAGAAAAAATAATAGTGTGGACAATGGATGGAAGTTTTTGTAATGAAACAATATTTAAGGCAGAACTAGAAAGAACAATACTGATAGCAAGAACACGTAAAGATGCAAAATTGTGTTATAAGAATGAGCAAGGAAGGGCTTTTTATGGAAAAGAAAAATTTACACCAGAAGAAATATTGAAGGATGAAAGCATATCTTGGCAAGAGCAGGAAATATTTCATGGAGCAAAATTTAGGAAAGTATATTATAAAGAAGTAGGTGATGTATTATGGCAAAGAGGAGCAGGAAAGAAAAAACTAAGACTTTTAGTAGTAAGACCTACACCTTATAGAAAAACTAAAAAAGGTAGAATACTTTATCGTCAACCTGCTTTTCTCTTAACTACTGACCTAGAAAGCCAAGCAAGCGAGTTATTGCAGATCTATTTTGACAGATGGCAAATTGAGGTGGCTCATAAAGAGTTAAAAGATACCTGTGGGGTTGGTCAAGCTCAAGTTCGTAATCCCAAGTCTGTTTCTCGTCAACCTGTTTTGCAAGT
>VBWA01000114.1 GCA_006218025.1 Rhodocyclaceae bacterium | reverse complement strand
TGAATAGATAATTGAGTGTTGGTTAATTTCGGAAAACGAAAACCGAATTACAGACGGGAGTAATTCTATTTAGGTTAGGTGTCAACGTGACGGCGTCATTCGTTGACGTCATCGACGCCGGCGTGGCGGTTGTCGTCCTTGTCGCCGTCGTCGTTGCCGCGTCGTCGCCGACGTCGTCATTGCCGACGTCGTGACCGCACGGTTTCCGACCGTCGTCGTCGTTGACGACGTCGTCGTCGTCGTCGCCGCGCCGTCGCCGACCGTCGTTGCCGACGTCGTTGCCGCGCGGTCCACGACCGTCGTCGTCGTTGACGACATCGTCGTCGTCGTCACCGCGTCGTCGCCGCATCGTTGTCGAGTGGCGAATTCGAGGAGCGTCCGGGTAGTGCCTCCGCCAGCCAACATCGTCGACGAACGTCTCGGGCCGGTCACATATCGGTTACTGCGTCTCCACTATCCAGCAGACGCTTGCACTCGTGCAAATAAATTTGAGTATCCGATAGCCAGTCGAGCTGTGGAGATGTTCGTCCCCCGGGCCGTGCTCCGCTCGTGCACTCGTTGTCGGATGCGGTCTCGCTGTCGACGTCAGGTGATCATCGTGCCACCCGACCGCATCGTACCGTCGTTGTCGATTGTCGTCGGAAACGAAAACCGAAATACAGACGTGGCTAATTCTTTGTAGGTTAAATGCGTTCGACCTCTTCGTTTAAGCGGCGTGCTGATACTCGGCTAGTTTTTACTTTTGATTTTGCAATTGTTTTCTGTATCCAGTACGTCCCGCAATAAAGAAGTGGTCGAACGCTGTCGTCGTCGTCGTCGGAGGTCGACACCTTAATGCCGCACCCCTGCCGTCCGGAACCGACACCTTAATGCCGATCCGTCGGAAGCCGACACCTTAATGTCGCTTCCCCGTCGTTGCGGACATCGTCGGCGTCGTCGTCGCCGATGTCGTCGTCGCCGATAGCGTCATCGTCGTCCGTCGCGCCCGTCGTTGCCGACGTCGAGTCATCTGCCGTAGCGGTAAACGTCCCTCGTACACCGCCATCCAACTGCGTCGTAGCACATCCCGGACGAGCCAATCGGCCGCTGCGTCGTCAAATCCAGCAGACGCTTGCATCTCGTGCAAATAAACTAGAGCGGCTGTTGCCCGTGTGAACCGTCGAGATAGCTGACAGTTTACCCCTCTACCGGCAGAATCGAC
>VBWA01000033.1 GCA_006218025.1 Rhodocyclaceae bacterium | reverse complement strand
CACCCCGAAGCGTTACCCATGTCCACGTACAGGTGTTACCTATGTGTCCGGTCTATACAGCCACGCCAATAAGTCGGCGCTGGCGGGACGGCGGCCAACGTTATTGCAGGCCGCCGATATAGATGGAGACGGCGCGCGTTTCCAGTTCGGTGAGTTTCGCGGCAACCGTATGCATGACGGCGTTGTCATTGGTCCGTTCGCGTTTGCTGAACTCCTTCAACTGGATTTCGAGATAGGCCGGATGCTGCCCCGCCAAGCGGGGAAGTTGCTGTGTGCCATGCCCATTGGCGCCGTGACAGGAGGCGCAGGCCGGCACCCCGGAGTAGGAATTTCCACGCTGGAAAATGAACTTGCCGACGGCCGCGAAGTCGCCGTCCCCTGGCTGGCGGAATGCCGCCTTCCTGCCGGCAAAAAAAACCGCCAATCCGGCGATATCCTCATCCTGCAAGCCTTTCGCCATCTCCGCCATGGTTTCGCTCTTGCGCCGGCCATCGCGGAAATCCTTCAACTGCTTGGCAATGTAATCCGGATGCTGCGCGGCAAGACGCGGATACACCGCGCTGGCGCTTTCGCCTTCCGGTCCATGACACAAGGCGCAACGTGATGCGACGATCTCCGCTACGCGCGGTGAGTTTGGAACTGCAGGTGCAGCAGCGGCCTGCACGGCAAGCATGAGGCCGACGGACATCAGAGACAATTTGACAAAGGTGCTCATGCGCTTCCCCTCATGCCTGACCGGAAACCTATCCGGCTACGCCCGTGCTCCCGAAACCGCCCGCGCCGCGGTCGCTGGCGGGAAAATCATCGACGACATTGAAGGCCACCTGCACCACCGGCACCACCACCAGTTGTGCCAGGCGATCCAGCGGGTTCAATGTGAAAGTGTCGTGGCCGCGGTTCCAGGTCGAGACGAAAATCTCCCCCTGGTAGTCGGAGTCAATCAGCCCCACCAGATTGCCCAGCACGATGCCGTGCTTGTGGCCCAGACCCGAGCGCGGCAGGATCATCGCCGCCAGGGCCGGGTCCGAAAGATGAATGGCAATCCCGGTCGGGATCAGGATGGTTTCACCCGGCTGAATTTTTATCGCCATTTCGATGCAGGCGCGCAAGTCGATTCCGGCCGACCCCGGCGTAGCGTATTGCGGAGCGTATCGATCGTCTTTCAGACGGTCGTCGAGTATCTTGAGGTCAATGCTGGCCATGCGCTTTCCCCATCAGGCTGGCGATATGTGCAACGATGCCGCGCGCCACCTCGAACTTGTCCGCCGGCGGCAGGACATGCACGCCGGCCGCGTCGAACAGGGTCGCGGCATTGGTATCGCCGCCGAGCCCATCCTGTACCAGATTGCCGACCACCAGCCCTAGTTTTTTGGCGACGCGCTTGCCTTCCGCGTAGGCCGCGAGATCCCGGCTCTCGGCAGCAAAGCCGACGCAGAACGGCGCATCGGGCCGCGCCGCCACTTCGGCAAGGATGTCGGGATTGGCTTCGAGTTCCAGTGCAAGGCTGTCCGGGCCCTTCTTGATCTTGTGCGCGGCGGCCTGCCGTGGCCGGTAGTCAGCCACTGCCGCAACGCCTATGAACACGCTCTGCCCCGGCAGTGCCTGCATCACCGCCTCGCGCATCTGCAGGGCGCTCTGCACATCGACGCGACGCACTCCACGGGGCGTGGGGAGCACAACCGGGCCGGCAACCAGCGTCACCTCCGCGCCCGCCTCTACACACGCCCGCGCCAGGGAAAAACCCATCTTGCCCGAGCTGGAGTTGGTGAGGCCGCGCACCGGATCAAGCGCTTCGAAGGTCGGCCCGGCGGTCAACAGGACACGCTTGCCGGCGAGAGGCTTGGCTTGCAGGGAGGCATAGAGGTCATCGAACAGTTCGGCGGCTTCGAGCATGCGTCCCTCGCCCACCTCACCGCAGGCCTGTTCTCCATGCGCGGGACCGAGAATGCTCACGCCATCGGCACGCAGTTGCGCGACATTGCGTCGCGTCGCCGGGTTTTCCCACATCTGCCGGTTCATGGCTGGGGCCGCCAGCAGGGGGCAATCTCGCGCCAGGGAAAGCGTGGAGAGCAGATCATCGGCAAAGCCATGCGCCAGTTTGGCGAGAAAGTCCGCCGTCGCCGGGGCCACCAAAAGGGCCGCCGCGCCGCGCGTGAGATCGATGTGCGCCATGCCGTTATCCATGCGCTCGTCCCACAGGGCCTGCCAGACACGGCGGCCGGTGAGTGCCTGAAAAGTGGCCGCACCGACGAACTGCGCGCCTGCCGCCGTCAGGACGACATCCACTTCTGCACCGGCCTTGACCAGCCGGCGCACCAGTTCAGCTGCCTTGTAGGCCGCCACGCCACCGGTCACGCCCAACACGATACGTTTGCCCTGAAATTCATTCATGACATTAAAATCCCGCCAATCGGCAATCAAGCGGGGATTCTAAACCATGGCCATACGCGATTGGCCCGCGGCGGAACGCCCGCGCGAGCGGCTGGCCCAGCAAGGCGCAGCGGCCCTGTCGGACGGCGAACTGCTGGCGATATTTCTGCGAGTCGGTATCCGCGGCAAAAGTGCGGTCGATCTGGCACGCGAACTGCTGGCCAGCTTCGATGGCGACCTCGCCCGCCTTGCCAGTGCCGGCACGAAGGAACTTGCCCGCCTGCCCGGCATCGGGCCCGCCAAAGCCGCCCAGCTCGCCGCCACGATGGAACTGGCACGCCGCGCGCTCGCCGGGCCGCTCAAGATAAAAGATGCGCTGGCCTCACCGCAAGCGGTACGCGACTGGCTGCGCCTTTCGCTCGGCAACCTCCAGCATGAGGTCTTTGTCGCTTTGTGGCTGGATGCCCAGAACCGGCTGATCGCCAGCGAGGAGTTGTTCCGCGGAACGCTGACGCAAACCAGCGTCTATCCGCGCGAAGTCGTGAAACGGGCGCTGGTACACAATGCCGGCGCCGTGATCCTCGCCCACAACCACCCCTCCGGTCTGGCCGAACCCTCGCGCGCCGACGAAGTACTCACTTCATCATTGAAGCAGGCCCTGTCGCTGATCGACGTAAAGCTGTTGGATCATTTCATCGTGACAGGAGGCGCAGAACCACTGTCCTTCGCGGAGCGAGGCTTGATTTGACAAAAGGATTGAGTTTTAGGGCAATTGTTTGGTAAACTAGCCGACTTTGCAAAATCAGCATTTCAGGAGCACTACATGTCTCGCGTATGTCAAGTGACGGGCAAGGCCCCGATGGTAGGGAACAATGTGTCCCATGCCAACAACAAGACCAAGCGTCGCTTTCTGCCTAACCTGCACAGCCGCCGCTTCTGGATCGAAACCGAAAACCGCTGGGTCAGCCTGCGCGTGTCAAACGCCGGGCTGCGCACCATCGACAAGAAGGGCATCGACGTTGTCCTCGCCGAGCTGCGTGAGCGCGGCGAGCGCGTCTAATCAGGAGAAAGCATCATGGCCAAGGGCGGACGCGAAAAGATCAAGCTGGAATCCACAGCGGGTACGGGACACTTCTACACGACTACGAAAAACAAGAAGACCACCCCGGGAAAGCTGGAGTTCCAGAAGTATGACCCCAAGGCGCGCAAGCATGTCGCCTACAAGGAAGTGAAGCTGAAGTAATTCGGCGCGCATCCCAATAAAAAAACCCGCCAGCGGCGGGTTTTTTTATTGGGATGCATTCCCCTTTTCAGACTGCGTAGCAACGCAGGCGCCGCGAAAATTCCTCGAGCTGGCGGATGCCGCTTTGCTCGGCGCGGGCGACCCAGTCCTGCAACTGCTTCACCAATTGCTCGTGCGAAGCCGAGGAGCGGGCCCACAGCGCCTCCAGTTCGGCACGCATGGCATAAGCCTTGGCCAAGGCCTCGCTTCGGGCAAGAACGGCGGTCAGGCGCTCTTTCTGGGGCGCCGGCAACGCGGCGCCATCTTCACCGAGGAGGCGCCTCACCACGCGGCCTTCGCCGGCATCGATCCTCATCAGAGCAAATTCCTCGGCGGCAAGCTGGCGCAGGCTCTTGAGATATTTTGCCAGTACGTCATAGCGATGCGTCACCACCGCCTGCAGCATGTCCAGATCGATTGCCGGTCGCAGCGCGCCGAGCCGTGGCGTGGGTGCCACCTTCTTCACTCGCGCCAGGCCCATCATCTCCATCAGGCGGATATACAGCCAGCCGATGTCGAACTCGTACCACTTGTTGGACAGCTTGGCCGAGGTGGCGAATGCGTGATGGTTGTTGTGCAGTTCCTCGCCGCCGATCAATATCCCCAATGGGAAGAAATTTGTCGAGGCATCCGCGCAGGCGAAATTCCTGTAGCCCCAGAAGTGGCCAATGCCATTCACCACCCCGGCCGCCCAGAAGGGAATCCAGACCATTTGCACGCCCCAGATCAGCACACCCGGCCAGATGCCGAACAACGCGACATCGACGCCCAGCATGAGCGCGACGCCAAGTTTGTGCCAGGGTGAGTAGAGCTTCCGCTCAAGCCAGTCATCGGGCGTGCCATGGCCGTAGCGCTCCATCGTGTCCGGATTGCGCGACTCCTTCACATAAAGGAATACCCCGGTCCATAGCACGCGATTGAGACCGACCACCTGCGGGCTGTGCGGGTCGGCTGCTGTCTCGCACTTGGCGTGATGCTTGCGGTGAATCGCCGCCCACTCCTTGGTAACCATCCCGGTGGTGAGCCACAGCCAGAGCCGGAAAAAATGACTGGGAACGGGCCCCAGATCCAGCGCGCGATGCGCCTGATGGCGATGCAGGAAGATCGTGACTCCGGCGATGGTGACATGGGTCAGGGCCAGAGTAGCGACCACATAGCCCCACCAGGGAAGCTCAAGAATTCCGGAAACCATGGAGAAATTGCCTGTAGGGATGGATAGGGCCTGACTGCTTTAAGTCTATATCAACGCCTTGTCTTGCCGCGCAATGGTGGAGCCTCCTCGGCAAGACGAAAATCGATCTTGTTGGCCTCCATGTCGACCCGCGTCAACTGCACTTTCACCCGGTCGGAAAGGCGGAAGCGCCGACCGCTGCGTTCGCCGACCATGGCATGCGATTTCTCATCGAAATGGAAATAGTCATGACCGAGTTCGGAAACGTGTACCAGACCCTCGACAAACACGCCATCCAGTGCAACAAAGATGCCGAACGGCACCACGGAGGAAATACTGCCCTTGAAGATTTCGCCGACGCGGTCTTTCATGTAGAAGCACTTGAGCCAGTCCTCGACATCGCGCGTCGCCTCATCCGCCCGCCGCTCGGTCGCCGAACAATGCAGGCCGATTTCTTCCCACGCATTTGCCCCACCCGCGGGCTCGTAGTGCCGTGTCGTCAGCGCCGACTTTATCGCGCGATGCACCAGCAGATCCGGATAGCGGCGGATCGGTGAGGTGAAGTGCGTGTAGCTCTCGTAGGCCAGGCCGAAATGCCCGACGTTGTCCGGGCTGTAGATGGCCTGCCGCAATGATCTCAGCATCACCGTCTGCAGCAGTTGCCGGTCCGGCCGCTGGCCGATCTTCTCCAGCAGTTTGGCATAGTCCTGCGCCTTCGGCGCATCGCCGCCGCCCAGATGAAAACCGAAGGTGCCGAGAAAATCGCGCAGCTTTTCCAGGCGTTCAGGCGTCGGACCTTCATGCACGCGATAGAGGGCCGGGTGCTCCCGCTCTCGCAGGAATTCGGACGCGCAGACATTGGCCGCCAGCATGCACTCCTCGATCAGCTTGTGTGCTTCGTTGCGCTCGTAGGGCTCGATGCGCTCGATCTTGCCGTGGTCATCGAAAATCATGCGCGTTTCGACCGTCTCAAAATCGATTGCGCCGCGCTTGACGCGCTCCTTGGCCAGTTGTCGATAGAGCGCATCGAGCGCCTCCAGATGCGGTACCAGCGTGCCCAGACGGGCCCGTGTATCTGCATCCTTGTCGTAGAGAGCAGCCGCGACTTCCGTGTAGGTCAGGCGCGCGTGCGAGAACATCACCGCCGGATAGAAGCGGTAGCGACTGATCGCGCCCGTGGCGTTGATCGCCATGTCGCATACCATGCACAGCCGCTCCACCTGTGGATTGAGCGAGCAAAGGCCGTTGGAGAGCTTCTCCGGCAGCATGGGAATCACGCGCCGCGGGAAATACACCGAGTTGCCGCGCGCATAGGCGTCGCCGTCCAATGCGTCACCCGCGGTCACGTAATTCGAAACATCGGCAATCGCCACGACGAGTCGAAAGCCCTTGCCCTGGCGTTCGCAATACACCGCATCGTCGAAATCCCGCGCCGTCTCGCTGTCGATGGTCACCAGCGGCAGGCCGGTGACATCTTCGCGGCCCTTCCAGTCCGACTTGCGCACGGCATCAGGCAACTTCTTCGTTTCGGCCAGCGCAGCGGCCGAAAACTCGTAGGGCAGCTCGTGCTTGCGCAGCGCAATCTCGATTTCCATGCCGGGATCGGCATAGTTGCCGAGCACCTCGATCAGACGGCCGATCGGTTGCCCGTGTTTGGTCGGCTGCTCGATGAGTTCGATCATCACCACCTGCCCGGACTGCGCCTTGAGTGCCTTTTTCGCGCCCTTTTCGGGAGGGGCCAGCAATATGTCCTGACTGATGCGCTTATTTTCGGCGACGACAAAGCGCACGCCGTGCTCCTCGACCACCCGCCCGACCACAAAGCGGTTCACGCGCTCGGTCACTTCGACGATCTTGCCTTCGGGCCGCCCCTTGCGATCGACGCCGATGACCCGGGCGATGGCCTTGTCGCCATGCAGCACCTTGTCCATTTCCTTGGGCGACAGGAACAGATCAGGCCCCTCTTCGTCCGGAATCAGAAAGCCGAATCCATCCGGATGGCCGGCAACACGTCCGCGCACCAGATCGGCCTTGTCCGGGATCAGCCAGTCGCCGCGCCGGTTCTGCATCAGTTGCGCATCGCGCGCCATGGCCCCCAGCCGCCGCTGGAACGGGTCGAGCTCAAACGGCTGGATGTCGAGCAGTTCGACGAGGCGCCCAAGCTCCAGCGGCGCACCTTGCGTCGTCAGTGTTTGCAGGATGTATTCGCGGCTCGGCAGCGGGTGCTCGTACTGCGCCTTTTCGCGCTCGAACTGCGGATCGGCGCGACGGATTTTTGAAAGCTTGTGGGTGTTAGGCGACTTGTTTGACAATCTGGTTTTTTCCTTTAGAATTCGCGCCTCGTTTCGCGCCTGCCCAGGTGGCGGAATTGGTAGACGCACTAGTTTCAGGTACTAGCGCTGCGAGGCGTGGGGGTTCGAGTCCCTTCCTGGGCACCAAGTATGGTACGCGAAATACGAAAAGAGCAAAGGCCGCCAGGATTTTTCTAGCGGCCTTTTCTTTTTTGCTGCGCCCTTACTCGAAGGGATGTCGCAAAACGATGGTCTCTTCGCGATCCGGACCGGTGGAAATCATGTCGACCGGCACATCGCAAAGCTGTTCCATGCGCTTGATGTAGGCGCGGGCCTCCGCCGGCAGGCCATCCAGCGCCTTGACCCCGACCGTGCTGCCCTTCCAGCCGGGAAGGGACTCATAGATCGGTTCGCAGCAGGCGAGATCATCCGCACCCACGGGCAGGATGTCCGAAACACCGCCGTTGATGCGATAGCCGGTGCAAATCTTGAGCTCCTCGACGCCGTCGAGCACATCGAGCTTGGTGATGCACAGGCCCGAGACGCCGTTGATCTGGATTGCGCGTTTCAATGCAGCCGCATCGAACCAGCCGCAGCGCCGCGCACGTCCGGTCGTGGCGCCGAATTCATGGCCCTTGGTGGCCATGTGCTTGCCCACCGGGTCCTGCTTGTCCAGCGCGTCATACAACTCGGTCGGGAAGGGGCCGCCGCCAACGCGCGTGGTGTAGGCCTTGGTGATGCCCAGGATGTAGTGCAGCATGCCCGGCCCGACCCCCGCACCGGCTGCCGCCGCACCGGCAACGCAGTTGGATGAGGTGACAAAGGGATAGGTGCCGTGATCGATGTCGAGCAAGGTGCCCTGGGCACCCTCAAACAGCAAATTGGCTCCGGCCCTGTTGGCGTCATAGAGCGCGCGCGGCACGTCGGCAATCATTTTTGTCAGGCGCGGGGCGATGGCCATCGCCCCGTCATAGACCTGCTGGAAATCCACCGGCTGCGCGCCATGAAAGTTCTTCAGCACGAAGTTGTGGTACTCGAGGATCTCGCCCAACCGTTCGGCAAAGCGCTTTGGTTTGGTCAGATCCTGCAGACGCAGACCACGCCGCGCCACCTTGTCCTCGTAGGCGGGGCCGATGCCACGCCCGGTGGTGCCGATCTTGTTGCTGCCGCGCGCGACTTCACGGGCGACGTCGATCGCCTGATGGTAGGGCAGGATCAACGGACAGGCTTCGGATATCTTCAGCCGCGCCTCGGCATCGATGCCGGCCTCCGTGAGCTCGTCGAGCTCTTTCATCAGCGCTTCAGGCGACAGCACGACGCCGTTGCCGATGTAGCAGGTGACGCCGGCACGCAGGATGCCGGAAGGCACCAGATGCAGCACGGTCTTCTTGCCGCCGATGACCAGCGTATGGCCGGCGTTGTGTCCGCCCTGGAAGCGCACCACTCCCTGCGAGTGATCCGTCAGCCAATCGACGATCTTGCCCTTGCCCTCGTCGCCCCACTGGGTGCCAACGACCACGACGTTCTTTGCCATTTCAGTCTTCCTTCAGGGATTCAATGATCCAGTCATTGCTGCGGCGTACCATAACCCGGTCGCAGCCAGCTTCGCGCCACGTGCTCTCATGCCCAGGCAGGGCCAGCACCACGCGTTCGCCTCGCGCGCGCAGGCGCAAGGCCTCGGCGTGCAAGGCATCGTCCTCGGGCCATGGAGCGAGAATCGCACCGGGCGCTTCGCCGCTCGGCGACAGCCGCGCCAGTTCGCGCAAATCCATGGAAAAGCCGGTGGCCGCACGGGCGCGCCCGTAAGCTCGGCCGAAGTCGTCATAACGACCGCCCAGCGCCACGGCGCCGGGGCTGCCGGCGCAATAGGCGGCAAAGGCAACGCCGCTGTGATAGTGGTAACCGCGCAAGTCCGCCAGATCGAAGCTCAGGGGCAAGTCGGCGAGCGCATCGGCGAGACGGCGCAGTTCGGACAGCGCCGCGGTGATCTCGGGCAATGGGGGCAGAATCTCTGCGGCACGGTCCAGTACGCGCCGGTCGCCGTATAGCTCCGGCAGGGCCAGCAACGCCGAACGAACTGGATCGGCGAGGCCCGCGACGAGCTCGCGCACCGTCGGCACGTCCTTGCCTTGCAGGGCGCCGAAAAGCTCCTCTTCGGCTTCCGGCGCGAGGCCGGCCTGTTTCGCGAGCGCGCGAAAGACGGCGACATGACCGAGATCAAAGCGTGACGCGGCGATGTTGCACAAGCCCAGCGCGGCAGCGAGCAGGCGAATCGCCTCAATGTCGGCCTCGAGCCCGGCATGGCCGTAGAGTTCAGCGCCGATTTGCAGCGGCTCGCGCGTGGCATTGAAGCCGGCCGGCAGGGTGTGCAACGCGCTACCGCAGTAGCACAGCCGGGTGACGCCCGTGCGGTTCAGCAGATGAGCGTCGATGCGCGCCACTTGCGGCGTGATGTCAGCACGCACGCCCATGCTGCGACCGGAGATCTGGTCCACCAGCTTGAACGTACGCAAGTCAAGATCGTGGCCGCTACCGGTGAGCAGCGACTCGACGTATTCAAGCAGCGGCGGAATGACGAACTCATAGCCGTGACGGGAAAATTCATCGAGCAGACTGCGCCGCAGAGCCTCGATGCGCGCCGCATCGCGCGGCAGCACGTCTTCAATCGCTTCGGGCAGGAGCCAGCGCCGATTTGCCATGAACGGTCAGCGGAACAGAGTCAGCAGGACGACACCGACCAGCATCGAAGACAAGCCGATGAAGCGGATTTGTCCGTCGGACAGTTCAGTCACGCGGCGGAAGGTTTCCCGCCATACGCGCGGCGCGAGAAAAGGCAGGAGACCTTCGATCACCAGCATCAGGGCGAAAGCCAGCAGCAGGATATTGAGCATTTCAAACCGGTACCGACCTGAATTACTTGCCCTTGCCGCTGCTCTTCAGATACTTGAAGAACTCGGAATTGGGCTCGATTACCATGAGGTCGCTCTTGTTCTTGAAACTGGCGCGATAGGCTTCGAGACTGCGATAGAAGGCATAGAACTCGGGATTCTCGCCGAAGGCGCGACCATAAATCGCAGTTCCCTTGGCATCGCCCTCACCCTTGAGCTTCTGCGCATCGCGATAGGCCTCAGCCAGAATCACCTCGCGCTGGCGGTCGGCATTGGCCTTGATTTTCTCGGCTTCCGCAGCACCTTCGGCGCGCAATTCGTTGGCCACGCGCTTGCGCTCGGTTTCCATGCGTCGATAGACCGACTCGGACACTTCCGGCGGCAGATCGACACGCTTCAGGCGGACGTCGACAATTTCCACGCCAATGGCGCGCATGTCGGCATCGGCTTTCTTCTTCACCGAAACCATGATGTCGTCACGTGCGCCCGACACGACATCATGCACCGTGCGCCGGCCGAACTCTTCGCGCAGGCCCGAATTCACCGTCTGCGACAGCCGCGTCTTGGCCAGCATCTCATCGCCGCCAACCGAGTTGTAGTACTGCTTGACGTCATGGATGCGCCACTTGACGAAGGAATCCACCAGCACCGGCTTCTTCTCGGCGGTAAGAAACCGCTCCGGCTCGGGCGAGTCCATTGTCAAAATGCGCTTGTCGAAAATCCGCACGTTCTGGATCAGCGGCCACTTGAACGCAAGGCCCGGCTCGGAGACGACTTCCTTGATTTCTCCGAGCTGGAAAATGATCGCGAACTGACGCTGGTCCACCGTAAAGATAGTCATGGCGAACAGCGCCAGAAGGCCGAACACGAAGGAAGCGACGAAAGACAAATGGCGCTGCATTAGCGTTCTCCCCGCTCGCGTGAACCGAGATTGCCGCGGCTGCGCGCATCACCCGGTGCCGAACGCTCTGTCTGTGGCGGCGCTTCGGGCGTGGCAACCGCCGGTACCGGCAGCGTGCCGCGCGGAACAGCGGCGGCTTCGGTTGCAGCCGGCGCGGCGACGGTGGCAGCGGTGGCCTGCATCAGCTTGTCGAGCGGCAGATAGAGCAGGTTGCCCGGCCCCTTGGCATCCAGCAGCACCTTGCTGGTGTTGGCATAGATCTGTTGCACGGTCTCAAGGTACATGCGGCTGCGGGTGACTTCCGGCGCCTTGCTGTACTCGGTAAGAACCTGTTTGAAGCGCGATGCATCGCCCTCGGCGGTAACGATGACGCGCTGACGGTAGCCGGTGGCCTCTTCCATCAGACGCGAGGCTGCGCCACGCGCCCGCGGAATCACGTCATTGGCGTAGGCCTGGCCTTCGTTCTTTTGTCGCTCGCGGTCCTGCCCGGCCTTGACCGCGTCGTCGAAGGCGGCCTGCACCTGTTCCGGCGGCTGAGTGCCCTGCATATTCACAGAGCGGATCAGAATGCCGGTCTCGTAGCGATCGAGGATGTCCTGAATCAGCTTTTGCGTATTCGCGGCGATCTGGTCGCGTCCCTCGTAGAGCACGAAGTCCATCTTGTTCTTGCCGACCACTTCGCGAATCGCGGTTTCCGCCGCCTGCATGACCGTATCGTCCGGATGGCGGTTGTTGAACAGGTAGGCCTTCGGATCCTTGAGCAAATACTGGACGGCGAACTGAACGCTGACGATGTTCTCGTCGTCGGTCAGCATCAGGGCCTCCTTGAGCACCTTGTTCTTGTCGGAGCCGCGATAGCCGACTTCGACCGTGCGCACGCCAGTGACGTTGACGATTTCATGGGCCTGAATCGGCCACGGCAAACGCCAGCGCAAACCCGGGTCGGTGGTTTCCTTGAAGCGGCCGAACTGGAGCACCACTCCGCGCTGGGAGGCATCGACTATGTAGAAGCTGCTGCCCAGCCAGATCACCGCCACCAGTATCAGGATCAGGCCGACGCCGCCGCCGAACTGCCGCGGGCTGATCGATGGCATCCGGTTGCCCGCATCTCCACCGCCGCTATCACCGCCGCTCCCGCCCTTCTTGCCGAACAAGCCGGACAAGCGTCGGTTGAAGTCGCGCCAGAGTTCTTCGAGATCGGGAGGGCCTTGATTGCCGCCACCGCGCTTGCCACCACCGGGCTGATTGCCCCAGCCGTGGTCGTTGAGAGACATGAGGATTCCGGCGATCACGTTATTTGGTTTGGGAAGTAAAAGAAGGGAAAAGACGTCAAGGAATTATCAGACCAGGGCAACCGGAAGTTCGTTATGCCGACTCGCCACTTCGGCAATTGCATCACGCAGCAACGATACCCCGGCCCCG
Organism: Rhodocyclaceae bacterium; assembly: GCA_006218025.1. GTDB lineage: Bacteria > Pseudomonadota > Gammaproteobacteria > Burkholderiales > Rhodocyclaceae > Sulfuritalea. The sequence continues at coordinate 18,596 of VBWA01000033.1, read as the reverse complement.
GTTCGGGCGCTCAAGCGAACGCATGAAATGTTACCACAGTCATCATGCTCGATTCCGGCACTTGCTGCGGTGAGGTCGACCTTGTTCCACACCAGAATCTGCGGCACTTCAAGCGCCCCGATCTCCTTCAATACCGAGGCGACCGCGTCCATCTGCTGATCACGGTCAGGGCTGGCCGAATCCACCACATGCAGCAACAGGTCTGCTTGCGCGGTCTCTTCCAAGGTGGCCTGAAAGGCGGCCACCAGATCATGCGGCAAGTCACGAATGAAGCCGACCGTATCGGACAGCACTATCGGGCCGGCTCCCTCGATAAAAAGTCGGCGCGAGGTGGTATCGAGCGTGGCGAAGAGCTGGTCGGCGGCATAGGCCCCGGCCCGCGTCAGGGCGTTGAACAGCGTGCTCTTCCCTGCATTGGTGTAGCCCACCAGTGAAATCGCCAGCACCTCGCTACGGGTCCGCGCCCGTCTGCGCACTTCGCGCTGGCGCTCCAATTGCTTCAGGCGATCCTTGAGCAGGGCGACGCGCTTGCCCAGCAGACGGCGGTCGGTTTCGAGCTGCTTTTCACCGGGGCCGCGCAAGCCGATGCCGCCCTTCTGCCGCTCGAGGTGCGTCCAGCCGCGCACCAACCGCGTGGCCAGATGCTGGAGCTGGGCAAGCTCGACCTGGAGCTTGCCCTCATGACTCTTGGCGCGCAGGGCAAAGATGTCCAGAATCAGACTGTTGCGGTCGACCACGCGGCACTCGAGGATGCGCTCGAGATTGCGCTGCTGCCCAGGGGCCAGTTCATGGTTGAACAGCACCACATCGGCTTCGTGCAGGTGCACGGCATCGCCGATCTCGGTCACCTTGCCCTTGCCGGCAAAAAGTGCCGGATCGGGCCTTGCCCGCTTGCCGGAGACCACTGCCAACGGGCGCGCACCCGCGCTGGTGACCAAAAGATTGAACTCGGAAAGACGTTCGGCAAAGTCGCCTTCGCCGAAATCCAGTTGCACCAGAACCGCTTTCTCGCCGCTGGCAGGACGCTCGAACATCAGGGCGACGCCCTCATGGCAACCGCCTGCAGCGGCAGAAATCGGTCAATCGGCTTCGGCCTCTTGGGCAAAATTGACAGGGCGTGCGGGAACGACTGTCGAAATGGCGTGCTTGTACACCATCTGGGTCACCGTATTCTTGAGCAGAACAACGTACTGATCGAAGGATTCGATCTGCCCCTGCAGCTTGATGCCATTGACCAGGTAGATGGAGACCTGAACGTGCTCACGGCGCAAGGTGTTCAGAAACGGGTCTTGTAGCATTTGCCCTTTATTACTCATGATTGGTGATCCTTTTTAGTTATGGACTGCGCTTAACGCCGATACGGCTGGCGTTAGCCTTTACTGAAACTTCTTCTTCGAGCTGGAGGTTTTTGAGTCAAATACTGTAATCGATTTCCCGGCGCCGTGCCATCAGCGCCGACTTTCACTTTTTTCGCGCCGGAGCTTTGACTTTGCTGGCCGATCTTCAGTGGCAAAGGGATTCTTGCTGGTCTTGTACTGAATGCGCAGGGGCGTGCCCTGCAGCTTGAAGGCCTCAAGAAAGTAGCGTTCCAGATAGCGGGTATAGGAAGCCGGAATGTGCTCCAGGGCGTTGCCGTGGATGACGATAATCGGCGGATTGCTGCCGCCCTGATGGGCGTAGCGCAGCTTGGGACGGAAGGCTCCATGCCGCGGCGGCGTCTGCTTTTCCACCGCGCCAATCAGCACGCGGGTGAGCTTCGGGGTGGACATCTTGGCCATTGCCGCGGCATAGGCCTTGTCTACCGAGGACAGGATGCCGGCGATGCCCTGCCCCTTCAGCGCCGAAACGTAATGCACACGGGCAAACCCGAGGAAGTTCAGCTTGCGCGCGATGTCCAGCTTGATCTGCTCGCGGCGGTAGTCATCCACCGCATCCCACTTGTTCACGGCGACCACCAGTGCGCGCCCGGCGTCGATGATGAAGCCGGCGATGTGTGCGTCCTGGTCCGAGATCTCCTGGGTGGCATCGACCATCAACACCACCACATTGGCTTCCTCGACGGCCTGCAGGGTCTTGATCACCGAAAACTTTTCGATGGTCTCGAACACGCGTCCCCTGCGCCGCAGGCCCGCCGTGTCGATCAGGGTGTAGGCGCGGCCATTGCGTTCGAACGGCACCTCGATCGCATCGCGGGTGGTACCGGGCATGTCGAAGGCGATCATGCGCTCCTCGCCAAGCAGGGTGTTGACCAGCGTGCTCTTGCCGACATTGGGTCGGCCGGCGATCGCCACTCTGGGACCGGCTGCGGCTTCATCTGCTTCGCTCTCATCGGGAAACGGCGCCAGCGCAAGTTCAACCAGTTCCCGCACGCCCTCGCCGTGAGCGGAGGAAATCACGCAGGGATCGCCGCAACCTAGCTCGTAGAATTCGGCGGCGACTACCGCGCGGTCCATGCCCTCGCCCTTGTTCGCGGCAAGCAGCACGGGGCGTCCGCTCCTGCGCAACAGTTCGGCAATGACCTTGTCCTGCGGCGCAAGGCCGGTTCGCACGTCCACCAGGAAAATCAGCACATCGGCTTCGGCGATCGCCGCCTCGGCCTGGCGTGCCATCTCCTGCACAATGCCTTCCTTGACCTGCGGTTCGAAGCCGCCGGTATCCACGACCAGATAGGGCTTGCTTCCCAACCGCCCATGGCCGTAATGGCGATCCCGGGTCAGGCCCGGCTGATCGGCCACGAGCGCATCGCGCGAGCGCGTGAGGCGGTTGAAGAGGGTCGACTTGCCGACATTCGGCCGCCCGACGATTACGAGAGTAGGCTTCATTTCAGTCCGGCGCCGTCGGCACCCGATGCTAGATATTCATGCGAATTTGACAAGGGCTTAGCGAGCTTCCAGCGCATACAAGCCACCCTTCGCGGTCTGTACCAGCAGGCCGGCGCCAAAGCGCACCGGCTCGGCCCGCACGGCACTACCGTCGGTATTGGCGCGCGCCGCAAAAGCGCCATCCTCGCGGCGCAGCAGGTGCACCACCCCCTGATAGTCCGCGACTGCAACCTGATTGCCCAGCACCAGCGGACGCGACAAACCCCGCCTGGACAACTTGTCCTGTTTCCAGATACTGGCCCCGCTCTTGGCATCCAGTGCGTGCACCGCTCCCTTGTCGTCGGCAACATAGACGTAGCGGCTGTCGACATCGAGACCCGCGCTGGAAGACATGTCGCGCGACCAGATGGTATTGCCGCTGTTGCTGTCGAAACAGGCAACGCGCCCCTGGAATGCCGCGGCGCAAACTGCGCTGCCGCTTACCACCGGCAAACTGGTGACATCGGCGACGCGCTCCAGTTCGGTCGCGCCCTTGGGCAGGGCGACCGTCACTTCCCACACTGCGGCGCCGTTGTTGTTGGCGATGGCAACCAGCTTGCCGCCGGGGAACCCGGCCAGCGTGACGTGCCCTGCCGGCACCACGCCAACGTTCGACCGCAGTGAAAGCGCAGGTGTGCTGCGTTGATAAACCCAGCGTCGTTTGCCGTCCACCGCGTCGAAGCCGAAGATGCGCGAGTCACCCGAACGAACGATCGCCAGCCCCTCGGCTACGGCCGGCGCGGCCAGCACTTCGGAACTCACGCGCGCCTTCCATGTCTCGCGACCTGTCGCCGCCTCGAAAGCCAGCACTTCGCCCTTGGGCGTTCCGACCACAACCAGTTTGCCGTCGCTGCCGACGCCGCCCGAAATCGGCTGGCCGGCTGCAATCCGCCAGACTTGGCGTCCGCCGTCGAAGCGGGCCACGGTGCCGTCACGGGCTGCCGCGTAGACGCTGTCACCCACCACGGCGGGCGAAAACGTGAATTCGCCGGCGCTGCCGACGTTCGCCTGCCACACGAGCTTCAGCTCCGCCGTCGGCTGGATAACTCCAAGCTCCGCCGGCTGGACCTTGGCTGCGCTGGGACCGAAGGGATTGAGCTTCTCGACCGTCGAGCAGGCACCCAGCAAGAGCGCCGAAGCAACTGCCACCGCAGGCAGCGACAGGGCCGTCACTTGGCCGCCCCGAGCGCGTCGCGTTTCGACTGGACGACTTCCTTGTAGCCGCCGCGTTGCCTGGCTTCGTCATCCTTGGTCAGGGCATCAAATTTTTGCAGCGCCAGATCATAGGAGTTGCGCGCCTCGGCGGTTTTGCCCTGAGCGGCAAAGATGTCGCCGCGCAGTTCGGCGAAGCGCGGCGCAAATCCGGCAACGGGCTCGGCGGCAAGCAGCTTGATGGCGTCGTCGTAGGCCTTTTCGTCGAGCATCACCGCGGCCAGACGAAGCCGGGCGAGTTCCCGCAGCCCTGGATCCTTGGCGTTCTCCGCAGCCCAGGCCAGCTGTACGCGGGCATTCTTCGCGTCGCCCGCGTCAGCCTGCGCACGCGCGGCCAGCAAGGCGCCCATGCCGGCATAGGCCGTGGTCGAGTACTTGTCGATCAATTCGCCGGCCAGTTCGCGCGCGCGCTTGGCGTCCTTCTGCGTCGCCGCGGTTTGCAGACCGGAGAATATCGCCGATGCCTGCACCGCCTGCTGGCGCTGCCACCAGTTCCAGCCCTGCCAGCCAGCTACCGCCAGCGCCACCGCGACCAGAATTCCGGTCACCAGGTTGCCGTACATCTTCCACCAGGTCTTCAGCTCGTCGAGCTGTTCCTGTTCTTCCAGGTCATAAGTTGCCATTGTCGTCTTCCATGGGGAAAAGGATATCGCCGAGATGTTCGGCCAGTTCATCGAAGCTCACGCGAACCTGCGCTGCCGGCTGATCGAGGCCCGCGCGCAGAAGCTTCACGCTGACCTCATCGGCCGCCGTCTCGTCATCGCCGACTATCAGCGCAATCTGCGCACCGGAACTGTCGGCTTTCTTCATTTGCGACTTGAAGCTGCCGCCGCCGCAGTGAAGATGGATTGCAAAGCCGGCACTGCGCAGGGCTTCTGCGACGCGAAAGGCAAAGCGTCCGGCCGCTTCGCCCTGGTGCACCAGATAGGCATCGGGCGCCGGAGTTTCGTGGTGATGGCCCTGATCCTGCCACAGCGCCAGCAGGCGCTCGATGCCCATGGCGAAGCCGCAGGCCGGCGCGGGTTTGCCGCCGAGCTGCGCGACCAGGCCATCGTAGCGGCCGCCCGCGCAGACCGTGCCTTGCGCGCCGAGTTGATCGGTGACCCACTCGAACACGGTCAGGTTGTAGTAGTCCAGCCCGCGCACCAGGCGCGGGTTGATGCTGTAAGGAATCACGGCATCCTTGAGCAGCTGCTGGACGCCCTCGAAATGCTTGAGGGATTCTTCGCCGAGATAATCGATCAGCTTCGGCGCCGCCTCGACCAGAGCCTGCATTGCCGGATTCTTGGTATCCAGAATGCGTAGCGGGTTGCTGTGCAGGCGGCGCTGGGCATCGGCATCGAGCTCGCCATGGTGCTGTTCGAGGTAGGCCAGCAGATCGGCACGGTGCCGTGCACGCTCTTCGCTCTGTCCGAGCGAGTTGATTTCGAGACGGATGCCGTCGAGCCCCAAGTCATCCCACAAGCGAGCGCACATCGCGATCTGCTCGGCATCGATGTCGGGCCCGGCAAAACCCATGGCCTCCACACCCACTTGGTGGAACTGGCGATAGCGCCCCTTCTGCGGCCGTTCATGGCGGAACATCGGGCCCATGTACCAGAGGCGCTTGGGCCCGTCGTAGAGCAGATTGTGCTGCAGCACGGCACGCACGCAGGAGGCCGTGCCTTCCGGACGCAGGGTGAGGCTTTCGCCGTTCAGGGCATCCTCGAAGGAATACATTTCCTTCTCGACGATGTCGGTCACTTCGCCGATTGCACGGGCGAACAGCGGCGTCGGCTCGACCATGGGCATGCGGATTGGGCGGTAGCCGTAGGCGCGCAACCAGTCGCGCACGGTCTCCTCGAACTGCTCCCAGAGTTCGGCTTCGACCGGCAGGATGTCATTCATGCCGCGGATGGCTTGCAGTGTCTGGCTCATGGTTTCTTTATCCCGACAGGCACGGTGGCTCCGTGCCCGTCGTGATCAATGACTCGCTTTTTCCGGATACGTTCGCACAACATAATCGTCCACGATCTGACGGAACTCGGCGGCAATGTTGTCGCCGCGCAGGGTAATGACGCGTTCGCCGTCGATATACACCGGCGCCACCGGCGCCTCGCCCGTGCCGGGCAGCGAGATGCCGATGCTGGCGTGCTTGCTTTCGCCGGGGCCGTTCACCACGCAGCCCATGACGGCCAGCGTCATGTTCTCGACGCCCACTCTCGCCAGGCGCCATTCAGGCATGCGCTCGCGCACATGATTCTGGATGTCCTGCGCAAGTTCCTGGAACACCGTGCTGGTGGTGCGCCCGCAGCCGGGGCAGGCCGCCACGAGCGGCGTGAAGGCGCGCAGGCCCATGGTTTGCAGGATTTCCTGGGCGACGATCACTTCGCGCGTGCGGTCGCCATTGGGTTCGGGCGTGAGGGACACGCGTATCGTGTCGCCGATGCCTTCCTGCAACAGCACGCTGAGCGCAGCCGTTGAAGCGACGATGCCCTTGCTGCCCATCCCTGCCTCGGTCAGCCCCAGATGCAGCGGGTAGTCGCAGCACGCTGCGAGCTCACGGTAAATCGCTATCAGATCCTGGACGCCGGAGACCTTGCACGACAGCACGATGCGATCACCGGCAAGTCCAAGTTGCTCTGCCTGTGCCGCGGATTCGAGAGCCGATGTCACCATCGCTTCGCGCATGATCTCGGTGGCATCCTTGGGCTCCGGACGCTTGGCGTTTTCGTCCATGATGCGGGCCAGCAAGACCTGGTCGAGACTGCCCCAATTCACCCCGATGCGTATCGGCTTGTCGAACCGGCAGGCGATCTCGATCAACTGCGCGAACTGTTCGTCGCGCCGTGCACCCTTGCCGACGTTGCCCGGATTGATGCGCAGCTTGGCCAGCGCCTCGGCGCAGGCCGGATGCTCCGTCAGGAGCTTGTGTCCGTTGAAATGGAAATCGCCGATCAGCGGCACATCCACGTTCATTTGCGCCAGACGGTCGCGAATCTTCGGTACGGCGGCGGCGGCCTCGCGCGTATTGACCGTGATGCGCACCAGTTCCGATCCGGCTCGCGCCAGCTGCGCCACCTGCATCGAGGTCGCAAAGACATCCTCGGTATCGGTGTTGGTCATCGACTGGATGACCACGGGTGACGCGGGCGCCGTACCGCCAACGCCGACTTTTGCCACCATGACAAGACGACTTGCGCGCCGCGCTGCCGGCCCTCGGGACATGACGCTCATTCCAGGTTGAACCGGGCGACTTCTTCGCGAGTGTGGGGTTTGAGATCGATGCTGCGCTCGCCCATGAACACGCGGACAGCGGATGCCCTGCCGATCCAGACCTGGAAGGGCGCCTTCCCTTCCACATTCTGGCGGGTACCTGCCGGATACTCGCCGACGAAAACGACTTTTTGTGTCGCGTCGCGGATCTCGATCCAGGAACGATCGTCGAACTCGATACGCAGCCCTCCTGACGGCGGCGGACTGGATGCGGCCCCGGCATTTTCCGGCTCATTCTCGGCGACCACCGGCGGCGCAGGCCCGACCGCCGGAGCAACGACCGGACTGGGTGCCACCACGTCAGACCTGCCCGCCGCGTCGCGCAAACTGTTCGTCGAGCCTGCGTCGCCGGACGAGCCCACGGAGTACCAGTAGCCCACCAGCGCCAACAGCAGAATGCCGGCTGCCGCGGCAATCATCTTCAGCGGAGCCCGCTCGACAATGCCCGGCTGCTCGGCTTCGCCCATGTTGGTCGGTGGCCGCACATCGGCCTCGGGAACCGGCACGGCGGGTTCAAGCTGGGCCAGCAGAGACGTGGCATCGAGCTTGAGAAACTTGGCATAGTTGCGAACCAGCCCGCGCACCGCCGTGGAGCCTGGCAAGCTGGCATAGTCATCCCGCTCCAAGGCCTCGATCTGACGTGCGCTGAAGCGGATAACTTGCACTACATCGGAGATCGACTGGCCGCGCGCCTCTCGAGTCCGGCGCAGCACCGCTCCCGGCGTGTTCGACTCGACCGGCGCAACCCCCTCGGCCGTCTCTGCCGGAGCAGGTTCGATGGATTCGGTGTCGAGGCTATCGGTCACTCGCACCTCAGTCATATTGCCCCTGAATCAGCAGGCGCTGTTCCGGAGAACCGGGAAACCGGCGTCGCAGCTGCGACGCATAGCGGGCCTCGGCCTCGCGATTGCCCAATTTGCGCTCAATGCGCAAAGCCAACCAGATCACCTCGGCGGTCGGCTCCATCATTTTTTCGATATCCGTGGCCCACTGCCGTGCTTCGCTATGGCGCCCCTGGCGGTACGCAATATCCGCCAGCCAGAACAGCGCCTGGGTGTTGGTCGGAGACAGGCGCAAGGCGGTCATCAGATAGTCTTCGGCGGCCTTGTCGTTCTTCAGACGTAAGGAACAAATACCGGCATTGGTGTAAGGCTTGGTCGGCGTCGTATACAAAGGATTCTTCGCCGCCGCCATGAAGTAGGCAATCGAGCCCTGTTCGCGACCGTTCTGACAGAGGAACCAGCCGTAGTTATTGTTGATTTCGGGATCCCCCGGCGCCAGACTCAGCGCCTTTTGGAAATTGTCCTCTGCCAGGCGTGTTTCGTTCAAGGCCATGTGGGTAATGGCCAGCAGGTTGTATGCCGGCGCATAGTTCGAATCCACCGCCAGTGCGATACGCGCCTCCTCGAGCGCAATCGCCGAACGGCCATCGAGCATGTAGAGCGACCCCAGTTCGGTATGCACCTTCGCCCGCTGCTGCTGCTCGCTTTCCGCCGGTTGCGCCGAGACTGCTTGCTGAGCGCCCTGCCCCGAACCGCCACCGGTTGCCGTACAGCCAGCCAGCAGCAATGTCATCCAAATCGCGACTATCGTCTTGTTCATGAGTGCAGTTCAACTCCAGCTGTAACGCGGGTGACTGAATCCGTGGCGCGCACTGCGTCCGCAGTACGCAATGTGCGCTTCGACCTATCCTGGACCTTGCCTGCCAGCTGTCCGCACGCCGCATCGATGTCATCGCCACGCGTCTTGCGTGTCGTGGTAACGATACCGCCATTGATCAGGATCGAGGCAAAGCGCCGGACCCGCTCGGACGGCGAGCGCTGGAATCCCGACGCGGGGAAAGGATTGAAAGGAATCAGGTTGAACTTGCAGGGAACATCCCGCACCAGATGCAGCAGCGCATGCGCATCGGCATCGCTGTCATTGATTCCATCGAGCATCACGTACTCGAAGGTGATGAAATCGCGCGGCGCATGAACCAGGTAACGCTGGCAGGCGGACATGAGTTCGGCCAGCGGATACTTGCGGTTGATCGGCACCAGCTTGTCGCGCAGGCCATCGGTCGGCGCATGCAGGGAAACTGCGAGAGCCACCGGGCAAGCCGTGGCAAGCCGGTCCATGGCCGGCACAATGCCCGAGGTCGACACCGTTACGCGCCGTCGCGACAAGCCGTAAGCGTTGTCATCCAGCATCAGACGCAGTGCCGGAATCAGATTGTCGAAGTTCGCCAGTGGTTCGCCCATGCCCATCAGCACGACATTGCTGATGATTCGGTCGCCGCTGTTGCCGCTCGCCGGCGCGTGGCCCAGCGCGCGGTTCGCCTGCCAGAGCTGGCCGATGATCTCGGCCGTGCTCAGGTTTCTGTTGAAGCCCTGGCGGCCGGTGGAGCAAAACGCGCATTCGAGCGCACAGCCTGCCTGGGAAGAAATACACAGCGTGCCGCGGTCATCCTCCGGGATGAAGACGGTTTCCACCGCGTTGCGGTTGCCGACATCGAACAGGAACTTGCGCGTGCCGTCATCCGACAGCTTGTCGCTGACAGTCGGCGGTGGCGATACGGTGGCTGTCGCGATCAACTTCTCGCGCAGCGACTTGGCGATGTCCGTCATTGCATTGAAGTCGCTCTCCCCGAAATGATGTATCCAGCGCAGCACCTGACGCGCGCGGAAAGGCTTCTCGCCCTGCTGCGCGAACCAGGCCGTCAGGCCTTCTGCATCGAAATCGAGGAGATTTACCGGCATCGACGCTTAGCGCGGATAAACGTTCAGCGCGGGGAAGAAATAGGCAATTTCGACGGCGGCGGTTTCTGCCGCGTCGGAGCCATGCACGGCATTGGCATCGATGCTGTCGGCGAAATCGGCGCGGATGGTGCCGGCCTCGGCCTTCTTCGGATCGGTAGCGCCCATCAGGTCGCGGTTCTTGGCGACGGCGCCTTCACCTTGCAGCACCTGGACCATGACCGGCCCGGAAATCATGAATTCGACCAGATCCTTGAAGAAGGGACGCTCCTTGTGCACCGCGTAGAAACCCTCGGCCTCCTGGCGCGACAGGTGAATCATGCGTGCCGCAATGATCTTGAGACCGTTCGTCTCGAAGCGGGAATAAATCTTGCCGATCACGTTCTTTGCAACTGCATCGGGTTTGATGATCGACAGGGTGCGTTCGACAGCCATTACTTTCTCCAGAACAGGTTGGATTGCGGGTATTAAGCGGACAAAAAGCCTAACTTGATATTTTAACTCAGTTTCTTGGCGGCAACGGCCCTCGCACGCCTTGTTCCGCCACAAAACGACGTTTCAGTGCATGTTGACGACGCCCGCGAAATCAGGCGCCATGTCGAACCCAAAAACAAAGGCCCGGCATCACCGGGCCTTTGTCGCCGACAGACGAACGCTACATCATGCCCAGAGTCTTCGGTAGCCAGGTCGAGATCGCCGGCACATAGGTGACCACCATCAGGAACACCAGCATGGTCACCAGCCAGGGCCAAACCGCCTTGGAGCAGTCGGTGAGGCCCATCTTGGCGATTCCACTTGCCACATACAGATTGAGCCCCACCGGCGGAGTGATCATGCCGATTTCCATGTTCACCGTAATCATCACGCCGAAATGGATCGGGTCGATACCCAGTTTCATGGCGATCGGGAACAGGATCGGCGCCGTGATCAGGATGATCGACGAGGGTTCCATGAAACTGCCCATGACCAGCAGCAGGATGTTCACCAGGACCAGGAAGCCGATCATGCCGACACCCGAATGCGTCAGCCATTCGGCGATGCCCTGGGGAATCTGCTCGTTGGTCAGGATGAACGAAAACAGCACCGCATTGGTGATGATGTAGAGCAGCATCGCGCTCATGTTCGCCGAGTTGAGCAACACCTTCGGCACGTCGGCGAAACCAATGTCCTTATAAATGAACACCGCGATGAAGAAGGCATACACCGCGCTCATCGCCGCTGCCTCGGTCGGGGTGAACAGGCCGCTGTAGATTCCTCCCATCACCACCACGATTAACAGCAAGCCCCAGATCGCCTTGCGGAAGGCATCCCAGCGCTCGGCCCATGAACTTGGCTGCTCGCGCGGATAATTGCCCTTCTTGGCCTCGTACCATGTGGTGAAGCCGAGGAACAGAGCCAGCAGCAAACCGGGCACCACACCCGCCATGAACAGCGCACCGATCGAGCTGTTGGTCGACACCGCGTACATCACCATGACGATCGACGGCGGAATCAGGATGCCGAGGCCGCCGGCCGAGGCGATGACGCCGACGCCGAACTTCTTCGGGTAGCCCGCCTTGACCATGGCCGGCAGCAGGATCGAGCCGATCGCCACCACCGTGGCCGGCGAAGACCCCGACACCGCGGCGAACAACGCGCAGGCAAATACCGCACTAAGGCCCAGGCCGCCGCGCAGATGGCCGACCATCGAGGTCGCAAAATGGATCATGCGTTTCGCCACGCCGCCGTGGGTCAGGAAATTGCCGGCGAGGATGAAGAAGGGGATCGCCATGATCTCGAACTTCTCGATGCCGGTGAATAGCTTGAGCGCAACCGCCTCCAGAGGTGTCGCCGTGAACGCGAAGAGGAAGGTCAGCACCGTCAGGCCGAGCGAGATGGATACCGGCATCCCCGACAGCATCAGGACGGTAAGCAGCGCAAAGATGATCAGGCCGCTCATTTTGCGCCTCCCTTGTCGCTACCCGCCGTACCGTCAGCGCCGACTTTCGATTCCGGATGGCGCTTGCCGTACTTGAGGTCGTGCATGTGCAGGTTATCGTCCATGTTGTACGGATTCACATCCACCGGCACCGCGTCCTCCTCGATACCGTCGACGTGGCCGTGATCGTGATGCGGCAGTTCGCCCGTGCGGATGAAGCTCACAGTCACCTGGAGGAAACGGAAACACATCAGGGACGATCCGAGCGGAATGGCGGAATACACCATCCAGGTCGGCCATTCCAGGTCGGGTGTGGTCGGCCCCGGGTATAAGTCCTTGGTGGCGATGCCCAGCGTATTGAAGATCGCGTAGTGCGCTCCGTTCTCCCAGACGAAGTGCGCCCCCAGGGTGGCAATGATGCCGGTGAACAGGGCTCCGGCCAGCAGGCCGAAGACGATGAACTTGGCGCGCATCCGGCCCGACAGGCTGTTGATCAGCACATCGACCCCGACGTGAATGCCGGTCCTCACGCCATAGGCGGCGCCGAACTTGGCCATCCAGACGAACATGATGATGCACAGCTCCTGCGCCCAGCTCAGGTTCAGCGCGATCAGCCAATCCTGGACCACCGGAATCGACAGCCCGGCCGCATAGCGATGCATCACCGCAACAAAAATGATCAGCGTCGCCGCGCCGATGAGGAAGGTAATGATCCATTCCTCCAGATGATCGAGGTACTTCATGGCTTGAGCTCCTGAATAGAACGGTGGGGGCCGCAGCCCCCACCATCATGCACTTCCCGGATCAGAGCTTCGACGGATCGAAATTGGTCGCCTTGTAGATGGCATCGATGTTTTCCTTGCCGATGCGGCCGGCCATCTCCTGGTGCACCTTGACCATGGCCTTCTTCAGCGCCAGTTTCTGCGCCGCAGTCGGTACCAGTATCTCGCTCTTGCCGGACTTGCGAACTTCCTCCAAGGCCTTGTCGTTGTCTTCCTTGGCGATCGAGTTGGCGTACTTGGTCGCCTCCGCCATCGCGGTATCGAGGGCCGTCCGCACATCCGCCGGCAGTCCATCCCAGAACTTCTTGTTGGTGATGACGGCATAGCCCAGATAGCCGTGGTTGGTCACCGCAACGTGCTTCTGCACCTCGTGCATCTTCTGCGTGTAGAGGTTGGAAGGCGGGTTTTCGGTGCCGTCGACCACGCCCGTCTGCAAAGCCTGGTACACCTCGGAGAAGGCCATCTTCTGAGGGATCGCACCCACGGCGCGCATCTGGGCATCGAGCACATTGGATGACTGGATGCGCATCTTCAGGCCCTTGTAGTCCTCCGGATTTCGCAGCGGCTTGTTGGCGCTCATCACCTTGAAACCATTGTCCCAGTAGGCCAGTCCGACCAGGCCCCGGGTTTCGAGCTTCTGCAGCAGCGCCTTGCCAACCGGGCCCGTGGTCACGGCATGCAGTTCGTTGTAGTCGTCAAACAGGTAGGGCAGGTCGAACAGTTCGAACTCCTTGACGCCGAGCGGGGCAAACTTGGCCAGGGAAGGCGCCAGCATCTGCACGGCGCCAAGTTGCAGCGCCTCCATCTCTTCCTTGTCCTTGTATAGCGTCGAGTTCGCATAGACCTCGACCTTGACCTTGCCCTTGGTCAGTTCACCCGCCCGCTTGGCGAAGAACTCGGATGCCTTGCCCTTCGGCGTGTCGGCGGCAACCACATGGCTGAACTTGATCACGATCGGCGCCTGAGCCATGGCCAGCATGGAGAAAGTCGCGGCGACCAGACCAACGAACACTGTGCGAATTTTCATTTTTTATCCTCCTGTTTGTAGTGCGCAAAAGATTAACACTCCGCACGCTGCGGTGTTGCGAATTTTCCGCGGCCCTCGTTGCCGTGGCTATTGTGGATTTCCGCAAACACACCACCCGGTGCTCGGGGCCGCGCTAATATCTCGCCATGAACCTTAGCCCGCACAGCCCTTTGCCTGAGCGTGCCAGTCGCTGGCGCTGGCTGTGGGTATTGCCGCGGCTGGCGTTTGTCCTGTTTGTCGGCGGCGTCGCACTCCTGCTATGGATGTCCGACCAGGCCGACAAGGAGGAAAAGCGCGCAACACTGACCAGCGACATGCTGTGGCTGGAGCAGAATCTCCGCTTTCACCTGACACGCAACGAAGAGTTGCTCGGGCGCATTGACCTTGCCCATACCGCCAGTGCAAAGGCCTTCGAATCCTTTGCCCGCACTCTGTTCGGCTTTGAAAGCGGCCTGCGACAGTTGATCTGGCTCGATGCGGAAGGGCGGTTGCGACTGGCCCATCCGACCACGATGGACCCGAGCCTGGCCGGCGAAACCGGAGAAGCCGTTCCGTCGCGGCAGAGCTTTCGTTTGGCCAGGTCTTTGGGCAAGCCGGTCTACAGTTCGGCGTATCCCTTTTTTACCAACGACTGGCAGTTCGAGGTGCACGTTCCGGTGTCACGCGAGGGGCAGATCGTCGGGGTCGCGGTGGGTATTTACCGGATTCGCGACATCCTTGGCGACAGCGTGCCCTGGTGGCTGGCCGAGCGCTATCGCATCAGTATCATCGGCGACTCCGGCAAGGTACTTGGAACTCGCTCCAAGATAGAATCCTCGGTGACCGAAGAAGGTTATCAGGTTGATTTCGATCCTCCCGGATGGGGACTGGCCCTGCACGCGGTGCCCTACCACGCACCACGGCCTCTGGCCAGCGTCCTGTTGTCCGTCAGTCTGGTCATTCTGGCGATGATCGTGTTGTGGAGCCTCTGGATCCTTCGCCGCCACGTACTGAGGCGACAGGCCGTGGAGGAGCAGTTGCAGCAGGAACACGCTTTCCGCAAGGCCATGGAAGATTCATTCGACACCGGAATGCGGGCGCGCAATCTCGATGGCGAAATCATCTACGTCAACCCGGCGTTCTGTCGCATGGTCGGCTGGTCCGCGACAGAGTTGATCGGCCGGCGTCCGCCGATGCCCTACTGGGCAGACGATTATCTGGACGAAACCCGCGCCATTCATGATCGCATCCTAGCTGGCGAAGGGCCGGAAGAGGGTTTCGAATTGAAACTCAAGCGCCGCAATGGCGAGTTTATCGACGTCCTCATTCACGAAGCCCCATTGATCGATGCTCACGGACATCAGTTCGGCTGGATGGGATCGATGGTGGATATCACGGAGCGGAAACAGGCCGAGGAACGCGCGCGCCAGCAGCAGGAACGCCTCCAATCGACAGCTCGGCTTGTCGCCATGGGGGAAATGGCGTCGAGCATCGCGCATGAATTGAACCAGCCTCTGGCGGCGATCTCAAGCTACTGTACGGGAGCGGCCAACCTGCTGCGCAACAATGCGCCGGCGACAGACGTAGTACCTGCACTGGACAAGGCGGTGGACCAGGCGCAGCGAGCAGGAAAAGTCATCCGCCGCATCTACAGTCTGGCCCGCCACAGCGAGAATCGTTTTGAACGGGTCCTCCTCGGAGCGCACATCGATGCGGCCTTGAGTCTGATGGAAGTCGATATCCGCCAGAAGGGCATCCGGGTCACCCTTGATCTGGCACCACAAGCGGTAGTCGACGGGGATCCGGTGCTGCTCGAACAGGCCCTGTTCAACCTCTTCCGTAACGCCGTTGAATCGATGCGGGATACGGCCCCAGATCGACGGGAAATCCTCATAGTGCTCAGCTGTGCCGACGGCTACGTCGTCCTGACGGTCGCCGATCACGGCTGCGGGATCGATGCCAGGGTTGCCGACAAGCTGTTTGACCCCCTGTTCACGACGAAGGCGGAAGGCATGGGCATGGGACTGGCAATCTGCCGTTCCGTGGTGGAAAATCACCGCGGTCGTCTGTCGTTCGAGGCCAACCCCGAAGGAGGAACGGTATTCCGCATTCTGCTGCCCATGGCTCCCCAATGAGCATCGCCACCACGCACATTGTCGACGATGACCCTGCGGTACGTGATGCGCTGCAATGGCTGCTGCAGTCGCGCGGCGTGCCATCGCGAACGTGGGCGTCCGCCGAAGAGTTTCTCTCCTTTGCCAGTGGTGATTTCTGCGGCTGCATTCTCCTGGATGTACGGATGCCCGGCATGAGCGGAATTGAACTGTTTGATCGCTTGAGAGCCCTCGACTGCCGCCTTCCGGTGATCTTTCTGACAGGGCACGGCGACGTGCCGATGGCGGTTCAGGCCTTGAAGGACGGTGCATTCGACTTTATCGAAAAGCCCTATGACGACAATGCGCTGGTCGACAAGGTGCTTTCCGCCATCGCGCACGACACGAAGCGCAACGCCAGAGACAGCTCGGTCCTGTTGTTGCGACAAAAGCTGGAACAGCTTACGCAGCGCGAGCAGGAGATCATGCAGCTGATCCTGGCCGGCAAACTGAACAAGGTCATCGCCGACGAACTCGGAATTGCGATGCGCACCGTTGAAGTCCATCGTTCCCGCGTTTTCGAAAAAATGCAGGTCCGCTCCGCGGTCGAGTTGTCCCAAATGCTCAGTCCGCTTGGCGACAAGCCGGAGAGTTAATCCGAAACCTTGAAGTAAAGCCTGCCGGTCCCGCACCACAAGGAATAGCGCGCAAGATCGATTCGGGGATGCCGGTCGTTGCCCGCCGTTTGTAACTGGCGCACGAACTCAATCAGGCGACGCTCGTCAGGCGGCTGAACTTCATGCCAGGTCAGCATCGCACGCAACAGGTTTCGGGCGCGCGCGTCTGGCAAATCGCGGAACAAACTCAGGGGCAAGGGGAATACTGGTCGATGGCCGCCAAGATCCAAGGAAGCAAGGTCATCGAGCAAAGAATCCGCTTCACCAAAGCGATCCGCCGCGGCGGCAAGCTGCTCGCTGGCCTTCGGGAACCGTGACGCAATCAGCGGGAGAATCTCGTGTCGCAGAAAATTTCGCGTGTATCGGCGATCGGCATTGCTGTCGTCCTCGATCCACGCCAGCTGATGAGCGCGCGCGTAGCCAAGTAACTCATCACGTGCCAAACCCAGCAGCGGGCGCAATACGCGGCCGCGTATTTCGGGCATCGCAGCAGCCCCGCGCACACCCGCACCGCGTAACAGGTTATGCAGGACGGTTTCCGCCTGATCGTCAGCATGGTGCGCAAGAAGAATCCATTCGGCCGAATGATTGGCCAGCGCCCTGTGGCGCACGCGCCGCGCCGCCGCTTCGACTCCTTCTCCTGTGTTCAGGGGAACGTCAACCCTGAGTATCGTCAACGGAATGTTCGACCCCAGACAAACATGCGCACAGGAGTCGGCCCACGCATCCGCATTGGTGTTCAGCCCATGATGCACATGGAGCGCTGAAAGCTCCAGGGCCGCATCTCTCGTCAGGCGACTGGCGGCATGCAGCAACACAGTCGAATCGAGCCCGCCGGAAAAGCCTACGACGACTGAATCCCCCGCCTTGGCGTAGCGGGAAAGGCAGGCAGCGACAGCCTGCAAGACTGGCTCAGTGGATGGCTTGTTCCTTGAATCGGCCATAACTCATCAGGCGCTCGAAGCGCCGCTCGATGAGCTCGCTTGTCGACAAGCCGGCAAGTTGCTTGAGCGCTTCCTGCAGGGACTTTTTGACGTTCTGCGCCACAAGGCGATAGTCACGATGGGCGCCACCGACAGGCTCGTTGATGATGCGGTCGATCAAACCAAGCGACTTGAGGCGAGGGGCCGTAATGCCCATGGTCTCGGCGGCCTCTCCGGCGCGTTCGGCACTCTTCCACAAAATCGAGGCACAGCCCTCCGGCGAGATTACCGAATACGTCGAATACTGGAGCATCGCGACCACATCGGCGACCGCAATCGCCAAGGCGCCTCCCGACCCACCTTCTCCAATCACTGTGGCAATCAGTGGCACTTTCAACTCGGTCATGACAGCCAGATTGCGTCCAATCGCCTCCGACTGCCCCCGTTCTTCTGCGTCGATACCGGGATAGGCACCCGGAGTATCTACAAAGGTGAAAATCGGGATTCCGAATTTCTCGGCCAGGCGCATCAGGCGCAGGGCCTTGCGATAGCCTTCAGGACGAGGCATGCCGAAATTTCGCTGGATCTTTTCCTTGGTATCCCGGCCCTTCTGGTGGCCAATCACCATGCAGGATTGGCCGTTAAACCGCGCCAGCCCGCCGACAATCGCGTGATCATCGGCGTAACTGCGGTCGCCATGGAGTTCCTCGAAGTCGGTAAACACCAGACTTAGGTAGTCCAAGGTATATGGCCGCTGCGGATGACGGGCCACCAGGGCGCATTGCCACGGAGTGAGCTTGGCGTAGATCTCCTTCGTCAGGCTCTGACTTTTCGCGTCGAGACGGGAAATCTCCTCCGATATATCGACAGCCGAATCGTCCTGTACGAAGCGCAACTGCTCGATCTTCGCTTCAAGTTCCGCGATCGGCTGTTCGAATTCCAGAAAGCTTGTTTTCATGAGCGCATTTTAGCAGCCGGCAGCCGCATCAAGCTACCCGATGGGGCGGCTCAACCGAAGCTGCGCAGCTACCCGCGTCGCTTCTGGATTCATTGGGATTCATTGCAGCGCCCCAAAGCAATAAACCCTCCGTCCGGCAATCCGGAGGAGGGTTTAGAAGGGGGAGTCTGGCG
>VBWA01000113.1 GCA_006218025.1 Rhodocyclaceae bacterium | reverse complement strand
GGTACTGTCAAATATCTTGTGTAAACTGGGTTAGCTTTCTTCGTGTTCTTCGGTTTCGAATAGTAGACTTAATTCATTCTCTGCTTTCGTGAATCCTTTATGGATCCGGTTCAGATATTTATGATTCCACCCGATGAATAAACTACAGACGAAGCGTTCGAGTGAGGCTTCATTGGGAAACTGTTCCTTCTTCTTGGTTTGACGTTTCAGTTGTTTATTGAGACATTCAATCAGGTTGGTGGTGTACAGACTTCTTTGAATCGGTTGAGGGAAGTCATAGAAACTGGTCAAACTAGGATTATCTTCTAAGACTCTAACTGCTTTTGGGTAATGAGCTCGGTATTTGTCTTTGAAGATCTCAATTTGGGATAAAGCCAGCTCTTTAGTTTCTGACTGATAGATTTCTTTGAGATCACCTAAGACAACGCCTTTATCCTTGGCTCGTACTAAGTGTCCGATCCTTCTTGAGATATGGACCCAACAGATCTGGTGTTTCGCCTTTGGATAGATCTCTAGACAGGCGTCTCTTAATCCAATTAACCCATCAGATACAAACAGAAGCACTTCACTTAATCCTCTCGTCTTGAGGTCAATAAGCATTTCCTTATAGTTCTCAGACGATTCGGTGGGGTATAGACGATAGTCCAGGACTTCTTTGAGTCCTTCCTCATTGATTCCTACGATCAGGTGTAACGCTTCTTTAGAGACCGTATCCCGTCTTAAAGCGAGATAAGTCGCATCTAAATATACACAAACGAAACGTGGACTCATCACTCGCTTATGAAAGACTTCAACCTGATCAGATAAGACTTGAGCGATATTTGAGATCGTTTGAGGTGTATAGTAAGTCCCATACATCTTCTCAATCAGCTCTGATATCTCAGAAGTCGTGATCCCTCGCTGATACATCCTGATAACCATAGATTCTAGGTCATCGGTAGATCGCTTATATAAGGGCACAGTGTGCTGCTTAAACTCACCATTTCTGTCTCTGGGAATATCTACTGTGATCTCTCCGAAGCGTGTCTTCAGTTGTCTTGAATACGTCCCATTTCTAGAATTACCAGAGTTATATCCGATCGGGTCATATTTCTCATAGTCCAGAAATCCAGTCAGTTCAAGTTTCAATAACTCGTTCACTGCGGACTCCAATTCAACTCGCATCACCTCATCGATACTTTCACCTTTGAAAAGTGCGCTCATTAATTCTGT
>VBWA01000006.1 GCA_006218025.1 Rhodocyclaceae bacterium | reverse complement strand
TATACACGCGAACAAGAAAGTAGGTCGCCTGCCGGGGCGAGACCCGGCGCGGACGTGGGAACAAAGTCAGAAAGTCGGCGCTGGTGATACGGCGATTTAAAGGCGCGGTTCGACAGGCTCACCACGAACGGAAAAGTTACCGCATCCCCGGCAACATCCCCTTCATCCCCCGCATCATCTTCTGCATTCCCCCCTTGGAGAACTGCTTCATCATCTTCTGCGTCTGCTCGAACTGATTCAGCAGACGATTTACCTCTTGTACCGACACACCGGCACCGGTGGCGATGCGGCGCTTGCGGTTGGCCTTGATGATTTCGGGCTTGCTGCGCTCCCCCGGTGTCATCGAATTGATGATGCCCTCCAGACGCCGAACCGTCTTGTCTTCCATGCCGCCGCCGGCCTTCTGCGCCATGGCGCTGAACTGCGCAGGCAGCTTGTCGAGCATGGCGGCCATGCCGCCCATCTTCTTCATCTGGCCGATCTGGTCCTTGAAGTCGTTGAGGTCGAAACCCTTGCCCGACTTCATCTTCTTGACGAATTCCTGCGCCTTGTCCTGGTCGACGCCGCGCTGGGCATCCTCGACCAGGCCGAGGATATCGCCCATGCCGAGGATGCGCGAGGCCATGCGCTCGGGATGGAACTCCTCGAGGCCCGTCAGCTTTTCACCGACGCCGGCGAACTTGATCGGCTTGCCGGTGACGTGGCGCACCGACAGCGCGGCGCCACCGCGGGAATCGCCATCGAGCTTGGTGAGGATGACGCCGGTCAGCGGCAGGGCTTCGTTGAAAGCTTTCGCCGTATTCACCGCATCCTGGCCGAGCATCGCGTCGACCACGAACAGGGTTTCGATGGGCTTCAGGAGCGCATGCAGGTCCTTGATCTCGGCCATCATGGCCTCGTCGATGGCCAGGCGTCCGGCGGTGTCGACGAAAATCACGTCGTAGTAATGCCGCTTGGCGTGATCCAAAGCGGCGGCCGCAATGTCGGATGGCTTTTGCCCGGCAGAGGAAGGGAAAAAGTCTATCCCGGCCTGAGCAGATACGGCTTTCAACTGTTCGATGGCGGCGGGGCGATAGACGTCTACGCTTACCGTCAGCACCTTCTTTTTTTGCCGCTCCTTGAGCCACTTGCCCAGCTTGGCCGTGGTGGTGGTCTTGCCCGCGCCCTGCAAGCCGGACATCAGGATCACGGCTGGCGGCTGGGTGGCGAGATTGAGGCCGACGCTGGCGCCACCCATCAGCTCGGTGAGCTCGCGGTGCACGACGCCGACCAGCGCCTGGCCTGGCGTCAGTGAACCGATGACTTCCTGGCCGAGTGCCTTTTCCTTGACGCGGGCAATGAAGTCCTTGACCACCGGCAGCGCGACGTCGGCCTCCAGCAGCGCCATGCGCACTTCGCGCAGCATGTCTGAAATATTGTCGTCGGTCAGGCGGGCCTGTCCGCGCAGGTTTTTTACGACGCGGCCGAGACGCTGGGTCAAGTTATCTAGCATGGGTGGAATGGGGTCGAATGCAGAAAGAGATGGAAGGCTTGGTGTAGACTTCGCCGATGCCCGCAATCTTAATGCATCTGCTGGCCGCAGCCCTCTATGCCGGCCTGGCGGTACATCTTTGGCGCACCCGCTGGCGCGGACCGGCGCTCGACCAACCGGCGGGCGGACTCAAGCTCGGCGAACGCAGCCTCCTGCTGGTGGCACTGGTGGCGCACGCCGTCAGTCTGCGCATGGCGATATTCGACGGCGAGACCATGCGCTTCGGTTTCGCCATTGCCCTTTCGGTGATGCTTTGGCTGGCCATTGCCCTGTACTGGATCGAGAGTTTCTACGCCCGCATGGATGGTCTTCAGGTTCTCGGTCTGCCGGCGGCAGCCATCGCAGCATTGCTGCCGGCAATATTTTCCGAGGCCCACGTGCTGACCAACGCCGGCTCCGCGGCGTTTCGCCTGCATTTCCTGATGGCCATGCTGGCCTACAGCCTGTTTACCCTGGCGGCCTTGCACGCCCTGCTGATGGCGACGGCCGAAAAGAGCCTGCATCGCGGCCGCATCTCGCCGTTTCTGGCAGGCTTGCCGCCCTTGCTGACCATGGAGGCCCTGCTGTTCCGCCTGATCCATGTCGCCTTCGTCCTGCTCACATTCACGCTGGTTTCCGGAGTGTTCTTCTCCGAAACCCTGTTCGGCAAGGCGCTGACCTTCAACCACAAGACGGTGTTCGCCATCCTGTCCTGGCTGATTTTCGCAGCACTGCTGACTGGCCGTCACCTGCGCGGCTGGCGCGGCCGCGTGGCACTGCGCTGGACCCTGGCCGGCTTTGCCGCGCTGTTGCTGGCCTATGTCGGGAGTCGCTTCGTGCTTGAGGTCATCCTCGGCCGCTAATGGACGAAATTCCGCTTTCGGTGCAATTCGCTGCATTGGCGGTGCTGCTGGCATGCTCCGCTTTCTTCTCCATGACGGAAACGGCGATGATGGCGTCGAACCGCCATCGCCTGCGCCACCTGGCCAGCCACGGCGACCAGGGCGCGAAGCTGGCTCTCGAACTGCTTGGTCGCACCGACAAAATGCTGGGTGTGATCCTGCTCGGCAACAACCTGATCAACGCTGCCGCCGCGACCCTGGTATCGGTCATCACCATCGAGTTGTTCGGCGAGGAAAAGTGGGCGCTGAGCATCGGAACCTTGCTGGTGACCTTCGCCATATTGGTGTTCTCGGAAATTACCCCGAAAATTCTCGGCGCCGCCCACGCCGACCGCCTGGCGCGAGTGTTGGCCTTCCTGATCTGGCCCCTGCTGCGCTTCGCCTATCCGGTGGTGTGGTTCGTCAACCTGTTCGTGGATGCCCTGCTCTGGTTGCTTCGCCTCAAACCCTCCGGCGGCGAAGAGAACTCAAGGCTCAGCGCCGAGGAGTTGCGCTCCCTGGTGCTCGAATCCGGCAAGTTCATTCCGCAGCAGCACCGATCCATCCTGCTCAACCTGTTCGAACTGGAGCAGCTGACCGTCGCCGACATCATGACGCCGCGCGGTGAAATCGAGTCCATCGATATCGCCGCGCCGATCGAAAGCATCAAAGCCCAGCTCGCGACGAGTTTCCACACGCGAGTCGTGGTGTTCGAGAACGATCCGGCCAACGTTATCGGCGTCCTGCACCAACGACGGCTGGTGGCCCAGGCCTTTGGCGGAGAGATCGACCGGACGACGCTGCACGAACAGATGTCCGAACCCTATTTCATTCCGGCAGCAACCCCTATCTACACCCAGCTCCAGTTCTTTCGCGAAAACCGGCAACGCATGGGCCTCGTGGTGGACGAATACGGCGAGATCGAAGGGCTGGTAACGCTGGAAGACATCATCGAGGAACTGGTCGGAAAATTCACCACGCGTCAGTCGGACTTCGGCGGTTCGCTCTTTTGGAACGATGATGGCGTGGTGCTGGTGGACGGTGCGGCCAGCCTGCGGGAGCTCAATCGAATGCTCGATCTGGACTTCCCCCTGGATGGACCGCGCACGCTCAACGGACTGATTGTCGAGCACCTCCAGGACATCCCCGAGGTGGGCGTTGGCGTGCGAGCAGGCGGCGTGCCGATGGAGATCGTGCAAACACAGGATCGAAAGATCAAGATGGTGCGTCTTCACCGTCCCGCCGGAGAGTGATACTCTCGGCATACTCAGGGCGTAGAATTACCAGAAAGGAGTTTCAGTGCAGGCTGGCGCAGCTTTTATCGACGTTGAGCCGAAACCGAAATATCCTCGTTTCAGCAAAGGCTAGAGATGTTTTTCGGCGTTGATCGTAGACGCCGAGACTAAAATTCAAGCGGGAGAAGCCAATGGCCACAGCAGGCAAGGCAGAGAAGAAGGCCGGCCCAAAGGAACTGAATTTTTCCTGGGAAGGCAAGAACAAGCAAGGCAAGGCCGTTCGTGGCGAACTCCGCGCGCCCAGCGAGGCGGCCGCCAATGCGTCGCTGCGCAAGCAGGGCGTCACCGTCACGAAGCTCAAGAAGCAAAAACTCACCTCCTCCGCCAAAGTCTCGGACAAGGACATCACGCTCTTCTCGCGCCAGCTCGCCACCATGGTCAAGTCCGGCGTGCCGCTGCTGCAGTCCTTCGACATCGTCGGCAAGGGCACCAACAACCCGGGTCTGGCCAAGTTGCTGTACGACATCAAGGCCGATGTCGAAACCGGCTCCAACCTCGCCTCGGCCTTTCGCAAGTATCCGCAGTATTTCGACAACCTGTTCTGCAACCTGGTCGAGGCCGGAGAGCAAGCGGGTATTCTCGATACCCTGCTGGATCGTCTGGCGACCTACAAGGAAAAAATCCAGGCCATCAAGTCCAAGATCAAAGGGGCGATGTTTTATCCGGTCGCCATTCTTGTGGTCGCCTTTGTCATCACCGCGGTGATCATGATTTTTGTAGTGCCCGCGTTCAAGAACGTGTTTGCCAGTTTCGGCGGCGAACTGCCCGCTCCGACACTGATCGTGATCGCGATTTCGGATTATTTTACAGCCAATTGGCATATCATCTTCGGCAGCATTTACGCGGTGATATACGGCCTTGGCCAAGCCTTCAAGCGGTCCCGGGCCTTGCAGATCGCTGTCGATAAGTATTCGCTCAAGGTTCCGGTTTTCGGGGATCTGATCATCAAGTCCTCCATTGCGCGCTGGACGCGAACCCTGTCCACGATGTTTGCCGCCGGCGTACCCCTGGTCGATGCCCTCGATTCGGTGGGCGGCGCCGCCGGCAACTATGTCTATAGCACGGCGACCAGCAAGATTCAGGCCGAAGTATCGACCGGGTCAAGCCTCACGGCAGCGATGGAAAACTCAGGCGTGTTCCCCCCCATGGTCACGCAGATGGTCGCCATCGGCGAGGAATCCGGCCAGCTTGATTCAATGCTGGGCAAGACCGCAGACTTCTTCGAAGCCGAGGTCGACGAGGCGGTCGAAACGCTTTCCAGCCTGATGGAGCCGATCATCATGGTCTTCCTCGGCGGCCTGATCGGCGGCTTGGTGGTAGCCATGTACCTGCCGATCTTCAAACTCGGTTCGGTTGTCAACTAAGAAGCCCGCGGAATGATGTCCCTGCTCGCCGATCCGGTGGCGCTCGCCCTCGCCGCCGGATTGCTCGGCTTGATCGTCGGCAGTTTCCTCAACGTCGTCATCCATCGCCTGCCGATCATGATGGAACGCGACTGGGCCGCACAGTGCGCCGAACTACGGGGCGAAACTGCGCCCCTCTTCGAACCGCTTTCGCTGGCCCGCCCGCGTTCCCGCTGCCCGCGCTGCGGCCATTCGATCACCGCCCTGGAGAACATTCCCATCGTCAGCTGGCTTCTCCTGCGCGGGAAGTGCAAGAGCTGCGCAGCGCTGATCTCCTTTCGCTACCCGCTGATCGAAGCGCTGACCGGACTGCTGTTTGCCTATGCGGCCTGGCACTTCGGTTTCACCGCGGCGGGCCTTGGCGCCCTGGTGTTTTTTGCAGCGCTGATAGCCTTGACCGGCATCGATTTCGATACCCAGCTGTTGCCCGACGACATTACCCTGCCCCTGCTCTGGCTGGGTTTGGCCATCAACACCTTCGGTATTTACACGGACTTGAAGAGCGCCGTGATCGGCGCGATGGCGGGTTATCTGGCGCTGTGGGCCGTGTATTGGTCATTCAAACTGGTCACCGGCAAGGAAGGCATGGGCTACGGTGATTTCAAGCTGCTGGCGGCGCTTGGTGCATGGCTTGGCTGGCAGATGCTGCCATTGACCGTCCTGCTTTCTTCCCTGGTTGGCGCGGTGGTCGGCATTGCCCTGATGGCTTTTGCCCGTCACGGCCGCAACGTTCCGATTCCCTTCGGTCCCTACCTCGCTGCAGCAGGTGCAATTGCCCTCCTTTGGGGCAAACCCCTGACCCACGCCTACCTCGGGATCAATCTGTAAGTCTTGCAAACTCCGGCTTCAGGCCCCATTTAGAAAAAATTAGGGTAGCTCGGCCGTGGCGGGTGCGCCAAGGCCTTCAGTTATAATCTCTTTTTTTACCAGAATGCCGGAGAATGTCATGCCAATCTACGCTTATCGCTGCACCGAATGCGGCTTTGAGAAAGATGTCATGCGGAAAGTCAGCGATCCGCTATTGACGACCTGTCCCGAATGCAAGACCGAGAACTTCGCCAAGCAACTGACCGCGCCGGGATTTCAGCTCAAGGGCAACGGCTGGTACGCTACCGACTTCAAGGGGGGCGGCGCCAAGCCAGCGGCCGTCAAGAGCGACAATCCACCGCCCTGCCAGGGTGGAACGGGTAGCTGCGCTGCAAGTAGCTGATCTCGTCCGCCTTGAAAAAGTACTTCATTACGGGACTCCTGATCTGGATTCCGCTGGCGATCACCGCATGGGTGTTGTCGCTGATCGTCCGTTCCATGGATCAGTCCCTGCTCTTGCTGCCGCAGGCCATTCACCCCGAGCACTTGCTGGGAATGTATATCCCCGGCATCGGTGCGCTGCTCACGCTGCTGGTGGTGTTCCTCACCGGACTGATCACGACGAACATCGTCGGCCAGAGATTGGTGCGCTTCTGGGAAGGAGTGCTTGCCCGCATTCCGGTAGTGAAGTCGATCTACTACAGCGTCAAACAGGTCAGCGATACGCTGTTCTCCGGCACCGGGGTGGCGTTCCGCAAGGTTTTGCTGGTCCGCTACCCGCATCCGGAAGCGTGGTCGGTGGCGTTTCAGACGGGAAATCCGGCCCGCGATGTCGCCGACATGCTGCCGGAAGAGCACGTCGGAGTTTTCATCCCGACCACACCGAGCCCTGTTAACGGCTTCTTCTTCTTCGTCAAGAGGAAGGATGTCATCGAACTCGACATGAACGTCGACGAAGCCCTGAAGTACATCGTCTCCATGGGCGTCGTCGCCCCGCCCATGCGGAATCCCCTCGGGCGCGCCCAGAATCAGTAACCGCCCCTTGCGGGCATCACAACAGTTCGGAACTCCTATGCGTACCCACTACTGCGGCGAGGTGAATGCCTCCCATGTCGACCAGATCGTCACTCTTTGCGGCTGGAACCACCGCCGTCGCGATCACGGCGGCGTGATCTTCATCGACCTGCGCGATCGTGAAGGATTGGCGCAGGTTGTTTGCGATCCGGACCGGCCCGAGATGTTCAAGATCGCCGAAGACGTGCGCAACGAATTCGTGCTGAAGGTCACCGGCAAGGTGCGCCGTCGTCCGGCCGGTACCGAGAACCCCAATCTGGCCTCGGGTGAAATCGAAATCCTCTGCCATGAGCTGGAAGTGCTCAACACGGCCGTCACGCCGCCCTTCCAGCTCGACGAGGACAATCTCTCGGAAAACGTGCGCCTTACCCATCGCGTCATCGACCTGCGCAGGCCACAGATGCAGAAGAACCTGATGCTGCGCTACAAGGTAGCCATGGCATTCCGCCGCTTCCTCGACGAAAAGGGATTCATCGACATCGAAACGCCGATGCTGACCAAATCGACTCCCGAGGGCGCGCGCGACTATCTGGTGCCTTCGCGCGTGCATCCCGGGCAGTTCTTCGCCCTGCCGCAATCGCCGCAGCTGTTCAAGCAGCTGCTGATGGTGGCCGGCTACGACCGCTACTACCAGATCACCAAGTGCTTCCGCGACGAGGACTTGCGTGCCGACCGTCAGCCGGAATTTACCCAGGTCGATATCGAGACGTCCTTCCTCGGCGAAGACCAGATCATGGCGCTGATGGAAGAAATGATCCGCAGCGTATTCAAGACAGCGCTGGCCGTCGATCTGCCCAATCCCTTCCCGCGCATCAGTCACACCGAGGCCATGAGCCGCTATGGTTCCGACAAGCCCGACCTGCGCGTCACGCTGGAACTCACCGACGTCACCGATGCGGTGGTCGACGTCGCCTTCAAGGTATTCAGCGGCCCGGCGACCTCCGGCGGCCGTGTTGCGGCGCTGCGCGTGCCGGGCGGTGCACTTGGGGCAACTGCGCTGACCCGCGGCGAGATCGACGGCTACACCGAGTTCGTCAAGATCTACGGTGCCCGTGGGCTGGCCTACATCAAGGTCAACGACGCCTCGAAACTGAACGAAGAAGGCCTGCAGTCGCCGATCGTCAAGAATCTCCACGCGGCGGCGCTGAAAACCATCATCGAGCGCACCGGAGCCCAGTCCGGCGACCTGATTTTCTTCGGCGCGGACAAGACCAAGATCGTCAATGACGCGCTCGGCGCGCTGCGTTCGAAGATCGGCCACGAGAAAGGCTATGTCGACGGCTCTGTCTGGCGTCCGCTGTGGGTGGTGGATTTCCCGATGTTCGAATTCGACGAGGACAACCAGCGCTGGACCGCCTGCCACCATCCCTTCACCAGTCCCAAGGACGGGCACGAGGAATTGATGGCGACCGATCCGGGCAAGTGCATGGCCAAGGCCTATGACCTTGCCCTGAACGGCTGGGAAATGGGCGGCGGCTCGGTGCGTATCCATCGTGCCGAGGTGCAGGCTAAGGTGTTCCATGCGCTCGGCATCAGCCCCGAGGAACAACAGGTCAAGTTCGGCTTCCTGCTCGACGCGCTGAAGTACGGCGCGCCGCCTCACGGCGGCCTGGCCTTCGGTCTCGATCGCATCGTCACCATGATGGCCGGTGCCGAGTCGATCCGAGACGTGATCGCCTTCCCCAAGACCCAGCGCGCGCAATGCCTGCTCACCGATGCGCCGTCCGATGTGGATGAGAAGCAGTTGCGCGAGTTGCACATCCGGCTGCGGCAGAAGGTCGAGACCCAGGTCGAGGTCGGCAAGGGCTGAGCATGCGGCGCCGTTTCCTCGCGCTGCTATGCATCAGTCTTGCGCTACCGGCGGCGGCGCTCGATACCGGTATTGTCGAAGCAAGCCTGCCGGCGGAAGCACGCGAAACCCTGCGCCTGATTGACCGCGGCGGCCCATTTCCTTATCCTCGCGACGGCATCACTTTTCACAACCGTGAACGCCGACTGCCCGAGCAGTCGCCTGGTTACTATCGCGAGTACACCGTGCCAACGCCCGGCAGTCGGGATCGAGGAGCCCGGCGCATCATCACCGGCGAGCAGCCCCCGGCAGTGTTCTACTACACAGCCGATCACTACGAAACCTTCCGTCGAATCCAGCGATGAGCGCCGTTGACCATTACCACGCCCTGTTTGCCGATGCAGGAAAAGCAGGAGTCCATCATTTGCCGCATGGCGATCTGGAGCCGCTGATTGCCGGCGCCCAAGCCGCCGGCTGCCTGGTGCAGCGCGTCAACCTGGCGCAGGCGCGCAACAAGAACGAGATGCTGGACGCAATAGGCAAAGCCCTTGGCTTCCCCGAGTGGTTCGGTCACAACTGGGATGCACTGAACGATTGCCTGCTCGACATGGGCTGGCGCCCGGCCGAGGGCTACGTGACGCTTCTCGATCATTGCGATGGCATCCATGGCCGCGCCGAGGCCGATTTCGTCACCCTGATGCAGACATTTCAGTCCGCCGCAGAAGAGTGGCGCGAGGACGGTGTGCCCTTCTGGTGTCTGGTCGACATGCACGCTGACGGCATCGCCTGGTTGCCGACGGTACCCCAACCCGGCTGATGCGCTACAAGAAGCCGGTCTCGGTGCTGGTGGTGATCCACACCGCTGCGCTTGACGTGCTGTTGCTGGAACGCGCCCGTCATCCCGGCTTCTGGCAATCGGTCACCGGCAGCCAGGAAGACGATGAACCGCTGCTCGAAACCGCCCGGCGCGAAGTGCTCGAGGAAACCGGCATCGCTGCCGCCACGACCGATTTCATCGACTGGCAACTGACCAACCGTTACGAGATCTTCGCCGAGTGGCGCTACCGCTACGCCCCCGGTGTCGCCCACAACACCGAGCACGTCTTCAGCCTATGCCTGCCTGAACAAGCAGCCGTAACCATTGCGCCCGACGAGCATCTCGCCTGGCGCTGGCTTCCGTGGCGAGAGGCGGCCGAGGCCTGTTTTTCGTGGACCAACCGCGACGCCATCCTCGAATTGCCGCAGCGAGCGCCTAATAGGCCAGGCTGAGTCCGACAAAAGCCGCCGCACGTTCGGGCAGCAAACGATAGGCCGAGTCGGCGGGACCGCCGTAACGACGCAAACCGGCATCGATCCTGAGCTTCTCGCCTTGCCAGCCGACCGCGGTCGTCAAGGTCCAGCCGCCATCTCCCAGCGATTTGAGCATGTCCGCCGATGCCGACCAGCGGCCGCCGGGATCGGCCCACGCCAGACGCGTCAGCATGCCGCGCTGCGCGAGATTGCCCTGATCGAACATGCGCATCGACGCCGCCGTAGCGCCCGCCACGGCTGCCGCCGGAACGCCCGGCACGCCGAGCAGCGCCGCCCGTTGCGCGGCCTGCCGTTTGAGCCGCTGCCAGTCCGCTGCGGCCGGCGCCGTGCCGTCCCACCAGAATTCGCCCAGCATCGAGAAGCCGCCTTCCGTGGTCCAGGTGCCGCCGAGCAGCACCTTGCGCGGCGAAGCGATGGTCTCGGTGACCAAAGCGCCGTCGGCGTTCAGCAGTGCGCCGATCGACGCCGTATCGGACAGCGGCAGGCGACGCTCGCCACGCCGCTGCACCAGCAGCGAAGCATGGAGTTCCAGCGCGTCGCCGGGCACCACGGATGCGGCGGCACCCGCTTCAAGGCCATAGCGCTTCGAGTTGCGCAGCACGCCGTGAAAGTCGGCGCTGGCGACACGGCGATACAGCTTCACGGCCACCGAACCATCCTCACGTGCCTCGCCCCGCCTCTGATGGCCGGGATTGGCGATCACCAGCGACCAGGCGCCGTCGGTAGAGAAGTTGTCCCAGCTCAGCATCGGGATGCCCTCCAGCTGCGGCGGCATCATCTGCATGCGGCTTTCGCGCTGCAGGACATCAATCGGCCGGAACGCGTAGCCGACGTCGCCCGACAGCACTTTCTTGCCGACCGTGAAGCGCTCGCCGCCGACGCTGAAATCGGCATAGGCCTCGTTGACGACAAATCGCCCAGCCGGCTTGGCGCCTTCCTGTCCCGACTCGGTGGCGGTAAGCAGCAGCGACACCGGGCCTGCGCGTCCGCGCAATTCCTGTTCGATGCGGTAGCGGTCGCGACCGAAGCTGGTCAGGTCCAGTCCGGCCGCGAACGGGCTGTCGCGGCGCAGTTCGTGTCCCTCACCAACGAAGCGTGTGGTCCAGCCGAAATCGGGCGCGTCATCCGCGGCACTGGCCGGCAGGGCCGCCGCGACGCTCAGCATCGCGGCAAAACCCTGCAAGAGTCGGCGCTGGTGATACGGCGATTTCATTGCGTCACATCCGCCCGCACCAGAAAGGCGGGATTGAAGTAATCGTCGGAGAGTGTCTTGTCGGTGCGCGACAGGTAATGCACTTCAGTCGAACGATCCTTCTGCAGGTGATCGATCAGGGTCATCACCGTCACCTGCTTGCGGCCATCGACGTCACCCAACTTGAAGCGCGCCAGCTTGGCCAGCTTGTCCGAGGCGACATACAACTCGGCCTGCACCGGATGGTGGCCCTTCTTCGCGAGGTAGAGCACGATGCGCGGATAGCTGACGCCCTTGCGCTGACCAACGAGATCCAGCTTGAGGCAAGGCACGCCGTCGATGGTCTCCTCGCCCACCTGCTGGCCGTCGTAATCCTCGCCCCATGTCATGGTCGCGACATCGCCGGTCGAGGCTTCGCCGAGCAGCTTCTGCATGGCCGTGATGCGCAGCGGGCGCTGGCTGGAAGGCATCATCAGCCAGTAATCGTCGCCCAGCATCAGCATCTTCTGCCCGCGCTCACTCGGGGTGCGGAACAGCACCAGCGAGCGGCGGCCGGGTTTGAGATAGACAGCGTAAAGCCGCGTCTTGTCCGGCACGCCGGCCTTGAAGGTGCGCACCTCGGTTTCGACGCGACCCGATTCCATGGCCAGACGATAGACATCGGCCTGCTTGAGCAGGGATTTCACCTTGCCGTCGTCCGCCGCCGCGGCAGCGAGACTGACTGACGCAAGAGCCAGCAAAAAAAATCGTTTAAACATGAGCAAGAGCCTCCGTAACGGGTTTGCGCGCGGCACGGCTGCTGACCAGCCAGGCCGCGCCGGCAGCGAGAACAATGACGACCAGGGTGACCGCGCCATACAGCGGCGGCGAGAAACTGAGCAGCAGGGGATAACCGGCAGAGCGTCCCGGCGGTGGCGGCATCTCGATTCCGGCGAAGAGCAGGAACACCGTTGCCGCACCGGCCAACAACATTCCGAGCAATGCTCCGGCGCCGCCGATGGCCATGCCCTCGAGCACGAAGTTGCGCACGATCTCGGCAGGCAGCGTGCCGATGGCGCGCAGCGTGCCGATCTCCCGCGTCCGCTCGACCACGGCCATGCCCAGCGTGTTGCTCATGGCGAACAGCACGATGCCGATCATGATCACACCGAGGATGCCGAAGATGCGGTTGTAAAGCTCCCGCACGGCCTGGTAGAACACCGCCAGATCGCGCCAGGTCTTCACCGCCAGCCCGGGCTGCATTTCCCTGACGCGGTCGGCAATGACCTCGGTGTCCGCCGTCTCCTTGAGGTAGATCGACAGGGTGCCGACCTTGTCGCTGAGCAGGAGCTTTTGCACCGACGCCAGGTCGGCCAGCACCAGACGCTTGTCGATCTCAGGCATGCCGACGCTGGCGATGCCGCTGACGATGACATCGACCGCGTTCAGGTTGCCTTCGGTCGTGGTAGCCAACAGCGTCAGCGAGCTGCCGACCTTGGCCTTCATCAGGTGCGCCAGTTCATTGCCGATGACCACTTCCGGCTGCGGCCCGTTGGTGACGGGAGGCTGCCCGGCGATGAAGTTCATCTGCGGGCCGCGCAGCCGGAAATCGATTTCGGGGACGACGCCGTTGCCGACGAAGACCGTCGACTTGTCGCCGTTGGAAATCAGGCCGGAGAACTGCATGCGCGGCGCCACGGCGCGGACGCCGGGCAGTGCGGCGAACTTCGCCGCCAGCGCGGCCGAATCGGCCAGTCCGTGCTGCAGCGGCACGTCTTCGTCGCCGTCGAAGCCGCGGGCATGGGCGACGACGACATGGCCCGTATCGCGCGCCGTCATTTCCTCCAGCGACTGGTAGGTGAATAGCGCGAAGCCCCCGCTACCCAGCACAGCCGCCGTTCCCAGCGCCGTGATCAGCATCGCGGTCAGCGAACGCCGACGGTTGCGCATGACGTTCTTCCAGGCAAATATCAGCCACTTCATTGCAGTTCTCCATCTATCAGGTGCAGCACGCGATCGCAGTGCGAACTCATGCGCTCGTCGTGGGTCGCCACCACCACCGAGGCATTGCGCTCGTGCGCCAGTTCATGCAGCAGATCGACGATCTGCCGCGCCGTGGTCGAATCGAGATTGGCGGTCGGCTCGTCGGCAATTACCAGCGCCGGCGACTTGACCAGGGCGCGGGCGATCGCCACGCGCTGACGCTGGCCGCCGGAAAGCGCATCGGGCAGGCGGCGGGCAAAGGCTTCCAGGCCGACCCGCTGCAGTGCCGTCATTACCAGCTCGCGCCGCGCCGGCGCCGGAACGCCGAGCAGCAGCAAGGGGTACTCGACGTTGTCGAACACCGTCATCACCGGCACCAGGTTG
This sequence comes from Rhodocyclaceae bacterium, assembly GCA_006218025.1. Lineage (GTDB taxonomy): Bacteria > Pseudomonadota > Gammaproteobacteria > Burkholderiales > Rhodocyclaceae > Sulfuritalea. The sequence continues at coordinate 172,055 of VBWA01000006.1, read as the reverse complement.
AAACCCTGAAAGATGAAGCCTACTTTCTCCCGGCGCAGGCCGGTCAGGCCGATTTCATCGAGGCCGTTGATCGCCGTGCCGCAAAGCTCGCGGCTGCCGGCGTCCGGTTTGTCGATCAGGCCGCACAGGTTCAGCAGCGTGCTCTTGCCGCTGCCCGAGGGGCCGGTCAGAGCCACCATTTCGCCGCTGAAGACATCGAGGCTGACGCCCTTCAGCGCTTCGACGCTGGCCTCCCCGACACGGTAGCTCTTGCGCAGCCCGGCCAGGCGCAGGGTGCAGGATTCCGGATTCATTTCCCGGCCTCCTGCAAACCGGATTCCACCGCGCTCAGCTCGGCGCGAAAGTCGGCCGGCGCGGCGGCCAGCAGCGGGCTGCGGCGCATCTCGACCAGCAGGGACTTGCCCGCAGCGCGGCGGTGGAAAATGCCGTCGGGCAGCGCAACGAAGGTCGAGGCCGCCACCATGCGCGTGGCCAGGCTCGCCGGCGTGCCATGCACCAGCAAGCGGTCATGCTCGGGGCGCAGGGCGGCCAGCGCTTGGTCGATGTGGTCGAGGCCCTGCTCGGTAAACTTCATCTTCTTCCACGGCATCCAGGCCGCCTTCGCCTTGAGCGCATGGGCACTGCCCAGGTAGGCCGAGTACAGCGGTTGCAGCGCCGGGTTGGCGGGCGCGGCCTGAAATGCCGCGATGGCGGCGTCAAGCTGATCCACATCGCCCTGCCGGGCCCGGTTGAAACGGGTCAGCGCCGCCTCGAATGCCGCATCGGCGGCAGTCTGGGCGATGGCCGGGGTTGCCATGCCGACAACGGGAAACATGAACAGGGCCAGCAGCAACAGCCGGCAGCGGGAAACGATGGATTGCATGACGGGAACCTCCGTTGGGTTGAAAGTGAGGCCATGCTAGAAGGCGGTAAAAGACCCGTCAGCCGGTTTGGGACGAATTGCGGATAGCGCGGCGTGAATGGCTCGAAGGGGCGATGAATGGTCTTGAAATTTTCCCGGGGGCGCTCATGTAGTGGCGAAGGCCTCCCCCTGACCGGGGCCGCAACCCGAAAGGAGAATGAAATGAGCAACTTGATCCGTCGCGATCCTCTCGATGACTTGTTCCGGGGCTTTTTCGTGCGCCCGGTCGAGTTCGAATCGCAGGCTGACGCCCCTGCCGTAAAAATCGATGTCAAGGAACAGGAGAAAAGCTATCTGGTCCACGCCGAAATTCCCGGCGTGAAGAAGGAAGACATCCACGTCTCCGTCGATGGCGCCGTCGTCTCCATCACCGCCGAGCGGCGCGAGGAAAAGGATGTCAAGGAAGGGGAACGGGTACTGCGCACCGAGCGCTACTTCGGCAAGGTTTCGCGCAGCTTCCAGCTGGCGCAGGAGATCGACGAAGCGCAGGTGACCGCCAAGTACACCGATGGCGTTCTCGAACTGACGCTGCCGAAGAAGGCAGCAACGCAGGCGCGCAGGATTACCATTCAGTAGCCGCCAACAGTCGGCGCTGGCGCTACGGCGACCAGCCGCTTCGAAGCGCATCGCAAACGGGCAGTCCACCGCAGTGGCGGCGGGTTGCCCGTTTATTTCTGGGGCCGTAGAATGGGCGAAGTTATCACTTGCTCTCGCGGATACCCATGACCGAAAAGCTCGCACCCGCTGCCAAGGCCGGCGTTCTGGCCGAAGCCCTGCCCTACATCAAGCGTTTTCATGGCAAGACCATCGTCGTCAAGTACGGCGGCAACGCCATGACCGACGAACACCTGAAGCAGTGTTTCGCCCGCGATGTCGTCCTGCTCAAACTGGTCGGCATGAACCCGGTGGTGGTGCATGGCGGCGGCCCGCAGATCGAGAACCTGCTCGCCCGCGTCGGCAAGAAAGGCGAGTTCGTCCAGGGCATGCGCGTGACCGATGCCGAGACCATGGACCTGGTCGAAATGGTGCTCGGCGGCCAGGTCAACAAGGAGATCGTCAATCTGATCAATCAGCATGGCGGCAAGGCCGTGGGACTCACCGGCAAGGACGGCAACTTCATCCGCGCCAAAAAGCTGATGATGGAAAACAAGGACGCCCCTGGCGACCTGATCGACATCGGCCAGGTCGGCGACATCGTCTCCATCGATCCCAGCCTGATAGCCCTGCTCGACAGCGGCGCCTTCATTCCGGTGATCGCCCCGATCGGCGTCGGCAGCGAGGGCGAAACCTACAACATCAATGCCGACGTCGTCGCAGGCAAGATCGCCGAAGTGCTGAAGGCTGAAAAGCTCGTGCTGCTGACCAACACGCCGGGGGTGCTGGACCAGTCCGGCAAGCTGATCACCGGTATCACGCCCAAGCAGATCGACGACATGGTGGCCGACGGCACGCTATCCGGCGGCATGCTGCCCAAGATCAGTTCGGCGCTGGATGCGGCGCGCGGCGGCGTGAAAGGCGTGCACATCATCGACGGCCGCGTCGAACATGCGCTGCTGCTGGAAATTCTGACCGACGAAGGCGTCGGTACCTTGATCAAGTCAAAGTGAAGCTGAAGGCTACCTATCCCCCAACCCCTTTCCCGAGGAAAGGGGTTACTACGGTTCAGCCGTGCCCTGCACGGCTTCCATGTGTTACGCGCTGCCTCCTCGGGGCGGCCCTTCGGAGCCAGTCATGAACGAAGCCCGTGCCGCCAAAGTCGGTGAAAAGAAGCTCCTGATTCTGCAGACCATTGCCGAAATGCTGGAACGCCCGGCGGTGGAAAAGGTCACCACAGCCCTGTTGGCCAAACAACTCGAGGTTTCGGAGGCGGCCCTCTACCGCCACTTCGCCAGCAAGGCGCAGATGTACGAGGGCCTGATCGAGTTCATCGAGAGCGGGGTGTTTTCGGTAATCACGCAGATCGAGGCGGCCGAGGAATCAGGCCTCAAACAGGCCGAGGCCATCGTCGCCTCGCTGTTGCGCTTCGCGCAGAAGAACCGCGGCCTGACGCGGGTACTGGTGGGCGACGCTCTGGTACACGAGAACCAGCGTCTGCAGGTGCGCATCAACCAGTTGCTGGGCCGCATCGAATCGACGCTCAAGCAGTGCCTGAAAGTTGCCTCGGCGCAGGGGGCGCTGGCTGCCGAGCACGACTTCGGCGCTCACGCCGACCTGCTGGTTTGTTATACGGTGGGCCGCTGGCAGCGTTTCGTCAGAAGCGGCTTCAAGGACGATCCCCTGGCGAACTGGCCGGCGCAGTGGCCGATACTGGCGCGCTGATCGCCGTCCCGCCAGCACCGACTCCTGACTACCTCTTAAGCAGCGTCGCCGCGTCCAGTGCGAAGTAGGTCAGTATCCCGTCGCAGCCGGCGCGCTTGAACCCGAGCAGGGCTTCCATCATCACCGCATCGTGGGCCAGCCAGCCGTTCTGTGCCGCGGCCTTGAGCATCGCGTATTCGCCGCTGACCTGATAGGCATAGGTCGGCACGCCGAATTCTTCCTTCACCCGGCGCACGATGTCGAGATAGGGCATGCCGGGCTTGACCATCACCATGTCGGCACCTTCGTCGAGATCCAGCGCCACTTCGCGCAGGGCCTCGTCGGTGTTGCCCGGGTCCATCTGGTAGGTGGATTTGTTGCCCTTGCCCAAGTTGCCGGCGGAGCCCACCGCGTCGCGGAACGGGCCATAGAACGCGGAAGCGTATTTCGCCGAATAGGCAAGGATGCGGGTGTGAATCAGTTTCTCGGCATCCAGCGTGGCGCGAATGCGGCCGATGCGTCCGTCCATCATGTCAGAGGGCGCCACCACGTCGGCGCCGGCGCGAGCGTGGCACAGGGCCTGCTTTGCCAGCGCCTCCAGGGTCTCGTCGTTCATCACGTAGCCGCGCGGATCGGCCGGATCGATCAGGCCGTCCTGGCCGTGGCTGGTATAGGGGTCGAGTGCAACGTCGGTGATGACACCGAGTTCGGGAAACTCCTGTTTCAGGCGCGCCACGACGGTCGGCACCAGGCCCGCCGGATTCCAGGCTTCTTCCGCCCCCGGAGTTTTCCTGCTGCCATCCACCACCGGGAACAAAGCCATGGCCGGCACGCCCAGCTTCATGGCCTTTTCGGCCACCGGCAGCAAGCGATCCAGCGACATGCGCTCGACGCCGGGCATCGACGCCACCGCTTCGGTACGGCCCGCGCCTTCGAGGACGAAAACCGGGTAGATGAGATCATCGACCGTCAGTGTGTGCTCACGCATCAGGCGCCGCGAGAAATCGTCACGGCGCATGCGACGCATCCGCGAACTTGGGAATACACCTTTTGGAATCATTGGTTTAGCCTTGCAAATATTTTGAAAACTGCTTGAACTTTAACGTACAGCACCTATCATAGAACATAGATGGCCGTGGACGCCCGTCCACACTGTCTCCCGCTTCACCTCCCTGAGCGGGTACCTTGAACACTTCAAGGTGTTTTGCCCTCGACCTTCTCCCCTTTTGGTCGAGGGCATTTGTTTTTGGCGGCGCCAAAAACAAATGCCCGTTCGGCAGCTGATGTGCTCGCTTCGTCAGCCTGCAGATTCCGTCTCTTCGTCGCCCTTCAGCCAGCTGCCAACCACCTTTTCCGCGTCTTCCATCCCGGTCTTTTTCAGACTGGAAAACATCTGCACGGTGATTTGCTCGCCGAAGTCGGCAAGCGCTTTGCGGGTTTCGTTCAGGGTTTTGGTCTGCTCCTGACGCGTGAGCTTGTCCGACTTCGTCAGCAGGCAGTGGATCGGTCGTCCCGTGGAACCGAACCAGCCGATCATTTTCCAGTCGAGTTCGGTCAGCGGCCGGCGCGCGTCCATGATCAGCACCAGCCCGACGAGGTTGGAGCGGCAGGTCAGGTAATGTTCCAGCAGTCCCTGCCATTGCAGGCGGACCGCCAACGGGACCTGGGCATAGCCATAGCCGGGAAGATCGACCAGAGCCGCGCCGTTTCTCATGCGAAACAGGTTGATCAGCTGGGTCCGGCCGGGGGTCTTGGAGACGAAGGCGAGCCGCGTATGCCCAACCAATGTATTGATGGCACTGGATTTTCCGGAATTGGAGCGCCCGGCGAAGGCAATCTCGGCCCCCGCCGGCGGGGGCAAACCGCTAGGCTGGGCTACGGAAATTTCGAAGGTAGCGTGGCGGAACAAGGACATGGGGAATACTTCACAGATGCGCCGCCGGGAAGGGCTGACGTGGAGAAATCGGGAGAGCTGGGATAGAATATCAGGTTTACAATTTCCGAATCCTGCAGTTTCCGAGGAGTTTTTGTTCATGAAGCGTTCCCTGCCCAGTTGCCTGCTTACCCTGTTGTGCGCAATGGCCGCATTCGGCGCCCATGCGTCCGATGCCGCCAAGGCAACCCCCAAAGGCGATGCTGCGCGCGGCCAAGCCGTGGCCTCGACCGTCTGCGTGGCCTGCCATGGCCCGGACGGCAACAGCCCGCTGGCCGTCAACCCCAAGCTGGCAGGACAGCACCCCGACTATCTGCTCAAGCAGATGAAGAACTTCAAGGCCGCCGACGGCAAGCAGCCCGAGCGCGTCAATGCGATCATGAACGGCATGATCGCGGCCTACGACGAAGGCCAGATGCGCGATCTGTCCGCTTATTTCGCATCGCAGGTGCAGAAGGGCGAAACGGCAAAGAACCGCGAAACCATCGAACTGGGCCAGAAGCTGTATCGCGCCGGCGACATGTCCAAGGGCCTGCCTGCCTGCGCGGCATGTCACGGCCCGGCTGGTGCCGGCATTCCCGCGCAATATCCGCGCATCGGTGGCCAGTTTCCCGAATACATGGAAGCGCAGATGAAGAGTTTCCGCGACGGTGGCCGCGCCAACGACCCGAACAAGATGATGCGCATGGTTGCGCTGAAGATGACCGACGCGGAGATCAAGGCTGTGGCCGACTACGTCGCTGGCCTGCGCTAGGAATAGTTGCTGGAAACAGGGCGGCGCCGGATACATTCGGCGTCGCCCTTTGTTTTGGTTGTTGCATCGGTCGCGCTTCGACCCGGCCGACACTCCCGAAGCAGTGAAAATGCCCTGGTTGATTCAGGACATCACAATCCCGCCGGCGCCGGCGATCTGTCCAGGAGCGCCGGAAACTCCTCTTTGATATAGGCTGCGTATTCCCGGTCGCCGTTGAGGACGTGGCGGACGAACCATATCTCGAAGAAACCAACCAGGCTCTCGCCCGATGCGCTGTTGCGCAACTGGTCTTCCAATTCCTCGATCTGCCGCAGGAGTCCTGCATGCGAGTCGCCGTGCTCGATACGGTCCGGATAGCGGATGATTTCCAGCAGGGCTTCCTCGACCTCCAAGTGGAACTTCAGGGACTCCGCAAGCTGCGTCACGAAGAAGTGGAGGATGTGCCACGGGTCCCGTTTTGTCACCGAGTTTTCGATCGCAAGCAGATGTTCGAAAATCTTCTTGTGCTGATTGTCGATCGCCTCGATGCCGATCGCGAAACCGTCATCCCACTTCATTGCAGCTTCCTTCTCGCCCGCGGACAGGCGGTGCTCCTGTAATACACGTGCACTGCAGATCCTCGCTCATGACGGGGCGCGGGGTGTCGGCGCCGCCTTCATGCATTGTGGATTGAATTTAGTTGAGATGTCAAATTTTTTGCCGCAATGGCGAGCAAATCCGCGATACCCGCCGGGTACCGGATTGCGTTCTACTTCAGGCGGCCGCCGCTGACGCGCACGATGCCGGCGAGATCGCGGTGCTGCTCGATGTCGGACAGCCCCGCTGCCGCGAGCAATTCCCGCACCGCCGCGGCCTGATCGTAGCCGTGTTCCAGCCAGAGTTGTCCGCCCGGCGCCATGTGCGCGGGCGCAGCGGCGATGATCCGACGGATCGCGTCCAGCCCGTCCGCACCGCTGGCCAGTGCCGGTTCCGGTTCGTGGCGCAGATCACCGGCAGCAAGGTGTGGATCGGCCGCAGCGATGTAGGGCGGGTTGGCCACGATCAGATCAAATCTTTCGCCAACCAGCTGGTCGAACCAGTCGCTTTGCAGAAAACGCAATGATGCGCCGAGTCGCTCCGCGTTTTTCCGCGCGGCCGTCAGCGCCTCCGCAGAAGCGTCCACCGCAGTGACTCGCGCTTGCGGGAACTCCAGCGCCAGCGTGACTGCGATGCAACCGCTGCCGGTACCGAGGTCGAGGATCTTCGCCGTCTCGCCAGCGCCGTCCGCGTGGATACCGCTTCGCATAACTTTCGCCTTGAGCGCGATGTCGACCAGCAGTTCGGTCTCCGGACGCGGGATCAGTACGAACGGCGAAACCGCAAACTCGCGACCGAAAAATTCGCGGTATCCGACAAGGTAGGCCACCGGCTCGCCGCCCGCGCGTCGCGCCACCAGCGAGGCGAAGCTCAGCAGCGCATCCTCATCAAGCACTTCGTCATCGTGGCTGATCAGCCAGGCCGCCGGACGGCCCAGCACATGCCCCAGCAACAGGCGCGCCTCGCTTGCCGGCAGCTTAACCCGCGCCGCCGCGAGCGCCGCAGCCACGGAAGTCATTCACCCACCCCCCGATCCACGGCCGGCTTTGCACAGCCGGCCGGCTTCGGCGGCGCGAAACAGTGCTTCGCGAAACCCCGCCTTCGCCCCCCCGCCCCACGGGCGGGGGTGACGGAGGTTCGGCTGCTGTCGCAGCCTCCGTGGCGGTGACTGGTGCCGACTTGGGACGGCCCGGCGCACGGCACTCATTCGCCCAGCGCCGCCAGCAGTTCGGCCTGGTGCTCGGCAGTCAGCGCACCGACCAGTTCATCGAGGTCGCCGTCCATGATGGCGTCGATCTTGTACAGCGTCAGGTTGATGCGATGGTCGGTAATGCGCCCCTGCGGAAAGTTGTAGGTGCGGATGCGCTCGGAGCGGTCGCCCGAGCCGATCAGCGATTTGCGCTGCGAGGCGATCTTCTGCTGCTGCTCGCGCTGCTTGGCGTCGTTGATACGCGCCGCCAGGACCGACATCGCCTGTGCCTTGTTGCGGTGCTGCGAGCGGTCGTCCTGGCACTCGACGACAATGCCGGTCGGGATGTGGGTAATGCGCACCGCCGAGTCGGTCTTGTTGATGTGCTGGCCGCCGGCGCCCGAGGCGCGGAAGGTGTCGATGCGCAGGTCGGCCGTATTGATGTCGATGTCCACCAGTTCGTCGGCCTCCGGCATCACGGCCACCGTGCAGGCCGAGGTGTGGATGCGGCCCTGGGTCTCGGTCACCGGCACGCGCTGCACGCGATGCCCGCCCGACTCGAACTTGAGCTTCGAATAGGCGCCGTTGCCCTCGATGCGGGCGATGATTTCGCGGAAGCCGCCGAGATCGGACTCGCTGCGCGAAACGATCTCCACCTTCCAGCGCTGGCGCTCGGCGTAGCGGCTGTACATGCGGAACAGGTCGGCGGCGAACAGCGCCGACTCGTCGCCGCCGGTGCCGGCACGGATTTCGAGAAACAGGTTCTTGTCGTCGTTGGGGTCCTTCGGCAGCAGGGCGCGCTGCAGCTCGACTTCGAGCCTTGCCATGTCGGCGGTCGCCGACGCCTGCTCGGCGACGGCGAGTTCCTTCATCTCCGGATCGACCAGCATTTCCCCCGCGCCTGAAAAGTCGGCGCTGGCACTACGGTAAGCATGAAACAGTTCGACCACCGGCATGATGTCGGCGCGCTCGCGGGTGAGCTTGCGATAGCTGTCCATGTCGCGGGCGGCATGCTCGCCGCCGAGCAGACCATCGATTTCGGCGAGGCGCTCGCTCAGGCGTTCAAGTTTTTCGAGGATGCTTTTTTTCATGGAAACAATCTGGAAATGTCAGCGACTGCCGGGGGTTATGAGTCTGCGGCCGGGTTTGCGGCCGGGTTTGCGGGCGAATTTGTGGCCGAGTTTGCGTCCGGTGCCGCGCGCGCGATGAGCTGGATGCTGTGCCGCACGTCCGCTGCCAGCAGCAGCTCGGTCTGCGCCGCGGCGAGGGTGATGCGCTCGTCGAAGCACAGCAGCCCGGCATCGTCGACCTGCAAAATGCCGGCATCGATCAGATTGCGAATCACATTGGCGAACAGCAATTTTTCCGAGAACTCGGCGGAATTGAATTCGTAGAGCATCGCCAGCCGCTGCGCCAGCAGGTGGGTTGCGTCTTCGAGCGCGGCGCGAGTCAATTGGCCGCTGCCGTGATGTTGCAGCAGGGCCAGGGTGAGGAACTGCCGTTCCAGCGTGGGGCGGATGATCTCGCCCAGCTGCCGCAGTTCCGGACTGGCCTCGCTGTTGGGCGACGGCGCGCGCAGGATCGCGATCTGGCTGTCGCCGAGTATCAGGCCGCGCCGGGACAGCGCCGCTTCCGTGCGGTCGATCAGTTCATCGAGCTGGTCGGCTTCCCATGGCAGGAACAGCTCGGCGCGCAGCAAGCCGTAGATGCCCGTGATCGCCTCCTTGGCGCGTTGCCGCGTCAGCACCTGATTGTGGCTGACCAGGCAGGCCAGCAGCGCGGGCAAGGCAAACAGATGCAGCACGTTGTTGCGGAAATACGCCAGCAGCGCGGCCTGCTCCTCCGACGCCCGGATCATGTCGCCCAGCGGATGCGGATGGCATTCCACCATGCCGAGCCGGCGCACGTAGTCGATCACCTCGCCGGCCGGCAGATCGCAGGCAACAATCGACTCGGCGTAAGGCGTTTCCGCCAGCAGATACCGGGCATGCTCGATCTGCTTCTGCAACAGGCGCAGATCCGCGGCGTGCTTGGGCGTCGACAGCAGGGTCACGGCAATCAGATTCACCGGATTGACCACCGCGATGGCGTTGATGCTGCGCGCCAGCACCGTGGCCGTGGCGTCCACCGCGCTGCGCAGCCACGGTGCCTGTGCATCGGAGTCCTCTTCCCGCCATGCCGGATGCTGCGCATCGAGGAATTCGGCGAGCGCCAGCGGCGGGCCGAAATTCACATGCACCTTGCCGAAGTTGCGCTTCAGCAGGCGCGCCGCACTCACCAGGTCGGTCAGCGATTCGGATTTCTTTGGCCGGCCATGGAGTTCGGCCAGATAACTGCTGCCCTCCATCAATTTCTCGTAACCGATGTACACGGGAACGAATACCAGCGGCCTCGCGCGGCTGCGCACGAAACTATGTATGGTCATCGCCAGAATGCCGGCCTTGGGCGCCAGCGTGCGCCCGCTGCGGCTGCGGCCGCCTTCGATGAAGTATTCGATCGGGAAACCCCGGTCGATCATCATGTGCAGGTACTCGACAAACACCGTGGCGTAAAGCGGCTCGCCCTTGATCTTGCGGCGCAGGAAGAAGGCGCCGGAGCGCCGCAGGATCAAGCCCACCAGCGGCAGGTTGAGGTTCGCGCCGGCGGCGATGTGCGGCACCATCAGGCCCCGGTTGAAGATGATGTAGGACAGCAGCAGGTAATCGACATGACTGCGGTGGCAGGGCACATAGACGATGCCGTGGCCCGGCGCCACCGCGGTGACGCGCTCGAAGTTGTGCACCTCGACCCCGTTATAGACCTTGTTCCAGACCCAGGTCAGAAACAGGGCAAAGGCCCGCACCACGGCATAGCTGTAATCCGACGCGATCTCCAGCGCAAAATTCCTCGCCGATCTTTGCGCCGCGAGCAGGGAAATCGACTTGCTCTCCGCTTCGTCGGCGATCGCCTTGCGTACCTCGGGCGTGTTGAGCAAGGTGCTCAACTGGGTGTGGCGATGCGACAAATCGGGACCGATCGCCATCTCGCGCTGGCGCCGGAAGTGCACGCGCAGAATCCGCCCCAGCTTGCGCACCGCGTGGGACGCGTCGGTCTTTCCGCTCAACAACTCGCGCAGGGAAATCGGCGCGTTGAAGCGCACCACGGTGTGCCGGCCGTGGATCACGATGGCGAACAACTGCCGCAGCGTGCTGACCGATTGCCAGGTCTCGGCAAACAGCGCCTTCAGGATCGAGTCCTGCTTCCCGGGTTCGCGTCCCCAAAGTATCGTCACTGGCACCAGCTGCACATCGAAACGGGGATCGGCGACCGCGGTTCTAACCAGGGACTTGAGGAGCTGCGAGTGATCGCTGCGCGGGTTCGGCACCAGGCGTCCACGCTCGTTGCGCGAAAGGAAAAAGACGGATCGCCGCGAGGTGAACGCCGGGTCGCGCAAGGGTCGCAAGGCCGCCGGCAAACCCAGTTCGCGACACTCGTGATCGAGCACCAGCAGATTGGAAAGATGGCGTTCGTTGAGCACGTAGCAAACCGGCAGATCGGGCCGCAGCTTGAGCATCTCGGGTGTTTCCGGAAACACCTGGGTCCGCGTCACGAGATAAAGAATCCGGCGCAGGACGTTCAGCGTCCAGCCGGTGAAATCGAATAAGGGCAGTTTGCTCACTGGCGGACGGGCTTGCGCGCCGTGACGGCGCCGGGCAGTCGATGCGAAAGCACGCACCTACTCCCCGGAATTGAGGCGATAGATGCGGGAGATAAGCTCTGCAACTTCTGCACGCTCGGGGCCTTCCGCCTGATTCAGGGCGTGGGTCGGAGCATGCAGCAACTTGTTGGTGAGACCGTGCGACAGCGCGTCGAGCACCTTGGCCGGATCGTCGCCGCGCGCCAGCAGCTTCATGGCGTGGTCCAGTTCATGACGGCGGGCGCGTTCGGCGTTGTCGCGCAGGGCACGGATGGTCGGTACCGTCTCGCGTGATTCCATCCAGTGCAGAAAGCCGGAGACGCGGTCGTCGATGATCGCCTCGGCCTCGACCACGGCGGCCTGCCGCGACTCAAGGCCGGATTCGACGATCTGGCCGAGGTCATCGAGCGTGTAGAGAAAAACATCGTCCAGCCGGCTCACTTCGGCCTCGATGTCGCGCGGCACGGCAAGATCGACCATCACCATCGGACGGTGACGGCGCGCCTTCAGGGCGCGCTCTACCATGCCGAGGCCGATGATGGGCAGCGAACTCGCGGTGCAGGAGACCACGATGTCATAATCGGCGAGACGCTCGCCAAGCTGGTCGAGGCGCATCGCGTCGCCGCCGAAGCGCGCTGCCAGGTCGGCGCCGCGTTCCAGCGTGCGATTGGCGATCGTGAGCCGCTTCGGCTTCTGCGCGGCGAAATGCGCCGCGCACAACTCGACCATCTCGCCGGCACCGATGAACAGCACCTGCTGTTCCGCCAGGCTGTCGAAAATGCGCGCCGAAAGATGCACGGCCGCCGCCGCCATCGAGACCGTGTTCGCGCCGATCGCGGTGGTCGAGCGCACTTCCTTCGCCACCGCAAAGGTGCGCTGGAACAGCTTGCCGAGCAGCGTACCCAGCGTCCCGGCATCTTCCGCGGCACGCGCCGCCTGCTTCATCTGGCCGAGGATCTGGGGTTCGCCGAGCACCATCGAATCCAGTCCGGCCGCGACGCGGAACATGTGGCGCACTGCATCCTTCTGCGGATGCTGGTAAAGATAGGGATGAATCTTCTGCGGCGACAGGGAGTGATACTCCGCCAGCCAGTCCGCGGCAGCCTGCGGATTTTCAGTCGCGCAATAGAGTTCGGTACGGTTGCAGGTGGACAGGATCGCCGCCTCGCGCACGCTTTTCGCCCGCAACAGGTCGTGCAGAGCCTGCCCCATGTGCAACGGGTTGAACGCCACCTGCTCGCGTACCGCCAGCGGGGCCGTATGGTGGTTGATACCCAGAGCGAACAGCTTCACGGCGATGGGACCTTGAGACAACGCGAACTGCGAGTTAGCGGATTATAGGTAAAATCGCGTACTTTCGCGGCATTCGGGCCGTCGCCGTTACCTGCCCACGAAGTGGAAGTCCAGGTACGCAGAGCGCACCAGCGCCGACTTTTGGAGAATTTCAGTGCAACTCGTCTGTCTCGATCTTGAAGGCGTGCTCGTTCCGGAAATCTGGATCGAGTTTTCCAAACGCACCGGTATCCCGGAACTCTCACGCACGACACGCGACGAGCCGGACTACGACAAGCTGATGAAGTATCGGCTGGACCTGCTCAAAAAGCACAAGCTCGGCCTGCCGGATATCCAGAAGGTGATTTCGGACATGGGCCCGATGGCCGGCGCCAGGGACTTTCTCGACGCGCTGCGGCGCGACTACCAGGTCATCATCCTGTCCGACACCTTTTACGAGTTCGCCATGCCGCTGATGGCACAGCTGAACATGCCGGTGCTGTTCTGTCACAAGCTGGAAACGGATGCCGCCGGTTTCGTGGTGAACTACCACCTGCGCATGCCGAACCAGAAAATGGAGTCGGTCAGGCGCTTCAAGGAACTAAACTTCAAGGTTATCGCCGGCGGCGATTCCTACAACGACACGGCCATGCTGGCCGAAGCCCACGCCGGCATCCTGTTCCATCCGCCGCAGAACGTGATCGACGAGTTCCCGCAGTTCCCGGTGACCATGAACTACGCCGAACTGCGCAGGGAAATCGACAAGGCCTCAACGAGAATCTGATGCACGCAGCCGATGCATAAATCGCGTTTCTACACGCTGACCGCCTCCTGCCCCGACCAGGTCGGCATCATCGCGCGCGTCACCGGCTTCATTGCCGAGCACAAGGGCTGGATACTCGAATCGAGCTTCCACGCCGACGAAGCAACGGAAATGCGCGACGTCCGCTACTTCATGCGCATCGAGGTCAGGGCCGATTCGCTGCCCTTCGAGCTTGCCGAGTTCCGCCGCCGCTTCCAGCCCGTGGCCGACGAGTTGCAGCTGGACTGGCGCATCAACGATTCGGCGCTGAAAAAGCGAGTCGTGGTGCTGGTCTCGCAGCAGGAGCATTGCCTTTACGACCTGCTGGCGCGCTGGCAGTCGAAGGAACTCGACATCGAGATCGCCTGCGTGATCTCGAATCACGACACCTTCCGGGGCTTCGTCGAGTGGCATGGCATTCCCTTCCATCACGTGCCGGTGACAGCTGACAACAAGGCCGCCGCCTATGCCGAAGTCAAGCGTCTGTTTGAGGAAGTGCATGGCGACACCATGGTGCTGGCGCGCTACATGCAGATCCTCTCGCCCGATCTGTGCGCCGCCTACCCGGGACGCATCCTCAACATCCACCACAGCTTCCTGCCCTCGTTTGTCGGCGCCAAGCCCTACCACCAGGCCTACACGCGCGGCGTCAAACTGATCGGCGCGACCTGCCACTACGTCACCGCGGATCTCGACCAGGGCCCGATCATCGAGCAGGACGTGATCCGCATCGACCACTCGGATTCGGTCGAGGACATGGTGCGCTACGGCAAGGATATCGAGAAGACCGTGCTGGCGCGCGGCCTACGCTACCACCTCGAAGACCGCGTGCTGCTCCACGGCAACAAGACCGTGGTATTTCGTTAAGGAGTCCGACATGAAAGCAAAATCGCTGTTCCTGATGGCCGCATTCATTTCCTGCACCGCGCTGGCCGAGGATCACCGGCAGTTCGCTCCCCTGCCGCCGGCCGCGCAGGAATCGCTGCGCGAGGAAATGCTCGGCAACCTACTGGCGCTCAATGAAATCCTGACGCTGATGGCTGCCGGCAAGGTCAAGGAAGCCGGCCAGCTGGCGGAAAAGGCGCTGGGACAATCCGCGCAAGGCAAACACCGCGACAAACCGCTCGATGCACGGCCGGGCCCGCACATGCCGCCCGCCATGCACGGCATTGGCATCGACGGCCACGTTGCCGCCAGCCAGTTCGCAAAGGCGGCGAGCAGCGGCGACCGCAAGAAAGCCTTGGCCCTGCTGCCCAAGCTGACCGAAGGCTGCGTCAGCTGTCACTATTCCTACCGGACGCGCTGAATCAATGGCCCAGCCTGGCGGGCTGTCGCAGTGCCAGCCATAGTCCGAACAGGATCGTCGGCAAGGGATTCATTGCAGAACCTTCAGCGGGCTAACCTTGCGCAAGAATCAGCGCAGCGTTATCGGCGACGCGTCCACCAAAGAGACGCGCACGGTCACCGTGCCATCAGCTAGGCCGCCGGTATTGACCGGGCGGACAGGAGTGGCTGCACGCACGGGCAATGGTGCCGGCCCTGCCGCGGCAGACGGGTCAGGTGCCGCGGACGGTGTCGACGGCGCACTGCCGAGAGAAATTGGCCCGGACGACCCTGCTAGTGTGATGTTGCCTCCACCGAGGCTAATGTTGCCTGTCGGTGCAGTTCCCGCGGACAATGTCACCGTGCCGCCACCGGGCGGACTCGGAAACCCTGACGATACGCCAGTGAGCGTGATGTTGCCTCCCATCGTGAGCATGCCCGGCGCGGCCGGGACGACAGGAGGAAGTACTGACAAAGAGGACACCATGAGGGTCGGCGTGAGGGGAACCGACGCCTTAGACAAAGGCAACGGTGGAGGGAAAACTACAATATCCGCGGGATCAATGGAAATGGAACCAGTGCGGCTGTTCAGCGTGCAACCAGAAGAACAATCCAGCACGGACGACCTGATCTCGATATTGCCAGCAGCGTCGAGGCGCCCCGATA
The DNA here is from genome assembly GCA_006218025.1 of Rhodocyclaceae bacterium. Classification (GTDB taxonomy): domain Bacteria; phylum Pseudomonadota; class Gammaproteobacteria; order Burkholderiales; family Rhodocyclaceae; genus Sulfuritalea. Next base: position 156,665 of record VBWA01000006.1, on the reverse strand, counting down.
TGACGATCGGCGTTGAGGGGGGCGGCGGGTCGAAGCGGATGTTGCCTCCCAGAAAGTCGGCGTTCGAAATATTGCCGGTAGAGAGAAATATCCCACCCGCATCAATCCTGCCGCCCGGGCCGACGTAGATTCCGCTCGGATTGACCAGGAAGACCTGGCCATTGGAACTGAGCGTGCCATGGATGGTCGATGGATCGCTCAACACCCGGTTGAGTACGCCGGAGGAGGTGGAGGGCTGGACGAATTGGGTGGTTTCTCCGGTGGCGATCGAGAACCTGTTCCAGTTGATGATGGCCCCGTTGCTATTGGTCACCGTCAGAACATTGCCGGACTGGTTGAAGCTGGCGTTGCCATTGACCACGGTCGGAGCCACCGGGTTCGACAGGACATGAGCAGAGCTGAAGCAGGCGACTGTAACGAAAGCCGCAAGGGGCCAGAGTTTCATGAGGTAATCCTCCATCGGTCAAGACTAATCATCGAGCCGTTCAACGCAACAATACTCCTGAATCAGGATTCACGACTCAAGACCAACCAGAGCCGCCAGCGACTGTTGCGCCCGTCGCTGTCGGTGCCATCGAGATTGCGGCCGGCATTGCCGCCCCATTGTCGCGCAAGATCGGCGCTGAAGCGGAATTCCTCCGGCATTCGCCAAGTCAGCCCGGCGCCGAAACCCGAGAGTTCATAGCGGTTGCGCTGGTTGGTCCATGGCTTGGTGTTGCGCTTGATGCTGCCGCTATCGACGAACAGCCGGCCGTCAACATTGGCTGCCATCGGCTGCCGCCATTCGGCGCCGGCTATCCAGCCGCCGTCGCCGAGCGCTTCGACGGTCGGATAGGCGCGTACTTTCACGACCCCACCCAAGGTGAATTGCTGGGTCGCGTCGAGATTGCGATCCGCCCACTGACCATTGGCGCGCAGCACCAGTGTCCCCGGACCTAGTGCAAATTCGTGGCCAAGGCGCCAGCGCAACCGCCAGAAACTGCCATCGATCTTCGCCGAAATCGCGTCGGCGGCGAAATCCGCAGCATTGGCCGAAAGGTCAGCCCTGCCACGGTCGAGTTCGAGGCCGACGCGGGAGAGGCCGCGATCGGTTCTGGCGATTCCGGCAAGGTTGACGCTCGCGCCTGAAATCCGGCGCCGGTGCAGTTCGCCAAAAATCGAATCGTCATGATAAGTGGTGCGCCAGAACGAGTAGTCGGCGTTCAGCGCGAGGCCTGGTGCGTACCGCCAGAGATGCTGGAGGAAGGCCCGCCAGCGCAAAAAATCGCCTTTCAATTTGAGCGCCGCGCCGCCGCGTTTAGCCTCGTATCGCGCCCCGCCAGCGTCGAAGCCCAGCCGCATGCCCGGCTTCGGCAATGCCACGCTGACGGACGGAACGACCAGGGTGCTGCCGGCCGTTTGTTCGAGGGCGAGGGCGAAGCGCTCCGCCAGGCCGAAGGCATTGCTGGCGCGCAGCGCCAGGATGAGCCGATCCTGTCCGATTTCGCGCAAGCCGTGGTTATCCAGCGAGATGCGGCCCGAGAGTACCGGACGATCCTGGACGCGCACGGTGATATCCACTTCGTCGGGTTTGGCGCCAGGGTCGATGGCGATGGCCGCGGCAATGCCGGGTTGCGCATTGAGCATCGAAATGCCGTCTTCCAGCCTTGCCAGGGGCACCGGGCCGCCGGCATTCAGGCCTCCGGTGACGAAGCGTTCGACCATTTCCGGCGCGATGCGCGTATCGAACGGAAGCTCGACCCGCACCTGGCCGATGCGCAGTTCCTGAATTTCGATCTCGGCGATGCCCTCGGCGAGCGACACCGCTTTGACCCTGACCCTTGCCATGCTGCCGCGGTGCAGGTAGCTGCGGGCGACTTCGAGCGCCGCCCGATGCAAATCGTCCGCCGCGAGTTCGCGACCGGTGAAGGATGCCAGTTCGGCCGCCAGCGTCTCAGGCGCGATCAGTTGCGCACCGGAAAACCGGAAGCTCCTGATGACGATTCTGTCGATGCCGGAGACCGGGGCCGCGAGACTCTTGCGATCGACCAGCGGAACCGGCGTGGCGGGAGTCGGATCAGCCTTCTGGCGCGATTCGAATTCGATGGAAGGCGACTGGGCGCTCGCGTGGACGGCAAAGCCCAAGACCAGCATCGCGGTCAAGCCCAAAGGCGCGATGCCGGCAAGACGCCGGGAAACTGTGCGACTTTCGGCCGCTTGGTATGTGCGCATCAGTGGATTTGTCTTCGGGCCGAATCGTCGGAAATCTCGTCACAACACCGCGCGGAGTATATATCCCACTAAGAAGATATGGTTATCCAGTTTGGGAACAAATATGCACATGGAGAGCCGCACTATGGCCTTCGACATAGCCGCCTGGGCCGCGACACCAACGCTGCGTCGCCGTGCCGTCAGCGCCGACTTTCTCTCAGCGGCTGGCGGGCTTCTTCAGCAACAGCCACAGTCCGAACAGGACCATCGGCAGGCTCAGCCACTGTCCCATGCTGACCACGTAGGACAGCCCGAAGATGCCGTGATCCGGCTCGCGGAAATATTCGGCAGCAAAACGCAACACGCCGTAGCCGACCATGAACATCCCCGAAACGGCCCCCACCGCGCGCTGGCGCGCCGAAAACAGCCAGAGGACGAGGAACAGCAGCAGGCCCTCGCCAGCCGCCTGATACAGCGGCGACGGGTGGCGCGGCAAGCTGTCGACGTTCGGGAAGACCATCGCCCAGGGCAAGCCCGGATCGGCCGCCCGCCCCCACAATTCGCCGTTGATGAAATTGCCGATGCGCCCCGCCGTCAGGCCAAGCGGCACCAGCGGCGCGATGAAGTCGGTGACCTGGAAAAACGTCCTGCCGGCCTTGCGGCCCCATAGCGCCATCGCCACGAACACGCCGAGCATGCCGCCATGGAAGGCCATGCCGCCCTTCCACACGGCGAGAATTTCCAGTGGATGCGCAAGGTAATAGCCCGGCTCGTAGAACAGCACCTGCCCCAGGCGCCCGCCGAGGATCACGCCGAGCACGCCGTAGAACAGCAGGTCGTCGACGTCCTGCCCGCTCATGCCGTGCCAGGGCTGCGCAGTTGCGCGCCGCTTGCCGAGCCAGAGGAAGGCGACGAAGCCGGCCAGATACATGAGGCCGTACCAGCGCACGGCCAGCGGGCCGATGGAAATGGCTATGGGGTCGAACTGGGGATGGATCAGCATGGTGGCCGGATTCTAACCGCCCGGCAAAAGTCGGCGCTGGCGAGACGGCGATACAATCGCGCACTCGCTCTCATCCATTCGCGTTGGAGAATTCCCATGCCTGACTACCGTTCCCGCACTTCCACCCACGGCCGCAACATGGCCGGCGCCCGCGCACTGTGGCGCGCCACCGGCATGAAGGATGGCGACTTCGGCAAGCCGATCATCGCCGTGGTCAATTCATTCACCCAGTTCGTTCCGGGCCACGTACATCTGAAGGACATGGGGCAACTGGTGGCGCGCGAGATCGAGGCGGCGGGCGGCGTGGCCAAGGAATTCAACACCATCGCGATCGACGACGGCATCGCCATGGGCCACGGCGGCATGCTCTACAGCCTGCCTTCGCGCGAACTCATCGCCGACTCGGTCGAGTACATGGTCAATGGCCATTGCGCCGATGCGATGGTCTGCATTTCGAATTGCGACAAGATTACTCCTGGAATGCTGATGGCATCGCTACGCCTCAATATCCCGACGGTATTCGTCTCCGGCGGACCGATGGAGGCCGGCAAGGTCAAATGGCATGGCGACTACCGCATGGTGGACCTGATCGACGCCATGATCGAGGCGGGTGACAGCAAGAATTCCGACGCCGATGTCGAGCGCATGGAGCGTTCGGCCTGCCCGACCTGCGGCTCGTGCTCCGGGATGTTCACCGCCAACTCGATGAACTGCCTGACCGAGGCGCTGGGCCTCTCGCTGCCCGGCAACGGCTCGCTGCTGGCGACCCATGCCGACCGCGAAATGCTGTTCCGCAAGGCCGGCCGCGTCGCGGTCGAGTTGTGCCGGCGCTGGTACGAGAAGGACGATGCCTCGGCGCTGCCGCGCTCGATTGCCAACTTCGCGGCCTTCGAGAACGCCATTGCGCTCGACATCGCGATGGGCGGTTCGACCAACACCGTGCTGCACCTGCTGGCCGCCGCACAGGAAGCCGAAGTCGATTTCAACCTGGCGGACATCGACCGCATGTCGCGCAAGGTACCCTGCCTGGCCAAGGTGGCGCCTGCGACGCAGAAATATCACATGGAAGACGTGCATCGCGCCGGCGGCATCATGGCCATCCTCGGCGAACTCGACCGCGCCGGCCTGATCAACCGCGACAGTCCGACCGTGCTCTACCCGAGCATGGGCGAGGCGCTCGACTGCTGCGACGTCAAGCGCAACCACGCGCCGGCCGTGCATGCGTTCTATCGCGCCGCGCCGGGCGGCGTGCCGACGCAGACGGCCTTCTCTCAGAGCCGCCGCTATCCGACACTCGATCTCGACCGCGCCAACGGCTGCATCCACGATCTGGCCCATGCCTACTCGACGGACGGCGGCCTCGCCGTACTCTACGGCAACATTGCGGAAAAGGGCTGCGTGGTCAAAACGGCCGGAGTCGATGATTCCAACCTCACATTCACCGGTCGCGCGCGGGTCTGCCAGTCGCAGGAAGAGGCCGTGGAGAAGATCCTCACCGACCAGATCGTCGCCGGCGACATCGTGATCGTGGTCTATGAAGGCCCCAAGGGCGGCCCCGGCATGCAGGAGATGCTCTACCCGACCTCGTATCTCAAGTCGAAAGGCATGGGCAAGGTCTGCGCCCTGCTCACGGACGGCCGCTTCTCCGGCGGCACCTCGGGCCTGTCGATCGGCCATGCCTCGCCGGAAGCGGCCGCCGGGGGCGCCATCGGTCTGGTGGAGGAAGGCGACACCATCGAGATCGATATTCCCAACCGGAGCATCCATCTGGTGATCGAAAAGTCGGCGCTGGCGGCACGGCGAGCGGCGATGGAAGCCAGAGGCAGCAAGGCCTGGAAACCGCTCAACCGGCAGCGCGAGGTCTCGGCGGCACTCAAAGCCTATGCCGCAATGACCACCTCGGCCGACACGGGTGCAGTGCGGGATATTTCACGGCTTTATTGACCTGTATCAAATTTTCGTCAGTATATAAGCAGATAATGATTTTAAGATCATCCGATATGCAGTCGATGGAGGTGTTTCATGAGGCATCTATTTACCCGGGGCGCGCTGTTACTGTGCTGCGTTGGTTGGCTGGCCAGCGGTCAGGTTCTGGCCGATGAAGCTAAGCCGGAACCCAAGCCGCTCAAGCTCACCACCACGGCCGATCACACCAAATTCAAGGAGTTGCAAAAGCAATTCAACTCCGGGCCGGAGGTAACCAAGGCCTGCCTCGCATGCCACACCGAGGCCGCCGGCCAGATTCACCGCACCAAGCACTGGAAATGGGAATACCTGAATCCCGACACCAAGCAGACGCTGGGCAAGAAGACCGTCGTCAATAACTTCTGCATTTCCATCGCTTCCAACTACGCCTCCTGCACCAGTTGCCACGTCGGCTACGGCTGGAAGGACGCGAACTTCGATTTCAAGTCCGAAGACAATGTGGATTGTCTGGCCTGCCACGACACCACCGGCAATTACAAGAAGCCGCCTGGCTTCGCCGGCAATCCGGTGGTCAAGGACACGGAGTTCCCCCCCGGTTCCGGCAAGATCATCAAGGGCATCGATCTGTCCAAGGTAGCGCAAAAGGTCGGCAAGACCAGCCGCGACACCTGCGGCGCCTGCCACTTCAACGGCGGCGGCGGCGACGGCGTCAAGCATGGCGACATGGACAGTTCGCTCGCGGCGCCGACCAAGGATGTCGATGTGCACATGGATGCCGAAGGGCTCGACTTCACCTGCGGCACCTGCCACACGAGTTCGAGCCACGATGTCGCCGGCAGCCGCTACACACCGACCGCCCAGGACAAAAAGGGCGCCCACATCCGCGGCAAGGCCGACAAGGGCAATCCGGCGACCTGCGTCGCCTGTCACGGCAACGGCCCGCACAAGAAGGAAGCGCGGCTCAACCACCACGCTACCAAGATCGCCTGCCAGACATGCCATATCCCGACCATCGCCCGCGGCGGCATCGCCACCAAGATGACCTGGGACTGGTCGACGGCCGGCCAGCGCGACGCGCAAGGCAAGCACATCGTCAAGAAGGACGCCAAGGGCCGCATCATCTACGAATCGCGCAAGGGCGACTTCACCCTGGCCGAGAACGTCAAGCCGGAATACTTCTGGTTCAACGGCCAGGTGACGTACACGCTAGTCACCGACAAGATCGAGAAGACCGACCAGCGCACGCCGATCAACAAGCTCGGCGGCAGCCCGACCGACGGCAAGTCGATGATCTGGCCGATGAAGGTGTTCCGCGGCTCGCAGCCCTACGATCCGGTGAACAAGACATTCGTCACGCCGCACACGGCGGGCAACGACGACACCGGCTACTGGAAGAATCTGGACTGGGACAAGGCCATTACGGTCGGCATGCAGGATTCCGGCCATCCCTTCTCGGGCAAGATCGATTTCATCAAGACCGAGATGTCCTGGCCGATCACCCACATGGTGGCGCCCAAGGAAAAAGCGCTGGGCTGCGTCGAATGCCACAGCAAGGATGGTCGCCTGGCCGGCATCCAGGGCATCTACATCCCGGTCCGTGACAACAACAGGCTGCTGGACACCATCGGCTGGGCAATCGTCTTCCTGACCATGCTCGGCGTATTCGGTCACGGTGCAATCCGCATCGTTTCCAGCCGCAAGCACTGACATGTTGCGCCCCCACGCTCACTTTGTTCGCTGCCCCCCGAGGGGACGTTACGTGCCCTTCGGACGGCCGGGCGGGCACTCCAAGGAGAACTGAAATGGCTGAACGTATCTACGTCTTCAAGCGCTTCGAGCGTTTCTGGCACTGGTCGCAGGCAGGTCTCATCATGTTCCTGATGCTGACCGCTTTCGACATTCACGGCACCTACACGATCTTCGGCTTCGAAAAGGCGGTGGCCTACCACACCATCGCGGCGTGGTCGCTGATCGGCCTGTGGGTGTTCGCGATCTTCTGGCACTTCACCACCGGCGAGTGGAAGCAATACATTCCGACCACGGAAAAAGTCGTGGCAATGATCCATTATTACTCTGTCGGCATTTTCAGGAATGAGCCGCACCCGTTCAAGCTGACGCAACTGCGCAAGCACAATCCGCTGCAGCGCCTGGCCTACCTCGCCATCATGATTTGCGTCGGCCCGCTGATCTGGGTCACCGGCGTGCTCTACCTGTTTTATGACAACTGGGCGGCCTGGGGACTCGGCAACCTGTCGCTGGAATGGGTCGCCAACGGTCACATCGTAGGCGCCTTCATGATGCTGGCCTTCCTCATCGCCCACGTCTATCTGACCACTGCCGGTCACACGCCACTGGCCCACATCAAGGCCATGATCACCGGCTGGGAAGAAGTGGAATAATCAAACACCCCATTATTTGCAAGGAGTCTGACCATGAAATTCACCAAAACCCTGAGCGCCGCTGCCCTGCTTTCCCTGTTCGCCACTGCGGCCTTCGCCTATGACGCCGACTGGAAGCGCGGCCGCGTCTACTACCGCAGCGTGTGTACCTCCTGCCACGCCGTACAGCCCAGCGGCACGATCAATCCGAGCACCAAGACCAAAGCCGAATGGGCTGCCTATCTGAAGGCCGACAAGCACAACAAGGGCAAGGACACCGTCAAGCAGTATGTCAGCAAGGCCTATCGCGCCAGCATCAAATCGGGCAACAAGGCCGCCGAGAAGTTTGCCGACACGCCGGATCAGGAACTGATGGACGACATCGGCGCCTTCCTGACCAAGGGCGCCAAGGACGGCGACTCTCCGGCCACCTGCAGCTGACAAGGGCACAGCGGAAGGCGGCCGCCTCCCGGGGCGACGCGCCGGTTGCCCGCGCCAAAATTGGCAACTACAGCGATCCGGCCATCGAAAGGTAAACATCATGAGCACATCAGACAAGCAAACCAATCCGGAAATCAGACCCTTCTGGCCACCCCTGGTTGCGGGTATCGCGCTCGGCCTGGTTCTGTTGCTGACCTTCGTTTTGTCCGGTCACGGTCTGGGGGCCAGTGGAGCGGCTACCGACCTGGTCGCCGGCGTGGGCCTGCAGGTTGCGCCGGAGGCCATCAAATCGAACGGCTACCTCGGGCCGATGGTGTCTGACGGCAGCCCGCTGGGCTCATGGTTGAGCTGGGAAATCGTCGGCGTCGCCATCGGCGCACTGGCGGCGGCTTTCATGGCGGGTCGGTTTCGCGTGCAGCTGGACGGCTCGTGCAGCGTCGGTACCCCGAAGCGCCTGATCACTACCCTGGCCGGCGGCTTTCTCTCCGGCTTCGGCGCCCGCATCGCGGGAGGCTGCACCAGCAGCATGGGGCTGTCGGGCGCGGCGGCACTCGGCGTTGCGGCTTTCGTCTTCCTGGCCCTGTTTTTCGCCACCGGCTTGATCGTCAGCCGCCTGGTCAAAGGAGTCTGACATGTTCCCGCTCAATGATAATGGCATGGTTTCGGGCCTGCTCTGCGGCGTTCTGTTCGGCTACGTGCTGGAGAATGCCGGATTCGGCAGCCCGGTCAAACTCAGCGCCCAGTTCAAGCTCACCGACTGGGCGGTATTCAAGGTCATGTTCACCGCCATTGTGGTGGCGGCGGTCGGCCTGTGGCTGATGAGGCTCGGGGGGCTGCTGAAGCCCGACTCGATCGCGGTGCCGCAGGCGGCGATCGCGGGAGCGGCCGTGGGCGGCGCGCTGGTCGGCGCCGGGTTCGCGGTGGGTGGCTACTGCCCGGGCACTTCGGTCGCCGGCCTGTTCTCCGGTCGCCTCGACGCCATGATGTTCGTCGTCGGCGTGCTGCTCGGCACGATAGGGTTTGCGGCTTTTTACGGGGCAGCGCTGAAGTCCCTGAAGGCCGCCTGGCTGATCGCGGAAGGCGACACATTTACCGACGCTTATGCAATACCGGAACCCGTCATGCTGGGCATTCTCGGGCTTGCGCTGGTTGCCGTGTTCTATTTCGGTTCATGGTTCGAGCGCCGCGGCACCGGTACGGTCACCGCGCAGCAAGCCGTGGAGGGTGCCCGGTAGATGTTTGTCGCGCAGGATGGAAAGGAACACCGCGATGAGCAGCGATAGCGACTCCGGCTGGCGCGCCGGCTTCAAGACCGACTACCAGACGATCTTCGTCGAGGAATGGTCGCCCTTCGTCGGCGCCATGTTGCTGGTGCTGGTCATCATCGGCCTGATGCTCTCCGGCCTGGTCTGGGGCGTGTTCGGCGGCGTGAAGTTCTGGGGCGACTGGTTCAACAACCTGATCGGGCTCGGCCCCGTGCTCGGGATTCCCCAGCAAACGGACAGCTTCCTGATGCACCGTATGTCGCTGATGAACATCATGCTGGTGGTCGGCGCGTTCAGCGCAGCGCTGCTGTCGCGACAATTCAGCCCCAATCGTCCGCCACCCCTCGAATACCTCTGGGCCGCCATGGGCGGCAGCCTGCTCGGCATCGGCGCCGCGCTCGCCGGCGGCTGCACCACGGGCGGCTTCTTCAACCCGGTGCTGCATTCCTCCCCTGCCGGTTGGGCGATGTGGCTCGGCCTGCTGGCGGGCGCTGCAATCGGCCTCAAGCTGCTGTTATGGACTCTCGACCACATCGAGTGGGGCATGCGGGCGCCACCCGCACTCGACATTCCCGAGGGTGTCACGCGCAACTACCCGCTGCTCGGTCTTGCCGTCGTTGTCGGAGTGCTGATCTGGGCCACGCAATGGTACGGATCGAGCGATGAAAAGCTGGTGGCGCGCGCGGTGATCGTCCTCGCCGGCTTCGCCATCGGTTTCATCATGCACCGCTCGCGCCTGTGCTTCGCGCGTGCCTTCCGCGAACCCTTCATGACTGCCGAAGGCGACATGACCAAAGCCGTGATCCTGGCCCTCGCGATCGGCATGCCGATCGCCGCGCTGCTGTTCCAGAAGAAGGTGATCGACCCCTACCTCGCCATCCCCGCCACGTTCTGGATCGGCTCGCTGGTCGGCGGCCTGATCTTCGGCATCGGCATGGTCTTTGCCGGCGGCTGCGCTTCGGGCTCGCTGTGGCGCATGGGCGAGGGACACCTCAAGCTGTGGGTGACGATGTTCTTCTTTTCCTGGATGGGCTCGATCGCCAGCGCCGTGTTCAGGAAACTCAACCTGACCGCGATCGACGAAACCAATGTCGAGAGCTTCGAGATGACCCGGGTCGGCTTCCAGGCCTACCTTCCAGAAATGCTCGGCAGCTGGGCTTGGACGCTGCTGATCGGCGGCGGTCTGCTGCTGCTCTGGTACGCGCTGGTGCGCTACAACGAATCCACCGAAAAATTCACACTTCTCTAGGAGATCATCATGAGAGCCAGGCAACTTTCCCTTTACCTCGCCATCCTCGCCAGCCTTGCCGCGGCGCCGATGGTCTTTCCTGTGACGGCCTTTGCAGCCGATGCAGCAGCGATCCAGCCGAAGGACGGCTGGTACAACAAGGCGCTGGTCGATTTCGACTTCGTGCGCCAGAACGTCAGCATTCCGCCAAAGAAGGGCGTGATGATCATCGACTCGCGCCCGGCCGCGCGCCAGTATGATCCCGGCCACATTCCCGGCGCGATCAACATTCCCGACAGCCAGTTCGACAAACTGGTCGACAAGCTGCCGGCCGACAAGGCGACGCTGCTGCTGTTCTACTGCGGCGGACTGGAATGCATGCTGAGCCACAACTCGGCGTTCAAGGCCGAAAAGCTCGGCTACACCAACATCAAGGTCTACCCGGCCGGTTCGCCGGAATGGAAGGCCAAGGGTGCCCAGATGTCGGTATCCGCGGCCTACATCAAGAAACTGATGGACGACAAGGCGCCCTATGTCCTGATCGACGCGCGACCCAAGCGTGTGGCCGACAAGGGCATGATCCCGACCGCGCTCAACATCTCCGACTCCGAGTTCGACAAGCACGTCGACAAGCTTCCCGCCGACAAGGCCACGCTGCTGATTTACTACTGCGGCGGCCTTGAGTGCGTGCTGTCCGACAACTCGGCGGAAAAGGCGAAGAAGCTCGGCTACACGAACATCATGACCTATCCGCCGGGCCATCCGGAGTGGGAAAAGATGCATGGCGCACCAGCGGCGGCAGGCGCCCCCGCTGGCGCAGCCGCCAGCCCGGCTGCCAGTTCGGCGGCGCTGGTGCCGGGCAAGGAGAAGGGATCGGTCACGGTCGACTCCTTCCAGGCCGTGTGGAAGGCCAACCCCGGCTCGATCATGCTGGTCGATGTGCGCGATCCGAAGGAAGTCGCCTCCGGCACGATCAAAGGATCGGTCAACATTCCGATGAACGAACTGGAGAAGAAAATCGCTTCCCTGCCGACCGACAAGCCGGTGGTCTTCGTCTGCGGCACCGGCGCCCGTTCTGGCGAGGCCTACGATACGGTGAAGCTGCTCGGCGGCAAGGTCCAGGCCTCCTTCATCGACGCCGACATCAAGTTCAATGCGGACGGCTCCTACAGCATGGTGGCGAAGAAGTAGTCAGTCCTTGAAGACCGGGTGACTCCGCGCCGCCCGGTCCAACGCATCAAACATTGGAGAACACGAAAAATGAGAAAGCTGTCCATCGCCCTCGCGCTGGGTTTTGCCTGCGCACTGCCCGTTCATGCCCAAAGCCCGGCTGAAGTATTTGTCGGCATCAACTCGGGCGTTACCCAAACCCAAGGGGTCGCCATGGTCCTGGCCAGCCAGGCGCTGGCGCAAAAGGCCTCAGTGCGCGTTCTGCTTTGCAGCGACGGCGGGCAACTGGCCGTCAAGGACAAGGAGTCTGCCGCGCTCAAGCCCAGCAACAAGTCACCCAAGGAAATGCTGCAAGGCCTCATTAAAGCCGGTGCGAAGGTCGAAGTCTGCGCCCTGTTCCTGCCCAACAGCGACTTGAAGGCGGCCGACCTGATTGAAGGTATCGGCGTCGCCAAGCCGGCCGATGTAGCGGCGTATGTGCTGCAGGCCAATGTGAAATCCCTGAGCTTCTGAACACCGTAGTCACGGTCAGCACGTCGGCTAAAATAGCCGGCGTGACGACCGAAAACAGCCCAACGACAGAATTCCAGCGCCTGTACCGCGGCCGCGTCTGGTCAGTAATGGGCTGGGATCAACTGACGGCGCTCTGGCTGCGTATCGATCCCGCCGCGGGTTGGTACCTGCAGGCGGTGGGTGTTGCCGGCCCGCGAGGCGGTAGTCCCGGCATGCAAAGCACCTGCCCGCAAAGCGGAATCCCAGGTACGCAGAGCGCGCCAGCGCCGACTATTTCAAAAGCGGCCGATGCCGCCACCGTCAGCGCCTTCATCGAGCGCATCGACGCCCTGCTGAGGGCCGACCACCATGAATCCTACTGCGGCATCGTCTATGCCGACGATCTCGAGAACCCCCGTCTGATCAAGATCTTTGACCCGAACAATCTCGGATCTTCCTGCGGTTCCTCGAAAAACCCGCCGGGGCCGGGCTGGATCATGAGCCGCGTGGAGCCCGATGAAATACTTGCGGATCGCCCGGCACCCGAAAACCGGAAGCGCTGGTGGCGGAGCTTGCTCGGAGATAGCTAGGCAGTTCCGGCCCGTATTCCCGGTTTTGGTCCGCGGGTGCCTCAGGCATAGTGCCGGCTATGGCAACGCCGACCGAACCCATGCCCGATCGCACCTCTCTCAAGTTCCTGGTGGTCGACGACTTTTCGACCATGCGTCGCATCGTGCGTAACCTCCTGAAAGAACTCGGTTTCACCAACGTCGAAGAAGCCGAAGACGGCGCCGTCGCGCTGACCAAACTGCGCGAAGGCGGTTTCGAGTTCGTCGTTTCCGACTGGAACATGCCCAATATGGACGGGCTCACGCTGCTGCAGAATGTACGCGCCGACGCCCGGTTGAAGACCCTGCCGTTTCTGATGATCACGCCCGAAGCGAAGAAAGAGAACATCACCGCGGCCATACAGGCAGGGGCATCGAACTACATTGTCAAACCCTTCACGGCGGCCACGCTGCAGGAAAAGCTGGACAAGATTTTCGAAAAAATGGGCGTCTGAGCGGCCGCCCCGGCGCAGAAGTTTTGGACCTATATCCGACTATTTTTCTCGGGTATAGTACGGTCTCGATCCCGGGCCCGCCATGTCATCAGAACTCGCCAACCGGCTTTCTGCCGAAACCTCGCCTTACCTGCTCCAGCACGCCGACAACCCTGTTCATTGGCAACCGTGGAACGAGGCGTCGCTCGCTCTTGCGCGCCAGGAAGACCGGCCGATCCTGCTTTCGATAGGCTATTCCGCCTGTCACTGGTGTCACGTGATGGCGCACGAGTCCTTCGAAGATGCCGAAGTGGCGGAGGTGATGAATCGCCTCTTCGTGAACATCAAGGTCGACCGCGAGGAGCGCCCCGACCTCGACCAGATCTACCAGACCGCGCACCAGATGCTGACCCAGCGCAGCGGTGGCTGGCCGCTGACCATGTTCCTCGCCCCGGATGGCACGCCCTTTTTCGGCGGCACCTATTTCCCGAAAGAGCCGCGCTACGGCCTGCCCGGTTTTGCCGACCTCTGCGAGCGCGTCACCGAAGCCTTCCGCAATCGTCGCGGGGACATCGAAACGCAGAACGCCGAACTGCGCCGGGCCTTGGCGAGCACGGTGCCGACCGGGGCAGCAGCGACCACCGCGTTCGACGCACGCCCTCTGGCAGCGGCGGCGGAATCGCTGGCCCGCAGTTTCGACCGCCGCCACGGCGGCTTCGGCACCGCGCCGAAGTTCCCGCATCCGACCGATCTGGCGTTTCTGTTGCGTCGCCCGGATCCCGACCTGCGTCAGATGGCGCTGACCACGCTGAGGCGCATGAGCGAGGGCGGCATCTACGACCAGATCGGCGGCGGCTTCAGCCGCTACAGCGTCGATGAGCGCTGGGAGATTCCGCATTTCGAGAAAATGCTCTATGACAACGGCCCGCTCGTCTGGCTCTGTGCCGATGCCTGGGCGCAAACCGGCGATCCGCTCTACGCCCGTGTCACCGAAGAAACCGTGACGTGGGTGATGCGTGAGATGCAGTCTGCCGAAGGCGGCTACTATTCGTCGCTCGACGCCGACTCGGAAGGCGAAGAAGGCAAGTACTACGTCTGGGACCGCAGCGAAGTGGAGGCTCTGCTCACCCCGCAAGAGTCGGCGCTGGCGCTACGGCGCTGGGGCTTCGACGGCCCGCCGAATTTCGAGAATCGCCATTGGCACGCACGAATTGCCGGCGATCTGGGCGACGCAGAAATCCCGGTACTCGCCGTAGCGCGCCAAAAGCTTTTTGCTGCACGCGAACAACGCATCCGGCCCGGCCGCGACGACAAGATACTGACTAGCTGGAACGCGCTGATGATAGAAGGTATGGCCCATGCGGCGCGCGTCTTCGGCCGAGGTGAGTGGCTGGTTTCGGCACAGCGTGCAATGGATTTCGTACGCCGCACGCTGTGGCAGGACAAGCGCTTGCTGGCGACGGCCAAGGACGGCCGCGCCCACCTCGACGCCTATCTCGACGATCACGCCTTTCTGCTGGCCGCCCTGCTGGAGCTGATGCAAGCCGAGTTCCGTCGCGACGACCTGGATTTTGCCGTCGAGCTTGCCGATACGCTGCTGACCCGTTTCGAAGACCGCGAAGCAGGCGGTTTCTTCTTCACGGCTGACGACCATGAGGTCTTGATCCATCGCCCCAAGTCCGGTCACGACAATGCCACTCCTGCCGGCAATGGCATCGCCGCATTCGCGATGCAGCGTTTGGGCCATCTGCTCGGCGAGCCCCGTTACCTGACCGCCGCCGAAAAGACCCTGCGGCTGTTCTGGCCCCAGATCAGCCAGGCGCCGTCCGGTTTCGGCAGCCTCCTGCGCGCCCTTGAAGAAGCGCTTACTCCGCCGGACATCATCATCCTGCGCGGACCCGATGGCGAAATGGCGGAGTGGCGACGCAGGCTGGGCGCCGATCCGCGCCGGATGGTGCTGGGACTGCCCAACGGAATTGCGGGCCTGCCCGCAGTCCTCGCCAAGCCGGAAAGCGATCATGTCAACGCCTGGGTGTGCCGGGGCGTTACTTGTTTAGAAGCGACGGCGGATTTGAAGAGTCTGTTTAATTGATTCAAAACAATTTTCAGCAGGCCCCGAATCCGGTAGGATTCCCAAAGTTTTGCCCGGCACTTTCATAAAACTTATTCACACCACAAGGAAAAAACATGAAATCGGTATTGATCTCCGCGCTGGTTGTTGCCGGCGTAATGGCTTCGGCCCCGGCTTTCGCCAACAAGGACCTCGCCACCAAGAGCGGTTGCATGGCTTGCCATGCTGTCGACAAGAAACTGGTCGGTCCCGCCTATCAGGAAGTCGCCAAGAAGTACAAGGCCGCCGATGAGGCAATGCTGGTCGCCAAGGTCAAGGCCGGCGGCAAGGGCGTCTGGGGTCCGATCCCGATGCCGCCGAATGCCGCAGTGAAGGACGCGGATGCGGCTACGCTGGTCAAGTGGATTCTTGCCGGCGCCAAGTAAGCTCGGACGCACCCTCAAGAAAAGCCAGCCCCACCTCAGGTGGGACTGGCTTTTTTATGTCCCCTGTCCATTGGGATGGGGGACCGTATCCCCCATCGGGATGCTGCCTCAGGGCAACGGCCCGGCAGCATTGACAAGTCCATGGCAGCAGGCAAGAATCCTCCCGGCTGATTTGTCATTCGACGAACCATGAATCCATTCCCCGACCTGAACGGAGCATTGCCATGAACGTGCCCAACAAAACCCTCTCGCTATCCGTAATTGCCGCCGTTGCCATGATGGGTTGCGGCAAGGAAGAACCCCCGCCCCCGCCGCCCGTTCAGGCACCGCCTCCGCCGATGGTGGTCAAGATCGGCAGCGTTGCTCCGCTCACGGGCGGCATCGCGCACCTGGGCAAGGACAACGAGAACGGCGCCCGCCTCGCGATCGACGAAGCCAATGCCAGCGGCGTAAGCCTCGGCGGCAAGAAGATCAAATTCGAACTGATGTCGGAAGACGACCAGTCCGACCCGAAGGTCGGCAACACCGTGGCGCAGAAGCTGGTAGATGCAAAGGTCGCCGGCATCGTCGGTCACCTGAATTCCGGCACCACGATTCCCGCCTCGGCCATCTACAACACCGCCGGCATCCCGATGATCTCCGGCTCCGCCACCAATCCGGCGCTGACCGAGCAGGGTTTCAAGGGCGTGTTCCGCGTCGTCGGCCGTGACGACCAGCAGGGTCCGGCCATTGCCAACTACCTCGCCGGCCAGAACAAGCCCAAGACCGTAGCCGTGATCGATGACGCCACTGCCTACGGCGAAGGCCTTGCCAACGAAGTCGAGAAAACGCTCAAGGCCGCCGGTGTCAGGGTTCTGCCGCGCGAGAAAGGCACCGACAAGACCGTCGACTGGAAAGCCGTGCTGACCAAGATCAAGGGCAAGAAGCCCGATGCGGTGTTCTACGGCGGCATGGATGCTACCGGCGGCCCGCTGCTCAAGCAGGCACGCGAACTGAAGATGACCTCCGTGTTCGCCTTCGGCGATGGCGCCTGCACCGACAAGATGGCCGAACTCGCCGGCCCCGCTGCCGAAGGGCTGCTCTGCTCGCAGGCCGGCATACCGGTCCAGGCCTCGGGCAAAAAGTTCCTCGACGCCTACAAGGCCAAGTACAAGGTCGATCCGATTCTCTACTCGCCCTTCACCTACGACGCCGCCAAGCTGCTGATCGCCGCGATGAAGAAGGCCGACTCGCCTGATCCGGCGAAGTACCTGGCAGCGCTCGCTGCCAGCGACTACAGCGGTGCCAGCGGCAACATCCAGTTCGACGAAAAGGGCGACCGCAAGGACGCCGAGATGACGATCTTCACCCTGAAGGAAGGCAAGATCACGCCGATTGCCATTCTCAAGAGCGGCAAGTCGATGACGCTGGACGAGTATGCGGCGGCCACCGCGCCTGCCGCCGTAGCGCCGGCGCCGACTCCCGCGCCTGCGGCTGGCGCACCTGCCGCTGCGGCTCCGGCAGCGGCACCTGCTGCCGCGGCTGCGGCGGCTCCTGCCCCTGCGCCCGCCCCGGCGGCCGCTCCAGCAGCACCGGCTCCGGCAAAGAAGTAAGCTCACGCTGACCCAAACGGGGAAGTCGCCATCGGCGGCTTCCCCGTTTTCATGTCTCCGGCGGGAAGCCGGGGACGGTATCCCCCGAGGATTCGCCCGCCACGTCAATGGACATCCTGCTCCAGCAGATCATCAACGGCCTCACCACCGGCAGCGTGTATGCCGTCGTCGCGCTGGGCTACACGATGGTCTATGGGGTGATTCAACTGATCAACTTCGCCCATGGCGAAGTGGTGATGATCGGCGCCATGGTGGCCTTCTCGATCATCACCTCGCTGGCCGGCAGCGGGCTGCCGCCGCTGGTCATCGTCCTCGCCGGCGTGCTCGCGGCGATTCCCGCCTGCATGACCATGGGTTATCTGCTGGAGCGCGTGGCCTACCGCCCGCTGCGCCACGCCCCTCGACTGGCGCCGCTGATCACCGCGATCGGCATGTCGATCGTTCTGCAGCACCTCGCCTTGCTGGCCTGGGGCCGCAATCCGCTGGCCTTTCCGCAGATCATCGACAACCGCGTGTTCGGCATCGGCGGCGCGGCGATCAGCAGCGTGCAGATCGCGATCATTCTTTTGTCATTGACGATGATGGCCGGCCTCTCCTGGTTCGTCTATCGCACCCGCTTCGGCATCGCGATTCGCGCCACGGCCGAAAATGTCCATGTCGCCGGCCTGATGGGGGTCAATGCCGACCGCGTGATCGCCGTCACGTTTATCATCGGCGCCGGCTTGGGCGCCGTGGCCGGCGTGATGTACGGCAGCTACTACGGCATCGCCCATTACACGATGGGCTTCAGCCTCGGCCTCAAGGCTTTCTCCGCGGCGGTGCTGGGCGGCATCGGCAACATCGCCGGCGCCATGGTCGGCGGCATCCTGCTCGGTCTGGTGGAAGCGCTCGGCACCGGCTATGTCGGCGAATTCACCGATCTGTGCCACTGGCCGATCGCGCATGGCTGGCTGAGCGCCCAGTGCGCGGACGGCGGCAACTTCGTGCTGTTCGGCAGCAACTACCAGGACGTGTTCGCCTTCCTGATGCTGATCCTGGTGCTGGTGTTCCGCCCCTCCGGCCTGCTCGGCGAACGCGTCTCGGAGCGCGCCTGATGAGCATGAGCGCACGCGACAAATTCGGCCTGGCCCTGATCGCCGTCGCGCTGATCGCCCTGCCTTTTGTGCTGGCCTCGGCCGGCACGGCCTGGGTGCGCATCACCAACTTTGCCGTGCTGTTCGTGCTGCTGTCCCTGGGCCTGAACATCGTGGTCGGCTTCGCCGGCCTGCTCGATCTCGGCTATGTGGCCTTCTTCGCGGTCGGCGCCTACGTCTATGCGCTGCTGGCCTCGCCGCATTTCGGGCTGCACCTGCCCTTCTGGGTCATCCTCCCGATCGGCGCCACCGTGGCCTGCGTCGCCGGCGTGATACTCGGCGCACCGACCTTGCGCCTGCGCGGCGATTACCTCGCCATCGTCACGCTCGGCTTCGGCGAGATCGTGCGGATTTTCATGAACAATCTCTCCTCCCCCGTCAATCTGACCAACGGCCCGAAAGGCATCAACCGGATCGACCCGTTCCAGATCGGCCCGCTGAACTTTTCCGCCAGCGACACGATCGGAACGCTGGTCTTCAGCGGCCCGATCAAGTACTACTACTTCCTGCTGCTGGTCCTGCTGGCGGTGATCGTGATCAACCGCCGCCTGCAGGATTCGCGCATCGGTCGCGCCTGGGTCGCCATCCGCGAGGACGAAATCGCGGCCAGGGCCAGCGGCATCAACACGCGCAACATCAAGCTGCTGGCCTTCGCCATGGGCGCCTCTTTCGGCGGCATCGCCGGCGGTATGTTTGCCGCGATCCAGGGCTTCGTCAGCCCGGAGAGTTTTGTTCTCAACGAATCCATCATGGTGCTGGCCATGGTGGTGCTCGGCGGCATGGGCAACATCTGGGGCGTGATCGCCGGCGCGATGCTGCTCTCCTTCGTTCCGGAACTGCTGCGCTACACCGTGGAGCCGGTACAGCGCGCCCTGTTCGGCAAGCTGCTGGTCGATCCCGAGGTGCTGCGCATGCTGGTATTCGGTGCGGCGCTGGTGCTGACCATGCGCTTTCGCCCCGCCGGCTTGTGGCCGGAAACCCGGCATCGCCGCGAGATGAGCGAGAACCGCGCGTGAACACCGTTCTGCTCGAAGCCAGTGGCATCGGCAAGCGCTTCGGCGGCGTACAGGCATTGAAGGACGTCTCACTCACTATCAAGAGCGGCGAAATCTACGGCCTGATCGGCCCCAACGGCGCCGGCAAAACGACGCTGTTCAACGTGTTCACCGGGCTCTACCCGCGCGACTGCGGCGAGGTGCAGTTTGCCGGCGCCGCGCTGGATCTGGCGAGCCCGCATGCGGTGGCCGCGGCCGGCATCGCGCGCACCTTCCAGAACATCCGCCTCTTCGCCAACATGACGGCGCTGGAAAATGTCATGGTCGGCCGGCATGTGCGCACCCGCGCCGGTGTGTTCAGCGCCATCCTGCGCACGCGCGCGGAGCGTACCGAGGAAGCCGCAATTCGCCGCCGTGCAGAAGAACTGCTGCATTACGTCGGCATCGCCGACCGCGCCGACGATCTGGCCCGCCAGCTTTCCTATGGCGACCAGCGGCGCCTCGAAATCGCCCGTGCACTGGCCACCGATCCCAAGCTGCTGGCACTCGACGAACCCGCTGCCGGCATGAACGCCACCGAGACCACGGCCCTGCGCAGCCTGATCGAGGGGCTGCGCCGCGACGGCCTGACCGTGCTGCTGATCGAACACGACGTCAAGCTGGTGATGGGACTGTGCGACCGCGTCGCGGTGCTCGACTACGGCGAAAAGATCGCCGAGGACGTACCCGAGGCCGTGCGCGCCAACCCGAAAGTCATCGAGGCCTATCTTGGCGCAAGCGCTGCTTGAGGCCCTGAACCTACAGGTTCACTACGGCGGCATTGCGGCCGTAAAAGGCGTTTCGTTTGCCGTCGAGGAAAACGAGATCGTCTGCCTGATCGGTGCCAACGGCGCCGGCAAGACATCGACGCTGAAAGCCCTGGCGCGCATGATCCCTTCCCGCGGAGAAATTCACTACGGCGATCAGCGCATCGAAGCAGTTCCGAGCCACGAATTGATCGGCCGGGGACTGGCGCTGGTACCGGAAGGCCGCGGCATTTTCGCCCGCCTGACGGTCGCGGAAAACCTGGCCATGGGTGCCTACCACAGAGAAGATCGGTCCGAAATCGGAAAGGATTTCAACCGCATCTACGCGCTGTTGCCGCGTCTCAAGGAACGCACGTCGCAGGTCGCCGGCACGCTTTCCGGCGGCGAGCAGCAGATGCTGGCGATCGGACGCGCGCTGATGGGCCGCCCGCGGCTGCTGCTGCTCGACGAACCATCCATGGGCCTCGCGCCGCAGCTGGTGGAAAAGGTGTTCGAAGTGATTCGCGCCGTCGCTGCCGAAGGCATGACGATCCTGCTGGTCGAGCAGAACGCCCGGCTCGCGCTGGAAGTCTGTTCGCGCGGTTACGTGATGGAAAGCGGACTCATCACCCTGGCGGACAACTCCACTGCGCTGCTCGCCGATTCGCGCGTGCGCACCGCTTACCTCGGCGAATAGTTCAAAAGTCGGCGCTGGCGCTACGGCGGCTCAGCGTGGCAACCCTGTTACGCGATAGCCGGCGCGGTTACGACCGGTGCAAAGGTAAAGGCGTCGGCGAAGAACTCTTCGGGCGGCAAGCCGGCTGCAACAAAGTCGGCGCGCGCCGCGTCGATCATGGCCGGCGCGCCGCAGGCATAGATCTGGAACGCGGAAAGATCCGGATGGTCTTCGAGCACCGCCTTGTGGGCGAGCCCAGTGCGCCCCTCCCAGGCTTCGTCCGACAGCACCGGCACATAGCGGATATGGCTGTGCGCCGCTGCCCACTCCCTGGGCAAGTCGGGCAGATAGAGCCCTGCACGGTTGCGCGCGCCCCAGTAAATTTTCATGGGCCGCGCAATGTGGCTGTGAATGGCATGCTCGACCAAGGATTTGATCGGCGCAAAGCCCGTGCCGCCGGCGAGCAGAATCATGGGCTTGGCCGATTCCTCGCGCAGGAAGAAGCTGCCGTAGGGACCCTGAAAGCGCAGGATGTCTTTTTCCTTCATGCCCGAGAAAACATGCCGGGTGAATTCGCCGCCGGCAATCAGGCGCACATGCAGCTGCAGGAAGCCGTCGTCATGCGGTGCATTGGCAATCGAGAAAGCGCGGCGCTTGCCGTCCTTGAGCAGAAACTCGATGTACTGGCCGGCGAGAAACTGCAGGCGCTCGTTGGCCGGCAACTTGAGGCTCAGCACGATCACATCCTCCGCGACGCGCTCGATCTTCTGTACCCGGCAGGGCATGATCTTGACCGGGATGTCCTTTGCCGTGCCCACTTCGCGGCATTCGAGCACCAGGTCGGAAAGCGGCTTGGCGCAACAGAACAGCGCCAGACCACTGACGCGATCCGCCGTCGACAGCGCCTGCTCCTGCGCCAGGCCGTGATCCACCAGCCCGTCGATGACGCGGCCCTTGCAGGCGCCGCAGGCGCCATTGCGGCAGCCATAGGGCAGGGTCAGGCCGGCGTCGAGGGCCGCCTGCAGCACCGAGTCGCTGCCGTCGGTGGTGAAACTGTGCCCGCTGGGCTGAAGCGTGACGCGAAATGAGGCGACTGGGGCCATGCGATAATTGTCCGATGCGTAGATTGCTGATAATTGGTTGCGGTGACGTAATGCGCCGCGCGCTGCCGCAACTCGTGCTGCGCTGGCACGTACTGGCACTGGTGCGTCAGCACGACCCGCAACTGGCAGCGCTGGGCGTCACGCAGATCGAGGGTGATCTTGACCAGCCCGATACGCTGGCGCGACTGGCCGGCATCTCCGATGCGGTAATCCACAGCGCGCCGCCCCCGCCGCAAGGAACGGGCGACACGCGCACGCGGAACCTGATTGCCGTCCTGCAGCGCGGGAAAAGTCTACCACGCCAACTTGTCTACATCAGCACCAGCGGCGTCTATGGCGACTGCGGCGGCACCCGGGTCAGCGAGACGCGGATGCCGGCCGCAAAGTCGGCGCGGGCGGCACGGCGGGTGGACGCGGAACGGCGCTTGCGGCAACTCGGGCGCCGCTGCCGCGTCAGCATCCTGCGCGCGCCCGGCATCTATGCGGCCGACCGGCTGCCGCTGGAGCGCCTGCACAAGCACCTGCCGCTCATGCTTCACAATGAGGACAGCCATACCAACCACATCCACGCCGATGACCTCGCACGTGCCTGCATCGCGGCGCTGGCGCACGGACGTGCGAACCGGGTGTACAACATCAATGACGACTCGTCGCTGGCGATGGGCGAATGGTTCGATGCCCTGGCCGACGCCTTTGCGCTGCCGCGAGCAGTGCGCCTGCCGCGCGAGGAAGTGCAGCGCGCGGTGCCGCCGCTGCAATGGTCGTTCATGAGCGAATCGCGACAGCTCGACAACACGCGGATGAAGCGCGAATTGCACCTGCGTCTGCGCTATCCGACCGTGACAGAGGGCATCGCCGCCGCAATTTCTGAGGAAGCATCATGCTCTGGGTAAAGGCCTTTCACATCGTCTTCGTCGTGAGCTGGTTCTCCGGACTCTTCTACCTGCCGCGAATTTTCGTGAACCTCGCCATGGTGCCGGCCGACAGCCCTGCCGAACGGGAACGCCTGCTGCTGATGGCGCGCAAGCTCTATCGCTTCGTCACGCCGATCGGCGTGCTGGCGATAGCGCTGGGACTTTGGCTGTGGTTCGGCTTCGGCTTCACCGGCGGCTGGCTGCACGCCAAGGTCACGCTGGTCGTCGGCCTGGTCGCCTATCACCTCTGGTGCGGACGGCTGCTCGCCGAGTTCGCCGGCGGCAGGTCCACCAAGACACATACCTGGTTTCGTTTCTTCAACGAGGTGCCGGTGCTGGTGCTGGTTGCGATCTCCATCCTGACCGTGGTGAAACCCCTTTGAACCACTATTTTTCGACCTGTCCGCGCGGCCTCGAGGCCTTGCTCGCGGAAGACCTCGCCGGCGCCGGCGGCAAGGATGTTGCCGTCGTCCCGGGCGGCGCCAGTTGCAACGGCAGCCTCGAGACGGGCTACCGCATCAACCTCGAATCGCGCATTGCGACGCGGGTCTTGTGGCGTATCGCGCGTGGCGGCTATCGCGACGAAGCCGAGATCTATCGGCTGGCCTACGATGTGGATTGGTCAAAGCTGTTTTCGGTGGATCGCTCGATTCGCGTCTATGTCACGGCGATCCGCTCGCCGCTGAAGAGCATCGAGTTCATCACGCTGAAGGTCAAGGACGCGGTCTGCGACCGCTTCCGTGCCGAAACCGGTCGACGCCCCAGCGTCAATACCAAAACCCCCGAGGTTCGCGTTCACCTCTTCATCACCGAACACCATGCCACGCTCTATCTCGACACGTCCGGCGAACCGCTCTACATGCGCGGCCACAAGCTGGCCAAAGTCGGCGCGCCGCTCAAGGAAAACCTCGCTGCCGGCATCCTGCGTCTTTCAGGCTGGCAACCGGGTACGCCGCTGCTCGATCCGATGTGCGGCAGCGGCACTTTCCTGCTCGAAGCGGCGCAGATCTGTCTCGACGACGCGCCGGGGCTGTCGCGCGAGCCGGGCGATTTCGGTTTCGAACACCTCAAGACCTTCGATGCCGGCCTCTGGCGCAAGCTGCAGCGCGAGGCCGCCGAGCGCCGCCGCGAGGCTGTCGCCCTGCCCCTCTACGGCAGCGACATCGATGCCGATGCGGTCGCACGTACGCGGCAGAATCTTGCCGGCGCCGGACTCGACGATCTGGCCACGCTGGAACAGGCCGACCTGCTGACGCGAGAAGCCCCCGCCACGGCAGGCGTGATGGTGGCCAACCCGCCCTATGGCGAACGACTCGGCAGCGAAGAGGAACTGGCAGCTTTCTATCCGAAGCTGGGCGATGCGCTGAAGCAGCGCTTTACCGGCTGGAGCTGCTGGTTCCTGTCGGCCGACACGCAGTTGCCCAAGCTGATCCGGCTGCAGACCTCGCGCAAAATCCCGCTCTACAACGGGGCGCTGGAATGCCGGCTGTACAACATCGAGATCATCGCCGGCGGCAATCGCCGCGAATAACCGCGGCACGAGGTTCGGAGCGCCCCGCGACTTCGAGCGCAGCGAGCCGATTAGTAGCCTCCCCGCGAGGGGAGGACGGGAGGGGAGGGACTGTGTTTACTTGTCTGACTTTTACGATCGTGGGCGCAGCTCACGCATCGTGAAAGTCAGACAATGTCGAGGTGCTGGATGCCGGCGTTGCGATCCATGTCCTGCGACATCTTGCTGTTCAGCTTGATCATCAGCCGCACTTCGTTCATTGAATCGGCAAAGCGCAAGGCATCGTCATAGCTGATACGGCCCTCTTCGAAGAGATCGAAGAGCGCCATGTCGAAGGTTTTCATGCCGAGTTCCTTCGACTTCTTCATGATCTCCTTGATGCCGTGAATTTCTCCCTTGAAGATCAGATCGGCGATCAGCGGCGAGTTGAGCAGGACCTCCACGGCTGCCGCGCGGCCCTTGCCTTCCTTTACCGGAATCAGGCGCTGCGACACGATGGCCTTGAGGTTGAGCGAAAGATCCATCAACAACTGCGGCCGGCGCTCTTCCGGGAAAAAGTTGATGATCCGGTCAATCGCCTGATTGGCGTTGTTGGCGTGCAGCGTGCCCATTGCGAGGTGGCCCGTTTCGGCAAAGGCGATGGCGTGTTCCATCACTTCCCTGTCGCGAATTTCGCCGATCAGGATGACGTCGGGCGCCTGGCGCAGGGTGTTCTTCAAGGCGATTTCCCATGAATCGGTATCGACGCCCACCTCACGCTGGGTGATTACGCAGTTGCGATGGTCATGGACGTACTCGACCGGATCCTCGATGGTGATGATGTGGCCGTAGCTGTTCTGGTTGCGGTAGCCGATCATCGCCGCCAGCGAGGTCGACTTGCCGGAACCCGTGCCGCCGACAAACAGCACCAGGCCGCGCTTGGTCATCGTCACGTCCTTGAGCACCGGCGGCAGCTTGAGATCGTCGATTTCGGGAATCTGCACATTGATGGTGCGCAGAATCATGCCCACACGCCCCTGCTGGACAAAGGCATTGACCCGAAAGCGTCCGATGCTGGCCGGCGAGATGGCGAAATTGCATTCCTTGGTCGCCTCGAACTCGGCGGCCTGCTTGTCGTTCATGATCGCCCGCGCCAACTCCTGCGTGTGCTGCGAGGACAGCGGCTGGGTGGTTGCCGGTGTCATTTTTCCGTCGATCTTCATGGCCGGCGGGAAACCGGAGGTAATGAACAAGTCCGACCCCTTCTTCTGCATCATCATCGTCAGAAGCTGGTACATGAATTTCAGGCCTTCATCGCGTTCCATGGTGCAAATCTCCGGTTGTTTCTTCTTACTCTAGCCGCGTCAGCGGCTCCGACTAGTAGCCTCCCCGCGAGGGGAGGATGGGAGGGGCGGGCGTAAATGCGGCAAGGATAAATCCCGGGCGTCAGCCCGGGAAGTTATCCTTGTTCGCGGCCTTGCTGCGCGCTTCGCCGGGAGAGATGATTTTTCGCTTGACCAGATCCTGCAGGTTCTGGTCCAGTGTCTGCATGCCGTATTGCTGGCCGGTCTGGATTGCCGAATACATCTGCGCCACCTTGGCCTCGCGAATCAGGTTGCGGATGGCCGGCGTGCCGACCATGATCTCGTGCGCGGCAACGCGGCCGGTGCCATCCATGGTCTTGCACAGGGTCTGAGAAATCACCGCCCGCAGCGACTCCGACAACATGGCACGGATCATTTCCTTTTCCGCGGCGGGGAACACGTCGATGATGCGGTCGATGGTTTTCGCCGCCGAGGAGGTGTGCAGCGTGCCGAACACCAGGTGACCGGTTTCGGCGCCGGACATGGCCAGCCGGATGGTTTCCAGGTCGCGCATTTCGCCGACCAGAATCACGTCCGGGTCTTCGCGCAGGGCCGAGCGCAGGGCGTTATTGAAGGACAGGGTATGCGGGCCGACCTCGCGCTGGTTGACCAGGCACTTCTTGGATTCATGCACGAATTCGATCGGGTCCTCGACGGTGAGGATGTGGCCGTATTCAACGTCGTTCTTGTGATTGACCATCGCCGCCAGCGTGGTCGACTTGCCGGAACCGGTCGGCCCGGTCACCAGCACCAGGCCGCGCGGATAGTCCGCCAGCTCTTCAAAAATCTTCGGCGCCTTGAGGTCTTCCAGCGACAGGATCTTCGACGGAATGGTCCGCATCACCGCTGCGGCACCCCGGTTCTGGACGAAGGCATTGACGCGGAAACGGGCCAGGTTGGGCACCGCAAAGGAAAAGTCGCACTCGAGATTTTCCTCATAAATCTTGCGCTGCCCGTCGTTCATGATGTCATAAATCATGGCATGCACGTCCTTGTGCTCCATGGCCGGCAGATTGATACGCCGTATGTCGCCATGGACCCGGATCATGGGCGGCAGGCCGGAAGACAGATGCAAGTCGGAGGCCTTGTTCTTGACAACGAATGTGAGCAGTTCTGTGATGTCCATGAGCGCTTTCCTGTAGACGGGGTGCTTTATACTTTAAAGTTGCTATATGACATCAATCGCCGCCAACTTGCAAGCTGTGCGTGCACGCATTGCGGCTGCCTGCGTCGCCGCCGGGCGACCGGCAGATTCGGTGCAATTGCTGGCCGTTTCCAAGACCTGGCCCGCTGCCAGCCTGCGCGAGGCGGCGGCTGCCGGGCAGCGCGCTTTCGGCGAGAACTACGTGCAGGAAGCTGCCGACAAGGCGGCAGAACTGGCCGGCCTCGATCTTGAATGGCATTTCATCGGACCCTTGCAGAGCAACAAGACGCGACCGGTGGCCGAAGGCTTTGCCTGGGTGCACTCGGTGGACCGCCTGAAGATTGCCGAGCGGCTCGCCGCTCAGCGCCCGGCGGCGCTGCCACCCCTCAACGTCTGCCTGCAGGTGAATGTGTCGGGCGAGGCGTCCAAGAGCGGCTGCGCACCGGAGCAGGGCCTCGCACTGGCGGCCGCCATCAACGCACTGCCAGCCCTGCGCCTGCGGGGACTGATGGCGATCCCGGAGCCGACCGGGGACGTCGTCCGCCAACGGCGCCAGTTCGCCTTGCTGCGCCACACGCTGGAGCGGATCAACGCCGAGCTGGATTTCCGGCTCGACACGCTGTCGATGGGCATGAGCGACGACCTCGAGGCGGCGATAATGGAGGGCGCGACCATCGTGCGCGTCGGCACGGCAATCTTCGGACAACGGGACTGATATGACCTACCCCCCAGCCCCTGCCCCACGACTGGCATTACACTGCCAGTCGGCTACGGCGGCTCAGAGCAGTGCTCTGCGAATTCCCGCCTACGCCCCATGGAAGGGGGTGCGCAAGCGCACCCTTTGGGGAAATTTGACGACCCACCCCCTGTCCCCCGCCCCGTGGGCGGGGGTAACCAGTCACCTCCCCCGCGTGGCGGGGGAGGATGGGAGGGGGTGCTCATTCTTATCCCGCGCCAGCACGGGCGGCCCAGCGGAGACGACGACATGAAAATCACCTTCATCGGCGGCGGCAACATGGCCATCGCACTCATCAGCGGCCTCTACCGGCAGGGTTTTCCGGCAGCGGGAATCCAGGTCGTCGAGCCCTTCACGGAAGCCCGCGACGCCCTCGCCGAACGCTTCGGCGTGCGCTGCACGGCGACCGTGGATGCGGCCGCGCTGGACTGTCATGTCCTGGTGCTGGCGGTGAAGCCGCAGCAGATGCGCGAAGCGGTCGCCCCGCTGGTCGGCAAGCTGAACGCGCAACTGGTCGTCAGCATCGCCGCGGGAATGCGTCTGGCCGACATCTCGCGCTGGCTCGGCGGTCATCGCCACGTGGTGCGCACCATGCCCAATACGCCGGCCCTGATCGGCGCCGGCATCACCGGCCTCTGCGCCGATCCCGGCGTCAATCAGGACGGCCGGGACAACGCCGAGAACCTCCTGCGCGCCGTCGGCAACACCTTCTGGGTGCATGACGAGAAGCAGATGGACGCCGTCACCGCAGTGTCCGGCAGCGGCCCGGCTTATGTCTTCTATTTTCTCGAAGCCATGGAAAAGGCTGCGCTCGATCTCGGCTTCGATGCCGACACGGCACGCCGGATCAGCATCGAAACCTTCGTTGGTGCGGCGCAGCTGGCAGCCCAGAGCAGCGAATCGCTATCGACCCTGCGCCAGCGGGTGACCTCGAAGGGCGGTACCACCGAGGCCGCGTTGCTCGCGTTCGACGCCAGCGGCGTCGCCACCGGAATCGAACGCGGCATCATGGCCGCCGAGGCGCGCGGCCGCGAGTTGGGCGACTCGCTGGGGAAAGACTGATGTTCGTACAAATCTTCCTCTTCATCCTCGATTCGGTCTGCGGCTTTCTGACGCTGGCCCTGCTGGTGCGCTTCGCCATGCAATGGGCGCGCGCTCCGTTTCGCAATCCGCTGGGACAATTCATCGTTGCCGTCACCGACTGGATGGTGCGACCTGTTCGCCGCCTGATTCCCGGCCTGTTTGGTCTCGACATGGCGAGCCTGTTGCTGGCCTGGTTCTGGCAGGTGGTGTATCAGGGAACTGCACTGGGATTTTCCGGAGTGCTGTCCGCCGTGTCGCCAGCGCCGACTTTTGTGGTCGCACTGCTGGCGCTGCTCGAGGTGGCGAAGACCAGCCTGTATCTGGTGATCGGGGCCGTGATCGTCTCGGCGGTATTTTCCTGGGTGAACCCCTATGCGCCGCTGGCCGAGGTGTTCAACACGCTGACCCGGCCCCTGCTGCGGCCGTTTCGCCGCATCATTCCACCCGTCGGCGGCGTGGACCTCTCGCCGCTGGCCTTGCTGCTGGTGCTGCAAATCGGCCTGTTCGTGATCGCCGGCCTGCGCAACAGCGTGATGCCCTTGATACTCATGTCATGACCTGGCTGGTCGCCGACGGCAAAGGAGTGACGCTGCGGCTGCACATCCAGCCCGGAGCGAAGAAAACCGAAGTGGTGGGCCTGCACGGCGAGGCGTTGAAAATCCGCCTTGCGGCACCGCCGGTCGATGGCAAGGCGAATGCCGGCCTGCTCGCGTTTCTTGCCGATCGGCTCGGCGTGGCGAAAGCCGCCGTCAGCCTGGTCAGCGGCGACACGTCCCGCGCCAAGCGGGTGCGCATCGACGGCGTCGGGCCGTCTGTCGTGAGGGAACGGCTCTTAGCTTAGCGTGCCGTCGAAGGCCAGATGGCCGTCGATCAGCGTGTAGCGCACGCGGCCGGGAAACTCATAGCCGAGGAACGGGGTGTTCTTGCCCTGGCTCCTGAGGTTTTCGCGGCTGACCTTGAATTCGGCAACCGGGTCGAACACGCAGATATCCGCTGCAGCTCCCAGGCCCAGGCTGCCGGCCTTCACTCCGAGGATGCGCGCCGGATCCGAGGTCACCCGCGCCAGCGCCGTCACCAGCGGCAGCTTCATTTCCCGCGCCCACTTGAGTGTCAGCGGCAGCAGCAGTTCAAGTCCGGTGGCGCCGACTTCGGCTTCATCGAAGGGCATCTGCTTGCCGTCGTCATCGACCGGCGTGTGGTCGGAACACAGCGCGTTGATCGCGCCCGACGCCAGGCCCGCGCGCAAGGCATCGCGATCCCGCTGCGAGCGCAGCGGCGGATCAAGCCGGGCGTGTGCGTCGAAGAAGCCGAGATCCATTTCGCACAGATGCAGGTGATGGATCGCCACGTCGCAAGTCACCGCAATTCCGGCTGCGCGCGCGGCGACGATCATCTCGACGCCGGCGGCCGACGAAATGCGCGTCACGTGCACCCGCGCGCCGGTCTCGCGGGCCAGATGCAGAATGGTGGCCAGCGCAATGGTTTCCGCGGCCACCGGAATTCCGGCCAGCCCCAGACGCGCAGCGACTTCGCCGTCGTGGGCGACACCCTTTCTGGCAAGAAACGGATCCTGCGCCTGCAACCACACCGGGAAGTCGAAGGTCGCCGCGTACATCATGGCGCGCAGCAGCACCTGAGTGTCGACGATGGCGCGATTGGCCTGGCCGAAGGCGACGCAACCGGCCTCGGAGAGTTCCGCCATTTCGGTCAGCGCCTTGCCTTCCAGTTGCGTGGTCAAGGCGCCCACCGGATGCACATGGGCGAACTCGGGCAGCCGCGCCCGATGGGTCAGCATTTCCACCAGTCCGGGCTCGTCCAGCACCGGATCGGTATCGGGCGGGCAAGCCAGTGACGTGACGCCGCCGGCCGCCGCCGCCGCCATTTCGGATTCGAGCGTAGCCCGGTATTCGAAGCCCGGCTCGCGCAACCGTGCCGCAAGATCGACCAGGCCAGGGCAGACGATGCAGCCTGTCGCATCGAGCACGCTGTTGGCTTCGAAACCAGCCGGCGTGTTGCCAACGCCGACTATGCGCCCCGCGGCGATGAAGAGATCGAGCGCCTTGTCGGTCTTGCTCGCCGGGTCGATCAGGCGACCATTTCGGATATGTATCTTCATCCCAAAAATCTCAGTTCAATCCGCAGATGACGCAGATTACGCAGATAAAACAACGAAGTGGCCAGTGCCCACGACTCACCCGGCAGATGGTACGACCTGACCGGGTAACGGCCCGATCCATCTGCGCTAATCGGCGAAATCTGCGGATCAAATTCTTTTTTCAGGATCATTTCAGTTCCCCGCCAGCATGGCCATCACCGCCATCCGCACCGCGATGCCGAAGGTAACCTGCGGCAGGATCACGGCCTGACCGCCATCGGCCACCGCCGAATCGATTTCGACACCGCGATTCATCGGACCCGGATGCATGACGATGGCGTCGGGCTTTGCCAGCGAGAGCTTTTCCGGCGTGAGGCCGTAGGACTTGAAGTATTCCTGCGTCGAGGGCAGCAACGCGCCTTGCATGCGCTCGTTCTGCAGGCGCAGCATCATGACCACATCGACGCCGCGCAGTCCTTCGCGCATGTCGTTGAACACCCGCACGCCGAGGCGTTCGATCCCGGTCGGCAACAGGGTCTTGGGCGCGATGACGCGCACTTCGGGCACGCCCAGTGTGGTCAGCGCATGGATCTGGCTGCGCGCCACGCGCGAATGCAGCACGTCGCCGACGATGGCAACGGTGAGCTGGCTGAAATCCGCCTTGTAATGGCGGATGGTGTACATGTCGAGCAGGCCCTGCGTCGGATGCGCGTGACGGCCGTCGCCGGCGTTGACCACATGGATGTGGTCGCGCCCGGTGGCGGCCAGGTGCTGCGCGAGCAGGTGGGGGGCGCCGGAGGAGGCATGGCGTACGACGAACATGTCGGCCTGCATTGCGGCGAGGTTGTCCGCCGTGTCGAGCAGGGTTTCACCCTTGTTCGCCGAGGAAGTGCTGATGTTGAGATTGATGACGTCGGCGGAAAGTCGCTTCGCCGCGATCTCGAACGTGGTGCGGGTGCGCGTCGAATTCTCGAAGAACAGGTTGAACACGCTTTTGCCGCGCAGCAGCGGCACCTTCTTCACTTCGCGCTCGGCGACTTCGGAAAACGGCGCCGCGGTGTCGAGGATGCGCAGCAGCATCTCGCGCGGCAGTCCCTCGATGGTCAAGAGATGCTGCAGCTCGCCGTGACTGTTGAGCTGTGGATTGGGCTGCTTGCCGAATGCGCTCATTTCTCTATCAACCGGAAG
This sequence comes from Rhodocyclaceae bacterium, assembly GCA_006218025.1. Lineage (GTDB taxonomy): Bacteria > Pseudomonadota > Gammaproteobacteria > Burkholderiales > Rhodocyclaceae > Sulfuritalea. The sequence goes on along the minus strand of VBWA01000006.1, from coordinate 124,737 downwards.
GAAAGCCCGCCGTCGTCGGCCCGCTCCAGCGCCAGTATCTGCGCGGCAGGCAAGCTCAGCGAATGCGGGCAAAAAGTCGGGGCAATGGGCAGTTCGCGGTCGCCGCGATCGGTCAGCACGGCAAGGTCGATGCGTGCCGGCCGGCCGTAATCGAACAGCTCGTTCATCGCCGCGCGGATGGTGCGGCCGGTGTGCAGCACATCATCGACGATGACGATGTGCGCACCTTCGACATCGAAGGGAATCTGCGAAGTCTTGGCATTGGCGTGCAAGCCGCGCTGATTGAAGTCGTCGCGATAGAAGGAGACGTCGATCGAGCCGGGCGGAATCTTCAAACCGAGCGCGGCATGCAGGCGCGCGGCAACCCAGACGCCGCCGGTGTGGATGCCGACCAGGGCCGTCGCGGCAGGATCGACATGGGGCCGCATGGCGTCGGCGAGGGCCGCGCAGAGGGCTTCGGCGTCAGGCAGGTGAGTGGGCATTTGCGTGGCCATCGGCATGAAGTTCAAACCAGCTTTGGAGAATAATGAGTGCGGCTTCGGCATCGACCTGTGTCTTGCGCTGCTGCCAGGACAGCCCGCGCTGGCGCAGGTTCGCATCGGCTTCGGTCGAGCTGAAGCGTTCGTCGACCTCCTCGACCGGCAACCGAAACCGTCCGCGCAACTGGTTGGCGAAGCGATCACAACGGGCCGTCATTTCATGCGGTGTGCCGTCTTCGTTCAAGGGCCGGCCGACCAGCAGCAGCTCCGGCTGCCACTCGACAATCAGCGCGGCGATGGCAGCGAAGCGGGTGTCGTTGGCCTCGCTGTCGATGGTGGTCAGGGCGCGCGCTGAACCCAGCCGCCCTCCCTCCAGTTGTATTCCGATCGCAATACCGATGCGCTTGATGCCGAAATCGAAGGCGAGCACGGAGCCGTCAGGCATGACCGGCGACTTCGGACAGGTTGGCAAAATCCACACCGAGCAATTGCATGGCCGCCGGCAGGCGCTCTTCGGGAGGTACCGCAAAGATGATGCCGACGTCCGCCTCCACCGTCAGCCAGGCATTTTGCGACAACTCCCATTCCAGCTGCCCCGCCGTCCAGCCGGCATAGCCGAGGCTGACCAGCACTTCGGCCGGCTCGCCGGTGCTGCCCATGGACTGGAGAATGTCGCGCGAACTGGTCAGCGCGATGGCGTCACTGACATTGAGAGAAGACTGCCATTGCCCGGCCGGACGATGCAGCACGAATCCGCGATCGGTCTGCACCGGTCCGCCGAAATACACCGGCAGGCCGGCGAAGCGTGCCTCGACCTCACCGTCTTCGAGCGGAATGCTGACCCGGTCGAAGAGTCCGGCAAGACTCATGTCCATCGGGCGATTGACGATGATGCCGATCGCGCCGTCTGCGTTGTGCTCGCAGATATAGGTCAGTGTGCGGGAAAAATTCGGATCGACCATGGCGGGCATGGCGATCAGAAAGTGGTTGGCGAGACTGACGGTTTCCATGAATGTGTCGACATTGTAATCTCTCAGTCCGTTCCCGAGTACCCCCGTTCAATCATCCGATGTCCGCCGCCCTTGTCTGGTTCCGTCGCGACCTGCGCGTGCACGACCACGCCGCCCTGCATCACGCGCTGAGAAAGCACCAGCGGGTTTACTGCGTTTTCGTCTTCGACACGAGGATTCTCGATCCGCTGCCGCGCCGCGACCGCCGGGTCGAGTTCATCCTGCGCGCCGTCGAGGAGGTCGCCGCCGCCCTGCGGGAAATGGGCGGCGCCCTGATCGTGCGCCATGGCGATCCGGTCGTCGAAATTCCCCGCCTCGCCGCGGAACTCGGGGTGGATACGGTTTACGCCAACCGCGACTACGAGCCGGCCGCTATTGCCCGCGACGCGGAGGTGAAGCGCCGTGTTACCAGCGCCGACTTTGAGGATTTCAAGGACCAGGTAATCTTCGACCGCGCCGAGGTGATGACCCAAAGCGGCACGCCCTTCTCGGTGTTCACGCCCTACAAGAATGCATGGCTGAAGCGGCTCGCTCCGGGCGACCTGCAGCCCTGGCCGGTGGAGGAACTTGCAGGCCATCTCGCGCCGCCACATGACGCCGAAGCCTTGCCCACGCTGCAGGATCTCGGCTTCGAAGCCACCGATCTGAGCGAACTGCCGCTGCCCGCCGGCATGAGCGGCGCACAGGCGCTGTTCCGCGACTTCACCGAGCGGATCGACGACTATGCCGCCGCGCGCGACTTTCCGGCCATCAAGGGCTGCTCCTACCTTTCCGCACATCTGCGCTACGGCACGATTTCGATTCGCCAACTCGCCGCCTACGCGCATGCCCAGTCCAGTCGCGGCGCTCAGACCTGGCTCGGAGAACTGATCTGGCGCGACTTCTATCACGCCATCCTCTGGCACCACCCGCGGGTCGCAACGCAATGCTTCAAGCCGGCCTGCGATGCCCTGCGCTGGGATGTGGCACCCGACCTCTTCGCGGCATGGTGCGCGGGCCGCACCGGCTATCCGCTGGTGGATGCCGCCATGCGCCAGCTGGCCTTCAGCGGCTGGATGCACAACCGCCTGCGCATGGTGACCGCATCGTTCCTGACCAAGGACCTGGGGCTCGACTGGCGACAGGGCGAGGCGTGGTTCGCCGAAATGCTGCTCGATTTCGATCTGGCCGCCAACAACGGAGGCTGGCAATGGGCAGCATCCACCGGCTGCGATGCGCAGCCGTGGTTTCGCATCTTCAACCCCGTGACTCAATCGGAAAAATTCGACGCCGAGGGCCGCTTCATCCGCCGCTATGTGCCCGAACTTTCCCGCGTGCCGCAGAAGTTCATCCACGCGCCGTGGAAGATGACCACCACCGAGCAAGCCGCGTGCGGCGTTCGCATCGGACACGACTATCCGGCACCGGTGGTGGACCACGCCGCGGCGCGGGCGCGCACGCTGGCAAGATTCGAGGCGATTCGCGAATAGAACGGAGAAGTCAGATCAGGAACAAAAACCGGGGCCTGAAGCCCCGGCTCTGCTGCGGATTTTGGTGCGCTCGGCGGGGATCGAACCCACAACCCCTGGCTTCGGAGGCCAGTACTCTATCCATTGAGCTACGAGCGCGCGGTGGATCGGCGCGAATGGCCGAAGCGCATTTTACTGCTGCCTCACGCGGGATTGGCTATACTTCGCCAAAATTCAGTCAACCAACAGGATCATTCATGTCTGCAACTACAGATTCAGAATTCAGCATCCAGAAAATCATGTCCTGGGGCCTGTTGATCGCCCTCGGCGGCGTTGCCACGGTATTGGCGCTGGTGTCGATCGCAAGTGCGGCAAAGGGCAGCAAACCAATCGACGAGGAAGCCTCCAACAGCCGCATCGCGCCGGTGGCCCGGGTCGAGATGGCCGCTCCGTCTGCCGGGGCTGCGGCCGGTAATCGCAGCGGCGAACAGATCTACAAGGCCGCCTGTACCGCCTGTCATGAGGCCGGCGTCGCCAACGCGCCCAAGCTGGGCGACAAGGCCGCCTGGGCGCCGCGTCTCGCGCTGGGTCTCGATGGCCTGTTGAAGTCGGCGATTGCCGGCAAGAATGCCATGCCGCCCAAAGGCGCTTCGGATGCCAACGATACCGAACTGGCCCGCGCCATCGTCTATATGGCGAACAAGTCCGGCGCCAGCTTCAAGGAACCCGCCGCGAAGTAATTCACGAGCGCTTGGCCTGCAATTTGGCCTTCGAGAAAAAAGGGACCGCGAGCGGTCCCTTTTGCTTTAGCGCTTTCCGGCGAGCATGGCCCGCAGCTGGGATGCCTTGGCGCGGGCGGTCTCCGCGTCCGGCACGGTATTTCCGCGCTCCAGGGCTTTCTGCGCCGCCTCGCCCATTTCGGCGATGAAACGCGAGGGCTCGCGCGGCATCCATTCCCGGCCCTGCTTGCGCTTCTCGCACCACGTCACCGTCAGGCTGGCCTGTGCGCGCGTGATACCGACATACATCAGCCGCCGCTCCTCTTCCAGTTTCCCCGGGTCGAGCGAGTCGCGATGCGGCAACAAGCCTTCCTCGACGCCGACCAGGAAGACGTGGCGAAACTCGAGGCCCTTCGCCGCGTGCAGGGTGGCCAGCTGCACCGCATCCTGCTCGCCCTCGTTCTTGTCCAGCATCGAGAGCAGCGCCACGGATTGCGCCAGCTCGAGCAGGGTCTTGCCTTCCTCCTCGCCCTTGCGCCCCAGCCATTCGACGAAGTCGCAGACGTTAGCCCACTTGGTTTCCGCCTCGCGCACGTCGAGCGATTCGAACAGCCAGCTTTCGTAGCCGATGGCGCGGATGACGTCGTTCAGCACCTGCCCGGCCGGCTCTTTCGCTGCGCGCCCTTCGATGCGATTGATGAAGTCGCCGAATTCGCGCAAGGCGGTGCGCTGCTTGGCGTTGAGCTCGGCATCGAGTCCCGGCACAAAGATGCTGGCGAACAGACTCTGATGCCGGCGCCCGGCAGCGCGGCCGAGCGCCTCGAGCGTGGTGCCGCCGATGCCGCGCTTGGGCGTGGTCACCGCACGGATGAAAGCCGGATCGTCGTCCGGGTTGGCCAAGAGGCGCAGGTAGCAGGTGATGTCCTTGATTTCGGCGCGGTCGAAAAAGGATTGGCCACCCGAGATCACGTAGGGAATGCGCTGCGCGCGCAGCTGCTGCTCGATGACGCGGGCCTGATGATTGCCGCGATACAGAATGGCGTAATCGGAGAATTTGGTGCGCCGCTCGAAGCGATGGGCGGACAGGCGCGAGCCGACCCATTCCGCTTCGTGATCGCCGTCGCGGCAGGTTTGCACATGGATCGCGTCACCCTGGCCGTGTTCCGACCACAGCTTCTTTTCGAACAGCTTCGGGTTGTTCGCGATCAGCGTGTTGGCGGCATCCAGGATGCGGGCGGTGGAGCGGTAGTTCTGCTCCAGCTTGACCACCTTCAGCGTCGGGTAATCGTCCTTCAGCAGGCGCAGGTTCTCGCTGTCGGCGCCGCGCCAGGCGTAGATCGACTGGTCGTCGTCACCGACCGCGGTGAAGGAATCGCGCCCCTGCGTCAGCAATTGCAGCAAACGATACTGGCCGCGATTGGTGTCCTGGTACTCGTCCACCAGCAGGTGCCAGATCCGGCTGCGCCAGCGCTGGGCGACAGCGTCATGCTCGGTAAACAGCGTCACCGGCAGGCGGATCAGGTCGTCGAAATCCACCGCCTGATAGGCACGCAGCGTGCGCTCGTAATCGGCGTAGAGCTTCGCTGCGGCCGCCTCGATCTCGTCCGCCGCGTCCTGCAGCGCTGCCTTCGGATCGGTCAGCATGTTCTTCCACAGCGAGATACGCGACTGCAGGGCGCGCAGCCTGCCCTTGTCGATGTTGCCGGCGAGTTCCTGGAACAGCGCCGTGGTATCGGCCGCGTCGAGAATCGAAAAGCCCGGTTTGAGGCCCACGGCAGCGGCGTCCTGACGCAGGATGCGCACGCCCAGCGCGTGGAAGGTGCTGACGATCAGGCCTTCGGCGCGGCCGCCGATCAGCTTGCCGACACGCTCCTTCATCTCCTTCGCTGCCTTGTTGGTGAAGGTGATGGCGGCGATCTGCGAGGGTTTGACGCCGTATTCGTCGACCAGCCAGGCGATCTTGTGCGTGATGACCCGCGTCTTGCCCGAGCCGGCGCCGGCCAGCACCAGCAGCGGGCTGTCGAGATGATGCACGGCCTCCTGCTGGGCCGCATTGAGCTTGACCATGGGTAAAGGGATCCTGTGACGCCGTGCCGTCAGCGCCGACTTTCGACCTGCAGCGCGAACGGGGACTTATCTAAGCGCGCCGAACACCTTCTGCGCCAGTTTGCCGGCCGCCTCTGCGGGGTCCTTGCGGATCGCCTTTTCCTCTTCGGCGATCATCAGGTACAGGCCGTCGAGGGTCTTCTGCGTCACGTAGTTTTCGAGCTGGGCGTCCTGCTCGCGCACCAAGCCGAACTTCGCCGCCTTGCCGGCGAGCTGGTCGTATTTCTCCGCAAGCTTGACCTTGGCCATGGCCTTCTTCACCACCGGCTTGAACTTCTCCCCCAGCGGGCCTGAGGTAGTGCGCCGGAAGTATTGCGTGGCCGAGTCCTCGCCACCCGACAGGATGCCTTTGGCATCCTGGACCGACATCTGCCTGATCGAATTCACCAACAGGGTTTTGGCCTGCGGCACCGCCGCCTCGGCGGCGCGGTTCATGGCATTGATCAGCTCGTCGGCCTGCTTGCCCATGCCTAGCCCGCGCATCAGGCCTTCGACCTTCTGCACGCTCTCCGGCAGCGGAATCCTCACCTTCGGATTGCCCAGGAAGCCATCCTGTTTGCCGAGCATTTCAACGGCCTTGCCGGCGCCCTGGGTCAGCGCCTCCTTGAGGCCGCCGCTGGCGTCCTTGCCCGAAATGTCGGCCAACGAAAGAGCGTGGACAGCAGTGGCCAGCAACATCCCGGCAAGCAGGGTGAGCAAAGAGCGCATGTCAGGATCTCCCTCGTCAGCTCTTGGGTCGCAGTTCGCGGCGCAGGATCTTGCCCACCGGCGTCTTCGGCAGATCGGTGCGGAACTCGATGTATTTCGGCCGCTTGTAGCCGGTCAGCTGGTCCTTGAGGAAGTCCTGCACGGCGCTCTCGGTAAGCGCCGGGTCCTTCCTGACGATGAACAGCTTGACGACTTCGCCCGAATGTTCGTCGGGCACGCCGATCGCGGCGGCTTCGAGCACGCCGGGGCAATTCATGACGACTTCCTCGATCTCGCTCGGATAGACGTTGAAGCCCGAGACCAGCACCATGTCCTTCTTGCGATCGACGATGCGGGTCGCGCCGGTCTCGTCCATGATGCCGATGTCGCCGGACTTGAAGAAGCCGTCGTCGGTCATGACCTTGGCCGTTTCGTCCGCCCGGTTCCAGTAGCCGGCCATCACCTGCGGCCCGCGAATGCAGATCTCGCCGGCTTCGCCGAGCGGCAGGTCCTTGCCGTCCTCGTCGCGGATGACGATTTCGGTCGATGACACCGGCAAACCGATAGTGCCGGTGAAGCCCTTGAGGTTGGACACGTTGCAAGTGGCGACCGGCGAGGTTTCCGACAGGCCGTAGCCTTCGACGATCGTGCTGCCTGTAATCGCGGTCCACTTCTCGGCGACCGCGCGCTGGGTCGCCATGCCGCCGCCGAGGCTGATCTTCAGGCTGGAGAAGTCCAGCTTGGAGAATTCCGGGTTATGTGCCAGCGCATTGAACAGCGTGTTGAGGCAGGGGAAGACGTTGAACTTGAAGGTCGACAGCTCCTTGACGAAGCCGGGTATGTCGCGCGGATTGGGAATCAGCAGGTTGCAGGAACCCGTGCGCATGCCGATCATGTTGCAGACGGTCAGCGCGAAGATGTGATACAGCGGCAGCGCGCAGACGAAGTTGTTCTGTTCGTCGGTATGGGTGTTGATCGCCGGCTGCATCCAGGCCTCGACCTGCAGCATGTTGGCGACGATGTTGCGATTTAGCAGCGTGGCCCCCTTCGACACGCCGGTGGTGCCGCCCGTGTATTGCAGAAAGGCGACGTCCTCGCGCGTCCGCGTCGCAGGCTTCAGATTCATGCCCGCGCCTTGCGCCACCGCATCGTTGAATCGCAGCGAGCCCGACAGCGAGAAGTCGGGCACCATCTTCTTCACCTTGCGCACAACGAAATTGACCAGCGTGCCCTTGAACCCGCCCAGCAAATCGCCCATGGCGGCCACCACTACGTGCTTTACCGGCGTGTTGGCGATGACCTTCTCCAGCGTCGTGGCGAAGTTCTCGATAATGACGATCGCCTCGGCGCCGCTGTCCTTGAGCTGGTGCTCGAGTTCGCGCGGCGTGTACAGCGGATTGATATTCACCACGACGTAGCCGGCGCGCAGCACCGCCGCGACGCAGACCGGGTATTGCATGATGTTCGGCATCATCAGCGCGACACGCGCGCCGGGAGCCAGCCCGCGCGACTGCAGCCATGCGCCGAGGTTGCGCGACAGCGTGTCGAGCTGGCCATAGGTGATCGACTTGCCCATGCAGACGAATGCCGTACGCGCGGCGTATTTCTTCATCGACTCTTCGAGTACCTGCGAGACGGTTTCGTATTGGTTGACGTCGATTTCGGCAGGCACGCCGGCGGGATACTGCTTCAGCCACAGCTTGTCCATTTTCTGATCTCCTCGGGTTTTTGTAGTAGATGTCAGGTCACGCCGGCGCCATGTGCCTGCAGGTCGGCATGATAGCTGGAACGGACCAGCGGTGCCGAGGCGGCGTGGGTGAAACCCATGGCTTCGGCTTCGCGCGCGTACATGGCGAAGGTGTCGGGATGCACGTAGCGCAGCACCGGCAGGTGATGTCCCGAGGGCGCAAGGTACTGGCCGATGGTGAGCATTTCGACGTCGTGTGCGCGCAGGTCGCGCAGGGTGTCGAGGATTTCCTCGTCGGTTTCGCCGAGGCCGACCATCAGGCCCGACTTGGTGGCGATGCCCGGCCGCAGCGCCTTGAACGCCTTCAGCAGTTGCAGGGAATTTTCGTAGTCGGCGCCGGGGCGCGCCTGCTTGTAGAGACGCGGCACGGTTTCCATGTTGTGGTTGAACACGTCCGGCGGGCTCCGGGCGAGGATGTCGAGCGCGACGTCGAGGCGGCCGCGAAAGTCCGGCACCAGCACTTCGATCTTCGTGCCCGGCGACAGCTTGCGTACTTTCGCGATGCAGTCGGCAAAGTGCTGCGCCCCACCGTCGCGCAGATCGTCGCGGTCGACACTGGTGATCACCACGTACTTGAGCTTCATCGCCGCGATGGTGCGGGCGAGCTTCTCGGGTTCCTCGGCATCCGGCGGCAGCGGCTTGCCGTGGCCGACGTCGCAGAAGGGGCAGCGCCGGGTACACAGGTCGCCGAGAATCATGAAGGTGGCCGTGCCATTGCCGAAGCACTCGCCGATGTTGGGGCAGGTGGCTTCCTCGCACACGGTGTGCAGATGGTGTTCGCGCAGGATCTGCTTGATCTCGCCGAAGCGGCCCGCGCTGCTGCCGGCCTTGACGCGAATCCAGTCCGGCTTTTTCAGCACGGTCGTCGCCGGCACGATCTTGATCGGGATGCGGGCAGTCTTGGCTTCGCCTTTTTGCTTCGTCGTCATTACTTTTCGTCCAGTTGCCGGGCCAGATGCTGCGCGAGAGCCTCACCCACCTTCGCAGTATCCCACTCGGCGGCAAGATCGCGCAGTTGCGTTACCGCCATGCCCTCGTAGCCGCAAGGGTTGATCGCGCTGTAGGGCCCCAGATCCATGTCGACGTTGAGCGAGACGCCGTGATAGCTGCAGCCATGCTTGATGCGCAGGCCGAGCGCCGCGATCTTGGCCTTGCCGACATAGACGCCGGGGGCGCCGGCAAGGCGCGCCGCCGTGAGGCCGTAGCCGGCCAGCAGGTCGATCACGGCCTGCTCGATGCGATTGACGAGGCCGCGCACCGTGAGTTCGCGCCGGCGCAGATCGAGCAGCAGATAGGCGACGACCTGGCCGGGGCCGTGATAGGTGATCTGGCCGCCGCGATCGATCTGCACCACGGGAATGCCGATGTCCTTGAGCAGGTGCTCGGGCTTGCCCGACAGGCCTTGCGTGAATACCGGCGGGTGTTCGCAGATCCAGAGTTCGTCGGGCGTGTCTTCGTCGCGCGCGGCGGTGAATTCCTGCATCGCGGCGAAGGTCGCCGCGTAGTCCACGCGGCCCAGGTGGCGGACGATCACAGCCTCGCCTCCGCATCGCCAGTGCCGCTGGACGGGCCTTCCTGTCGGCTCGCAGTGCCGCTCGCCTGGCACGCATCCCCGCCTTGCGGGGCCCCTGCTACGCCGCTCACAACACGACTTTCACCATCGGATGCGCGGTCAGCTCGCGGTAGAGCGCGTCGAGCTGCTGCTGTGATACGGCGCGGACTGTGCAGGTCAGAGACAAATAGTTGCCGGCCTTGGAGGGACGCATCTCGACCGAGGCGGGATCGAATTCCGGTGCGTGCTTCAGGACCACCTCGACGATGGCCTGGGCAAACCCCGCGTCCGTCGCTCCCATGATCTTCAGGGGAAAGTCGCAGGGGAACTCGATCAGCGACGCCTTTTCCATCACCCTGCCCGCATCACGGTCGCCTTGAACTCCTGATACCAGGCGTACATCTGCGCGAACACCGGGCCCGGCGTACCGCCAGCGCCAGCGCTCTGCGTCCCGTTGGGAACTTTGCGGCCGTCGAGCGTGACGATGGGCAGCACTTCCTTGGTCGAGGAACACATCCACAGCTCGTCGGCATTGCGGGTTTCGGCTTCGGTGATGTCGCGCACCTCATGCGGCAGGCCATGTCGCGCGGCGAGTTCGAGCACGACGTCGTAGGTGATGCCGGGCAGCATCAGGTGGTTCTTCATCGGCGCCAGCAGCACGCCGTTCTTCACCACGAAGATGGATGAGGCGGAACCTTCGGTGAGAAAGCCGTCGCGGAACAACACGGTTTCGACGCAGCCGGCGGATACCGCGAGCTGGCGCAACAGGCAGTTGGCCAGCAGCGACGTGGTCTTCAGATCACAGCGCAGCCAGCGGATGTCGGCCGCGGAGACGGCGGCGATGCCCTGCTCGCGCTGATTCGCCGGCGGCGTGTTCATCACTTCCGCGAGGATCACTGCGGTGGGCGTGATCTCTTTCGGGAAGGCGTGGTTGCGCACGGCCATCGGTCCGCGCGTGACCTGGATGTAGATCGACTGGTCTTCCCACTCGGCTTCGCCGGCCAGCTGCGTGACGAATCCGATCCACTCGTCCAGCCGATACGGGTTGGCCAGCTGGATGCCGTCGAGGCTGTGCTGCAGGCGCGCCAGATGCTGTTCGAGGCGGAAAGGCTGGCGCGAATACACGGGGATCACTTCATAGACGCCGTCGCCGAACAGAAAGCCGCGATCCATGACCGAAACGCGCGCGTCTTCCGCCGCCAGCCATTGCCCGTTGAGAAAGACCCTCGCCGTCATTGGAAGAACAACCGCAGGTCGTCCCACAGGCGGCCGAAGAAGCCGGCCACGGGAACGGCGTTTTGTGCGACGACCGGATACTCGCCCCAGGGCTGCCCCCCCACCGAGAGCTTGAGCGTGCCGACCGCGGCGCCCGCCGCCACAGGCGCGATCAATGGCTGCCGGCTGACCAGTTGCACCGAAAGCTTGTCGGCCATGCCGCGCGGCACCGAGACCACGAAATCCTCGGCGAACCCCGCGCCGACCAGGTTTTGCGCGCCCTTGAACACTTTGAGTTGCGAAATGGCCTGCCCCTTGTCGTAGAGTTTTACTGCATCGAATCCGGTGAAGCCCCAGTTGAGCAGGTTCAGCGAATCGCGGGCGCGGGCTTCTTCCGAAGCGGTGCCGAGCACGACGGAAATCAGGCGCCGCGGGCCGCGTTTGGCGGTAGCGATCAGGCAGAAGCCGGCCGCATTGGAGTGCCCCGTCTTCAATCCATCCACGGTCGGATCGGCCCACAGCAGGCGGTTGCGGTTGTACTGGCGGATGCCGTTGTAGGTGTATTCCCTGGTGGCGTGCAGGGCGTGGGTTTCCGGATGGTCGCGCATCAGCGCGGCGGCCAGCCGGGCCAGGTCGCGCGCGGTGGAATAGTGGTTCGGCGCCGGCCCTTCGAAGTAGCCGCTGGCGTTGAGGAAGTTCGTGTCCTTCAATCCCATGCGCTGCGCGGTGCGGTTCATCATCGCCGCGAAGGCGTCCTCGCTGCCGCCGATGGCTTCCGCCAGTGCCACCGAGGCGTCGTTGCCGGACTGGATCACCATGCCCTTGAACAGCTCGTCGACGCTGACGCCCTTGTTCACCGGGACGAAACTGCGCGAGCCCTGGGTGCGCCAGGCGCGCTCGGAAACGGTGACCGGCTGTTGCAGAGACAGCGTCTTCTGCGCCAAGGCGTCGGCCACCAGATAGGTGGTCATGACCTTGGTCAGGGAAGCCGGCTCCAGTCGCGTGTCGGCCTCGTGTGAGGCCAGCACCTGGCCGGTCGCGTAGTCCATCAGAATCCAGGCCCGTGCGCCGATTTCAGGTACGGCGGTGGGCGCGGGAATCGGCTGGGCGTAGCTGGCGGCAAGGGGCAGCAGCGCCAGGAAAAAGGCAAGAAATCGCATCGGCAAATGGTGATTGAAAAGAAAATGGATTATAGACGGCCCGGGCGACTGGCCCTGCGCAGCTAACGCTGCACGACCACCGCTGTCATGCCGAAACTTTCGCGCAGGCGCCCGCCCGCCAGCTGCGCAGCGGCGGCGTCCGGCCACGGTCCGAGCTGGACGCGGAACAGCTTGCCGGCCGACTGGACCACCAGCTTTTCGGCCAGATTTCCGAGTTCGCGGGCGAGCCGCGCGCGCAGCGCCTCGGCATTGTCGCGGTTGCTGAAAGCGCCGAGCTGCAGGAAGTGGCCGCGCGCGTCCTGCACCTGCGGCAGCGGCGGTTCGGGTTCTGTCGCGGCCATTTTCGCAATCGGGTCGTCTTCAACAGTCGGCGCTGCTTGGCTCTGCATGCCGGGATTCCCGCTTTGCGGGGCGGCGACGGCGAGCGCCTGCCCAGGCAACACGGTCTCGACCTCGACCACGGTGCTGCCTGTGCCGATATAGCCCAGCTTGTACGCCGCCGTCCACGACAGATCGATCAGCCGACCGGAGTGGAAGGGGCCGCGATCATTGACGCGCACCACCACCGATTTGCCGTTGGCCGGATTGCTGACGCGCACATACGATGGGATCGGCAGGGTCGGATGGGCCGCGGTCATGCCGTACATGTCGTAGGGCTCGCCGCTGGAGGTCTTCTGCCCGTGAAACTTGCGGCCGTACCAGCTGCCGATGCCACGCGCCTTGTAGGGCCGGATGTCGCGCAGCGGAACGTAGTCGCGCCCCAACACCGAATACGGATTGTTGGCGAAACGGTGCAGCGGCTCGAACTTCGGTATCGCGTCGGGAATGGCCTCGATGTCTTCCGGCACTTTGTCGCCGGGGCCGTCGTCCTTGTAGAAGCCGCCGCTGTACTTGATGGCGGGCGCCGGCTTCTTTGCCTCGCTCTTGAAAGTCGGCGCTGGCGGTACGGCGACTGCGGGTGTCTCGGCCCGGTCGATGACCGGGCGCGGCGTCTGAGTGCCGCAGGCGGCGAGGAACAACGGCAGCAGTAGGCAACTCGCTGCCGTGAATTCCTTGGCGTCTTTGCGCCGAAAGCGTCTAACGTGAAACACCTTGTTCGAAGACCTTTGTGATAAACGCGCGTAGCGCGCCGATTAGTAACCCCCCGTGAGGGGGGAAGGGGGGCGGGCGAATAATTAGCCTTTCGCGTGTTTCACTGCCGCGGATGGCGCTCGGTGCCATGAGCGTTACCAATCACTTCTGCACCAGCATGCGATTGCCGTGAATCGACATCAGAATGCCGATGCCGATGAACAGCGTCACCAGCGCCGTGCCGCCATAACTGACCAGGGGCAGCGGGACGCCGACCACCGGCAGGATGCCGGAGACCATGCCCATATTGACGAAGGCGTAGGTGAAGAAGATCATGGTGACGGCACCGGCCAGCAGGCGCGAAAACAGCGTCGCCGCATTCGCCGCAATCATCAGTCCGCGCCCGATCAGCATTGCGTAGAGCCCGAGCAGCACCAGATTGCCGAACAGGCCGAACTCCTCGGAGAACACGGCAAAGATGAAGTCGGTATGGCGTTCGGGGATGAATTCCAGCTGTGCCTGCGTGCCGGCCCGCCAACCTTTGCCGAAGATGCCGCCGGAGCCGATGGCGATGGTCGACTGGATGATGTGGAAGCCCTTGCCCAGCGGATCCTTCTCCGGATCGAAGAGGGTGATGATGCGATTTCTCTGGTAATCGTGCAGCAGATTCCACGCCAGCGGCGCGGCGGCGGCGGCGGCGACAGCCATGCCGACCAGAATCTTCCACGACAGCCCGGCAAAAAAGATCACATAGAAACCGGCCGCCAGAACCAGGATGGCGGTGCCCAGATCCGGCTGGCGCGCGATGAGCGCCACCGGCAGCAGCAGCAACACGGCCGCGATGGCATAGTCGCGCAGGCGCGGCATGGCTTCGCGCTGCTGGAAGTACCAGGCGAGCAGCAGCGGCATGGCGATCTTCATCAGTTCGGAGGGCTGCGCGCGCATGAAGCCGAGATTGAGCCAGCGTCGCGCCCCCTTGGAGACGTCGCCGAACAGGGCGACGGCGATCAGCAGCAAGATGCCGACCAGATACACCGGCACCGCCAGATGCATCAGGCGCTGCGGCGGAACCTGGGCCACGACTCGCATCACCACCAGGGCAACGGCGACATTGAGCAACTGCGCGTTGAGTCGTTCCGGCGAAGCGCTGCCCATCACGCCGACGGCCAGCAGCAGCAGCAGTCCGGCGATTGCCATCAACGGCCCGTCGATCGGCGCGATCAGTCGCTGCACCAGGTTGCGAATCATGCCGAGACCCAGTCCGGGATTCATTCCTCGTCCTCTTCCACAGCCGCTTCGTCAACCGGCGCGGGCGCCTTGGGGCGCTTGCCGAGCAGATAGTAGTCGAGCACCTGGCGCGCGATCGGCGCCGCGGCCTGGGCACCGAAGCCGCCGTTCTCCACCAGCACCGCCAGGGCAATAGTTGGCGCGTCGGCGGGGGCGAAAGCGATGAACAGGGCGTGGTCGCGCAACTCCTTCTTGACCGTACCCGCCTTGTACTCCGCGCCTTTGAGCGAATACACCTGGGCGGTGCCGGTCTTGCCGGCGGAAACATACTCGGCGCCGGCGAATGCGCGGGCGCCGGTGCCTTCCTTGTTCACGCCGACCATGGCGTTGCGGATCACCTCGACATGTTCCGCCTTGAGTCCCAGGTTGCGTGTCGGCTGCGGCTCGATCAGGGTCCGGTTTCCTGTCCTGGTGTCGGTGATGAACTTCACCAGATGCGGTCGAAACACCACGCCGTTGTTGGCCACAATCGCCGTGGCTTGCGCCAGCTGGATCGGCGTATAGGCGTTGTAGCCCTGACCGATGCCGATGGAAATGGTTTCGCCGGCATACCATTTCTGCTGCTCCGGCTTCTTGAAGCGCTTTCGCTTCCACTCCTGCGAAGGCAGCACGCCTTCCGATTCGCCGTCGATATCGATCCCGGTGCGGCTGCCGAGGCCGAGCTGGCCCATGAAGCTGGAGATGTTGTCTATCCCCATGTCGTTGGCCAGCATGTAGTAGTAGGTATCGCAGGAATGCACGATGGATTTGTACATATCCACCATGCCGTGGCCACCCTTCTTGTCGTCGCGGAAGTGGTGGCCGCCGAAGTTGAAGAAGCCGGGGTCAGAAATCTGTTGCTCGGGACGGCGCTTGCCCAGGGTCAGGGCGGCCAGCGCCATGAAGGGCTTGAAGGTGGAGCCCGGCGGGTAGGCGCCATTCAGCGCGCGGTTCACCATCGGTTTGTCGGGCGATTCGTTGAGCTCCTTCCAGTTCTGCGTGTCGATGCCATCGACGAACAGGTTGGGATCGTAGTTGGGCACCGCGACCAGCGCCAGAATGCCGCCGGTGGCCGGCTCGATGGCGACCAGCGCGCCCTTGCGGTCGCCGAAGGCCTGCTCGGCGATGCGCTGCAATTCGACATCCACGGTCAGCGTCAGGTTGTTGCCGGCGACCGGTGCAGTGCGGGCCAGCGTGCGCACCGCGCGGCCGCCGGCATCGACCTCCACCTGCTCGAAGCCGGTACCGCCATGCAGGTCGAACTCGTAACGCTGCTCCAGGCCGGTCTTGCCGAAGTGCTCGGTGCCGCGATAGTTCGCGTCCTGTTCCTTTTCCTCGATCTTTTCCAGATCGCGGTCATTGACGCGACCGATGTAGCCCAGCATGTGCGAGGCGAAAGCGCCGCCCGGATACTGGCGGAACAGGCGCGCCTTGATGTCGACGCCGGGGAAACGGAAGCGGTGGGCGATGAACTTGGCCACTTCCTCGTCCGTCAGCCGGGTTCTGATCGGCAGCGACTCGAAGTTGCGGCTTTCTTCCAGCAGCTTCCTGAAGCGCTTGCGGTCCTTGGGCTGGATGTCGATGATTGCGGCCAGACCGTCGATGATCTGTTCCAGGTCGCGCGCCTTGGAGGGCGTGATTTCCAGCGTGTAGGCCGAGTAATTGCGTGCCAGCACCACCCCATTGCGGTCGAGGATCAGGCCCCGGTTGGGCACGATGGGCACCAGCGAAATGCGGTTGTCCTCGGCGCGGGTCTGGTAATAGTCGTGCTGGACGACCTGCAGCCAGACGAAGCGGATGAACAACAGGGTGAAGCAGACCAGCACGAAGCCGCCCGCCACGGCCAGTCGCGAACGGAAGCGCTCGAGTTCCTCCTGGGGATTCTTGAATTCCATCTAACGCTTATGGCACCGAGCGCCACCCGCCGAAGATGAAACACGCGAAAGATGAATTGGTCGCCCACCCCCCTCCGCTACGCGGCCCACGGCTGGCTTTGCATAGCCAGCCGGCTGCGGCGGCGCGACGCATGCGTCGCGAATTCCCGCCTCGCCCCCTCGCGGGGGGTTACCAATCGGCGCGCTGCGCGCGTCCATCACAGGGGGCTCCGGACAAAGTATTTCACATCAAATCGGCCGGTGTACATCTTTGTCTTCCGGCCGGAACTGGGGAATCAGGAGCAGGTAAGTCACCGGATGCCAAAGCAGTGCCGCGGTGAAGCTCGACAGAAACCACAGCACCCCGGGAAACTCCGCGCCACTCACCATGCGCGCGACCATCATCACCAGCTGCATGCCAAGGAACAGGGGCAGAACGTGCAAGGCCTGCTGCGACAGGGGAAACCACAACACCCGTCGCGACAGGCCGGCGGCGGCGAACGCCAGCAGCACGTAGGCCAGTGCATGCTGCCCCATCACGCTGGCATCGGCCACGTCCATCGCCAGGCCGAGCACGAAGCCGGCCGCCATGCCGACCTTGAGCGGCTGATGCACGCACCAGAATGCCAGCACCAGCGCCACCCAATCGGGAATGCCCGGCAAGCGTCCGAAGGGAATCAGATTCAGCAGCAGCGCCAGAAAGAGCGTGACCACGATGAACCAGTTTCTGACCGGCAGCAGAATGCGGCGCGAGGCGTGGGTGGGTTGCATTCAGCGTACCTTCTTCTTGACCCGCTTGCCGCGGCTCGGCTCTTCGGCTGCCGGCACATCGTCCGGCTGTGGTGGCAATGCCGTGCGAGCGCCGAGCACCAGGGCCAGGCCGTGACGTTCGACGCCGGCCAGTGGCGAACAAGTGATGCGCGCGAAGGAGTAGGCGCTGTCGCGGTCGATCTTGACCACCTTGGCCACCGGCAGGCCGGGCAGGTAAACACCGTCCAGTCCCGAAGTCACCAGGATGTCACCGATCTGCACCTCGGCGTTCGCTGCCAGGAAGCGCAGCTCCATCATGCCGGAGCCGGCGCCGGCCAGAACGGCACGCAAGCCGTTACGCTGCACCTCGACCGGTATCGCCTGATCCTTGTCGGTCAGCAGCAGTACTTCTGCGGTGAGCGGAAACACCCGCACCACCTGGCCGATGATGCCGACGTCGTCGACCACGGCCTGCCCGGCGCTGATGCCCTGCTGCATGCCCTTGTCGATGATCACCCGGCGCGAAAACGGGTCGCGCGCCGCATAGAGAATCTCCGCAATGCGTCCTTCGACCGGCAAACGCGCACGCATGTCGAGCAAGGCTCGTAGCCGCTTGTTCTCCTGCTCGAGGTGCTGCTGGCGCAGCAGGAGATTGGCGGTGCCGAGCTGGCGGCGGCGTAGTTCCTCGTTCTCCTTCAACAGGGTCGACTGCCGCGCCAGATAGGAACCGACATCGCCCGCGGCATCGATCGGCAGCCAGGTGATGCGCTGCAAAGGCCAAGCCACTGTGGCTACCGCGAGGCGCGCCCATTCCAGGGTATGAAAGCGCAGATCGGCGACCAGCAGGATCAGGGAAAGAGAGACGAAAAAGACCAGCCGCACAAGCGGCGCCGGACCCCGTTTGAAGAAGGGTGGCGGAGCATGGCCAACGACGGACATCAAGGCAGGTGCGCCCTCAAAGGCTGTGAAGAAAAGATGGAACCCGCTGGTATCCCGCGCTCGACTGCCGCGGGTGCAGCCTGCACGCTACACGGGGCGGGGCTTACTCGGTGGCAAAAATACTGCCAAGTTTGTCCATCTTTTCAAGTGCCAGGCCCGAACCGCGCGCGACGCAGGTCAGTGGATCGTCGGCGACGATCACCGGCAAGCCGGTTTCTTCGGTCAGCAGGCGGTCCAGATCGTGCAGCAGCGCACCGCCACCCGTCAGCACCAGGCCGCGTTCGGCAATGTCGGCGCCCAACTCGGGCGGAGTCTTTTCCAACGCATCCTTGACCGCCTTGACCACTTGGTTCAGCGGCTCGGAAAGCGCTTCGAGCACCTCGTTGGAAGAAATCGTGAACTTGCGCGGAATGCCCTCGGCGCGGTTGATGCCCGAGACTTCCATCTCGCGCACTTCGGCGCCGGGGAAGGCCGAACCGATCTGCTTCTTGATGTTCTCGGCGCTGTTGTCGCCGATCTGCATGCCGTAGTTGCGGCTGATGTAGGAGATGATCGCCTCGTCGAACTTGTCGCCGCCGACGCGCACCGAGTTGGCATAGACCATGCCGCCGAGCGAAATCACGCCGACTTCGGTGGTGCCGCCGCCGATGTCGACCACCATCGAGCCGGTGGCGTCTGATACCGGCAGGCCGGCGCCGATTGCTGCGGCCATCGGCTCCTCGATCAGGTAGACCTGCGAAGCGCCGGCGCCCAGCGCGGATTCGCGGATCGCGCGCCGCTCAACCTGCGTCGAGCCCGAGGGCACGCAGATGATGATGCGCGGTGACGGCGAGAACAGGCGCGACTCATGCACCCGCTTGATGAACTGCTTGAGCATCTGCTCGGTCACCGTGAAGTCGGCGATCACGCCGTCCTTCAAGGGGCGAATCACCTGGATTTCCTTGGGATTGCGGCCGATCATGGTCTTGGCCTCGCGGCCGACAGCTTGAATCGTCTTCTTGGCGTTGGGGCCGCCTTCGATGCGGATCGCAACAACCGAAGGTTCGTCGAGCACGACACCCTTGCCGCGCACGTAGATCAGCGTGTTGGCGGTGCCGAGGTCGATGGCAAGATCGTTGGAAAAATAGGAGCGGAGAAAGCCGAACATCGTGGTTCCAATGTTGAAGCCCGCCCGGGAAGGGCTCGGGCAAAAAGGTCGCTTATAATACCCTATCGCGCCGGCCAGCACAGCACAGCGCGGGCCTTGTTTCACGCGGCTCCAACATCACACGCCCCCCATTTGTCATCATGTCCCTGAACCTGGAAGACGTCGCCCGCATCGCCCGGCTGGCACGCATCGAACTCTCCGCAGCCGAGCGCGAAACCACGCGCGACCAGCTGAACGACATCCTCGGCTTCATCGAGCAATTGCAGGCCGTTGATACCACAGGCATCGAGCCGATGGCCCATGCCGTCGACGTGGTCCAGCGCCTGCGTCCCGACGTCGTCACCGAAACGGATCGCCGCGCGGATTTTCAGGCTGTTGCCCCTGAAACCGAGGCCGGGCTGTATCTGGTTCCAAGGGTGGTGGAATGAGCGAGCTGATCAACTCATCGCTGCGCCAGCTCTCTGCTGCGCTGGCGGCGAAGAAGGTTTCCGCCGTCGAACTGGCCACCCTGTTCCTCGACCGCATCGACAAATTCAATCCTGCGCTGAATGCCTTCATCACCCTCGATCGGGACAAGACCCTGGCGCAGGCGCAGGCCGCAGACGAAAAGCTGAGAGTCGGCGCTGGCGACACGGCGATCTCGCCGCTGACCGGCATCCCTCTGGGGCACAAGGACATTTTCTGCACCAAGGGCTGGCGCACCAGCTGCGGCTCGCAGATGCTGGCCAACTTCGTCTCGCCCTACGACGCCAACGTGGTCGAGAAGCTCGCCGGCGCCGGCATGGTGACGCTGGGCAAGCTCAACATGGACGAGTTCGCCATGGGCTCGTCGAACGAAACCTCGTATTTCGGTCCGGTGAAGAACCCGTGGGATGTCTCCCGCGTGCCCGGCGGTTCCTCGGGCGGCTCGGCCGCCGCCATCGCGGCGCGTCTCACCCCCGCAGCGACAGGCACCGACACCGGCGGCTCGATCCGCCAGCCGGCTGCCCTGTGCGGCCTCACCGGCCTCAAGCCGACCTATGGCGTGGTGTCGCGCTACGGCATGATCGCCTTCGCCTCCAGCCTCGACCAGGGCGGGCCGATGGCAAAGAGCGCGGAAGACTGCGCGCTGCTGCTGAACGCCATGGCCGGCTTCGATCCCCGCGACTCGACCTCGCTGGAGCGCCCCGCCGAGGATTACGGCCGCGACCTCGAAAAGCCGTTGGCCGGCCTCAAGATAGGCCTGCCGAAAGAATTCTTCGGTGCAGGCATGGATGACGACGTGCGTGCCGCGGTCGACGCCGCGCTCGCCGAATACCGCAAGCTGGGCGCCACCACGGTGGAGGTGCAGCTGCCCAACTCCGGCCTGTCGGTGCCCGCCTATTACGTGATCGCGCCGGCCGAGGCCAGTTCCAACCTTTCGCGCTTCGACGGCGTGCGCTACGGCTATCGCGCGCCGGAGTACGATGATCTGACCGAGATGTACTCGCGCAGCCGGGCGCAGGGCTTCGGCGCCGAAGTGAAGCGCCGCATCCTGATCGGTACCTACGTGCTGTCGCACGGCTACTACGACGCCTATTACCTCCAGGCGCAGAAGATTCGCCGTCTCATCGCCGCCGACTTTGTCGAGGCCTTCAAAGAGTGCGACGTGATCATGGGACCGACTTCGCCCTCCGTGGCCTTCGCCTTCGGCGCCAAGAGCGCCGACCCGGTGCAGATGTACCTGTCGGACATCTACACCATCTCCACCAACCTCGCCGGCCTGCCGGGCATGTCGCTGCCCTGCGGCTTCGGCGCGAACAACATGCCGGTGGGCCTGCAGATCATCGGCAACTGGTTCGGCGAAGCGAAGATGCTCAACGTCGCGCACCAGTACCAGAAGGCGACCGACTGGCATACGCGGATGCCGGAGGGCGTGAAATGAGCCGCACGACACAATGGGAAGTCGTCATCGGGCTGGAAACCCATGCCCAGTTGCAAACGAAGTCGAAGATTTTTTCCGGCAGCAGCATCGCCTTCGGCGCCGAGCCGAACGTGCAGGCCAGCGCGGTGGACATTGCGCTGCCCGGCGTCCTGCCGGTACTCAATCGCGAAGCCGTGGTCTGCGCCATCAAGTTCGGCCTCGCCGTCGGCGCGAAGATCACGCCGCGCTCGGTCTTCGCCCGCAAGAACTATTTTTATCCCGATCTGCCCAAGGGCTATCAGATCAGCCAGTTCGAAATCCCCGTTGTTCTGGGTGGCGGCCTTGCCATAAGAGTCGGCGCTGGTGAGACGGCGACCGAGAAGTTCGTGAACCTGACGCGCGCCCATCTCGAAGAGGATGCCGGCAAATCGCTGCACGAGGATTTCCACGGCAGGACCGGCATCGACCTGAATCGCGCCGGCACGCCGCTGCTGGAAATCGTCACCGAGCCGGAGATGCGCTCGTCGGCCGAGGCGGTCGCCTACGCCAAGGCGCTGCACGCGCTGGTGCAGTGGATCGGCATTTGCGACGGCAACATGCAGGAAGGCTCCTTCCGCTGCGACGCCAACGTTTCGGTGCGCCGTCCGGGCGAGCCTCTCGGCACGCGACGCGAAATCAAGAACCTCAATTCCTTCCGCTTCATGCAGCAGGCGATCGACTTCGAGGTGCAGTGGCAGATCAACGAGATCGAGGAAGGCCGCGCCATCCAGCAGGCCACCGTGCTGTTCGATCCCGATACCGGCGAAACCCGCTCGATGCGCACCAAGGAAGACGCGCACGATTACCGCTACTTCCCCGATCCCGATCTGCTGCCGCTGGAAATCAGGGCGGACTGGATCGCCGAGGTGAAGTCCGGTTTGCCGGAACTGCCGCAGGCCATGAAGGCCCGCTTCGAAACGGATTACGGCCTGTCGTCCTACGATGCGGAGACGCTGACGACGACACGCGCGGCGTCAAAGTTTTTCGAAGATACGGTAGCTGCGACGGGCAAGGATAGCGCCAAGCTTTGCGCCAACTGGGTCACGGGCGAACTGGCTGCGCACCTCAACAAGACCGACATGCCGATCGAGGCGTCGCCGGTCTCGGCCGCACAGATCGCCGGCATCATCCGCCGCATTGCCGACAACACGATCTCCAACAAAATCGCCAGGGACGTCTTCGAAGCGCTCTGGGCCGGTGACGGCACGGATGCCGATGCCGTCATCGAGGCAAATGGCTGGAAGCAAATCACCGATACCGACGCGATCGAGGCGCTGGTCGACGAAGTGCTTGCCGCCAATCAGAAGTCGGTCGAGGAATATCGCGCCGGCAAGGAAAAAGCCTTCAACGCGCTCGTCGGACAGGCCATGAAGGCCACCCGCGGCAAGGCCAATCCTCAGCAGGTCACCGACCTGCTGAAGAAGAAACTCGGCGGCTGATTACTTCTTTTCGGCGGATTTGGCTGCGGCCGGTGCTGCGGCAGGTGCCGCAGGGGGTGCCGCCGCTGGCGCTGGCGCAGCTGCAGGTGCTGGCGCAGGTTCGGGGGCTGGCGCAGCGTCGGTCGACTTCTTCCCGGTCAGTTCGAGATAGCGTTTCTTCTCGTCGGCGAAGCGGCTGCGGACTTCTTCCATCTCCTTCATCTTGGCATCCACCGCCGCCTGTTGCGCCTTGATCTCCTTTTCGTTGTCGCGGATCTCGGCCTTGACCTGCTCAGGCAGCGGCTTGCCCTTGTAGAACTCCTTGTCGCCTTCAAGCTTCTTTTTCTTCTTGTTGGCTTCCTCCAGCCGCAGCTGGGATTGCTTCATGTTCTTCTCAACTTCGGCCAGGGCGCGGTCCCGCGCAGAATTGATATCCTTTTCGCTGGAGTAGGTCGCCAGCAAGGCCAGCGTGCGGCGGCGCTCCTCGGCTGCCTTCTTCTTGTCCGCTTCCTTCCTCGCCAGTTCGGCCTCGCGGCGCGCCTGCTGCTCCGGGGTCAATGGGGCCTCCACCGTTTTTGAAACAAAGCCGCGATTGTCGCGCTCTTCATAGGCCCGGCCCTGGCATTCGGTGGGCAAAAAATCGCCGCACACCTTGCGCCCCTTGACGTCGTCACAGCAATAGATGCGCGTCTGGGCGGCAGCACCCAGGGCAAGCACGGCAGAAGAAGCAAACAACAGGACGGAAATCAGGCGCATGGGGAATCTCCCTGAAGGGTCATGGGCATCAGTCGATGCCGTAACGAGCGCGGTAATCGCGCACGGCGGCAAGCTTGTTTTCAAGTTCCGGATGGCCGGAAAGATATTCGATCAGATCGGTCAAACTGGCAACGCTGATCACGGGAATGCCGTAATTCCGTTCAACTTCCTGCACGGCAGAGAGTTCGCCCTGGCCCCGCTCCTGACGATCGAGGGCGATCAGTACCGCGGCAGGCGTCGCGCCTGCCGCACGAATCAGATCCACCGATTCGCGCACCGATGTTCCCGCCGAAATCACGTCATCGATGATCAACACGCGGCCCTTGAGTGGCGCTCCAACCAGCGTACCGCCTTCGCCGTGATCCTTGGCTTCCTTGCGGTTGTAAGCGTAGGGCGTGTTGTGCCCGAGGCCTGCCAGTGCCATGGCCGCACCTGCAGCAAGCGGAATCCCCTTGTAAGCCGGCCCGAACAGCACATCGAACTCGACCCCTGCCGCCAGGACGCGGCGCGCGTAGAAGTCGCTCAGACGGGACAGGGAGGCGCCGTCGCTGAACAGACCGGCATTGAAGAAATAGGGACTCAGGCGCCCCGCCTTGGTCTTGAATTCCCCGAAGCGCAACACGCCCAGTTCGCAGGCGAAGGCGATAAACTCGCGGCTCAGCTCGCTGGTGACGGCGTGGTTGACAGTAAAGGCGACGCTCGCATTCATCCAAGGCATTCTACATGCTCACGCACAAGCTTCGAATACTCAGTTTGAATCTCAATGGCATCCGTTCCGCCGCCAGCAAGGGATTTTTCGACTGGCTGGCGACGCAACAGGCCGACATCGTCTGCGTCCAGGAACTCAAGGCGCAAATGCCGGACTTGACCCCGGCCCTGCGCGAACCGGCGGGTTTCACGGGTTGCTTTCATGCCGCCGAAAAAAAGGGCTACAGCGGGGTCGGCATCTACTCCCGGAGGGCACCTGACCGCATCTTCGAGGGTTTTGGCAACGCCGAGTTCGATGCGGAAGGGCGCTACCTGCAGGCCGATTTCGGCAAACTCTCGGTGGTCTCGCTTTACCTGCCTTCCGGTTCCAGCTCGGACGAGCGCCAGCAGGCCAAATTCCGCTTTCTCGAACAGTTCCGGCCGCAACTGGAACGTCTGGCGCAGGACGCCCGGCGTGACGGGCGCGAAGTCGTGCTCTGCGGCGACTGGAACATCGCGCACCGGCCAATCGACCTCAAGAACTGGAGATCCAACCAGAAGAACTCCGGTTTTCTGCCCGAGGAGCGCACCTGGCTGTCGGCGGTCTTCGACGAACTGGGCTGGATGGATGTGCATCGCCGTCTGCTCCCGGAAGCGACCGGCGAAGCCTACACCTGGTGGTCGAACCGGGGCCAGGCCTGGGCCAAGAACGTGGGTTG
This sequence comes from Rhodocyclaceae bacterium, assembly GCA_006218025.1. Lineage (GTDB taxonomy): Bacteria > Pseudomonadota > Gammaproteobacteria > Burkholderiales > Rhodocyclaceae > Sulfuritalea. Next base: position 100,066 of record VBWA01000006.1, on the reverse strand, counting down.
GCGCATCGATTACCAGATCGCCACTCCGGGCCTGGCAGCGTCGGCAAGTCGCGTGGCGGTCTACAAGGACCAGCGCTTCTCCGATCATGCTCCGCTGACGATCGACTACCATCTGGCTCCCGTATGACATAGATCATTGCAGCACAGCGATAAAATCGGTAGCCTTCATTCTGTAGTCATTCAATTCAGGAGAAAACCATGAGCGACATGAGCGATGTCACCAAAGACAAACTGATTGCCGACGTAAGACTGGTGATTGCCGATACGGAAGAATTGCTGCGCGCCACGGCCGGACAGGCAGGCGACAAGATCGCTGACATCCGCGCCAGGACGCAGGAGCGCTTGGCCGGGGCCAAAATCAAGCTGGCCGAAGCCGAAGCCGCTGTTGTCGATAAGGCCAAGGAGGTCGGCCGCGTCGCCGATGACTACGTGCATGACAATCCCTGGCGCTCGGTGGGTGTGGCCGCAGGCTTCGGTTTCATCGTCGGCCTGCTGATCGGCCGTCGCTGAGCGCAGTCATGGGTGATGGAGCGGGCAAGGTGCCCGGGCAGCGCGGCCTGTTCGCCTCGACCAAGGGCCTGCTCGGCACTGGCGTCACCCTGATTCACAATCGGCTCGAACTCTTCGGTGTCGAACTCGCCGAAGAGCGTGCGCGGCTGATTTCCATGCTTGCCTACGGTGGAGCGGCTTTTCTTTGCCTTGCGGCTGGCCTGATTTTTCTCGCGATCTTTCTCACCGTCCTGTTGTGGGACAGCAACCGGCTGCTGGCATTGGGGGTGTTTTCCGCACTTTTCCTCGGTGCCGGCATCGCGAGCCTGACGCTGGCGATGAGTCTGGGGCGATCAGGCTCGAAACTGTTTTCCGCCAGTCTGGCCGAACTGCGCAAGGATCGTGACGCGCTATCGACCGGCAGCGCCACCAAACCGCAGTGAACTCCAGTACGCTGGAACTCGCGCTGAAGAAGCAGCGGCTTCAGATCGCCAGCGACACTCTGCGCGCCGAATTCGGTCTTTGCGCGGCGGGACTGGAGCCGGCCTTCAGCGCAGCGGACTGCGCGGTCGAAGGGGCTCGCTGGCTGCGCCGCAACCCGGAAGTGGCCGTTGCGGCTGGAGTCGCGCTGGTCGTGATCCGGCCCAAACGCGCTTGGCGCTGGGCGCGGCGGGCCTTTGTCGGCTGGCAGGTGTGGCGGAAGTTAAGCGATTTTCTGGAGCGCCAGCGGCCGCCTCCCAGCGCGCAAAGACAAACGGCCCCCATCGCTGGAACCCGCTTGAATACTGGTGGTGATGAGTGGGCTTGAACCACCGACCCCGGATTATGAAGCCAAGTCTAGAACCCCGTCGCATCAATGGCTTGGGCTGGTTTCAGTTCGTAGCGATGGGCGATTCGGAATCGTAGAAGCGTTTCGGTCGGCCTGTTGTGAAAGCGAGCTTTCGAAGACTGGATAGCTTTGAAAGAAATTGACTTATTTCTTTCAAAGCCTAGAATCTTTCGAAAGTATTCTTAACTCGCTCCCATAACGCAATGAATCCGAACGATTTTTCTGCGGCAAAAAGCGGGCGCCTGCTGAACGCACCGCAGGGGTATCTAGCCTTCGTGCCGAACCCCCTGCCGCCCCCCATCAACATCGACATGGAGCTTGCGCTTGCGCTGTCGAAAGCCGATGCAGCGCTATCGGAACTCTCCGGCCTTGGTGGCCAGCTGCCAAATCCTCACCTGCTGATTTCCCCATACATCCGCCGCGAGGCGGTGCTGTCATCGCGCATCGAAGGCACCAAGGCCAGCCTTTCCGATCTGCTGATCGACGAAATCGAAGACGGCAACTCCAAGCGTTCCGTCAATGCCGACATTCAGGAAATCAGGAACTATACCTACGCCCTGGAGCATGGCGTCACGCTGCTCCCTGAGTTGCCTCTGTCGCTCCGGCTGATCCGGGAGATTCACGCCAAGCTCATGACGGGCGTACGCGGGGACAAGGCTACGCCAGGCGAATTCAGGCGTTCGCAGAACTGGATCGGACCCGCGGGCAGCACCCCCATGACCGCCGCTTTCGTGCCGCCGCCCGTAGTGGAAATGCACGAATGCCTGGATGAATGGGAGAAGTTCCTTCATGTCCACGATGTCATCCCGGACTTGATCCAGTGCGCCATGATGCATGTCCAGTTCGAAACGATCCACCCCTTCCTCGACGGTAACGGCCGTGTCGGCCGGCTCCTGGTAACCTTCTTCCTGCTTGAACGCAAGCGGCTTTCACAGCCCCTGCTCTACCTGTCCGCCTTTATCGATGCCCACAAGAACGACTACTACGAGCTGCTGCAGCGTGTGCGTACCCATGGCGATTGGATATCGTGGATCCGCTTCTTTCTCCAGGGCGTAACAGAAACTGCCACCGCAGCAGGCACGCAAGCCAAGGAACTGCACCGATTGCGGGAACAGTACCGGGCTCAACTGCGAGACAAGCCCAACGCGCTCGTTCTAATCGACAATCTGTTCATCAATCCCTACATGACCATCGGGCGAGCAGCAAAGATATTGGGGAAAACGCACCCCACGGCCAAGGCGACGATAACCGCCATGGAGGAAGGCAAAATCCTCCGCGAGATGACGGGGCGGCAATGGGGGCGCTTCTATGTCTGCCAGCCCGTCCTTGACGCGCTCGACAAACCATTCGCGTAGCACCAGAGCGTAGCGGAAAAAGGTCAAGCCACAAAAACAAACGGCTCCCATCGCTGGGAGCCGCTTGAATACTGGTGGTGATGAGTGGACTTGAACCACCGACCCCCGGATTATGAATCCGATGCTCTAACCGACTGAGCTACATCACCATGCAAAGGGGCGGAATTATCCTCGTCGTATGCTTGCCTTGTCAAGGCTGGCCCGGGTAAGCGACAATCCGTTCATGAACTTCGATGTCGTGATCGTAGGTGGTGGCCTGGCGGGCTTGGCCCTGGCAGCGGCTTTGCGCCGCTCGACTTTGTCTGTGGCATTGGTCGAAGGGACCGCCCCGGCCTTCCCGCAGGGATGGGATTCGCGTGTTTACGCGATCAGCCCGGCCAACGCGCGCTTCCTCGATGCCCTGGGCGCCTGGCGCCACCTGGATGTGGCGCGCATGGAAGCCGTGCAGGCCATGGAGATTCACGGCGACGCCGGCGGCCGGCTGGATTTCACCGCCTATGGCAGCGGCGTATCGGAACTGGCCTGGATCCTCGAATCCTCGCTGATGCAGCGCGAACTGTGGGAGACGGTCAAGCGCCAGGGCAACCTGCGTCTGCTGTGTCCAGCACGCCCGCAAGCACTGGCCATCGGGCCCGATGCCGCACAATTGACGCTTGACGATGGCCGCAGCCTTTCGGCACGGCTAATCGTCGCGGCGGATGGCGCCGAGTCCTGGACTCGCTCCGCGGCAGGCATCGCGGTGCGCTTCGACCCCTATGACCAGCTCGGAGTAGTCGCCAACTTCGCTGCCGAGCAGCCTCATCGCGGCACGGCATTTCAGTGGTTCCGCCGGGACGGCGTCCTCGCCTGGCTGCCCTTGCCGGGCAATCGCATATCGATGGTCTGGTCCACGGGGGAAGATCATGGGCGCGAGCTGCTGGCGCTCGACCCTGCAGCGCTATGCGCCCGTGTGGCCGAGGCAGGCGGCCACCGGTTGGGCGCGCTGGAATTGATCACGCCGCCCGCCGGTTTTCCCTTGCGCCTGATGCGCGCACCGCACACGGTGGCGCCGCGACTGGCCCTGATCGGCGATGCCGCGCATACCATCCATCCGCTTTCCGGTCATGGCATCAATCTGGGTTTTCAGGATGCGCGGGCCTTGGCGGCCGTGCTGTGCGGCAAGCCCGGGCATGTGGATTGCGGCGACTTGGGGCTGCTGCGCGGCTACGAACGGGCGCGCAAGGAAGAGGTAGTGACTTTGCAGACGGTGACTGATAGTCTGCACGACCTTTTCCGGCCCACCGAGGGCCCCTTGGCCGGTCTGCGCAACTTCGGATTGAACCTCACCAACACTTTGCCGGTCGTAAAGAGCCTGCTGGTCCGCTACGCGCTCGCGTCCTGAATCACTGGCGTCCTGAAATTTCCTGGAGAACTCATGAAACTACCCCTGCTTGCCGCCGCTCTGGCCTGTGTGTCCCTCGTCGCTGTCGCCGACGAGGCAGATGTAAAAAAAGCCGTCGAGGCCAAGCTCGGCAAGGTCGAAAAGATCGTCAGGGCACCGATGGCCGGTATCTGGGAAGTGACGGTCGATGGTCAGATTTTCTATTCGGACGACAAGGGCACTTATCTGTTGTTCGGCAATCTGCTGGACATGAAGACCGGCAAGAACCTCACGGCAGAGCGCCTGTTCAATTCCCTGCCGCTCGACCTCGCCATGAAGCAGGTGCGCGGTTCCGGCAAGAACGTCATGGTGACCTTTGAAGACCCCAATTGCGGCTATTGCAAGAAGCTGGCGAAAGACATCCTGATGCTGAAGGATGTGACGGTCTATACCTTCCTTTATCCGGTGCTCGGCGATGATTCCTACGAAAAATCAAAGGCAATCTGGTGCGCACCAGACAAGTCGAAGGCGTGGACTGACTGGATGACCGCCGGCAAGGCACCGCCAGCCGTGCCCGCCAAATGCGACATAAGCGGTTTGGACAAGTCTGCGCAGCTTGGCCGCAAATTGCGCATCAACGGCACGCCGGCGATCTTCTTCGCGGGTGGCGAACGTGTCGGCGGCTATATTCCCGCAGCGGAAATCGAGAAGCGCTTCGCTCCCGCGGGCGGCTGAGCTCTCAGGCGGCTTGCGCTTCCGCTTGTGTCTCGTTCGGTAGCCACACGGTAAACACAGAGCCGCCGCTCGACGGGCACTCGCCTTGCGTGCCAGGGATTCCGCTTCGCGGGCTGGCAACATCGATACGGCCGCCGTAACGCTGCACGAGGCCGAGGCTGACCCACAGGCCCAGCCCGGTGCCGTCGCTGGTCTTGGTGGTGAAGAAGGGATCGAACAGCCTTTCGCGGTCTTCGGGCGCAATACCGGGGCCGCTGTCGCCGACGGCGACAAACCCGCCCTTGATGCCGCCCTCCTCGCGGTCGCCGCTGGTCAGCCGCAGAGTGCCGCCCCCGGGCATGGCCTGCAGGGCATTCACGATCAGATTGATCAGCACCTGCTGCAATTCGTTGCGATTCACCGACACCGTTCGCGTCGCCTGCATTTCCTGTTCCACGACGATGCTGGATTTCTTCATCTGGTGCGCCACCAGCACCAGGCTGTCCTGCACCACCTGGTCGAGCCGCACCGGTTCCAGATAGCCCGCGTATTCCGCGGGCCGCGCGAACTGCAGCAGCTTGGTGACGATCAGTCGAATGCGAAATACCTGATCCTGGATCAGGCGAATCTCGGGCATCGCCGGTTCGGCCGCATTCCCCAGAGTTTCGCGCAGCACGTCGAGATTGCCCTGAATCACCGCCACGGGATTGTTGACTTCATGCGCCACGCCGGCGGCGAGTTGGCCGATTGCGGCGAGCTTTTCCGACATGACCAGGCGTTGCTGTGCCGAACGCAGGGTCTGGTTGGTCAGTGCCAGTTCCTGCGTGCGCTCTGCCACCTTGCTGTCGAGCTCGCGACCCCAGCGCTGCAGCGCTTCGGTCTGTTCGGCAAGACGGTCGAGCAGGCGATCGAAGTGGGCGGCCAGCTCGTCCAGTTCGTCCGCTTCGGCGAGATCGGGCAAATGTGCGCCGACGCGCGCCTCGGTCTGGCCCGACTCGATCGCGCTCATGGTGCCATGCATGCGTTCCACCGGCTGCGAGACATGTCGCGCCAGGCGCAGCGAAACAAACGCGGCGACCACCACCGTCAGAACGAACAGCAGCGCCACCGCCGCCAGTGCCAGCTGCCTGGCGTGCTGAAAGGGCGCTTCGAGAAATCCGACGTAGAGCATGCCGACCCGCTTGCCGCGACCGTCGATGATGGGCTCATAGGCGGAGACATACCAGTCATTCACGACGAAGGCGCGATCCAGCCAGGTGCGGCCCAAATCGAGCGCCGTATGCCGCACCGCGGCCGAAACACGGGTGCCTATGGCGCGCACGTTTTCGAACAGGCGCACGTTGGTGGCGATGCGAACGTCATCGAGAAACAGCGTCGCGGTACCGACACTGCCCAGCGGCAGCGCGCCTTCCGGATAGACGATGTCATTGATGCGATCGACGATGTCGAGGTTCTTGTTGAGCAGCAGGCCGCCGACCAGCACGCCGGCACTCGCACCTCCCTCACGCGCGGCTGAGGCAACCGGTGCGGCGGCGTGCATCACCATGCCGCGCGTCTCCTCGCTGCGCTCTGTGGCCTGCGCGTTGCGCGTCGCGATCAGGGGCGTGCGTGCGCGCTCCGCCAGCGCCGGGTCGATCATTGCCAGGCGGGCGGCATCGAGGATATCGACTTCGGTTTCGGCATGGCCGGAAAGCGCGCGACGCACGACCTCCCAGCCGGTGTAGTCGCTGCCCAATGCGGGGCCGCCGCTGGCGGCGCGCACCCGCCCGCTGCTGTCGAGCAGGATCAGGAAATCGACGCGCAACTGTTGCCTCATCTCGCGCAAATGTTCGCCCAGCGCCGCAGCGCCCGGCCGTTCGCGCAGGGTTCGCGCCAGCCGCTCGGAACCCGCCAGGGTTTCGACGCGACGACCGACGCCTTCCTTGACCTGTTCGAAATAGCCGTGGGCGACTGCCAGATCGCTTTGCACCTTGGTGATCAGCAGGCGGTCGTAATACACCGCGCCCCAGCCGGCGAGGATGCCGATCAGGATGGGCACGGCCACCAGCAGGGGGCCCAGCGCCAGCGCCAGCAGCTTGAAACGCAGGGAGCCATGAAAGCGTGCGCGCAGGCCGGAAAGAATCTCTAGACCCCCCACGCCGCGCACTTGCGCTCGAGCGTCTTGCGCGAGACGCCGAGCCGCCGCGCCGCTTCGGACTTGTTGCCCTTGCAGCTTTCCAGCACGCCGAGAATGTGGCGGCGCTCGATGGCAGCGAGCGAGTCCTCGCTGCCATGCTCAGAAGTCGGCGCTGACGACACGGCGACAGCGGACTCCTCTGGGGCAAAATCGTCGGCGAAGTAGCCGAGAATCAGCGAACGCTCGATCAGGTTCTTCAGTTCGCGCACGTTACCCGGCCAGCTGTAGCGCGCCAGGCGCGCCAGCGCCGCTGCGTCGTGCGCGAGTTCAGTCACACCCAGGCGCGCCGCCAACTGGCCAATGAAGTAGTCCACCAGGTCAGGCAGGTCTTCGATCCGGTCGCGCAGCGGCGGCAGAACCACCTCAACCACCTGCAAGCGGTAATACAGATCGCGGCGAAAACGTCCCGCCGCGACTTCCTCGACCAGATTGCGATTGGTGGCGGCCACGACGCGCACATCCACCGGCACCTCCTGCTCCGAACCCACCGGGCGCACCTTGCGCTCTTCCAGAACGCGCAGCAGCTTGGCCTGGAGCGGCAGCGGCAGTTCGGAGATCTCGTCGAGAAACAGCGTGCCGCCGCGTGCGTAATAGAACAGGCCCTCGCGACCGGCCGCGGCGCCGGTAAAAGCGCCTTTGACATGGCCGAACAATTCGGACTCGATCAGCTCTTCGGCGATCGCGGCGCAGTTGATCGGCACGAAAGGGCCGTCGGCGCGCAGGCTCATGCGATGCAGGGCGCGCGCGGCGAGCTCCTTGCCGGTGCCCGATTCGCCATGGATCAGCACTGTCGAGGGCGTCGGCGCAATGCGTTTGATGCGGGCGCACACGTCGCGAATCACGGCCGAATTGCCGACCATGCCTTCGACACTGTCGTCACGCTGATCCAGTTCGCGCCGCAGCACGAAGTTTTCGCGACGCAGCGACGAACGCTCGAAGCAGCGCTTCACCGCGTTGAGCATTTGCGCTACCGAAAACGGCTTCAGCAGAAAGTCCGAGGCCCCGGCGCGCAGCGCATCGATCGCGGTTTCAAGATCGGCATAGGCCGTCATCAGCACCACGTCGCCGGCGAAGCCCTGGTCGCGCAGCTGGTGCAGCCATTCGACGCCCGAGCGGCCGGGCAGCGCAATGTCGAGCACGATCAGGTCGAAGTGACGACGACTGAGTAGTTCGACGGCTTCGTCGACGCTGCCGGCGGTCGCCACCCAGCCGCAGCGCAGCGCCAGCGAGCGGTGCAGAAAGCTGACCATGCCCGGCTCGTCATCCACCACCAGCACCGATTGGTGCTGCCAGGGCGACAGCTCGACGGTCGCGACCGCTGGAACGGAACCCAAACTCGTCTCCTCGTTATATTTTTGTATTTCGCCAATCATCGTCAATTCGGCTGGGCTTGGCAATGCAAGCTTTTGTGCGGGACAAATTGTCCCACTTGTCCCGAAACGGTATGGACATTTTGTCCCGTCCGGATTGCTGCGACGCGGTAAGTACTTGAGCCTTCAACAAGCATTGAATTGGCGCATAAATTGCATTGATTGTCCGCTGGTATACAAAAAAGGAGGAGTCAAAAAATGCAAGTCTCACGGCGGCAGTTCTTCAAGGTCTGCGGCGCCGGTCTGAGCGGGTCTTCCATCGCACTGATGGGATTCTCACCCACATCGGCCCTGGCGGAGGTGCGCAGCTACAAGCTCGCCCACGCCACGGAAACCCGCAATATGTGCCCCTACTGCTCGGTCAGTTGCGGGGTCCTGATCTACACCACGGGCGACAAGTCCAAGAACGCAAAAGCGGACATCATCCATATCGAGGGCGATCCGGACAATCCCGTCAATCGCGGCACGCTGTGCCCCAAGGGCGCCGGCCTCATGGACATGGTCAAGAGCCCCAACCGGCTCAAGTATCCGGAAGTGCGCGAGGCAGGCAGCAACGAATGGAAGCGCATCTCCTGGGAAGACGCAATCTCGCGCATCGCGACCCACGTCAAGAAGGACCGCGACGCCAACCTGATCGAGAAGAACGCCGACGGCGTCACGGTCAACCGCTGGAACACCACCGGTTTCCTCGCCTCGTCCGCGGCCGGCAACGAAGCCGGCTACCTGACGGTCAAGATCCTTCGCAACCTCGGAGTCGTCGCACTAGACACGCAAGCACGTATTTGACACGCCCCCACGGTATCCAGTCTGGGTCCGACATTTGGGCGTGGTGCAATGACCAATCATTGGGTCGATCTGAAGAATTCAGACCTGGTGATCGTCATGGGCGGCAATGCCGCCGAAGCGCATCCCTGCGGCTTTAAATGGGTGATCGAAGCGAAGAAGGACCGCAAGGCCAAGCTGATCGTGGTCGACCCGCGATACACGCGGTCCGCCGCCGTTTCCGACTTCTACGCACCGATTCGCGCCGGTTCCGACATCGCCTTCCTCGGCGGCGTCATCAACTACCTGCTGTCGAAAGACAAGATTCATCACGAATACGTCAAGCACTACACCAACTCCGCATTCCTGATCGACGAAGGCTTCAAGTTCGAGGACGGCTTCTTTTCCGGATACAACGCCGAAAAGCGCAGTTACGGCAAGGACACCTGGAAGTACCAGCTCGACAAGGACGGCTTCGCCAAGATCGATCCGACCTTGCAGGATCCGAACTGCGTGTTCCAGCTGATGAAGAAGCACTACAGCCGCTACACGCCGGAACTGGTGAGCAAGACCACCGGCACGCCGCAGGACGCCTTCCTCAAGATCTGCGAGATGATGGCGGAGACCGCAGCGCCCAACAAGACCATGACCATCTGCTATGCGCTGGGCTGGACCGAACATTCGGTCGGGTCGCAGAACATCCGCACCATGGCCATGATCCAGTTGCTGCTCGGCAACATGGGCATGGCGGGCGGCGGCATCAATGCCTTGCGCGGCCACGCCAATGTGCAGGGCATCACCGACATGTGTCTCTACTCGGAAGTGCTGCCCGGCTATCTGTCGGCGCCGACCGACGCCGATGTCGATCGCAAGACCTATCTGGAGAAACGCACGCCGAAGGCGCTGCGGCCGAACCAGATGAACTTCCCGCAGAACTTCCCGAAGTGGTTCACCAGCCTGCAGAAGGCCTGGTACGGGGCTGCCGCGACCGACAAGAACGACTACGGCTACGACTGGCTGCCGAAGAAGGATGGCGCCTACGACGTCATGGCGATCTTCGAGCGCATGCACCAGGGCAAGATGAACGGCTTCTTCTGCCAGGGCTTCAACCCGCTCGCCTCGGTGGCGAACAAGAAGAAAGTCGGCGACGCGCTGGCCAAGCTCAAGTTCCTCGTCGTCATGGACCCGCTGGCAACCGACACTTCGGAGTTCTGGAAGAACTATGCCGAGTTCAACGAGGTCGATCCGACGAAGGTCCAGACCGAGGTGTTCCGCCTGCCGGCCAACCTCTTCGCCGAGGAAACCGCCAGCTTCACCAATTCCGGACGCGTCATCCAGTGGCACTGGAAGGCAGCCGACGGTCCCGGTGAATCGAAGAGCGACATCGAGATCATGGCGGGCCTGTTCCTCAAGCTGAAGGAGATGTACGCCAAGGACGGCGGCAAGCTGCCCGAGCCGATTCTCAACCTGACCTGGCCGTACCGCATCGCCAACAAGCCGTCGCCTGCCGAACTGCTGATGGAGATCTCCGGCAAGGCGCTGGGCGATGTCTTCGATCCGAAAGACAAGACCAAGGTGCTGGTCAAGGCGGGCGAGCAGGTGGCCGGCTTCGCGCAGCTTCGCGACGACGGCAGCACTTCCTGCGGCAACTGGATCTACGGCGGCTGCTGGTCTCAGGCGGGCAATCTCACGGCGCGGCGCGACAACTCGGATCCTTCCGGGCTGGGGCAAACGCTGAACTGGGGCTTCGCCTGGCCGGCCAACCGGCGCATCATCTACAACCGCGCCTCGTGCGACCCGGCCGGCAAGCCGTGGGACCCGAAGCGCGCGGTGATCCGCTGGACCGGTACCGCCTGGGCAGGCAACGACGTGCCCGACATGCGTCCCGACGCCGCACCCGAAGAGAACGTGATGCCCTTCATCATGAACCCAGAGGGTGTCGCGCGCCTGTTCGCGCCGGCACTGGCCGAAGGTCCTTTCCCCGAGCACTACGAGCCATTCGAAACGCCGCTGGACAGGAACCCTTTCCACCCCAACAACGCGAAGGCCACCAGCAATCCGGCGGCGCGAGTGTACAAGGGGGACATGGAAACCTTCGGCAAGGCCAAGGACTTCCCCTACGTTGCCACCACCTACCGTCTCGTCGAGCACTTCCATTACTGGACCAAGCACTCGATGATCAACGCCATCCTGCAACCCGAGCAGTTCGTCGAGATCGGCGAGCAACTGGCGCAGGAAAAGGGGATTGCGACCGGCGACAAGGTCAAGGTGCGCAGCAACCGCGGCTTCATCAAGGCGGTCGCGGTGGTCACCAAGCGCATCAAGACCCTCGACGTCGATGGCAAGAAGGTGCATACCGTGGGCATACCGATTCACTGGGGCTTCAAGGGGGTCGCCAAGCCGGGCTTCATCACCAACACGCTGACGCCGTTCGTCGGCGACGCCAATTGCCAGACGCCGGAATTCAAGGCGTTCCTGGTCAACATCGAGAAGATCTAAGGGAGATATGACATGGCATTGCAATCGCTAGATATCGCCCGCCGCTCGGCGACGACCACCCCGGCACCCGGCGTGAGGCACACCACGGAAGTGGCCAAGCTGATCGACGTTTCCACCTGCATCGGCTGCAAGGCCTGCCAGGCGGCGTGCATGGAATGGAACGACATTCGCGACGAAGTCGGCAGTTGCTCCGGGGTCTATGACAACCCGGTGGACCTGACGGCCAAGTCGTGGACATCCGCAAGGACGGCTGCATGCACTGCGCCGATCCGGGCTGCCTCAAGGCCTGCCCGGCGCCCGGCGCCATCATCCAGTACGCCAACGGCATCGTGGATTTCCACCAGGAAAACTGCATCGGCTGCGGCTACTGCATCACCGGCTGTCCGTTCAACATCCCGCGCATTTCCGAGGCCGACAACAAGGCCTACAAGTGCTCGCTGTGTTCCGATCGTGTGGCTGTCGGGCAGGCCCCGGCCTGCGCCAAGGCCTGCCCGACCGGCGCGATCCAGTTCGGCTCGAAGGAGCAGATGAAGGATTACGCGGCCAAGCGTGTCGTCGACCTCAAATCGCGCGGCTACGACAAGGCGGGGCTCTACGATCCACAAGGGGTGGGCGGCACGCACGTCATGTATGTGCTGCACCACGCCGACCGGCCGGAGCTGTACAAGGGCCTGCCCAATGATCCCAGCATCAGTCCGCTGGTGTCGCTGTGGAAGGGCTTCGCCAAGCCGCTGGCCAGCGTGGCCATGGCCGCCGTAGCACTGGGCAGCCTGTTCCACTACGTGATGAAGGGTCCGAACGAGGTCAGCAAGGAGCTTGAGGACGAACTGGAGAAGGAGGATCAATGAAAACGACCTATCCCCCTGCCCCTTTCCCACGGAAAAGGGTGACCACGGTTCAGCCGCTACGCGGCTTCCGGTTCATTGACTCGCTGCCCCCTCGGGGCGGCCCATCGGAGGCAGCATCATGATCCGCAATCCGAAAGACCTCACGCGCTACGACGCGCACGAGCGGGCCAATCACTGGCTCGTCGGCATCTGCTTCATCCTGCTCGCGCTGTCCGGCCTGGCCTTCTTCCATCCGGCCTTCTATCCGCTGACGCAGTTGTTCGGTGGCGGGGTCTGGGCGCGCATCCTGCACCCCTACCTCGGCGTGATCATGGCGGTGTCCTTTCTGGTGATGTTCTTCCGCTTCAGGTCGCTCAACACCATGACGCCGGCGGACAAGGAATGGCTCTCGCGCGCCGGCGAAATGATGAATGGCGACGACCACAACATGCCGGAACAGGGCAAGTACAACGGCGGGCAGAAGGCGATGTTCTGGGCCATGGCGTTGTGCATGCTGCTGCTGTTCGTCTCCGGCATCTTCCTGTGGCGCGCCTATTTCAGCCTGCCGGTGGATGTGGTGCGCCTCGGCGCCGTGGTACATGCCGCGATCGCCGCGATCATGATTGCCATGATCTTCGTGCACGTCTATGCCGCGCTGTGGGTCAGGGGTACGGTCCGCGCCATGGTGTACGGCACGGTCACCCGCGCTTGGGCCAAGCAGCATCACCGGGCGTGGTATCGTCAGGTCACCGGCAAGTCCTGATGCCAAGCTGAGCTTTCTGCCAACCCAACACCCGCGGGCTTCGGCCCGCGGGTTTTTTATGCCTCCCTGCGGATTATCCCCAAATCATGAGCGCCACTACCCAAACCCCCATCATCCCGATCAGGTCGAGCAGCGAACCGCCGCAGGTTATTGCGCCCGATGCCGAAACGATTTTTGCCACACGCGCGCAGCGCTTCGAACAACTGGCCGAGGGCCACTCCCTGGGCGACTGGCTGCGCTTTCTCGCCGCCATCACCCGCGCCCAACATGCGGCGCTGCAATCCCTGCCCGCGCTGGCGCTGCCCGATGCAAACCAGCTGGCACGCGCCCGCGAGCACCGCATGCCGCCGCTGCCGGCGCAATCCTGGCCGCGCGATCCGCTCTGGCAGACCAGCCTGCGCCGGATTGCCGCCGCGATCGCCGACGTGGCGCCGGAACCCGCCAGAAAGGATCTGGCACGTCTTGCCGGCTACGACTCGGAGCGCATCGAGGCGCTGGCCGAGCGAGTGCTGCACACCGAACTGTACGGCGACGACGTGGCTCTGCTGCCCTATGTCGCGGCTGCCTTGCAGGTGCTGTGGACCGCAGGCGCGGCGCGCCTCGGCGCCAAACACATCAGCACGCTCGACGTCCCCGGCGTTTGCCCCTGCTGCGGCTTTCTGCCGGTCGCCAGCGTGGTACGCGGCGGCGGCGAAGTCGGCAACCTGCGCTATCTGCACTGCGCCCTGTGCAACACCGAATGGAACCTGGTGCGCGTCAAGTGCAGCAGTTGCAATGCCACCGAAGGCATCAGCTACCGCCACCTGGAGGCGGAAGGACTGCAGGGCACCGATGCCGTGCGCGCCGAAACCTGCGACTCGTGCAAGAGCTATCTCAAGATCGTATATACGGAAAAGGGTCCGGTCGATCCCGTTGCCGACGACCTCGCCACGCTGGCCCTCGACATCCTGGTCGACGAAGCCGGCTATGCCCGCAGCGGGCCGAACCTGCTGCTGGTGCCGGGCGGCTGAATCCGAAGAGTCGGCGCTGGCGACACGGCGAAGCGGAATCGTTGGCCCCCGACTGGAAATCCCGGTCACGCAGAGCGAAGGCAGACAGAGTCCGATACGGCCGCCGGCACCCCACGTCGGGCAAAAAAGCGGCTACGGCGCCTTTTGCCTGGCCACGTGCAGCATGTGCAGTGTGATCTTGCGTACCTCGGCCTTGCTCGCCGATATGTGCGAACGCAGCAGGATGGCCGCCTGGGCCGCCTTGCGCTGCGTCAGCAGGCGCAGGATCTGGGCGTGCTCGTCGTAGGTGGCGTTGATGCGTTCGCCCTTGGTGAAATCCAGGCGGCGGATGATGCGGATCTTTTCCGAGATGTCGAGATGCACGCGCGCCATCTCGCCATTGCCGGTGGCAATCACCAGTCCCTGATGGAAGGCCTCGTCGTTTTCCGAGACCGTGCGGGCATCGGCGAGGCGCTCGCTCGCGGGCACCAGCCAGACCGCGGCAAGTTCGCCGAGGTCGGCGGCGGTCTCGGCGTCGCAGATCTGCTGGATCGCGGCCAGCTCGATGATGATGCGCAAGTCATAGAGCTGCTCGAAACGGTCGAAGTCGAAGGGCAGCACGTTCCAGCCGTTGCGGAAGGCGAGCTTGAGGTAGCCTTCCTGCTCCAGCCGGTGCAGGGCCTGGCGCACGGGGGTGCGGCTGACCTTCAGCGTATCGGCCAGCTCGGTTTCGGTGAGGCGGTCGCCGGGCAGCAGGCGAAACTCGAAAATATCCTGCTTGAGCCGTTCATAGACGGTCTCAGAAAGCCGGGTGTGGGCTTTGGGCGCGGCCATCTCAGCGGGCGAAACTCACATGGGCGGCGACCACGCGCCAGCCCTGCGCCATGCGCACCCAGGTCTGGCTCTGGCGGCCCGCTGGCTGGCCGGCACGCTGGAATTCGGTATTGGCGGTGGCGAAGTCGGGGCCGAAGCTGGTGATCATGGTGTGCTGGAGTGTGCGTTCGAGGCCGGCGGGATTGCGGGCCTGGCGAAAGGCGCGGATCGCATCGATGCCGTACAGGTTCTCGCCGGTGCCGTAGCGTAGCGTGAACGGGCTGTCCCAGAACAGTTCATCGAGCACCGCAACGTCATTGGCGGCAAGCGCCTTCTCGTAGCGGGCGAAGGCCGCGCCCACTTCGGCCAGCACCTCGGGGCGGTTGATGTCGTCAGCGTGGATCATTGTCGAAAGTCGGCGCTGGCGACACGCCGAAGGAAGTCCCCTTGGGTGACACGCCGGCGACGCCCGCGGCTTGCAGCGCCCAGGCGGCGCGCAGACAGATGTCTTCGCGCCAGGGCGCGGCGATCAGTTGCACGCCGATCGGCAGCGTTGCGCCCTCCAGCCACAGCGGCGCGACGGCCACCGGCAGGCCGATGAAGGAAATCGGCTGGGTCAGCAGACCCATACTGGGGCGCGTCCGCAGACTCCGGCCATTGATCACCATGGTTTCCTGCCCGAGCAGCGTGGCGGTCACCGGCGTCGCCGGCGCGATCAACAGATCGACGTCGCGGAAGACTTCCAGCACTCGCCGGCGGAACCAGGTGCGCAGCTTCTGCGCCTGCTCCACCCAGAGGGCCGGCATCAGCGCGCCGGCCAGGAGTCGTTCGCGCGACAGCGGTTCGAAGTCGTCCGGGCGCTCGCGCAGGGCCTGCAGGTGCAATGCGCCACCCTCGGCGGCGGTGATGACGAAGGCGGCGGCTCGCGCCGCCGCAACCTCGGGCAAAACGATGTCGCCAAGACTGCCCAGCGTCTGGGCGGCGCGCTCGGATGCGGTTCGCGCCGTCGCGCTGGCTTGATCGTCGAAGTAACCAGCCAGCCGCGCCACGCGCAGGCCTTCGAGCCCGCGCACGAGCGAGTCGGTGGTGGTTTCGATGGCGCGTTGGGCACAGGCCGGATCGCGTCCCCCCTCACCATTGGGCCCTTGCAGCGCATCGTAGGCGAGTGCCAGGTCGGCGGCCGAGGCGGCCAGCGGCCCGAGGTGGTCGAGGCCATGCACGAAAGGAAAACTGCCGCTGCGCGGCAGCCGGCCATAGGTGGGTTTGAGGCCGAAGACGCCGCACAGCGAGGCCGGCACGCGAATCGAGCCGTTGGTGTCGGAGCCGAGCGCGATGGGTACCAGCCCGGCGGCGACGGCCGCACCGCAGCCGCCGGATGAGCCGCCGGCGGTGCGCGTCAAGTCGTGCGGATTGCGCGTGGCGCCGTAGTGGGTGTTCTCGGTGGTGAAGCCGTAGGCCAGCGCGTCCATGTTGAGCGCACCGGTAAGCAGGCCTCCGGCGCTGTGCATGCGCTGCACCAGCGCGGCATCCGCGGCTGCCGGCGGATTGCCGGCCAGCAGCCTGGCGCCAGCGAGCGTTGTCATGCCGGCGATGTCGAACAGGTTCTTCACCGCGAAGGGCACGGCGGCCAGCGGCTTGGATGGCTCGCCGCGCGCACGCGCTGCGTCGAGCGCGTCGGCTTCGCTCAGTGCGCGTTCGGCAGTGATGGCCGTGTAGGCGTTGAGCGAGGGATTGTGCGCGGCGATGCGTTCGAGCGTCGCCGTCGCGATTTCGCGCGCGGACACTTCGCCGCGGGCAAAGGCGGCGGCGATGGCAGTGGCGGTGGTCGGAAAGTCGCTCATGGGCGGCAGGTCATGGTCTGTATTGCGGCGCAGGAGCGTCGTCGTCGGGCAGCCGCACCGACTGAACCTGTCGCGCCATGTCGGCGAGGCGATCGAACTCGGTCGTCAGCGCCGCCCGTCGCGCCGGGGTCACATGCACCTTGTGCACGGCCAGGGCAGCGTCGACGAATACCTCGCGTTGCGTCGGCGCCACGAAGTGACACGCAGCCGCGCGTCCTCGTGATATCTCGCGCAGCGGCGGGGCCTGGGTCTGGCAGCGCTCGACGCCGCGCGGGCAGCGGCCGAAAAGGCGGCAGCGGTGGGCGTCGGGGTCGATCGGGCTTTGCGGATCGCCGCCGACCAGCAGGTCGCTGTCGTTGCCATGGCCCCCCGGCAGGGACGCGATCAGCGCGCGGGTGTAGGGATGCAGCGGACGTTCGAAGACTTCGCGCGCCGGGCCGCTCTCGACGATCTGGCCGAGGTACATCACCATCACGCGGTCGCAGAGCAGGCGCACCACGTTGAGGTCGTGCGAGACGAAGAGGAAGCTCATGTTCATCTCGCGCTTCAAGCGGTCGAGCAACTGCAGGATCACCGCCTGTACCGAAACGTCGAGCGCCGCGGTCGGCTCGTCGAGCACCAGGAGGCGCGGCTTGACGACGATGGCGCGGGCGATGCCGACGCGCGCCTTCTGCCCGCCGGAAAGCTGGTGGGGGTAGCGGTCGAGCAGTTCCGGCGGCAGGCCGACATGTGCGGCCGCTTCCTCGACGGCGCTGTCGATGGCAGCGGCGCCGCGCGTATCGGTAAGCAGATGCACGGCCTCGGCGATGGCCTGGCGCGCGGTGTAGCGCGGATTGAGGCTGTCGGTCGGATCCTGGAACACCATCTGTATCTCGCGCCGCAGCGGATGGTCGGCCATGGCGCGCGCCGCGATCAGGCCGATGCCCTGGCCGCGAAAGCGCACGTGGCCGTCCGTGATGTCCAGGGTACGCGTCAACAGGCGCACCAGCGTCGACTTGCCGCAGCCGGACTCGCCGACGAGGCCGACAGTCTCGCCGGCGTCGATGTGGAAGTTGAGGCCGTCGACGGCATGCAAAAGTTTCTTCTTGCCCTTGATGCGAACGGGAAAGCACTTGACCACGTCGATGGCTTCGAGCAACTGGCTCATGGCCTTGTCCTCAATTGCGGATGGTGACAGGCAACAAGGTGGCCCGTGCTCACATCGACACTCGGCAGCGCGGTGGCGCAGGCATCGCCGCGCAGCTCGCAGCGCTCGGAAAAGCGGCACGGCGGCAGGTCGCTGCGGCGCAGGTCCGGCAGGTTGCCGGGAATCGAGGCAAGGTTTTCCAGTTTGTCCTGGCCGACCGGCGTGGCGCGCACCAGTTGCGCGGTGTAGGGATGGGCCGGGGCGCGGAACAGGGTTTCGGTGGCGCCGCTTTCGACGATGTGGCCGGCGTGCATCACGGCGAGCCTGTCGCAGAAGTCGCGGGCGAGGCCGAGGTCATGGGTGATCAGCAGCGTCGCCATGCCCTTCTCGTGGCCGAGGTCGCGGATCAGCCGCATGATCGCGGCCTGGGTGGTGACGTCCAGCCCCGTGGTCGGTTCGTCGGCGATCAAGAGGCGCGGCTTGCAGGCCAGCGCAATGGCGATCATCACGCGCTGGCACATGCCGCCGGAGAGCTCGAAGGGATAGGCGGTGTAGCGCCGCTCGGGATCGGGGATGCGCACGTCGGCCAGGCACTCGATGGCGCGCGCCCGCGCCGCCGCGCCGCGCAGCGCGGTGTGGCGCCGCAGCACGTCCTCGATCTGCTGTCCGACCTGGCGGATGGGGTTGAGTGCCACGCGCGGGTTCTGGAAGATCATCGCCAGTTCGCGGCCGCGCATGTTTTTCATCGCGCTGCCGGCATCGGCCAGCAAATCCTTGTCGGCGAAGCGGATGGTACCGCCGGTGACAGTCGCCGCCGCGTCCTGGATGCCGAGCACGGCGAAGGACAATACCGACTTGCCCGAGCCGCTCTCGCCGACCAGACCGAGCGATCCGCCCTCGGGCAATTGCAGGCTGACGTTTTCCAGCGCACGGACGATGCCGCTGCGGGTACGGAATTCGAGCGAGAGGTTTTCGATCGCGAGAAGGGCGCTCACGTTCTTCTCCTCGGATCGACCAGGTCGCGCAGCGAATCGCCGAGCAGGTTGAAACAGAACACCGCGAGCATCAGCACCGCGCCGGGGAACAGGGCGATCCACCATTCGCCGGAGACGATGTACTGCGCGCCTTCGGCAACCATGATGCCCCACTCGGCGGCGGGCGGACGCACGCCGAGGCCAATGAAGGACAGGCCGGCGGCATTGAGGATGGCCCAGCCCATGTTGAGCGAGATCTGCACCGTCATCGGCGGCAGGATGTTGGGAATGATGTGGTGGAACAGCAGCCGCACCTCGCCGTTGCCGGCCAGGCGTGCCGCCTCGACGAAGCCGGCATTGCGCAGCACGTTCGACTCGGCGCGGGCGACACGAATGTAGAAGGGCAGGTTGATGATGGCGGTGGCGATGACGATGTTGGCCACGGTGTTGCCCAGCGCGGCGACGATGCCCATTGCCAGCACGAACAGCGGAAAGGCCATGATGGTGTCGGAGAGGCGGCCGACGATGCGGTCGGTCCAGCCGCCGAAGTAGCCGGCGAAGGCGCCGGCCAGCCCGCCGAGGATGCAGGAGATGCCGACCGCGGCGACCGCGATGCCGAGATCGAGGCGGGCGGCGATGATGACGCGAGAGAGGATGTCGCGGCCGAGAGAGTCGGTGCCGAACCAGTGCGCCATCGACGGCGGCGACAGCGGTGCGCCGACGTTGGAGGCGAGCGCGTCGAAGGGGGCGATCCACGGTCCGATGAGCGCCAGCAGCACCAAGGCGGCGAAGAGCAGGAAGGCCGCCAGCGACAGCGGGTTCTCGGCGACGACGTAGCGCAGGAGCTGCCATCGTGTCATTGTCAGGCTAGCCATCGACGCGCATCCTCGGATCGACGAAACCGTAGGCGATGTCGATGGTCAGGTTGAGCAACACGTAGAGCAGCGCCATCGACAGCACGAAGCCCTGCACCGGCGCGTAGTCCGAGGCCACCAGCGCTTCGATGGCGAAGGAGCCGATGCCGGGCCAGGCGAAGACTTTTTCCACCAGCACGTTGGAGCCGAGCAGGAAGGAGAACACCATGCCCAGCGTGGTCATCACCGGCAGCAGCGCGTTGCGAAAGGCATAGGCGAACAGCACCGTTGTCGGCGCCAGCCCCGATGCGCGCGCGGTGCGGATGAAATCGGCGGAGAGCACGCCCAGCATCGAGGCTCGCGTCATGCGCGCGAGCGGCGCCAGCACGAACAATGCAAGGGTGATGGTGGGCAGGATGAGCTGCTTGAGCGCGCCGATGAACACCTCGAAGTCGCGCGCAATCAGGCTGTCGATGAGATAGAAGCCGGTGACGGTGGGCGGCGCGCTGAGATAGGGATCGAGCCGCCCCAGCGGTGGCGGCGCCCAGCCCAGCAGGAAATAGAAAATGTAGGCCAGCAGCAGGCCGGTGAAGAAAGTTGGCAACGACACCCCGGCGGTGGCAATGCCGCGACAGAGATGGTCGATCCAGGAACCGGGTCGCGTCGCGGCGAGGATGCCCAGCGGGATGGCGACGATGACGGCGAGGAAGAGGCCGGCCAGCGTGAGTTCGAGCGAGGCCGGCAACCGCGTGGTGAGCTCGGTGAGCACCGGCTGGCCGGTGGCGTGGGAGAAGCCCCAGTCGCCGCTGGCGAGGTCGCGCACATAGACAATGAACTGCTCGGGCAGCGACTTGTCGAGTCCGAGTTTCTTGCGGATTTCCTCCACCGCCTCGGCCGTGCCCGAGGCTCCGGCGAAGAAAGCCGCCGGGTCGCCGGGCAGGGCGCGAGTGAGGAGAAAGGTGACGACGATCACCCCGATCAGGTTCGGGATCGCGCCCAGCAGCCGTTTCAGGATGGTCGTCAGCATGGCAGCTTACTTTTTGTAAATCTGGCGATAGTCGGGCTGCAGATGGAACCAGTAGGTGTAACCCTCGATGTTCTTCTGCATCGCCACATCGACCATCGGCTGCACCACGGGAATGCGCGGCACTTCGGCGTAGGCGATGTCGATGAAGCCCTTGACGTCCATCGCATATTTCTTCTTGTCGGTCTCGAAGCGGGCCGAGTCGATCAGTTTGTCGACTTCCGCGTTCTTGTAGCTCATGGTGTTGAACACCGCGTTCTGGCCATGGTAGGTCCACAGGAAGAAGTATTCCGGATAGTTGAGCCAGCCGCCGAAGCGGTTGATCATCAGCGGCATGTCCTTCTTCAGCAGCGCTGCCCGCCAGTTGGCGCCGGGCACCTTGTTGATGGCGACCTTGATGTTGAGCTGCGCCAGCGCTTCCTGCACCAGGATGGCCATCGGCTCGGAGACGGTGCCCTGGCCGAGGTCGAAGGACAGCGTGGTCTCGAAACCGCTTTCCATGCCGGCTTCCTTCATCAAGGCCTTGGCCTTGGCCAGGTCGGTGGCATAGGGTGTCGGCGTCGGCCAGTCGCTGCCGGTCACCGGCTTCTTGGCGCCGAACAGCGGCGCGCCGCGACCGTAGATGGCGTTCTGCATCATCTTGTCATAGGGCAGCACGTAGGCGACGGCCTGGCGCAGCTTGGCGTTGTCGAAGGGCGGCTTGGTGACGTTCATGCCGACATAGATCATCGAGTTTTCGGCCGGCACGCTGGCGACCTTGACGCTGCCTTTCTCCTGGGACATTTCGGCGAAATCCTTGGGCGGCATTTCGTAGGTCATGTCGATGTCACCCTTGGCCAGCAGGGCGCGGCGGTTGCCGGCGGAGGGCACCTCGCGCTGGATCACGCGCTTGATCTTCGGCAGCGGGCCGCTCTTCCAGTCGTCGAAGCGCTCATAGACGATTTCCTGGCCCGGCTTGTAGCTGGCGACCTTGTAGGCGCCGCCGCCGGCGGTGTTGTTCTTCAGCCAGGTCGCGGCCCAGGGATCCTCCTTCGTCGCGTTCTTCTTCGCCAGTTCCGAGTTGTAGATCGAGGCTACCGGTACCGCCATGTCAGGCATGGTCATCTTGTCCTTGCGCAGGAAGCTGACCTTGAAGGTGCTGTCGTCCACCGCTTCGAATTGCTCGTGCTTTTCCAGCGAGCCGGCCTTCATCTGGAAGGTGGGGAAGCCGCCCATGGCCAGTGCGCGGTCGTAGGACCACTTCACGTCCTTGGCCGTCACCGGGGTGCCGTCGTGGAACTTGGCGTCCTTGCGCAGCTTGAAGGTGACCGACATGCCGTCCTTGGCGATTTGCCAGCTCGCCGCCAGTTCGGGTTCCAGCTTGGCAAAGTCGTAGCTCATGACGCCATTGGCCAGCTTCTTCCTGCCGTAGGTCATCAGCCGGTCGTAGGCCAGCCAGGCCACGCCGTAGGCAGGGCGGTTGGCGCCGACGCCCTGGATGTCGAGCATGTTGGGCCCGGTTTCGTTGGCGACGATCAGGGTCTCCTGTTTCTTGTCCTGGGCGGAGGACAGGGCAGGCACGCAGGCCAGCACGATGGATGTGGCGCAAAGCAGGGTACGGGACTTCATGGTGGATCCTCCAAAGGGAAACGGTTCAGGTATTGCGGCTGGCCAGATACGCGCGCCAGCCGCCGAAACGGGATATGTCCTCGGCACCCTGGGTGGCGAGGGACTCGCAGAGGAAGCCCTGCACCTGGCTGCCGTCGTCCAGGTTCAGGGTGCCGATGCCCAGCGGTGGCGGGATGTCGGCGACGAAGCTGCCGTAATGCCGCGTCGGCAGTTGCCAGAGTTCGAGTTCGATCGTGGCGCCGTCGGTGTCGACCTGGATCAGGCCGGGCTTGGGCGGCACCGTGCCGGGCAGCGCGAAGAAGCGATAGCGGCTTGCCGTACGCGCGGCGCGCAGCAGGCGGCCGCCGCGCTCGGTGAGCTGCCAGTTGAGCGGCATGCCGGACAGATGCGCGCCGACCACGGCGACCGTGACCAGCGGTTCGCCGCCTGCCAGCGGCGACAAGGCGGCGCTACGGGGCGGTTCGAGTTCGCTGCGGCCCAGCTTGCGGTGCAGGCGGGCCTCGATGCGGCGGGCGAATTCGGCCAGGCGATGGTCGCCGCCGCCCGGCGCGATCAGCGTGATGCCGGCCGGCAGGCCGTCGCTGCGGAAGGGTCCGGGCAGGGCCAGCGCGCTCATGCCGAGCAGATTGACGAAATTGGTGTAGGTGCCGAAGTCGCTGTTCTTCGCCACCGGGTCGGCGGCGACGGCGGCCCGTGTGTGATGGGTCGGCGTAGTCGGCACCAGCATCAGGTCGATGCCGGCGAATACGCTTTCGGCCATGCGCTTGCCGGCTTCCAGCCGGTAGGCCGCGGCGAAGGCATCGACGGCCGTCTTGCCCTCGGCCTTGCCGATCACGGTGCGCACCGTCGGGTTCATCTCGGCCGCGTGCGTCTGGTAAAAGTCGGCGATGGCGAGACGGCGCTCGGCCACCCAGGGGCCGTCGTAGAGCAGGGCGGCGACTTCGGCGAAGGGCGGAAAGGGAACTTCGCTGAAGACGAAAGCCGGGTCTTGCTTCATCGCCGCCAGCGCGGCATCGAAGGCCTTCGCGGCCAGCGCATCACCACGGAATTCCAGCGGCGCCGGAATGCCGATGCGCACCTGGCGCGTCACCGGCCCGAGCGCGGTGACAGGGCGCGAATAGGGGTCCCCGGCATCCGGCCCGGCCAGCACCGAGAGCACCGCCCAGCCGTCGGCCACGGTATGGCTGAGGATAGAGACGCAGTCGAGGCTCCTGCAGGCGGGGAAGACGCCGCGGCTGCTGACCAGCCCCGGTGTCGGCTTGATGCCGACGAGGTTGCAGAAGCCCGCCGGCACCCGGCCCGAACCGGCGGTGTCGGTGCCCAGTGCGAAGGCCGCGAAACCCAGTGCCACGGCGGCGGCGGAACCGGAACTGGAGCCGCCGGAAACGTAGTCGGGATTGAAGGGGTTCCTCACCTCGCCATAGGGCGAGCGGGTGCCGACCAGACCGGTGGCGAACTGGTCGAGATTGGTCTTGCCCAGCAGCAGGCCGCCGGCGGCCTCGATCAGTTCGACCACGCGGGCCGAGCGCTCAGGGGTGTAGGCAAAGGCCGGGCAGGCGCAGGTGGTCGGCAGGCCGGCGACGTCGATGTTGTCCTTGAGCGCATAGGGAATCCCGAACAAAGGCTTGCGTTCGAGTACATCAGGATCCTGGCGCAACTCCTCGGCGAGTTGCCGGGCGCGCGCCAGCAGGGCATCCGCCCCGACGCGGCAAATGAAAACCTCCGGCGGGCAGTCGGCCTGCAGCCCGGCGAGCAGTTGTTCGGCCACCTGAACAGGGTTGGTCTCGCCGCGGCGATAGCGGTCGCGCAATTCGGAGAAGCTAAGTGGGGCAGTCGCGGGATTCATCCGGGTAATCTTGGATACAAGAATGAATCCAATAAAGCGAGAGTCGTGCCGGCCCTGAGGGAAATGGCTATCTACATGTTATTAAATGGTTTGGCTTTGCACGTCTGGGCTCCGGGAGCCTGACCGAGGAAAGAAATGCACCAAATCGATTCACCTTGGCACCAGCGAAGGGCACGCCGCCGCGCCCGCTCGCGGAACCAACTCCCGCTCTAATATGTCTGCTTTGGTCTGGACCACCGGATCAACCCGAGGAGACCCAATGAAGCGCCTGCTTTCCCTGCTCGCCATCTTCCTTGCCGCCGCATTCAGCCTGCCCGCCGCAGCCGACCATCTGGACGGCGTGGTGCCGCTGGTCAAGGACGACATCGCCGCCGTGGCGCAAGTCAAGTCGACGCCCGAGCGCCATGTCCTGCTGTACTTCGGCGATCACCTGAACTGAGGGGCGTGCCGCTACACCGTGAGTGTGCTGCGCAAACCTGAAGTCAGCGCGAAATTCATCAGGAACTACGTCGGCGCCCACGCCGATTTCGGCGAACTGGAACTGGACGAAGACGATCCGCGTCATGCCATGGTCCGGCGCCACAATCCGCGCAAACTCAGGCCGGTTCTGGTCTTCCTCGACGGCCAGGGCAAGGAAGTAGCGCGCCTGAGCGGCGGCCTGAAATCGAAGGAGGATGCGCTGCTGCTGGACCGCTTCGTCACCGAAAAGCGCTACCGCAAATCGGATTTCTCGACCTTCAAGGCGACGCAGCGGGGTTGATGCCGCTGCCGGTCGCCGCCCCGGCCAGCGCTTCGCGGTGGCGTCCGGTAGCGAGGCTGTAAATGCGCAGCAGATCCTCCTCGGAAATATCGATGAAGGAATCCATCTGCGACAACGCGAAGACGAAGTCCTCGTGCGAAATGGCCTCGTAACCGGCGCCGGCCAGGGTAGGCGCCATGCTATTGCGCACCAGCGCGGCCGGATAGCGGCGCCACGGAAACAGGGCGTTGAAGGCGACGCCAATCACCAGGATGATCAGGACGTTGAGCAGCAGCGGGGCAACCACGAAACCGAAGCCCATGGCCTGCACCGACGCATTGCCCAGCGCGGTGGCCAGCGCGGTGGCTCCCGCAGGCGGATGGATGCAGCGCAGGTAGTGCATCGCGCCGACCGCCAGGCCCGTGGCCAGGCTCGCCGCCAGCATTGGGTTCGGTACGTAAAGCAGGCAGGCGATGCCGATCAGCCCCGACACCAGGTGGCCGCCGAGCAGCGGCCACGGCTGCGACAATGCGCTGTGTGGTACCGCGAACAGCAAGGCGGCGGTGGAGCCCATCGACAGCATCAGGACCGGTGAGGCGGTGCTGCCCAGCGTGATTTGGCTGATCCAGTAAACCGCGAAGATGCCGACGAAGCCGCCGAGCGCCGAGACCAGCCGCTCGCGATGACTGACCGGGCTCAGTTCGATGCCCAGCATCTTCTGCCACGGCGACTGCGTCGCCATATTCCGTGAATTCATTTTCCTCCTCCCGATGCGGTCCGTTCGAGCCGGCCGTCTGCATCCAACACAGCGCACAGCTTCGCATGCGCCACCGCAAAACGGAATGATCGCCATCAAGCAGTTTCAACTTCAATTTTCCTGTTCGCCGCGCGTCGCATGGCTTAGAATATTTTCATCTCATTTCTGCCCGGTCCGGGTGAAATCATGAATCCACTCTCCCAGCTTCCCTCCGTCGACCGCCTGCTGTCCTCCCCGGCACTCGCATCGCTGCTCGACGCCCATGGCCGCGCCGTAGTCACGGGCATGGTGCGCGACGTTCTCGCTGCGACACGCGCGGCGCTCAAGGAGGGTGGCGCCCTGCCCGATGAATCCACACTGCTGGCAAAAGTCGGCGCTGGCGTTACGGCGAAGATGCGTCCGAAGCTGCGCCCCGTGTTCAATCTCACCGGCACCGTGCTGCACACCAACCTCGGCCGCGCGCCGCTGCCCGAAGAAGCGGTGCAGGCATTGATCGCCGCCGCACGCAGCCCCTGCGCGCTGGAGTACGACATCGAATCCGGCGGCCGCGGCGACCGCGACAACGTGGTCGATGAACTGCTCTGCGAACTGACCGGCGCCGAAGCCGCGACAGTGGTCAACAACAATGCGGCGGCCGTGTTCCTGCTGCTCAATACGCTGGCGCAGAAAAAGCAGGTGATCGTCTCGCGCGGCGAACTGATCGAAATCGGCGGCGCGTTTCGTGTACCGGACATCATGAGCCGCGCCGGCGCCAAGCTGGTCGAAGTCGGCACCACCAACCGCACCCATCTCAGGGATTTCGTCGAAGCGATCAATCCGCGCACCGCAATGCTGATGAAGGTGCACGCCAGCAACTACGCGATCCACGGCTTCACCCACGCCGTGCCGGAAGCCGAACTCGCCACACTGGCGCACCAGCACGATCTGCCCTTCGTCATCGACCTGGGCAGCGGCACGCTGGCCGACCTTGCCGCCTACGGCCTGCCGCACGAGCCGACGCCACGCGAGGCCATTGCCGCCGGCGCCGACCTGGTCACCTTCTCCGGCGACAAGCTGCTGGGCGGGCCGCAGGCCGGCTTGATGGTCGGCCGCAAGGAACTGATTGCGAAGATCAAGAAGAACCCGCTGAAGCGCGCCCTGCGCGTCGGCAAGCTGACGCTGGCCGCGCTGGAAGCCGTGCTGGCCCTCTATCGCGATCCTGACCGCCTGCACCTGCGCGTCACCGCCGTGTGCCAATTGACCCGGCCCGAGGCCGAGATCGCGGCACAGGCCGCGCGCCTGCTGCCCGCATTGCGGTCGGCACTGTCCGCGCTGCCGGTGACTGTGGGCATCGTCGCGCTGCAATCGCAGATCGGCTCCGGCTCGCTGCCGGTGAATCGCCTGCCCTCGGCCGGCTTCGCGATCAAACCGGAGGGCAGGAAAAGCGGCGTGCTCAATCGCATCGAGCAGGGTCTGCGCGCCCTGCCCAAGCCGGTGATCGGCCGCATCGAGGATGGCGCGCTGCTGCTCGACCTGCGCTGCCTTGATGCGCAGGACGAGGCCGACTTCGTTGCCGCGCTGGCCAGTATGCAAATTCATTCATGATCATCGGCACGGCCGGACACATCGACCACGGCAAGACCACGCTGGTGAAGGCGCTCACCGGCGTGGATGCCGACCGCCTGCCGGAAGAAAAGGCACGCGGCATCACACTCGACCTCGGCTACGCTTACGCGCCGCTGGGTGGCGACCCAAATGCGGGCTCGGTACTCGGCTTCATCGACGTGCCCGGCCATGAAAAGCTGATCCACAACATGCTGGCCGGCGCCACCGGCATCGATTTCGTGCTGCTGGTGATCGCCGCCGACGACGGGCCCATGCCGCAGACTCGGGAACACCTGGAACTGGTCCAACTGCTCGGCCTCGATCATGGCGCGGTGGCGCTGACCAAGTGCGATGCAGTCGATCCGCAGCGCGTCATCGAGGCGCACAGTGAGATCGAGGCGCTGCTGGCAGGCACGTCGCTGGCAAGCAGCCCGGTGTTCGCGCTGTCGGCCACGACCGGCGAGGGCGTTGCGGCCTTGCGCGCCCATCTCGACGCAGTGGCTGCCGCGCACCAGGCGCGCCGCGCCGATGGCCGCTTTCGTCTCGCCATCGACCGTTGCTTCACGCTGTCAGGCATCGGTACTGTGGTCACCGGTACGGCCTT
This sequence comes from Rhodocyclaceae bacterium, assembly GCA_006218025.1. Lineage (GTDB taxonomy): Bacteria > Pseudomonadota > Gammaproteobacteria > Burkholderiales > Rhodocyclaceae > Sulfuritalea. The sequence continues at coordinate 72,163 of VBWA01000006.1, read as the reverse complement.
CTCGGGCAAAGTCGGCGCTGGCGATACGGTGATCATTGCACCGGCCGGGAGCACTGGACTCAAGGCGCGCGTTAAAAGCCTGCATGTGCAGGACCGGCCGGCGCCCAGCGGGCAGGCCGGCGACCGCTGCGCGCTGGCGCTGACCGGCGACTTCGAAAAAGCCGACATCGAGCGCGGCATGTGGGTCGTCGATCCGCTTGCCGCCCGTCCTCTGACCCGCTTCCAGGCCGAACTGCAGGTGCCCGCCACGCAGGCGGCGCTGAAGCACTGGGCGCCTGTGCATCTGCATCTGGGCGCCGCCGACATCACCGGCCGCGTCGCGCTGCTCGACTGCGCGGAAGTCGGCGCTGGCGGGACGGCACTGGCGGAAATACTGCTCGATCGCGAGATCCTCGCAGTGCGCGGCGACCGCTTTGTGCTGCGCGACGCCTCGGCCCAGCGCACCATCGCTGGCGGCCGCGTACTCGACTGCTTTCCGCCCTCGCGCCACAAGCGCAGCCCGGCACGACTGGACCTGCTCGCCGCACTGCGCGATGACGATCCGGCGACGAGCCTGCGCCTCATGGCGGAGCAAGCCACCTCCGGCATCGATCTGGTCCGTTTTGCCGCCAACTGGAATCTCGCCGACGAGGCCGCTGCCGCATTGTGGCCGGCCGCCGGGCTGCGCGTGATTCACGCCGGCGAAGAGCAGATCGGCTTTTCTGCCGCAGGCTGGCAGACGCTGGGCGAGAAATTGCTCGCCGCCCTCGCCACGGAGCACCAGCACGCACCCGACATGGTCGGCGTCGAGCGCGAGCGGCTGCGCCGACTGACGCTGCCGACCCTGGCCCGCGCCGCGTTCGACGCGCTGGTCGCCGAGCTGCTCGCCGCCGGCCGCCTCGCAGCCTCGCGTGCCTGGCTGCATCTGCCAGAGCACCAGGCCAGTCTCGCCGCCGGCGACCGCGACCTGTTTGCCGTATTGAAACCGCTGCTCGAGATCCAAGTCTTCGGGCCGCCGCGTGTGCGCGATGTCGCGCGCGACTCGGGCACCGCCGAAGACGTGGTGCGGCAGCTGTTCCGCCGCGTGGCGCGGGCCGGCGAACTCTACCCGGTGGCACATGATCACTACTTCACGGCGGATGCGGTGGCGCAGCTGGCGGCACTTGTCGCCGAACTCAACGCAGCAAAGGGCGCAGCGCGCGCCGCCGACCTGCGCGACCGCATTGGCGGCGGACGCAAGGTGGCGATTCACATCCTCGAATTCTTCGACCGCATCGGCTACACTCGTCGCGTGCGTGACGAGCACATATTGCGCGGCACCGGCTCGACCCACGCATGGCTAAACCAATAAACAATATGGAAGAGAACGTTCCCCGGTGGGGCGGCCGGTCTTCAAAACCGGCAGGGGTCGCCACGCGGTCCCTGGTGGGTTCGACTCCCGCTCTCTTCCGCCACCCCAACCAAGGAGAAAGCCTCATGAAAGTCCACAACATCCACCGTACTGCGCGTATTGCCTGCCTGGTTTCTGCGACCACCCTGCTCGCTGCCTGCGCCAGCATGGAAGCAGCCGGCTCGAAGGCCTCCGCCACGCTCGAACCCCGTTCCGGCAGCAAGGTCAGCGGCACGGTCAACTTTCAGGCGGTCGGCCAGAAGCTTCGCGTCGAAGGCCGCATCGCCGGCCTGACGCCGGGCGAACACGGTTTCCATGTGCACGAAGCCGGCGACTGCAGCGCGCCGGATGCCAGCAGCGCGAAGGGGCACTTCAATCCGGCGGCCAAGGCGCATGGCCACCACGGCGGCGCCGAGCGGCATGCCGGCGACATGCCCAACCTGGTCGCCGACGTCTACGGAAACGCAACAATCAACGGCGAGGTCACCCTGCTCTCGCTCGGCACCGACGCGAACAGCATCCTCAACCGCAGCGTCGTGATCCATGCCGATCCCGACGACTACAAGTCGCAGCCGGCCGGCAACTCGGGCAAGCGCGTCGCCTGCGGCACGATCCGCGCCGCCGCTGCCGGCAGCCGCTACTGACGGAGCATGAGCGCCCACCGCCGGGCCGTCCCAAGGGGGCGCAGCCAGCCTATGGAGCCGCGCAGCGGCGAACCACCGTCACCCCCTGCCTTGGGCAGGGGGCTTGGGGGGAAGGTAGTCCAATGAGCCGCAGCCCCTTCCGCGGTGCCGTTCCCGACGGCCTGCTCTACGACACGGCCCACGACATGTGGGTGCGGTGCGAAGGCGAGCAGGTCGTGATCGGCGCGACGGCCTTCGGCATATTCCTCGCCGGCGAGATCATCGCGTTCACCGCCAAGCCGAAGGGTGCCGAAGTCGCGTTGGGGCGCGGCCTCGGCACGGTCGAATGCGCCAAGACCGTGCTCGCCGTACATGCGCCGCTATCCTTCGTCCTGCTCGACGCCAACGAGGACGCGGAGGAGCGTCCGGCGATCCTCAATCGCGATCCCTACGAAGCCGGCTGGATGGTGCGCGGCCGGCCGCTGGCGTGGGAGGTCGAACGCGGCGAACTGGTGGATGCAGCCGGCTATCGCGCCCATGTCCGGCGTATCGAGCCCGAGGCGGTTTTCCTGTGAGCGGCGCGCTCATCAAGCCGCGGCAGAAGCTGGCCATCCTGCTCTGGTCGGCCACGCCGGAACGACCCGAGCTGTGCGCCACGCCCTTCGTGCACGCCGCCGCGGCGGCGGCCTTCGACTGCGAAGTGGAAATTCATTTTGCCGGTCCCGCCGTGCGCCTGCTGGTGCCCGGGGTCGCTGATGCCCTGCGGCCCTGGCCCGGTGTCGACATCTCCATTTATCACATGATGCGCCAGGCGGCGAATCTCGATGTGAGTTTTCGCGCCTGCGCCATGGCCATGGGCGCGCTGATCGGCAAGGACGAGGCGCTGATCCCCGAATACACCGGCACGGTTGCCGCCAGCGCCTTTGTCGCCCGCGCGCTCGATCCGGAATGGTCGACGCTGGTGTTCTGAGAACGGGTTCTGACGCAATGCCCACGCCTGCCATCACATCCTGCCCCTCCTGCCGGGCGCCGATGAGCGCGCATCGCTTCATGCGCAAGCTCGCCGGCGAGGTCGAGCTCGACCTGTGCTTCGCTTGCCAGGGCATCTGGTTCGACGAATACGAAAGCCTGCAACTCGCGCCGGCCGGCGTGGTGGAGCTTTTCAAACTGATCCACGAGCACCGCGACGGCCAGCGCCTGCCGCTGGCGAGCCCCTTGCGTTGTCCGCGCTGCAAGGAGCGGCTGATTCATTCGCAGGATCGGGTCAAGAGCGGGCTGTTCAACTACCTGCGCTGCGGGCAGCAGCACGGCCGCTTCATCACCTTTGCCCAGTTCATGATCGAGAAGGGCTTTGTGCGCCAATTGAACGGCGCCGAGATCAAGGAGATAAGCGCCCGTATCGGAGTGGTGCGCTGCACCGGCTGCGGCGCCCCCGTGGACATCCGCAAGGACAGCGCCTGCACCCATTGCCGCGCACCCATCGCCATCCTCGACACGCAGGCCGTCGAAGCCGCACTGGCGGGCTACCAGCAGGCCGCGCTGAAACTGGCGGCTCCGCCGGATCCGGCGCTGCTGGCCGAGGCGATCCTGTTCAGCGAACGCGAACGCAGCCAGCGCCAACGCGAACGCGGCTATGGATTGAATGCGGACATCGGCGATCTGCTGCAGGACGGCGTGGCCATGATCTGGAACTCGGTGCGGCGATGAAGAACGGAATCACCGGAGTGGTTCTGGCGGGCGGCCGGGGGCAACGCATGGGCGGCGTCGACAAGGGACTGCAGGACCTCGACGGCCGCCCGCTGGTGCAATGGGTGCTGACCCGCCTGTCACCCCAGGTCGACAGCGTGCTGATCAATGCCAACCAGAACCTGGCGCGCTACGCCGAACTCGGCTGCACCGTGCTGCCGGACAGCATTCCCGATTTCGCCGGCCCGCTGGCCGGGTTGCACGCGGCGCTGTCGCGGGCGACGACGCCGCTGCTGCTCACGGTGCCCTGTGATTCACCCTTTCTGCCCGGCGATCTGGCACAGCGATTGCGCGATGCACTGGAAGCGCAGGGAGCCGAGCTTGCGGTCGCACGCACCGGCGACCAGGTGCATCGGGCGTTCTGTCTGACGCGGCGCGGGATACTGCCCAAGCTGGAAGCCTTTCTTGCCTCCGGCGAACGCAAGGTCGGTCTTTGGCATGCTTCATTGAAGCTGGCCGAAGTCGCCTTCGATGACGAGGCGGACGCCTTCAGCAACATCAACACTCTGGAAGACCTCGCCACTGCGCGAAGTAGCCGCTAGCACCCTGGCGGCGGCTTCGCGGGGAAAACGGCACCAGCCCCAATACCGTTCCCTCAAGAAGAATTACGTTCGCCCTGAGCCGTGAGCTTGTCGAACGGTCGAAGGGCTCTGGTTACGCGAATGGTGGTTCGACAGGCTCACCACGAACGGTTAAGTGAGCAGTATTGACTAGCCCATTGCCCGTCTGTGTGCTTCAACAGCGGCAGCAGGGCTTTCCACTTCCCAAATGGTCACGAAAGTACAGGGCTGCATCATGGATTGGTCGTTGAATCGCATTCATGCGCCTGCATTTTTCGGGTCTGTGCAGTCGAACCCTCTTCATCAGCTTGGGAAGCTGAGGTAATGCCGTTATACGACACCCGCGTCGGACGCGAATTTTAGCGGTATTCCGACTCGCATTGGAAACGAGACGCGAAGACAAGCCGCAGACAGTGCTGTAGCACGGCAAGGCGCAGTCGACAAAGTATCGGTTCCAATGCGAGTCGGAATTACATCAGGACGATGTCGAACTGCTCTTGGGTGTAGCCGCTCTCTGCATGCAGGGAAATCGGCAGGCCGATGAACTCGGACAGCATGGCCAGCGCCTGCGATTCCTCGTCGAGAAACAGATCGATCACGACCGGCGAGGCCAGCACGCGCATCTCCCGGGCGGTGAATTGGCGCGCCTCGCGCAGCAGTTCGCGCAGCACCTCGTAGCAGACCGTCTGCGCGGTCTTCACTTCGCCGCGGCCGCCGCAGGTAGGGCAGAGCTCGCACAGGACGTGGGCCAGACTCTCGCGGGTGCGCTTCCTGGTCAGCTCGACCAGGCCGAGCTGGGTAAAGCCGGACACGGTAATGCGCGTGTGGTCCTTGGCCAGCGCCTTGTTGAATTCCGCGAGCACGGCAGCCCGGTGTTCTTCATCTTCCATGTCGATGAAGTCGGCGATGATGATGCCGCCGAGATTGCGCAGCCTGAGCTGACGGGCGATGGTCTGCGCCGCTTCCAGATTGGTCTTGAAGATGGTGTCGTCGAAATTGCGCGAGCCCACATAGCCGCCGGTATTCACGTCGACCGTGGTCATCGCCTCGGTCTGGTCGAAGATCAGGTAGCCGCCGGACTTGAGATCGACGCGCCGCGCCAGTGCTTTCTGGATTTCGTCCTCGACGCCGTGCAGGTCGAACAGCGGCCGTTCGCCGGTGTAGTGAATCAGGCGGGCGCTGACCTGCGGCACATACTCCTGGGCGAAGCTTTGCAGCTTCTGGAAGTTCTCGCGCGAGTCGATGATGACGCCGGTGGTTTCGCTGCTGACGAGGTCGCGCAGCACACGCTGCGCCAGCGTCAGATCCTGATGCAGCACGGCGGGCGGGAAGGCGCCGACACTGCGGGTCTTGATCTCGCGCCAGATGCGGCGCAGGTAGGCAATGTCGGCTGCGAGTTCTTCGTCGCTGGCGTCGGCGGCGACCGTGCGCAGGATATAGCCTCCGGGTTGATCGGCCGGCAGCAATGCCTGGATGCGGGCCCGCAGCTTTTCGCGCTCGGCTTCCTCGCCGATGCGCTGCGAGACGCCGATATGGCTGTCCTCCGGAAGATGCACCAGCAGGCGGCCGGCAATGGAAATCTGGGTCGTCAGGCGCGCACCCTTGGTGCCGATCGGGTCCTTTTGTACCTGCACCATCAGCGATTGCCCTTCGCTGAGGACACGTTCGATCGGGCGCGTTTCGTGGGCGCCATAACCGTTGCCCGCAGGACGCTCGCTCCAGATGTCGGCGACATGGAGAAAGGCGGTGCGGTCGAGTCCGATTTCGATGAAGGCCGACTGCATGCCGGGCAGCACGCGCACGACACGGCCGAGATAGACGTTGCCGACGATGCCGCGGCCGTTGGTCCGCTCGATGTGCAGTTCCTGCACCACGCCCTGCTGCAACAAGGCGACACGGGTTTCCTGCGGTGTGAAATTGATCAGGAACTGTTCGGTCATGGTAAGGCCTGCCCCCCGTCCCCCTTCCCGGGGAAGGGAGTGATCGCGGTTCGGCCGCAAGACGACTCGGCCTCCATGTCATACGCAGACCCCGGCTTGGGGCGGCCCGGCGCCAGGGTCACAACGGATACCCAAAGTCGCGCAGCAGCAGCGTCGTTTCGCACAGCGGCAGGCCGACGATGCCGGAGTGCGAGCCGCGAATTTCTTCGATGAATACGGCAGCGCGACCCTGGATGCCATAGGCGCCGGCCTTGTCCATCGGCTCGCCGCTTTGCACGTAGCGGCGAATCTCGTCCGCGGTCAGCTGGCGAAAGCGCACCTCGCTGATCGACAGACGATGTTCGACGCGCTCGTCGCGCGCCATGGCAATCGCGGTTAGCACACGGTGGCTGCGACCGGACAGGCGCGTCAGAATCGCCGTCGCGTCGGATTCGTCCTGCGGTTTGCCGATGATTTCGCCGTCGAGATCGAGCGTGGTATCGGCCGCCAGCACCGGACGCGCGACGAGCGGCCTGCTCGCCAGCAGGCGCGAGCCGAACACAGCCTTGGCCCGCGCTACGCGCTGCACGTAAGATTCCGGCGTCTCGTCGGGCAGCCATGCCTCGCTGACTTCCTCGTCCTCGCGCGGGCCGCTGCGAAACAGCAGCAAATCGAAACGCACTCCGATCTGCGCCAGCAACTCGCGCCGGCGCGGACTTCTGGAGGCAAGGTAGATGCGTGGGTCGATCATGATTGGGGTCTTGGTGACGGTGTTCGCGAGCATAGCGTCAGGCCCGATGATAGGGGTGGCCCTTTATCACGCTCGCGGCGCGGTACAGCGCCTCGGCAAGAATGACCCGGACCAGGGCGTGAGGCAGGGTCAGACTGGAAAGACGCATAGTTTCATGGGCAGTGTTCTTGATGCGCGGATCGAGCCCGTCGGGCCCGCCAATGATGAAGGCCACATCATCGCCGCTCGCCATCCATTTTGCCAGACGGTCGGCCAGCTGCGTCGTGGTCGGCGCGTCGCCGCGCTCGTCCAGCGCAATGCGGTGGCAGCCGGCAGGCAGTTGCGCGTCGATGCGCGTCGCCTCCAGCGCCATCATGGCGGCCGCGGTCTTGCCCGAGGTGCGCGATTCGGGTTTGATCTCCAGCAGTTCCAGCGGCAGTTCGCGCGGCATCCGTTTCGCATACTCGGTCCACCCCGCCGCCACCCAGTCGGGCGGGCGCGCCGAAACCGCCGCAACGATCAACTTCATTCGCCGTCAGGTTCGCTGTCGGCCTTCTTGCGGGGGCGTTTGGGCACGACCTTCCAGAGCTCTTCGAGGTTGTAGTAGGCGCGCACGGCAGGCTGCATCACATGCACCACAATGTCGCCCAAGTCGACCAGCACCCATTCGCCGGTCTCTTCTCCTTCGATGCCGATCACCTGCACGTCGGCTTCCCTGGCCTTGTCATGGACGCTGCGTGCGAGGGCCTTGACGTGACGATTGGAGTCGCCGGTGGCGATGATGACCCGATCGAACAGCGCCGACAGCTTGCTGGTGTTGAGGACCTCGATATCCTTGGCTTTGACGTCTTCGAGGGCGGTGACAGCGATTTTCTGAAGTTTTCTAATGTCCATGCGGAGTCCGGTAGATCTGATGGGATTCAATATAGTCGAGAACGGCGTCGGGGACCAGATAGCGCGCACTGAGCCCTGCCGCCAGCCGGCGGCGGATTGCCGTAGCGGAAATCTCCAGCGCGGTGATGGCGAAGGGGACGATGCGGCCGGCCGGGGCATCGGCCAGGTCGGCCGCGATACCGCGCCGCGCGGCGAATTCACCATCCAGCGCCGTATCGCCAGCGCCGCCCCCGGGGGTACCGCTTCGCATAACTTTCAACTCATGCCCCGGCCGTGTCGCCACAGCGATATGGGCAAGCGCGAACAGTTCGCGCCAGCGATGCCAGGCCTCAAACCGGGCAAAGGCATCGGCGCCCAGCAGCAGCACCAGCGGACGCCGGTCGCCATGCAGCCTGCGCTGGCGTTCGAGGGTGTCCACCGTATAGCTCAGCCCGGGTGCGGCGGCGAGCGCCTCCGACGCGTCGATACTGAAGCCGGGCACGCCGGCGAGGGCGCGCTCCACCATCGCCAGACGATGGACAGCGGAGCAGTGCGGGGCATCGCGCAAGGCCGGGTTGCCCGCCGGGATGAAGCACACCCCGGCCAGACCCAGCGCCTCGCGTGCCTCGATGGCAAGGCGCAAGTGTGCGACATGCAGCGGATCGAAGGTGCCGCCGAAGAGGCCGAGCACTCCTTCTTTGAGTTCACTCATCAGGCTCGGCCGGCCCCCTGAACACGTCGCGGTAGGACAGATAAACGCTGGCCACCATGGTCGGCGCCAGAACGAAGATCAGCAGCATGCGCAAGGCAACGGAGAATATGTTGAGCAACACCGGCGAAATCAGTCCGGCGATGATCAGGATCATGCCCGGCACTATGGCGCCCACCAGAACCAGGGCCAAGCCATACATCATGAAAGCGCGCCAGTTGCGCAAGCTGGCAACAAAGCTGAAGAACAACGATTTGACGGCCCCCACGCCATCCCATGCCGTCAATAGCGGCGCGAACCAGAACGCCATCAGCATCGGCGAGGCCAGCAACAGGATCACTGCCATATCGCTGACAAGCGCCATGGCCTCCTCCGGGTCAAGGCCGTCGCTGATGGTGACCGGATCGCCCAGCGCAAAGCCCCCCAGCACCAGCAGGCTGGAGCCGACCAGATGCAGGCCGCCGAGACGTGCCAGCCCGGCGCGGTGCTCGTTGATGCCTCTCATCAGCGTTTCACTGCCAAACGGCTGGCGGCGGTCGATCGCGCGACAGCCGTTGGCCAGAATGACCGTCAGGGTCGGCAACAACAGCGGCAGCAGAAAAGGGCCGATCTTCGGGATCAGATTGACCACGATCACGGTCAGCAGGTAACCGAAGGTAATCGCGGTTGCCAGCGGCGGATGGCGTCGAAACAGGGCAAAGCCGGCCAGCAGCCAGAGAACCCCGTGGCGCGCAGGGAGGCGGCGCGCGTCCATCAGTCTTCCCTTGCCTGAAAATTCACGGCCTGCGGAAAATCAGCCGGCAGTTCAGGCGCATCGAAGGCGATGTCGCCTTCGGGATCGGGGGTTCCGCCAGCCGTCAGGCCGGCAAAGTCGAACAGCCGGGCGTCGAGCAGATGCGACGGCACGACATTGGCCAGGCTGCGGAACATGGTCTCGATACGCCCGGGGAAGCGCTTCTCCCAGTCCTGCAGCATCTGCTTCACCTGCTGGCGCTGCAGATTCGGCTGCGAACCGCAGAGATTGCAGGGAATGATCGGAAAGGCGCGCGCCTCGGCCCAGGCTTCGAGATCGCTCTCGCGGCAATAGGCGAGCGGACGGATCACGATGTTGCGGCCGTCATCCGACACCAGTTTTGGCGGCATGGATTTCAGCTTGCCGGCAAAGAACATGTTGAGGAACAGCGTCTGCAGGATGTCGTCGCGATGATGGCCGAGCGCGATCTTGGTCGCACCCAGTTCGCCGGCCACGCGATACAGCACGCCGCGGCGCAGACGCGAACACAGGGAGCAGGTGGTCTTGCCTTCCGGGATCACGCGCTTGACGATGGAATAAGTGTCCTCGTTTTCGATGTGGAAAGGCACGTCGATGCCGCGCAGGTAATCCGGCAGCACCTCGGCGGGGAAACCCGGCTGCTTCTGGTCCAGATTGACTGCGACGATGTCGAAATCGATCGGCGCATGCTCGCGCAGGAACAGCAGGATGTCGAGCAGGGCGAAGGAATCCTTGCCGCCGGAAAGACACACCATGAGCTTGTCGCCCGCCTCGATCATGTTGAAGTCAGCGATCGCCTGGCCCACCTCGCGGCGCAGGCGCTTGGCGAGTTTATTTGCCTCGAATGCGGTTTTCTGAGCCTGTCTGGCGGTCGGGGCCATGTTCAATGGTGCGTTCACAGGTGAGCCGTTCTGCCGCCGTCGACGTTGATCACCTGCCCGGTGACGTAGGGCGCGTCGAAGACGAGAAATTTGACGGTGCGGGCAATGTCGGCGGGCGATCCGATACGCTTCAGCAGCGTATGCTCAATGATAGCCGTGCGCTCTGCCGGGGGAAAGTCACTTGTGCCCTGTGGCCATTCGATCGGGCCGGGCGCCACGGCGTTGACCCGCACCCGGGGCCCCAGTTCCAGGGCCAGCGCACGGGTCAGTCCCAGCAGACCGGCCTTCGCCGCGCAGTACAGCGGGTAGCCCTTGAGCGGACGCTCGGCATGGATGTCGGTGATGTTGACGATGCAGCCGCCGCTGCGCTCGAGATGCGGTGCCGCAGCCTGAGCAAGGAACAGCGGCGCTTTCAAATTGGAGCCGATCAGGTCATCCCACGCCGCCGTGTCGACAGCGCCGACTTTCGTGGCATAAAAGGAAGAAGCGTTGTTCACCAGCGCATCGAGCCGGCCAAAGCGGGCCACGACGGATTCCACGAGTTGCGACAGCGCGTCGATGTCCAGCAGATCGGCGGCGAAGATTGCGGCGGATCCTCCCGCCTCTCCTTGCCGCGCCGCATTCAGCTCGGCGGCGAGGGCCGCCGCCTCCGCGGCCGACGAGCGATAGTGAATTGCCACGCAGGCACCCGCTGCGTGCAGCGCGCGTGCGATCCCGGCGCCCACGCGGCGGGCAGCGCCGGTAACCAGAACGACTGGAACGTGCGGAGAATTCGTCATGCCGGAAGTATACCGGCGAGAGCCCTTGACGCCGCAACGAAACCGAAAGTCGCCGTAACCGCGACCGACGAGCCGTAACCGGCGCAATTGAGCCCGGCAGCGGCGTCAAAGCCCTCGTCGAGCGAACAGGAGTCGGCGCTGGCGGGACGGTGAACCTGCTCCGGCGAGTACACGCACTCGACGCCGAACTTCTTCTTCGGGTCGCGCGTGAAGCCGTAGTCCCGGCGCAACTGTGCACGGACTTTCGAGGCCAGCGCATCCTGCGTGGTGCGCGACAGGTCGATGACCGCGATCCGCGTCGGGTCGGTGCGCCCCCCGGCGGCGCCGGTGGTCACGATGCGGATGCCGCCACGCCGGCAATACGCGATCAGCGCCACCTTGGCACGCACATGATCGATGGCGTCGATCACCGCGTCGCAGGGCGGGATCAGGTTGACCGGATTGCGTTCGTCGATGAACTCTTCGACGGCGTCGACCACGCAGGCCGGATTGATCGCCGCGATGCGTTCCCTCATGGCCGTCACCTTGGCCGCGCCAAGCGTCGACTCGAGAGCGTGAATCTGGCGGTTGATGTTGGACTCGGCAAGGTGATCCAGGTCGATCAGGGTCAGCCGCCCCACTCCCGAGCGCGCCAGCGCCTCTGCGGCCCAGGAGCCGACGCCGCCGAGGCCCACGACGACCACATGCGCGGCCGCCGCACGCAGCAGCGCGCCGGCGCCATACAAGCGCTCGATGCCGCCGAAACGGCGTTCGTAATCAGGGGTGGAAGTCACACAGCGACTCCATTTCGGCGGCTGGCAACCGGATGTGCAAACAATTGCGGGGGTTCCGAAGAACCCCCGCTCTGATAGTGGTGGCCAGGGGCAGAATCGAACTGCCGACACACGGATTTTCAATCCGTTGCTCTACCAACTGAGCTACCTAGCCGGAAAGGCTGCGGATTATAGGCCCCCGGCGTTGCCGCGTCAAAGGCATTGGAGGTATGTTGCATGCCCGCCTGTGTCTGACGGCTTCCTTACGGACAGCGTAAGGGCCGCGTAAGAGACTCCCACCTAGAATGCTGCACCGCAAAAGACCCGCGCGTCGATTGCAATCATCACCTTCCACTCCGGAGGAATCATGAAAGACGAAGACATTGTCGAACGGATTCAGAAGAATCCCAAATTCCTGCAGTTCGTGCGCATGCGCAACAACTACTCGATCATCCTGTCGATCATGATGATGATCGTCTACTTCGGCTACATCCTGCTGATCGCCTTCAACAAGCAATTCCTCGCCACCAAGATCAGCGCAGGCGCGGTGACCTCGGTCGGGATTCCGCTGGGCATCGGCGTGCTCGTCTTCACCATCGTCATCACCGCAATTTACGTCCGCCGCGCGAACACCGAGTTCGATGCGACCAAGGACGCAATCGTCAAGGAGGCTTCCAAGTGATCAAGCTCAGGCACATTCTCTTCGGTGCAACAGCACTCCTTGCGGCCGGCTTCGTCCTTGCTGCCGGCGCCGACCTCGGACAGGCACAGAAGCAGGACACCAACTGGACCGCCATCGTCATGTTCGCGATCTTCGTCGGCATCACGCTCTGGATCACCAAGTGGGCGGCGACCAAGACCAAGACCGCGGCCGACTTCTATACCGCCGGCGGCGGCATCACCGGCTTCCAGAACGGCCTGGCGATCGCCGGCGACTACATGTCCGCGGCCTCCTTTCTCGGGATTTCCGGTCTGGTGTTCGCTTCCGGCTTCGACGGCCTCATCTTCTCGATCGGATGGCTGGTCGGCTGGCCCGTGATCACCTTCCTGATGGCGGAGCGCCTGCGCAATCTCGGCAAGTTCACCTTCGCCGACGTCGCCGGCTACCGCTTCGACGCGGGCCCGATTCGCACCTTTGCGGCGTCCGGCTCGCTGGTCGTGGTGGCCTTCTACCTGATCGCGCAGATGGTCGGCGCCGGGCAGCTGATCAAGCTGCTGTTCGGCCTCGAGTACCACTATGCGGTGGTACTGGTCGGCGCCATCATGATGATCTACGTGCTGTTCGGCGGCATGACGGCGACGACCTGGGTGCAGATCATCAAGGCGGTGATGCTGCTCACCGGCGCCACCTTCATGGCGCTGGCCGTGATGTTCCAGTTCGGTTTCAGCCCCGAAGCGATGTTCACCAAGGCCGTTGAAGTGCATGCCAAGCATGATGCGATCATGAGCCCGGGGGCGCTGATCAACGACCCGATCTCGGCCATCTCGGTCGGCATGGCGCTGATGTTCGGCACGGCCGGCCTGCCGCACATCCTGATGCGCTTCTTCACCGTGCCGAGCGCCAAGGAAGCCCGCAAGTCGGTCGCCTGGGCGACGACCTGGATCGGCTACTTCTACATCCTGACCTTCATTATCGGCTTCGGCGCCATCACCAACCTGATCCCAAACCCGGCGGACTACTTCGTCAACGGCGAACTGGCCAAGGGTTTGAAGGGCGGCGGCAACATGGCGGCGGTGCATCTGGCCAAGGCCGTGGGCGGCGACATGTTCATGGGCTTCATCTCCGCGGTGGCCTTCGCCACGATTCTGGCGGTGGTGGCAGGCCTGACGCTGTCCGGCGCCTCGGCCGTGTCGCATGACCTCTACGCCTCGGTGTGGCGCCATGGCAATGTCGATTCGGCAACCGAACTGCGCGTATCGAAGATCACCACGGTGTGCCTCGGCATCTTTGCCGTGCTGCTCGGGATCGTGTTCGAGAAGCAGAACGTCGCCTTCATGGTGATGCTGGCCTTCGCCGTGGCCTGCTCGGCCAACTTCCCGGTGCTGTTCATGTCCGTGCTGTGGAAGGATTGCACCACCAAGGGTGCGGTCGCCGGTGGCACGGTGGGCCTGATCTCCTCCGTGGCGCTGACCATCATGTCTCCGGCAGTGTGGGAAGCTTCGCTCGGCAACCCCAAGGGTTCGGCGATGTTCCCTTACGCGTCGTCGGCGATCTTCTCGATGACCGCTGCTTTCCTGGTGATCTGGATCGTTTCCCTGCTCGACAGGAGCGCCCAGGCTGCCAAGGAACGGGCCCTGTTCCCGGCGCAGTTGATCCGCTCGGAAACCGGTGTCGGCAGCTCCAGCGCCTCCGGCCACTAAGCAATACAGCAGCACGGCATCAAACAAAAAGCCAGCCCCGCGGGGCTGGCTTTTTGTTTCAGGATTTGGGCGCCGTGAAGCGCCGTCCCGGATCGTCCTCGCTGACCCAGTGATTCTTCCACCAGGTGTCGATCTGGCTGCGCGTCCATGGCATATGCACCAGCACCCCGTCGAGCATTCCAGCAACTTCGGCAATGCTTTGCGGCCGCGCCGCCGGGTCCTTTTCCAGGCAGCGTCCGATCAGGGCATCCAGCTCCGCCGGCACCGCGAAGGGAGAGCACGCCGAGGCGAGCCGCGGCACGGTGTGCAGCACCTGATAGGTAAGGTCATGCTCGGTTTCGGTTTCGAACAAGCGCTTGCCGGTGAGCAGGAAGAAGCCGACCGCACCGAGCGCGTAGATGTCGGCGCGCCCGTCGGCGTCGCTGGGGTTTCGAATGCGCTCGGGCGACATGTAGAGCGGCGTACCGAGGATGCGCATCGAGCCGGTGAGGTCCCGCGTATTGTCGCCTGACATCTGCTTCACCAGGCCGAAGTCCAGCACCTTGACCACGTCACGCTCGCCGCGAATCTCGCAGAGCATGATGTTCTGCGGCTTGATGTCGCGATGCACCAGGCCGCAGGAGTGCGCCTCCCACAGCGAAGCGCAGGCCTGGCGCAGGATGTAGGCGCTACGTGCCGGCGGCACCGGCCCGTAGCGCTCGACCAGGTCGGCCAGCGACAGACCTTCCAGATACTCCATGGCATAGTAAAACTCGCCGTTCGGCCCCGTGCCGTAGTCATATATCCTGATGGTGTTGGGGTGATGCAGAAGGCTGGAGAGCTGGACTTCGCGCTGGAAACGGGCGGTCCATTCATCCGAGGCAGCTTGCGGCTTCAGCACCTTTACGGCTGCCGGCCGCTTGAGCATGCGGTGTTGCGCCAGATATACGTTGCTGATGGCGCCTTCGCCGATCTGCCGCAGCAGCCGGTAAGGACCCAGCTGACGTACGGTGGAATCCCGCCGCAACAGGCCGGCCAGGACGCTCGGCGGCAGAAAGCCGGACAGCCACACCGCGAAGATCAGCAGCAGGACGATGGAGAATCCTATCTGCAGGTAAGTCAGCGGGGCATAGGCCTCGCTCGCTTCGATCTCGACGGCGATGCCGACATCGAGGTCGCGCAACCATCGCCATGCACCGATCACGTCGCGGCCGAGGTAGTTCGGGTAGGGTTGCAGCAGAAGGCCTTCGCCACCGGTGGCGCGTGCCGCCACCGCGCGGGTCGCCAGCAGGGTAAGGCGGTCCGCCTCCGTATCGGGCAAGGCCAGCCTCAGCGCCAGCCCGCGTTGCCGCATTTCTTCCGCATGCCGGCTCGGCGACAACAGCCAGCCCTCGGCATCGAAGGCGAAGGCTTCGCCGCTGAGGCCAGGGCGGGCGGCGTCGAAAAGGCCCGAGAACCCTTTGTCGACGGGTGATCCCAGGGCCAGTACCGCAACGATCCTGCCGTTCGCACGTATCGGCGCGGCGACCCAGGCACGGCCGACCTCCCCCGCACCGCTGCCGCGATAGGGACGCACGAATGCGGAGTCTCCCGCGAGCACCGGCGAGAGATGGGCGAAGAAGTCGGGCGTCACGTCGGAACCTATTCGTTGCTCGTCTTTCGCGGCGAGAATCCGGCCGCGCGGGTCGATGACACGCGCCCCTGTCACGCCAATCGGTGCGGCCTTGCGCAAAATACCGGCAATGATGACGGCACCATTTCCGCGGCCGGCAGTCAACTTGCGGATACCGGTGCTCAACTCCGGATCGGCGGCCAGTTGTTCCGCCTCGTGGCGCCGTTCGGAGATCCATTGTTCCAGCGTTCCGACCTGCGTGTTGAGCAGTGTCTGCATGCCGGTCGCGCGGATTTCGCGCAGTGAATCCCCGACGCCGCGATAGGCCCATATGCCGACGCCGAGCAGTGCCGCAAGCAAGAGCAGCAGGGCAAGGCGTGTCCGGTCAAAATGGATCTTCACGATTTATCACCCGATCACGCGATCCCCCAAATCGCAGCACGGCCTGCGCAACCGGTTTCATGCGCCGCCCAAGGGGCTCTCAGAAACACTGCAGCAGGTTGGCCTCGCAGTAGAGCTTTTTCAGATACGCCAGAGCAATCCAAAGCCAGAACAGCACGGCGAAGGCGACGAAAGGCACATGCTTGTCGATGATCTGGCGTGGCGTGACTTTGCGCGCCGCCTTCACCACCGGCGCGGTGACGATCAGGAACAGCTTGTACATGGTGTTTGTGTCGCGGCGACTCCCGGCCAGCAGGGCCAACAGGCCCTGACCGAGGAGAAACAACATGGCGACCTCGGCCAGCGCGCGCAGCACGCCGAGGATCAACAGTTCAGGGTGGCTCATGGTATGTTTCGGTCTCCATTATTTTGCTCGGTCAATCTCATGAATTACGATCATTGGCGGCATTATGCCCGCGGCTGGGTGTTTCATTTCTTCGGCCGCGAAGATCGCGCCTTCGAGGCCTACAGTACGGCGTTTCACATGAACCCGCAGGACGTGCAGTCGGCGCGCCACCTGGCCGCGATTGCGGCGAATCGGAAGAATTACCCGGTGGCGATAAAGTGGTTCGAGGCGGCGCTGGCGCTGACCCCGGACGACGGCCCCAACTGGTACAACCTCGGCTACGTCTGCGAACACGCGGGCAAGCCGAAAGAGGCGATCGCCGCCTTCACCGAGGCCGTGCGCCTGATGCCCAACCAGGACATGGCGTGGTACGGCATGGGGCTGGCTTATGCGCGCCTCGGACAGCACGACGAAGCGGTGAAAGCACTGGAAAAGGTGGTCGAGCTGCAGCCGATGAGCGGCGAAGGTTTCTACCAACTGGGCATGGCCTACCATCATGCCAATCGCCCCGACGACGTCGCACGCATCCTCAAGCGCCTGGTCACGTTCGAGCCCAAGCGGGCAAAGAAGCTGGCCCATGACGCCGAGCGCGCCGACCTGATGAAATTCATTCCCGAACTTCCCTTCTGATTCAAGTCAGGCCGTAGCCTTGTCCCGCAAGGGGATACCGTCTCCGCTTCCAGCGGAGACATAAAAGTCGGCGCTGACGATACGGCGACAGGGCACGGCCCGGTCCCGCGCTAGCACGTTCCATCCCCACCACCCATCCCCTCCCCGACCCACCAATCGCAAACGTCGCATGCGACCTTCCCCTTGAAGGAGAGGGAGCAAATCCCACCGGGGGATACCGTCCGCGCCCAAAGGGACGACGCTTTGCGTGCCTGGGATTCCCCTTCGGGGGCAGGCAATATCGCTGGGATACCGTCTCCTCGCCTTCGCTCGGAGACATAAAAAAACCGGCCCATGGTTACCCAGGGGCCGGTTCAACGGGGGCGGGTATTCTCCCTAACCCCCCTCCTCCTCCAAAGATCTAATCAAATTCCCTTGGTGTCGATGTCGCCTTCCAGGTTCGGATAGCGGACATGGTCGACCAAGTCCTGAATCTCCTTGTTCGGCGCCGGGGAAATCAGGCTGCCGATGATGATGCCAAGGAAACCGGCGGGAATGCCGAAGGTGCCGGCGGAGATCGGGGCGATATCCCACCACTTCGGTGCATTGACGCCGAAGAAGGGATACGTCATGTACATGTAATAGGCACAGACGCCCAGACCCAAGGCCATGCCCAGCACCGCACCGAGGTAGTTGGCGCGCTTCCAGAACACCCCGCAGACCAGCGCCGGGAAGAAGCCCGAGGCTGCCAGCGAGAAGGCCGCACCGACCAGGAACAGGATGTCGCCCGGCTTCAGGCTGGTGACGTAGGCAGCCACCAGCGCCACCACGAGCAACAGACCCTTGGATACCGCCAGACGGCGTACCGTCGAGGCGTTCGGGTCGATCATCTTGTAGTACAAGTCGTGCGACATCGCGTTGGCGATGGTCAGCAGCAGGCCGTCAGCGGTAGAGAGCGCCGCTGCCAGACCGCCGGCCGCCACCAGACCCGAGATCACGTAGGGCAGGCCCGCAATTTCCGGAGTCGCCAACACGATCAGGTCGCCGCCGATGACGATTTCCGCCAGCTGAACGAGGCCGTCGCCGTTGATGTCGGCGATGTTCATCAGCGTCTTGTCCACCGTGGCCCAGTTGCTGACCCAGGCCGGCAAGGACGCGAAGCTAGACCCCACCAGATTGCTGTAGACCTCGAACTTGACCAGAATGGCCAGGGCCGGTGCCGTGAAGTACAGCAGGAAGATGAAGAACAAACCCCAGAACACCGACTGGCGAGCTTCCTTCACCGAAGGCGTGGTGTAGTAGCGCATCAGGATGTGCGGCAGGGCGGCGGTACCGATCATCAGACACGCGATCAGGGCGAGGAAGTTCTTCTTCGCGATGCCGCGGTTCTTCTCGACCTCTTCCGGCGTCTTGCCGGCGGCGGCAAAGGCTTCGGCATGATGCTTGAGCGGTGCGGCGCGAGCGCCGACAGCTTTCTCCGCGGTCCAGGCCTTTTTGGCTGCAGCCGCATCGATCGGGAAGGCCTTGAGGGCTTTCTCCGCAGCGTCAATCGCCTTCGGGTCTGCTGCCGGCTCGGCCGTCTTGAGGGCATTCACCTTGTCGACCAGCTTGGCCTTTTCCGCCGCGAGGAAGGCCGGGCCGTCCTTTTCCAGACCGGCCAGCTTGGCGGTTGCTGCCGCCGAACGGTCACGGAATATGGCGCGGACCGACTCTTCCTTGGCGCCCTTGGGCGAGGCCTTGTCGTTGAACTCGTTCTCAAGCGCCGTAATCTTCGGCAGCGAGTTCGTGTAGGCAACGATCTGCGGGATCGGGACACCGGTATGCTTCACCGACAGCCACACCACCGGGATCATGTAGGCGATGATCAAAATGATGTACTGCGCCACCTGGGTCCAGGTCACCGCCTTCATGCCGCCGAGGAAGGAACACACCAGAATGCCGGCCAGGCCCACGAACACGCCGACCTGGAACTCGAGGCCGGTGAAGCGCGAAGTGATAATGCCGACGCCGTAAATCTGCGCGATCACGTAAGTGAAAGAGCAGGTAATGGCCGCAATCACTCCGATCAGCCGCGGCAGGTGGCCGCCGAAGCGGGCGCCGAGGAAGTCCGGAATCGTGAACTGACCGAACTTGCGCAGGTAGGGCGCCAGCAGAATCGCCACCAGACAGTAGCCGCCGGTCCAGCCCAGCACGAAGGCCAGTCCGTCATAGCCGGACAGGTACAGGGTGCCGGCCATGCCGATGAAGCTGGCAGCAGACATCCAGTCGGCGCCGGTCGCCATGCCGTTGAACAGCGCAGGCACGCGTCGGCCGGCAACGTAATACTCGCCGACGTCGGCCGTCTTCGACATGAAGCCGATGCCGGCATACAGGCCGATGGTGGCGAACAGGAACAGGTAGCCGAGGATCTTGTTCGGCACGCCCATCTGTTCGAGGATGCCGACGAGGATGACGAAGGCAATGAAACCGCCCGTGTAGAAGGTGTAGTACTTCTTCAGGCTCTGGAAAAACTGCGATTGGGTTTGAGCGGCAGCCATTAGTCTTCCTCCCCTTCATGGACGCCGTATTCGTGGTCCAGGTTGTTCATGTAATGGGCGTAATACCAGATGATCGCGACGTAAATGATCAACGAGCCCTGCGCCGACATGTAGAAGCCCAAGGGGCCGAGGAAAGTGATGTCGTTGAGTTCGCGGGCAAACCAGCCCATCACGAACGTGACAATAAACCAGAGGACAAGCAGGATGCTGCTTATCTTCAGGTTGATGTTCCAGTACTGCTTGTGCTTCTCAGTGAGTTGCATCTAGCACTCCTCCTTTTTTGGCTTTGCGGCGAACCGGAACAGTTCGCCGTTCCCGAGACGCACTCCGGGTTCCCCGTGTTATGCGTCTACCGTATCCCCGGAGCAGTACCAACGTCATAGATCAACGCCAAATGCCCCAAGATGACGCCATTGTTGTCCGGCAATCCTGACGGGAAGCTTACAGACCTGCTTACAGGCCCGCTTACAGGCCAATCGGGAAACTTCCCGAAACCGGCCTGGTCCGGCTCGGCGGCCTGTCAGCGGCCTCCCAGTGGCGAGGAAAACTGACGCGGAACAGGCTGCCCCGGCCATTGCTGCCCGGCAGCAGATCTATCCTGGCCTGATGCAGGTCGGCGATCTCGGCGGCAATGGGCAGGCCCAGTCCGCTGCCTTCGACATCGGTACCGAGCACCCGATAAAAGCGCTCGAAGATGTGCGCATGCTCTTCGAAGGGAATGCCGATGCCGTTATCCTCCACCTCGAGCACGGCCAGGCGGCCGGCCCGGGCGCGCACCGTTACATGGCCTCCCGGCGGGGTGTACTTGATTGCGTTGTCTACCAGATTGTTCAGCAGTTCGCGCAGCAGCAGCGGCACGCCGTCTATCAACAACTTGCGGCCGCTCTCCTCGAAGCCGAGGTCAATCTGCTTTGCCATGGCGCGCACCACCCATTCCTCGGTCACGCTGCGCGCCAATGCGTCGAGGTCCAGCGGCACCACGCTGTGCAACTTTTCGTGGCTGGCCTCGGCACGGGCCAGCATCAGCAACTGGTTGATCAGGTGCGAAGCGCGGTCCGTGCTCTCGGCGATCAGTTGCAGCGCATGCCGCATCTGCGCCGGATCGGATTCCGAGAGCGCGATTTCGGTCTGCGTCTTGAGCCCGGTCAGCGGCGTGCGCATCTGGTGCGCGGCCTGGGCGATGAAACGCTGCTGCGCCTGCAGGTTCTCTTCCAGCCTTCCCATCATCTGGTTGAAGGCGAAAACCAGGGGGCGCACTTCGTCCGGAACGCGCCGCACCGGGATCGGTGACAGGTCGGACGGGCGGCGGCGATGAATCCGCTCCTGCAGCAGGCGCAGGGGCGCAATGCCTCGCATCAGTCCCATATAGACCAGAATCACTGCCAGCGGAATGATGGCAAATTGTGGCAGCAGTACTCCGGAAATGATGCTGGCAGACAGCGCCTCGCGCTTCTTCAGGGTTTCGGCTACCTGCACCACGGCTGGCGGCAGCCCGCTCCTGACCGGAATGAAGGCGTAGGCAATGCGCACGTTTTCGGCTTCGATGCGCTCATCGCGGAACAACACCTGGCCGGCTTCCGGCTTTGTCGGCAGCGTCGGCCACGGAATTTCCCGGTCGCCCTGAATCAGGTTGCTGGTGGGGCCGATCACCTGGTAGTAGAGCGTGTCGATATCGTCCGCGCGCAGCAGCGTGCGAGTGGGCGCCGGCAGGTTGACCGTGACCCGGCCGCCATCGATCTTGACCAGGCGCACGATGGCCCTGACGCTATCGGCCAGGGCCTGATCGTAGGGCTGGTTGGCGATATAGGCCGCAACGTGATTGGTGGCGGCAATCGAAACCGGCCACAGCAGTAGCAGCGGCGCGAGCATCCAGTCGAGGATCTCGCCGAACAGCGAATTCGGATATTCGTAATTTACGAAGGGATTGTTGCCCTTCGGGCCTGCCGCTGCGGGTGCAGCCGATCGGTCGGGACTTGGCGTGCCTTCGCTGTGCGTGCCGGCATTTCCGCTTCGCGAACCGGCGTCAGGCTTTGCCATCTGCAGGATCTGCCGGTTTCTCCAGGCAATAGCCGAGGCCGCGCACCGTCGTGATACGGGCGCCGCCGGGCTCGAGCTTCTTGCGCAGACGGTGGATATAGACCTCGATGGCGTTGTTGCTGACTTCTTCGCCCCAACTGCACAACTGGTCGACCAGCTGTTCCTTCGCCACCAGGCGTCCGGCACGCAGCAGCAGGATTTCGAGCAGCGCCAGTTCGCGTGCCGACAACTCGACGATCTCGCCATTGAGACGGGCAATGCGCTCGGACTGGTCGTAGGACAAAGCACCCACCTCGATCCGGGTCGGATTGCCGGTACCGCGCCGAGTGAGCGCCCGCACCCGGGCAAACAGCTCCGGCAGGGCGAAGGGCTTGGTCAGGTAGTCGTCGGCGCCGGCGTCGAGGCCGCGCACCCGGTCTTCGACGCCGTCCTGTGCCGTCAGCACCAGCACCGGCATGGTCAGCTTGCGCGCGCGCAGACGTTTGAGCACATCGATCCCCGACATGCGCGGCAGGCCGAGATCGAGCAGCAGCAGATCGTACTGCTGGGAAAGCAGCGCCGTGTCGGCATCGGCGCCGTTATTAACGTGATCCACCGCATAACCCGATTTGCGCAGGGCGGCGATCAGCCCCTGGGAAATGATGCGGTCGTCTTCTGCAAGCAATACTCTCATGGCGGCGTCGTGACTACAGGAGGGCGGGCGGAGTTGCCTTCAGCTCCACTCAGCATGCCACGAATCAGCTCTGCGGCAAGCGCGCGGTAACGCCGGCCCAGAATTCTTCGGCCTTCTTCCTGCCCCCCATGCCCTGAACGACATCGCGGCATTTCTCAAGCCTGACCCTGAGGTCTTCGACATTCCTGCATTTTTCGACCAAGGCGGTCAGATCATCTGCCCCCGGGCCCAGGATAGTAACCAAGGCCCGACAGGCAAAGCGGGAGGCCGATTGCAGGGAAACCTCGACCGCCGGAGCCGCTGGATCTGCCGGTGCTGCCACAGCCGCGGCCGCTGCAGGCGCGGCGAAAGCTGCGGGAGCCGCAGCCGCGGCACCATTGACGATCTCGATGTAGCCATCCGCCAGCAGGTTGTTGAGAATGCCCTCGGTGGTCGGGTGGGGGCTCTTTGCCAACAGCTCGCGACGGGTCGTCTTGTCATCGACCATGATCAGCATGGTTCGCTCCCGCAGACCGATCCTGTTGGCGCGGGTCGCGATCTCGACGCGGCCTTTTTCCGTCTTGCGATAGATGCCTTCGGTGCCCATGGATACCCCCTTTGTAATACTGATTTCGGAGAAATGATAACGTGTCCGGTATCGGATCGGGTATTAGTTTTGCAAGCTAAATGCTTGGCTTCCGCGCAGCGAATTTTTTGTGCGTCGCCGCAAGGAAACGCACCGCGGAGCCGTCTTTGCGGCACCGATCAAAACAAAAAAAACCCAGCCATTGAGGCCAGGTTTTTTGTACAACGGAACCCAACAGGAAGGTGGGTAACGGGAGGAAACCTGGGTTCCCCCTGTTCCTAACTGGTGGATATGCAATCGGTGGTCAGCATCAGGCCGGCCACCGAAGCGGCGTTCTGCAGTGCCGTGCGGGTCACCTTGGTCGGGTCCAGTACGCCCATGATCACGCCTTCCTTGCCCACCTTGTCCATCGCATCGGCGATGATCTTGCCGATATCGGCATCGGCGTTGGCCGAAATCGAGCTCTCCGTCCTGGTTCAGGACATCGAACCCCGATTCGGGCACGTCGCCCGAAATGCTTTTGGAAACAATGATCTTCCAAGCCGTCGGCCCTATCGATGAACCTTCTGCAGAGCCAGTCTGCCTGGTCACCACGCCACCTTGTCTCTTACCTCCGCGTCCGGTCGTTGATCACGATGTAGAAGACGGTTGGTTGTTCGCCTTCATTCCGGAACTCATGGATGCAGTCTGAGGGATAGAACAGCGTATCTCCGGATTCGACGTCAAAACGCTTCCCATCAAGAAGTACGGTAAGCGTTCCCTCATGCACGACGAGGAACTCTTCCACGCCCGCGTGGTGCGGCGGGAACTCGACGGCCTCGCCGGGTGGCAGCACGTTGAGCGCCAGGTCGACTGCGCCGTCCTCGAAAACCGGGGAAAGCGAACGGCGTTCGAAACCTGAAGCGGGATCGCGATAGATCGCTTGGTTCTCTTTTCGATGGAGCCTTGGTTGGCGGGCATGGAACTCGCCCAGCAACTGGGAGAGGCTGATGTGCAACGCCCCGGCGAGCTTGCCGAGAACGGTGGCGGTGGGTACCGAGGTTCCTCTTTCGATTTTGGAGATCATCGCGCGGCTCACCCCCGACAACGCTGCCAGGCGATCGAGGGTGAGCCTGGCTTCCTGGCGCATGCGCCGAAGATTCTCCGGGAGGGCTTCGGCAGCGTCGCCGCTGGGGTTGGTCTGTGGGATAGAGGGAGTCTGCATGACCGCAATTAAGCCACGACGGGCGCACGGGCTTCAACGAGCTTGACCAATTCGGACAATTTCTACTATAGTAGAAACAAGCAAACACGTAGGGAGATTGCATCATGCGGGTCCTGATGCTCGGTGCCGGCGGGATCGGTGGATATTTCGGCGGGCGGCTGGCCGCCGCCGGCGTGGATGTGCGGTTTCTGGTGCGCCAGAAACGTGCGGCACAGCTTGCGAGCACGGGGCTGGTTATCAAGAGCCCCTTGGGCGATCTGGCCACCCGCGTCAGCACGGTGACCGGGGCACCGCCGCCCGTGGACGCTGTGCTGCTGGCATGCAAGGCCTACGATCTCGACGGCGCAATGGATGCCATTGCACCTGCCGTCGGTACCTCGACCTGGATCCTACCCTTGCTCAATGGCGTGCGGCATCTGGAGCGCCTGGATGCGCGCTTCGGTGCCGAACGCATTCTGGGTGGCCTGTGCCACATCGGCGTTGCGCTGGGTGCCGGCGGAGAAATCCTGCATCTCAACACGGCGGAGCGCCTGGCCTTGGGCGCGCGTACGAACAGCCAGCAGGATGTAGCGTTCGCCCTGCACGGCCTGCTGGAGCGTGGCGGCTTCGCGCCCGTGCTGAGCCAGGACATCCTGCAGGAGATGTGGGAGAAGTTCGTGTTCCTCGCGACCTATGCCGGCATGACGACGCTGATGCGCGCCCCGATTGGCGCCATCCTGCAGGCTGCGGACGGCAAGGCCCTCATACGGCGGATGCTCGGCGAATGCGTGGCCACGGCCGCCAGCGCAGGACACATCCCTTCGCAGGCCGCTTTTTCCAAAATGCTGGCGACGCTGACCGAACACGGTTCCAGCGGAACCGCGTCGATGCTGCGCGACATGCTGCACGGCGGATCGACGGAGCATGAGCACATCATGGGAGACATGCTGCGCCGTGCGCGCGAGACGGGAATGGACACGCCGCTGCTGAGTGTGAGCCTGGCGCACATGCAGGCCTACGACGCAACCCGTGCTGCAGGTATCGGAGCATGAGATTCCTGTCTTCCAAGCCCTGGTTGAACGGCCTCGTCGGGGTATTGATTTTCAGCGGTTCACTACCGGCGACGCGCCTGGCATTGCAGGATTTCGAGCCGCTGTTCCTGACCTATGCCCGCGCCTCGATTGCGGGGCTTGCCGGCATCCTGTGCCTTTGGGCCGCCCGGCAGTCGTGGCCGCGCCGGGACGACGTTGCGGGGCTGTGCCTCACCGCCCTTGGCGTCGTCGTCGGCTTTCCGCTGCTGACGGCCCTGGCGCTGCAACAGATGTCAGCCGCGCGTGGCTTGCTCTACATCGCGTTGCTGCCCGTGGCAACGGCGGTCTTTGCGGTTGTTCGCGCCGCCGAGCGCCCCCGCCCCGCTTTCTGGCTCTTCTCTTGCGTGGCGAGCGGACTGGTGATGGGCTTTGCGCTGTCGGTCGGACCGATCGAGGGATCGTGGGCGGGTGATGCCGCGATGTTCGCCGCGATCACGGTCTGCGGGTTGGGCTACGCCGAGGGTGGCCGCCTGTCGCGCCATCTCGGCGGGTGGCAGGTCATCTGCTGGGCGCTTCTGCTGGCATTGCCGGTCATGCTTCCGCTCGCCTGGGCAGCCTGGCCTGAGCGATGGGAGGCCACGAGTGGCGCATCGATCGCGGCAC
Source organism: Rhodocyclaceae bacterium (assembly GCA_006218025.1). GTDB lineage: Bacteria > Pseudomonadota > Gammaproteobacteria > Burkholderiales > Rhodocyclaceae > Sulfuritalea. The sequence goes on along the minus strand of VBWA01000006.1, from coordinate 46,413 downwards.
TGCTCTACGTCGGGCTGTTCAGCATGCTGATCGGTTTCATCTTCTGGTATCGGGGACTGGCGGACGGCGGCATCGCGAGCATCGGTCAACTCCAATTCCTGCAACCTTTCCTCGGCCTGATGCTATCCGCAGCGATCCTGGGCGAGCGAATCAGTCCCGACCTGATCGTAGTCATGGTTTTGGTCGTGTCCTGCGTTGCAGGCACAAGGCGGTTCGCGCGAGCTTGATTCTGGCGTTTTTCGCGAAGGTGTGCAGCGAAGGCGCGGTTCGCAGCGGGATTCTCGCCAGCAGCATTCCGCAGCGATGCGGGCAGGGTTTTGTCCTGCCCCATCTTGCTGCGCATGCAAAGCTCGCCCACGGATAGCGGGCCACGACACGATGGCGAGGATTTTCGCGGGTCGCCGCAGAAGCTGCCGGCCCGCGAAGCGGCTTCCCCGGCACGCAAAGCGCTGGCGCTGGCCCGGCGGCGCTGGTGCTGACGCCACTCGAACTGATAACGAAGATCGCCGCCCAGGCCCCGGCCGCCGTTCCGCCAGCGCCGACTTTTGCCCGCAGAAAGCAGAAAACCCCCGCCTCCGTTTCCAGAGTCGGGGGTTTCGGTAAAGCAGAGCCCCCGTAGGAAGGGGGTACGGGGGGAACCTGGGTTCCCCCTGTTCCTAACTGGTGGATATGCAATCGGTGAAGTCGGCGGCAAAGCCGCCGACGAAACCGATTACATATCCATGCCGCCCATGCCGCCCATGCCACCCATGCCGCCCATGCCCATGCCGCCACCGCCGGCCGGCTTGTCTTCGACCAGCTCGGCCACCATGCAATCGGTGGTCAGCATCAGGCCGGCCACCGAAGCGGCGTTCTGCAGCGCGGTGCGCGTCACCTTGGTCGGATCCAGCACGCCCATCGCCACCATGTCGCCGTACTCGCCGGTCGCGGCGTTGTAGCCGAAGTTGCCCTTGCCTTCGAGCACCTTGTTGACCACCACGCTCGGCTCGTCACCGGCATTTGCGGCGATTTCGCGCAGCGGCTGCTCGAGGGCGCGCAGCACAATCTTGATGCCGGCTTCCTGCTCGTGGTTGTCGCCTTTCAGCTTGATCGCACGATGCCTTCTTCAACGGCGGCACGCGTGGCGTGCAGCGCGTCTTCGACGCGGGCCTTCTTTTCCTTCATTTCCATTTCGGTCGCGGCGCCAACCTTGATCAGTGCAACACCGCCGGCCAGCTTGGCCACGCGCTCCTGCAGCTTTTCCTTGTCGTAGTCGCTGGTGGCTTCTTCGATCTGGGCACGAATCTGGGTAACGCGACCCTTGATCGTGTCCTCCGAACCGGCGCCGTCAATCAGCGTGGTGTTTTCCTTCGACACTTCGACGCGCTTGGCCTGGCCGAGATCCTTCAGCGTGGCCTTTTCCAGGGTCAGGCCGACTTCTTCGGCGATCACCGTGCCGCCGGTCAGGATGGCGATGTCTTCCAGCATGGCCTTGCGACGATCGCCGAAGCCCGGGGCCTTGACGGCAACGGTCTTGAGGATGCCGCGAATGTTGTTCACCACCAGGGTGGCCAGCGCTTCGCCATCGACATCTTCGGCGACGATCAGCAGCGGACGGCCGGCCTTGGCGACCTGCTCGAGTACGGGCAGGAGGTCACGGATGTTGGAGACCTTCTTGTCGTGCAGCAGCACGAAGGGGTTGTCCAGAATCGCGATCTGCTTGTCCGGATTGTTGATGAAGTAAGGCGACAGGTAGCCGCGATCGAACTGCATGCCTTCGACCACTTCGAGTTCGCTTTCCAGCGACTTGCCGTCTTCGACGGTGATCACGCCTTCCTTGCCGACCTTGTCCATCGCATCGGCGATGATCTTGCCGATATCGGCATCGGCATTGGCCGAAATCGAGCCGACCTGGGCTATTTCCTGGGTCGTGGTGCAGGGCTTCGAAATCTTCTTCAGCTCTTCGACGACGGCGATCACGGCCTTGTCGATGCCGCGCTTCAGATCCATCGGGTTCATGCCGGCGGCCACATACTTCATGCCTTCGCGGACAATCGACTGGGCCAGCACGGTGGCGGTGGTGGTGCCGTCACCGGCGACGTCGGAGGTCTTGGAAGCGACTTCCTTGACCATCTGCGCGCCCATGTTCTCGAACTTGTCCTTCAGTTCGATTTCCTTGGCGACGGAAACGCCGTCCTTGGTAATGGTCGGAGCGCCAAACGAACGCTCCAGAATCACATTGCGGCCCTTGGGGCCGAGGGTCACCTTGACTGCGTCGGCGAGGATATTGACACCACGAACCATGCGCTGACGAGCGGAGTCGCCAAATTGAACTTCTTTAGCTGCCATTGTGTATATCTCCTGTAATTCTGTATCGATTAGAGCTCAACTACGCCCATGATGTCTTCTTCGCGCATGACCAGCAGTTCGTCGCCATCGACCTTGACGGTCTGGCCGGAGTACTTGCCGAACAAAACGCGGTCGCCAACCTTGAGCGACATCGGGCGAACCTTGCCGTCGTCCTGGATCTTGCCGGAGCCGACGGACAGGACTTCACCCTGATCGGGCTTCTCGGCAGCGTTGTCGGGAATGACGATTCCGGAAGCGGTTTTCTTCTCTTCTTCGAGACGCTTGACGATAACGCGGTCATGCAAAGGACGGATTTTCATGGGGTTGATCTCCTCTTAAACTGAGTTGTTACAGAAAAAGCCGGTGCGGGCTGGCCGCAGGTCTGAGTCGGGCGAAGGGCAAACGATTAGCACTCATCGCCGACGAGTGCTAATAATAGTGCCTAAAGGTCCATTCTTCAAGAGGAGGATGAAAGAAATGGGTCAAACCAGACGGTTATCGCGGTAGTCGGCAATGGCCTGTTCGATTTCCTCGCGGGTATTCATCACGAAGGGTCCGTACTGGACCACCGCGTCGCCCAGCGGCCGTGCCGCCAGCAGGAGGAAGCCGGCAGGCCCCTCCTCGGCGTGGATTTCCACCATTTCGCCTGCCGAAAGCACGCCGGCATCCTGTGCCGACAGGCGGCGAGGATCGCCTGCGGGGCCGATGCTCAGGTTCCCTTCGTAGGCATAGACGAAGGCGCTATGGCCGGCCGGCAGAACCTGAGCGAAGTTCGCGCCCGCGGGGAGGCGAACATCGATGTAGAGCGCTTCGGTCGAAAGACCTTGCACCGGACCGGCGACCTCGCGTCCGTCGACCACGATGCGGCCGGCGATCACCCTGACCTCGCCGCCACCGGGCAGGGCTGCCTGCGGAATCTCTTCGGGTCGGATGTCGCGATAGTGCGCCGGCTTCATCTTTTCAGCGGCCGGCAGGTTGATCCAGAGCTGAAAGCCGCGCATGCGTCCGCTTTCCTGCTGCGGCATTTCGGAATGAATGATGCCGCGCCCGGCTGTCATCCATTGCGCGCCGCCAGGCAGCAGGTCGCCGCGATTGCCCAAGTGGTCTTCGTGCAGCATGTGGCCGTCGAGCATGTAGGTCACGGTCTCGAAGCCGCGATGCGGATGCGGCGGGAAGCCGGCAATGTAGTCGTCCGGGTCGTCCGACGAAAACTCGTCGAGCATCAGGAAGGGATCGACGCGGGCGGTCTGGGACTGGCCCAGGCTGCGGCGCAGGCTGACGCCGGCGCCATCCGAGGTGGCGACGGAGCGGATGATCTGTTGCAGATGGCGAATGGTCACGGCGACTCTCCGGGGGAAGATGCTGCCAAGGTGGGCCCGGAACGTTTAAATCGCAAGTATCATCGCAGCACTTCACTGTTGCAGAAAGAGTCGCAATGAGCTTTTTGATCCTCGGCTTGGCGCTTTTCCTCGGCGCCCATTCGGTGCGCATTTATGCCGGTCACTGGCGCGAGGCGCAGATTGCCCACCTTGGCGAAACGCGCTGGAAAGGCGTGTACTCACTCATCTCGGCAGTGGGCCTGGGGCTGATCATCTGGGGTTACGGCATGGCCCGAGTGAATTCGCCCGTGCTGTGGCCGACGCCGCCCTGGACGCGGCATCTGGCCGCCTTGGTCACCCTGCCGGTATTCATTCTGCTGGTGGCGGCCTACCTGCCGGGCAGCCACATCAAGGCCGCTGTCGGCCACCCGATGGTGGCCGGCGTCAAGTTGTGGGCCGTGGCCCATTTGCTCGCCAACGGCAATCTCTCCGATGCGGCGCTGTTCGGTGCTTTCCTGATCTGGGCAGTCCTCGACTTCATTACCGCGCGACGACGCGACCGGTTGGCGGGTCGCACGTATCCGGTGCTCGGCTGGTCACGCGACGCGATGGTGATCGTAATCGGCCTCGTCGCCTGGGTGCTGTTCGCCTTTTACGGCCACGCGTGGCTGATCGGGGTGCGGCCCTTCGGCGGCTAAGGCTGCCGAACCTCGAAGGCGTCGCCAGTGGCAAAGAAGGTGCCGCCGGACAGGTAGTGGATGCTGCGCTGCTGTTGATCAGGGAAGTGCCAGCGCCCGTTCGAGAACACTGCCGGATCGGCCCAGGCGGCGACCACTTCGGCAAGGAACAGATCGTAGGTTTGCTGGATGTGCGGCTCCGCGATGACGCGGCATTCGAGCCAGGCCAGGCAGCCGTCGATCAGGGGCGCACCGACCACGCTGGCCGCCGTTGCGCCAGCGCCGACTTTTGCCAGCTTGTCCTCCGCAGGCGCGCACTCCCGTCCGCTCTCACTGCCGACCGCCAGCGTCAGCGCGGCCTGCTGCCGTGACGGCACGTTGAGCACGAACTCGCCCGAGGCTTCGACCAGTTCGCGGGTCAGCGTCGCCTTGTCGATCACCACCGCCACCTTGGGCGGATCGAAATCGAGCGCCATGTTCCAGGCCGCGGCCATCACGTTGCGCCGTCCGGCGTGGGCGCTGGAGACGAGCACCGTGGGGCCGTGGTTGAGCAGCCTGTAGGCCTTGGGCAGCGGCACGGCAATCCGTGCGTTCATGCCGCGGGCTCCATTGCCGCACGCTTTGCGGCGAAGTCGACGAACCATTGCAGGCTGCCGGCATTGGCCATCGCATCCGGATTGGCGATCTTCGCCAGGGCTTGGCCGAGCAGCAGATTCTTGACCGGCAGTTCCATCTTCTTGCCCGACAGCGTGCGCGGAATCTCGGCCACCTGAAATATCTCGTTGGGCACATGCCGTGGCGACAGCGCAGCCTTGATGCGCTCGCGCAGCGTGGCTTCGAGTTGCGGCGTCAGCTCATGACCGGGGCGCAGGACAACGAACAGCGGCATGTAGGATTCGCGGCCGAGAAATTCGAGATCGACCACCAGGCTGTCCAGCACTTCCGGCAATTCCTCGACCGCGCGATACAACTCGCTGGTGCCCATGCGGATGCCGTGACGGTTGATGGTGGCATCCGAGCGCCCGTAGATGATGGCGCCGCCGCGCGGCGTGATGCGCAGCCAGTCGCCGTGGCGCCAGATGCCGGGATACATGTCGAAATAGCTCTCGCGGTAGCGGCGATCTTCCGGGTCGTTCCAGAATTTGAGCGGCATCGAGGGCATCGGCGCGCTGCAGACCAGTTCGCCGACTTCGTCGATCAGCGCCCGGCCGGCTTCGTCGAAGGCTTCCACTTTCGCGCCGAGGCAGCGGCATTGCATCTCGCCCAAATACACCGGCAGCGTCGGCACGCCGCCGACAAAGCAGCCGGCGAAATCGGTGCCGCCGGAGATCGGATTGATCCAGATGTCCCGCCGCACGTGGTCGTAGATCCACTGATAGCCTTCCACCGGCAAGGGCGAGCCGGTCGAACCGACGGCGCGCAGCTGCGACAGATCGGCGACCTGGTTCGGTTCGACATGGGCCTTGAGGCAGGACAGGAAGAAGGCCGCGCCGGCACCGAAGAAAGTCACGCGCGTTTCGCCGACGAAGCGCCACAGGGCATTCCAGTCGGGCCAGCCCGGGTTGCCGTCGTAAATGCAGATGGTGCTGCCCATCAGCAGGCCCATGAGCTGGCAGTTCCACATGATCCAGCCGCTGCTCGAATACCAGTGGAAGCGGTCCTCCGGGCCGAGATCGAGATGAAAAGCGCCGAGCTTGACCTGCTCGACAACGATGCCGCCATGCGAATGCACGATGGGCTTGGGCAGGCCCGTGGTGCCCGAGGAATACACCACCCAGAGCGGATGATCGAAGGGCACGTACTCGACTTGCAGCGGCGCATGGCCGGCAATCGCAGCGGCCCAGGTCGTGCAGTGCGCGAACTCGTCCGGATCGGCCTGGAAATCGAGGCAGGGCAACAGCACCATGTGGTCGATGCTGGGCAGTTCTGCCAGCAACTCATGGATCAGTTCGCGACGGTCGTGCGGCTTGCCGCCGTAGCGGTAGCCATCGCCCGCGATCAGCACTTTCGGCCCGATCTGGCGGAAACGGTCGAGCACCGCGATGCGCCCCATGTCGGGCGAGCAGACGGACCAGATCGCGCCCAGACTGGCCGCGGCGAGGAAGGCCACGATGGTTTCGGGAATATTCGGCAGATAGGCCACCACGCGGTCACCGCGCCTGACGCCCATGCCGCGCAAGGTCGCGGCCAGCGCGCCGACCTGGCGCTGCAGTTCCGGCCAGCTTAGCTCGCGATCGAGGCCGGCCTCGTTGCGGGAAACGATGGCCGGTCGATCTGCCGTGGCATGGCGAAAGACCTGGTCGACGTAGTTCATCGTGACCCCTGGAAACCATTGCGCGCCGGGCATGCGGGCATCGGCCAGGACTCGCGTGCGCGGCGTCGCGGCGGCGATGCCAAAGTAATCCCAGACGGCCCCCCAGAAGACTTCGAGATCATCCACCGACCAGCGCCAGAGCGCGTCGTAGTCGCCGAACCGCAAGCCGCGCTCGGTCGCCAGCCAGTCCGTGAATGCGGTGAGCTTGGCCGCGCGTATCGCGGCGGCCGTCGGCTGCCACGCCGGTTGCAAGGCGCCTGCGGGATTCTCCATGCGTGATCTCCCCTCGTTTTTTCGTCCGATTCTATAAGATAGGGCGATGCGCAAAATATTCTTCTCCGTAGCTTGCCTGTGGGCGCTGCAGGCGGGCGCCAGCGACTTGCCCGCCCCGGTGGCGCAGGCGCTCAAAGGCGCCGGCATTCCCGTGGCGGCAACTGCCGTCTGGGTCAGGGAAGTGGATGCCGCGCTGCCGCGCGTCGCGGTCAACGCCCGTGCCGCGCTGAACCCGGCATCGACCATGAAGCTGGTCACCACCTTCGCCGCCCTCGACCTGCTGGGGCCGGCCTATGTCTGGAAGACCGAGGCCTTTGCCACCGGCACGCTGAGCGATGGCGTGCTGAGCGGCGACCTGCACCTGCGCGGCGGCGGCGACCCCAAGCTCACCTATGACCAGTTCGAGCGCCTGCTGCGACAGATCCGCGCCCGCGGCATCCGGGAGATACGCGGCGACCTGGTACTCGACCGCAGCGCGTTTGCGATCAACGGCGCCGATCCAGGGCGCTTCGACGCCCAGCCGATGCGGCCCTACAACGTCGCCCCCGATGCCCTGCTGCTGAACTTCAAGGCGGTCACGCTGCAACTGATTCCCGATCCAGCTCAGAAAACATTAACGGTCAGCATGGAACCGGCGCCGGTCAATCTCGACCTCATCAACAAGATCACGCTGGGCAACGGAAACGGTCACGGCAATGGCTGCGGCGACTGGAGGGAGCGGCTGCGTGCCGACACTTTCAGCCACGGCCTGACGACGCGGCTGGTGCTGACCGGCGTCTTTCCCCAAAGCTGCGGCGAACAGCGCTGGAACATCGCCGTGCAGGAGCATCCGCAATTCGTGCTCGGCGTTTTCCTCCAGCTCTGGGCGGAACTCGGCGGCTCGCTGACGGGCGGCGTCCGCGAGGGCGCGGTGCCGGCCGATGCGCGCGCAATCGGCGTGCTGCCATCGCCGACTCTTGGCGAAGTGGTGCGCGACATCAACAAGTTCTCCAACAACGTCATGGCGCGTCAGCTGTTCCTGACGCTCGGCATGGAGGCCGGACACCGACCGGCCAGCGCCGCCGATGCGGATGCGGCGATCCGTTCCTGGCTCGAGGCGCGGGGCCTGGGCATGCCGGAACTGGTGCTGGAAAACGGCTCGGGCCTGTCGCGGCGCGAGCGAATTACCGCGGAAGGCCTGGGGCGCCTGCTGCAGGCGGCATGGCGAAGTTCGGTGATGCCCGAACTGATGGCCTCCCTGCCGGTGACCGCGACCGACGGCACGATGAAGAAGCGCCTCAAACAGAACGGCGTCGCCGGCCAGGCGCATATCAAGACGGGTTCGCTGGAAGGCGTGCGCAGTCTCGCCGGCTATGTGCTGGACAAAGGGGGACGGCGCTGGATCGTGGTGTTCTTCGTCAATCACCCCAACGCCGGAGCGGCGCAGCCGGCGCAGGATGCCCTGCTGGACTGGGTTTACGAACGGGGCGGGGCATGAAACGCGCCGCGCTGCTCGTCGCCGCCTTCGGCTACATGGTGCTGCTGATCGAAGCCATCCGCGCCGCCGTGGCGTGGTGGAAGGGCGAACTGACGCAACCGGGCTGGATCGACATCGCGCTGATCGCCCTGCTGCCGGTACTGGCGTGGATCTGGTGGCGCTACATTTCGCCCTTCGGCCGCCCCGACTGCCAGAAGTGCGCCCTGCCGCCCGACCTCGGCAAGCACCCCTGATCCGCGCCGGCCGGTGAAACCGAAGACCCCGGAACCCTGTCCCTGCGGCCGTCCGCTGGCCTACGCCGCGTGTTGCGGCCGCTACAATGCGGGAAGCCCTGCGCCCGATGCCGAATCGCTGATGCGCTCGCGCTACAGCGCCTATGTGCATGGGCTGGAGGACTATCTGCTCGCGACATGGCACCCGTCCACCCGCCCCGCCGCCCTGGATCTCGGCGCCGGACCGTCGACGAAATGGCTGGGGCTGGAAGTCAAGGCGCGAACGGAAACGCCGGACACCGCCACCATCGAGTTCGTCGCCCGCTGCCGGGTCGGCGGCCGCGCGCAGCGGCTGCATGAAGTGAGCCGCTTCCTGCGCGCGGATGGCCGCTGGTACTACGTGGACGGCGTGATCGATTGAGGCGTGCAACAACTTGTTGCAATTCGCTGTTGAACCAATCGGCGCCGGCCCCATCTACAAAAGTATGCGAACAACCAGAACGACAGCGGAGATCAACATGCAGTCAGATGTCATCCTGAAATTCCTTACCGATTCCCGCCGCTACCTCGACCGGTAAGTTCCAGTTTCCCCCGGCGGCTGGTTTCCTCCTCCTTCCAGTCGCCCGAAGGCCCCGCCCACGCGGGGCCTTCACCCGTTAACGAGGACGTGACCCTGGACATCGAAATTCCAGCCATTGCATCCCAGCACCACAGGAGCCTCACATGACCCGCCGCGCCATGAGCCTTATGGACGTTCTCGTGCCCCCCGGAAACGACTGGCTGAAGGAGCTTGCCCGCCGCAAGACCGATTTGCCGCCCGGCGTTCATATCGTGCGCTTCGGTGACGGCGACGATGAATCGGCGACCGATGACGAGAGCACCGGCGCCAAGGCCCGACGCCGGAAGTAAATAGCCGCCTGGGGATTCCGGTCCCGGCGCAGCAAGCGATGAATCAGGAATGCCCGCTCAGAGCAGGCGCTCGATGTCGCCCGCCATATCTTCGGGCTTGTGCGCCGAGGCGTAGCGATCGACGACCCTGCCGTCACGGTCGACCAGAAACTTGGTGAAGTTCCATTTGATGCCTTCCGTGCCCAGCACGCCTGGCGCACCTGCCTTGAGGAAGGCGAAGATCGGATGGGTGTCGTCGCCGTTGACATCCACCTTGGCGAACAGCGGGAAAGTCACGTCATAGGTCAGGCTGCAGAACTCACCGATCGCGGCTTCATCGCCCGGCTCCTGTGCGCCGAACTGGTTGCAGGGAAAGCCCAGCACCACCAACCCGCGCTTGCCGTACTTCTGCCACAGCGCTTCGAGCCCGGCGTACTGCGGCGTGAAGCCGCAGCCGCTGGCCGTATTGACGATCAGCAGGACCTTGCCCTTGCAGTCCTTCATCGACTGCTTGCTGCCATCGAGGCGGCGGGCAGACAGCTTGTACAGCGCGCTCATCATTTTTCCTGGTCGAGTTTTACGGCGTAACGCTTGAGGTCGGCCAGCCGGACCACTTCCAGCGCGGCCAAAGACGTGGATTCAAGCACCACCTGCGGCGCCTTGCCGGCCTCCAGGGCCTCCTGCCAGCGCGCGGAACACAGGCACCAGCGATCCCCCGGCTTCACGCCGGGAAATTCGAATTCGGGATGCGGGGTGGACAGATCGTTGCCACGCGACTTCGAGAAGGCCAGGAACTCCGCGCTGGCGATGATGCAAACGCCATGGTTGCCGACGTCTTCCTCGGTCACCTGGCAGTCGCCAGTGCGAAAGAAACCGGTCATCGGATCGGTGCTGCAGGGCTGAAGGACGCCGCCCAAAACATTCTTTGCCAGATCATGCATTTCGTTCTCCAGAGTCTTCACAATTATTGACCATGGACGGTCCCGCAGGGTTGCGAAGGGCAAAAAAAATGGCCCGCGAACGGGCCATTTCCCCTGCTCTACGAGTGGGCTTAAAGGCCGGCGTCAGCCCGCAATGCCGCGGCCTTGTCGGTGTTCTCCCACGTGAACTCTGGCTCGTCGCGGCCGAAGTGGCCGTAGGCGGCGGTCTTTTCGTAGATCGGGCGCAGCAGATTGAGCATCTGCACGATGCCCTTGGGACGCAGGTCGAAGTGCTTCTTCACCAGTTCGGCGATGGTGGCGTCGGCGACCTTGCCGGTGCCTTGCGTCGTGACCCAGACCGAGGTCGGCTCGGCGACGCCGATGGCGTAGGAAATCTGCACCAGGCACTTGCTGGCCAGTCCCGCCGCGACGATGTTCTTCGCCACGTAACGGCCGGCATAGGCGGCGGAGCGGTCGACCTTCGACGGGTCCTTGCCGGAGAATGCGCCGCCGCCGTGGGGGGCCGCGCCACCGTAGGTGTCGACGATGATCTTGCGTCCGGTCAGGCCGCAGTCGCCCTGCGGGCCGCCGACGACGAAGCGTCCGGTCGGGTTCACCAGATACTTGATCTCGCCCTTGATCAACTCTTTGGGCAGCATCGGCTTGATGATTTCCTCGATCACGGCTTCGCGAATCTGCGACAACTCGATGTCCGGCGCATGCTGGGTGGAGACCACCACGGTATCGATCGAGTGGGCCTTGCCGTCCTGATAGCGGATCGTCACTTGCGACTTCGCATCCGGGCGCAGCCAGGGCAGGCGGCCGTCGCGGCGCAGCATCGACTGGCGCTCGACCAGCGTCTCGTCGCAGGCGTAGCCGAACATCAGGCCCTGGTCGCCGGCGCCCTGGTTCAGGTTGTCGTCGTAGGCCTTGTTCACGCCCTGGGCGATGTCCGGGCTTTGCTTGTCGTAGGCCACCAGCACTGCGCAGCCCTTGTAGTCGATGCCGTACTCGGTGTTGTCGTAGCCGATGCGCTTCAGCACATTGCGCGCGATGCCGATGTAATCGACGTTGGCGCTGGTGGTGATCTCGCCGGCGAGGACCACTAGGCCGGTGTTGCACAGTGTTTCGGCGGCGACGCGGGAATGCGGATCCTGTGCCAGGATGGCGTCGAGGATGGCATCGGAAATCTGGTCGGAAACCTTGTCCGGGTGGCCTTCCGAAACGGATTCGGAAGTGAAGAAATAGTCTTGCGCCGGGTTTGCCATAGTGTCCTGCTCCACAAAAACAAAACGCCCCACAACATGGCGAGGCCAGCTATGGGGCGGAAGCAGGCGACGCTTTAGCGAAATTTATTTTCCGACCGCCGCTTTTCCCGGGGGTCTTCTCCGCCTCGCAAGTTGTCTTTTTAACTCGGCGGAACAGGCGCTATTATAAATCAGCGCGTCGGGTGTGCAAAGCCCCGCGCCTTGTCCTGCAATGACCCTTCGATGAAGGTGGCCAGTTCGGCAACTGCAGCCCCATCCATCGCCCGCATCTGTTGCAATGCCTCGTTCAACGGCACGCGGCCGTAGAGCAAGCGGTAGGCCTCTTTCAGCGCCTTGATCTCGTCCTTGCCGAAACCATTGCGGCGCAGGCCGACCAGATTCAGGCCGCGGGCGCGGCCCGGGTTGCCGTCGGTAATGCAGAAGGGCAGGGCGTCCTGCACGATCTTCGCCGAGAGGCCAATCATCGCGTTCCTGCCGATGCGGCAGAACTGGTGCACCGTGACGGCGGCCGAGATGAAGGCGCGGTCATGCACCACCACTTCCCCGGCGATGCCGGCCGTATTGGCCATCACGACGTGGTTGCCGACCACGCAGTCGTGGGCGACATGGCTGTAGGCCATCAGAAAGCAGCCGTTGCCGAGTTTGGTCGTGCTGCCGTCGCGCGAGCCGCGGTGCACCGTGACGCCCTCGCGCAGCCAGTTGTCGTCGCCGATCTCCGTATAGGACAGGCAATCCGGCTTGAACTTGAAGTCCTGCGGATCGCCGCCGATCACCGCATGTTCGGCGATGCGGTTGCGGGCGCCCATGCGGGTGTGATGCTTGATCACGGCGTGGGCGGCGATCTCGCAATCGTCGCCGAGCACGACGTCCTCCTCGATCACTGCAAAGGGGCCGATACGGACCCTGGCGCCCAGCTTCGCGTCGGGTGCAACGACCGCGGTGGAATGGATGCTCATCCCAGTGCCTGGCGGATCACTCCGCCGATGTGCCTGATCTGGTCTTCCCTGAGCATCGGCGAAATCGGCAGGGACAGGCAACGCTGCGCGGTGCGCTCGGTCACCGGCAGCGTGACCTGGCCGTTCGTGGCAGCGAACATCTCCTGCTTGTGCAGCGGCACCGGGTAGTACACGGCGCAGGCGATTCTCGCGTCGGTCAGCACCTTCTGGATCGCGTCGCGGCGGTCGGACAGAATCGTGTACTGGTGATAGACGTGGCGGCCGTGGCCGTCGGCGAACGGCGTTTCGACCAGGCCCGCCAGTTCCCGGTTGTAAGAGTCGGCGATGGCGCGACGGCGATCGTTGAAATGGTCGAGGCGCTTCAGCTTGACGCGCAGGATCACGGCCTGGATTTCGTCTAGGCGCGAGTTGTAGCCCAGCACGTGGTGGTGGTAGCGCACCCGCGAGCCGTGGCTGGCCAGCACCCGCAACTCGGCGGCGAGCTTGTCGTCGTCGGTGATCATCAGGCCGCCATCGCCGAAGGCCGAAAGATTCTTCGAGGGATAGAAGGATGTGCAGCCGATGTCGCCATAGGCGCCCGACTTGCGCCCGGCATAGTCGGCGCCGAAAGACTGCGCGGCATCCTCGATCAGCTTCAGCCCGTGCTTGTCGCACAGCGCCTTCAGCGGTTCCAGATGCACCGGCTGGCCGAACAGGTGCACCGGCACGATGGCGCGGGTAGCGGGCGTGATCGCGGCCTCGACCTGGTTCAGGTCGAGGTTGAAGGTCCGCGGATCGATGTCGACGAATACGGGTTTGGCGCCGCACATGACGACCGTCGACGCCGTAGCGACGAAGGTGAAAGCCGTCGTGATGACCTCGTCGCCCGGGCCGAGGCCGATGGCGCGCAGGGCGATCAGCAGCGCGTCGGTGCCGGAGGCGCAGGAAATCGCGTGCTTGACGCCGGCATAGGTGGCGGCTTCGGCCTCGAAGGCCTTGACGTTGGGGCCGCCGATGTACTGGCAGGCGGCCAGCGCCTCGATCACGGCGGGTTCGATTTCATCGCGCAGCAAGGCATATTCGGCCTTGAGATCCAGCATGGGAATGTTCATGGGCGTGGGCTTCAGGAAAGTAAATTCTGGCGGGCGGCGATCATGCGGTCGATCTCCAGCGCGATGGCCAGCGCGTCTCGGCCCTCGCGGCCGCTGACCACCGGTTGGGTGCCGTCGCGCACGGCGGCGACGAAGGCCACGATTTCGGTCATCAGCGCATCGCCGGGCGGTTGCTGGACAGTCTCGGTGTCGATCGGCTCTTCGCCTTCGACCAGGGCGTCACGGCGGCGCGAGATGCCGATGCGGCGGTCGCCGAAATCGACGGAAATGTATTCGTGGTGCTGGAACACGCGCAGGCGGCGCAAGCTGGCCGTCGAGGTGCGGCTGGCGGTCAGGTTGGCGACGCAGCCGTTGGCGAATTCGATGCGCGCGTTGGCGATGTCGATGCCGTCGGTCAGCACCGAGACGCCCGAGGCGCGCAGATCCGTCACCGGGCTGGCGACCAGCGGCAGGATCAGGTCGAGATCGTGGATCATCAGGTCGAGCACCACCGAAACATCGATGCCGCGCGCTTTGAACGGCGCCATGCGGTGGGCTTCGATGAACACCGGCCGCTTGATCTTGTCCTTCACCGCGAGCCAGGCCGGATTGAAGCGCTCGAGATGGCCGACCTGCAGCACGAGCTTTTTCGCATCGGCCAGCGCAATCAGTTCGTCGGCCTGCGCCACGGTGACCGTGATCGGCTTTTCCGCCAGCACATGCACGCCGGCGGCCAGGCAATCGCGCGCCACGGCGTGATGGGTTTCGGTGGTGCTGGCGACCGAGACCAGATCGACTTTTGCGCTTTGGGAACCGGGGGTGCCGAGCAGCTCGCGGTAATCGGTGAAGGCAGCCACGCCCAGCTCTTTGGCCACCCGCTGCGCCGTTTCCGGGTGCGCATCCACCACGCCGACCAGCTCGACATCCGGCAGCGAGGCGTATTTTTGCGCGTGAAAGCGCCCGAGATAACCAACGCCGATGACGGCGGCACGAAGGGGAGTGGACATGGGCCATAATTCTACTTTCTCCGCCGCCTTCGTGCCCGCACCCCGCGCCTGTCGCCCACCTGCCGTGCTTCCCGCCCTGTTCCGTTTCCTGTCGCGATTGCCGCTGCCGCTGCTGCACAACCTCGGCGCGCTCGCCGGCTGGCTGGCGTGGCTGCTGTCGGCGACGTACCGGCGCAACTTTTCGCGGCATATCGAGCAGGCCGGCATGACGGAGGCGAAGACGGCGGCGATTGCCGAGGCCGGCAAGGCGCTGCTGGAACTGCCGAAGATCTGGCTGCGGCCGCAGGACGAAGTCGTCGCACGCGTGGTCAGGGTCTCGGGCTGGGAACTGGTCGAGGGCGCATGGTCGACCGGGCGCGGCATCCTGTTCCTGACGCCGCACCTGGGCTGCTTCGAGATCACCGCGCAGTACTACGCGGCGCAGTCCACGCACGCTGCGCATGGGCCGATGACCGTGCTTTACCGCCGGCCCAAACAGGACTGGCTGGCGCCGCTGATCGAGGAGGGGCGCGGCGCCAATCTCAAGCTGGCCCCCGCCGACCTGTCCGGCGTGCGGCGCCTGCTGAAGGCGCTGAAAAGCGGCGAAGCCGTCGGCATGCTGCCCGACCAGGTGCCGGGCAACGGCGAAGGCACCTGGCTGCCCTTCTTCGGCCGCCCGGCCTACACCATGACGCTGGCGGCGCGGCTGGCCGAAACCGGTGCCACGGTGCTGCTGGCCTATGGCGAACGCCTGCATTACGGCGCGGGCTATCATCTCAAGCTGTTCCCCCTGTCGGCGCCGCTGGCAGGCGATCTCATGCAACGTGCGGCGCAACTCAACCGCGAACTGGAGACCCTGATTCGCCAGTGCCCCGAGCAGTATCTGTGGGGCTACAACCGCTACAAGGTGCCGGCGGGAGCCGAGCCGCCGAATGCTGTGAAGGCCGAATCATGATCCGGATGGCGCCGCCGCCTTTACAGTCGGACGTTTTCGTCCGATAATGCACACATGACGGGAAACGATTTCATCCGCAAGGTGAAGACGCTCGGCAAGGCGCGACGGATAACGGTGTCATTGAATGCGGCACGAGGCAAGGGCAGCCATCAGACGCTGTACTTTGGCGCTGCATTCACCGTCGTTCGCAACCCGAAGGATGAGTTGAAAACAGGCACGTTCCATGCCATGTGCAAACAACTGGGCATCAAACCATCCGACTTGTGAGAGGCTAATCATGAATCGCTTTCAATATCCCGTTTTGTTCACTCCTGCCGAAGAAGGCGGATTAGTCGTCACCTGTCGCGACCTGCCGCAGCTCATCACGCAGGGGGATACCGAGCAGGATGCTCTTGAGCAGGCTGCAGATGCGATGGACGAGGTATTCGCCGCCTACATGATCGAAGGCATCGAGTTCCCGGAACCCAGCAAGGCGAGACGGCGCGAGCATCTGGTGGCGCCGCCGGCCGAGACAATGGCAAAGGCCGCCTTGTACGTGGCAATGCGACAGGCCGGCATCAGCAAACTGCAACTCGCCCGGCGTCTCGGCGTCGATGAAAAGGAAGTCCGCCGGCTGCTCGACCCGCACTATGGCTCCAAGCTGCCGCGCATCGCGCAGGCGATCAGCGTGCTCGGGCAGCGGCTGGTGATTGGGCTGGAGCCGGCCTGATTGTGGTGAACCGGCGAGGCCTGCGCCTTGGAGTGATGTGAGCCAGGCCTCTTTGATCCCCTTGATTTGAACCTCATCTGGAGCGTGCGCTGAAATGCCAACTTCCCCGATCGTGGTTCCCTATCAAGGTGGGTGCGCATGTGGCGCCATACGCTACGAATGTGTCGAGCCTCCTCTCGCCATGTTCAATTGCCATTGCAGAGACTGCCAGCGCGCAAGTGGTGGCGCCTTTGTTACTGTTGCACTGATTCGCGAATCCGCATTGCGACTGTTACGCGGCCAAGCGAAATTCCATCGCGTCGCGGGTGAAGCGGGTCGTTGGACGGATCGCGGGTTTTGTCCCGACTGCGGCACGCCGCTATTTGCCAAGGGTGAGGTAGCACCCGGATATATTTCCATCAAGCCCGGCAGCCTGGACGATGCGTCCTGGTTTAGTCCAACCATCGACACATGGGCTCCAAGTGCGCCGCATTGGCTTCATCTCGACCCAGCACTACCCAAGTCAAACAAGACCCCCAATGTCATTCGTGGCCCCAAAAGTTGATTCGATGAGCGCCACATTGTTTCCGGCCCGCAAGTTTGGCGAGAGTAAGCGTTCGCGGTCTTCGACGATTGAGCGCAGCGTCCTGAAGTGACACGACTTCTTCTCGCCTTGATGTGGCTCCTGCACTGGCTGCCGCTGCCGCTGCTGGCCATTCCCGGACGCATCCTCGGACTCGTCCTCTATGCGCTGGTAGGCGAGCGGCGTCACGTCACGCTGACCAATCTCGGTCTGTGCTTCCCGCATCTGTCGCCTGCCGAAAGGTCGGCGCTGGCGAGACGCCACTTCATGGCCTTCGGCCGCAGCTTCCTCGAACTCGGCCTCTGGTGGTGGGCTTCGCCGGCGCGCATGCGGCGCCTGGTGCGCCTCGAAGGCGGCGAGAAGCTGGCGGCATACAAGGACAAGCCGATGATCCTGCTGGTGCCGCATTTCGTCGGCATCGACGCCGGTGGCATGCGTCTGGCTCTGGAACTGGAGCGGGGGCTCGTGGCGATGTACACCCACCAGAAGAATCGCGTCTTCGAAGCGGCGATGAACGATGGCCGCCGGCGCTTCGGCAACTTCGAAATGGTTTCGCGCCAGGAAGGCACGCGCACGGCACTCAAGGCGGTGAAGGCCGGCCGCGTTTTCCACTACTCGCCGGACATGGACTACGGCCCCAAGGAGTCGGTCTTCGTGCCCTTCTTCGGCGTGCCGACCGCCACCATCACCGGCCTCGCCCGGTTGGCCCGGCTGACCGGGGCGACGGTGATCCCGCTGGTGACGCGCATGGAAAGCGGCGGTTACGTCGCGACCGTCGGCGAGCCGTGGGCCGACTTTCCCGGCACCGACGAGACGGCCGATGCGCGGCGCCTGAATGCCTTCATTGAGGCCGAAGTGCTGAAGTCGCCCGAGCAGTACTACTGGCTGCACAAACGCTTCAAGACGAGGCCGCCGGGCGAAAAAGGGCTTTATTGACCCCTCAATTGCCAGAAGTCGGCGCTGGTGACACGGCGTATGCTCGCCTTGACGCGCATTGCCCAAACACGCGAAAAGCGAATTGAAGACCCGCCCCTCCCATCCTCCCCTCACGGGGAGGCTTCTGTTTGGCTCGCTGCGCTCGACGGTCAGCCATTTGGACTACCAAGGTATTTCACACTAATGCGAATCCGTTTCACCAAAATGCACGGCCTCGGCAATGATTTCGTCGTGCTCGACGCGATCAACCAGAACTTCGTGCCGACACCGGCGCAGGCGCGCTTTCTCGCCGACCGGCACTTCGGCATCGGCTGCGACCAGATCCTGGTGGTCGAGCGCGCCGCCACGCCAGGCGTCGATTTCCGCTATCGCATTTTCAACGCCGACGGCGGGGAGGTGGAACAGTGCGGCAACGGCGCGCGCTGCTTCGTGCGCTTCGTGCATGAGCAGGGGCTGACGGACAAGCGCGAGATCCGCGTCGAGACCAGGTGCGGGGTGATCGCGCCGCGGCTCGAGGCCGATGGCCAGGTCACGGTGGACATGGGCGTGCCGCGCTTTCTCCCCGCCGAGATTCCCTTCGACAGCCCATTGACAGAAATGAGCGACGCCGTGGTGCATCCTCTCGACGTGGACGGGACGCAGCTCGACATCAGCGTCGTCTCGATGGGCAATCCGCATGCCGTGCAGGTGGTGGCCGACGTCGATGCCGCGCCGGTCGCCCGGCTCGGCCCCCTGATCGAATCGCACCCGCGCTTCCCACGCCGGGTCAATGCCGGCTTCATGCAGGTCGTCGACCGCCACGCCATCCGCCTGCGCGTGTACGAACGCGGCGCCGGCGAAACCCTGGCCTGCGGCACCGGCGCCTGCGCCGCCGTGGTCGCCGGCATCCGCCGCGGCCTGCTGGATTCGCCGGTGCGCGTCACGACGCGCGGCGGCGACCTGTCCATCGCCTGGGGCGGAACCGCGGGCAACTCAAGCTCGCCGGTCATGATGACCGGCCCGGCGACCACCGTTTTCAGCGCAGAAATCGAACTCCCGAACAACCTGACATGAGACCCGACATGAAATCCGAAGACGTCGCCCACTACCTCCAGGATCACCCGGAATTCTTCAATCAGCACGCCGAGCTGCTGGCCCTGATCACCCTGTCCGATCCGCACAGCGGCAGGGCCGTCTCGATCACCGAAAGGCAGTTGTTCAACCTGCGCGACAAGGTGCGCGCGCTCGAGGCCAAGCTGGTCGAACTGATCGGCTTCGGCGAAGAGAACGATGCCATTTCGGAAAAGGTGCATGGCCTCGCCGTTGCGCTGATCGCGGCCACCGATCGGGCGGCCGTGGTACGCGCGCTGTATTCACATCTGGGCGGCGCCTTCGCCGTGCCGCATGTCGCGCTGCGGCTATGGGACGCCGGACAGGGCGACGGTCACGAATTCGATGCGGTCAACGATGCGGCCAAGGCCTTCGCGTCCGGCCTGCAACGGCCATACTGCGGAACGGTGAGCGGGCAGGAATCGCTGGCCTGGTTCGGCGACGCCGCGGCCGGTCTGCAGTCGATGACGCAACTGCCGCTGCGCGAATCCGGCGGCGCCTGCTTCGGCCTGCTGGTGATGGCCAGCGAGGAACCGCAGCGCTTCCACGCGGAACTCGGCACCCTGTATTTGGAACGCATCGCCGAGATGGCGTCGGCGGCGCTGCTGAGAGTAGCCGCGTAACTTTCATGGAGTCCTCGGTCGAGAGTTTTCTTGCCGAGCTCGAGGTACAGCGGCGCGCCAGTCCGCATACGCTCGACGCCTACCGCCGCGATCTGACGCGCCTGACGGCGCTCGCGGCCGGCACCGAACTGACGGCGCTGAAGCCTTTGCAGTTGCGGCGTGGCCTGATGCAATTGCACGCACAGGAACTCGCGCCGCGTTCCATCGCCCGCACCCTGTCGGCCTGGCGCAGCTATTACGCCTGGCTCGCGCGGCGCGGCGTGATCGCCTCGAATCCGGCCGACGGCCTGCGCGCGCCGAAGCGCGCGCGCACCCTGCCCAAGGCACTGGGCATCGACCAAGCGGCCGCGCTGCTCGACGGTGCGGCGGCGAATCCGACGACGGGTTTGGCAAACGACCCGCTGCAGGTACGCGACGCGGCGATGTTCGAACTGCTCTATTCCTCAGGCCTGCGTCTGGCCGAACTGGTGAGTCTCGACTGGCCCGGCGGACTCGACTTGGCGGCCGGCGAAGTCACCGTCACCGGCAAGCGGCGAAAGACCCGCACGGTGCCCGTCGGCGACAAGGCACGCACCGCGCTGGAAGCGTGGCTGGCGCTGCGTCCGCAATTTATCCGCGACGAGCAGCCGGCGCTCTTCCTCGGCCGCAACGGCACGCGGCTGACGCCACGGCAAGTCGAGAGCCGTCTCGCACAGTGGGCGCAGCGGCAGGGCGTCGGCGTGCATGTCCATCCCCACATGCTGCGCCACTCCTTCGCCTCGCACGTGCTGCAGTCTTCCGGAGACCTGCGCGCCGTGCAGGAAATGCTCGGCCACGCCAGCATCGCCGCGACGCAGATTTATACGCATCTGGACTTTCAGCATCTGGCGAAAATCTACGACGCGGCCCATCCGCGCGCCAAGAAAGCCTGAAGAAATCCGGCGCGGCTAACCGCCGGACAGGGCCCGCATTCCGAGCAGCACCGCCATGCCGGCGATGAAAGGCAGCCACGGATTGCGCGACAGAAGCGCGGCGGCAACGGCAGCGATGACGCCGGCCAGCTTGGGATTCAGCGGCACGAAATCGCCGCCGACCACCAGCACGTCGGGAACGACGATGGCCGCCAATGCGGCCGCCGGGGCGTAGCGCAAGGCGCGCTGCACCACGGACGGCAGGCGTACCCGTCCGCCGAGGACGATGAAGCTCGCCCGCGGCAGCGTGGTGGCGAGGCCGATCAAAACGAAGGTCAGCCACAGGGTCGCATCGGCGCTCATGCCGCTTCTTCCTTCTTGCTCCAGTGCTCGGCGGCAAAGCCGGCACCGATGCCGACCACGATGGCGACGATCAGCCCCAGGCGCAGCGGCATCCCGCGCAGAACCACCGCCGTCGCGCCGCTGCTGATCGCGGCAACCAGCATCGGCCGCTGTTTCGCCAGCGGGATCAGCAGCACCAGCAGGGCGATGGTGGCCATGAATTCCAGCGACCAGTGTTTCGGAATCGACCCGGCGGCGAACACCCCGATCAGGGCGAAGACCTGCCACAGCAACCAGGACCAGACTGACGGCGCCAGGTAGTAGCCGAGCCGCCAGTGCGGATCGTCGACCTTGAGCATCTTCTCGAAGCAGCAGGCGAAGACGCCATCGGTCAGCAGATGTCCCGAGTACCAGCGCAGCGGTGCGCCGATACCGCGAAAGCCCTGGGCGATGGCGGCACTGAAAATGACGAAGCGCAGGTTCAGCGCCAGCGCCGTGACCACGATCAGCCACAGCGGTACGCCGGCCACGATCAGCGGCAGCGTGCCGAGCTGGGCGGTGCCGGCGAAGACGATCAGATTCATGCCCATGGCCTGAAGCGGCGTGAAGCCGGCGCTGATCATGGCCATGCCCATGACCAGCGCCCATGGAATCAGGCCGACGGACATGGGCAGGAAGCTGAGGAAACCCTCGCGGGCGCCCAGGCGAAACGACAAAGCGGACATGGTGGGGAATCGGTATCGAGTCCCTGCATTGTATGAAGATTCGTCGCCGTCCCGCCAGCGCCGACTTTCGGCCATGGCGCAGTTCGGCGCAGTTCGGCGCAGCGCCGGCCCGGCGCTCAGGCGTGCTACAGGTGGCCGGCTGCCAGCGCCAGGCGATAGATGCGCAGCGCGACCTGGGCGTCGTCGGCGGCGTACAACATCTGGCGCTCCGTCAGCCGCGGATTGGCCCAGTTGGAGGTGGTGGTGCGCTTGGATTTCTGCATGCGCCGGCCAAGGTATCTGGCGACGGCGGTCTTCGCCCCCAGGGTCTGCCGCGGCTTGTCGGTGGGAAGCGCGCGCGAAAGGTCGAGCACATGTTGCGTCTCGATGCCGAGGCGCGCGCGCAACTGCGCGAGATCGCTGCCGAGGCCGAAACCCACTTTCAGAATCCGCCGCGATTCAAGGACCTCGCGCAGGCGGTGGTGATCCGTCTGGTGCCGGACCGGGAACAGGTAAACGCGGTCTGCCGTTGCCAGCTGGATCAAATGCGGCCCGCTGGACACCTCGCCCTTGGCGAAGGTCGGCTTCGCCTCGGTATCGAAACCGAGAACGGTTTCCTCCAGCAGCGCGCGGTACGCGTCAAGTGCGGACGCCGGCGAATCGACCAGCACGATGTCGGCGATCGTCACGCCCTCGTAGAGCGGCAGTTCCGGTTCGGCTGCAATGGCGGAAGGGATGGGATTTGGGAGCATGGTCGCAAGTCGGTCTACAATTGGCATACTTTACCGCTTGAGTCCCTTCGCATGGCTGAAACCGCGTTCTGCTATCACTGTCGCCAGCATCATCCGAAATCGGAAATGCGCCAGATCGAAACCAAGGCCGGCAAGCGCTGGCGCTGCATCCGCAGCATCGAGGCCACCCGCCAGGGGCAGGCCGCGCGCGAGGCCTACGGCCGCCAGGTATCAGAGATGAACAAGTCCGAGGCGCAAAGCCGGGCACGACTCAGCAAGCCGATCGTCACGCCCTGACGACTGCCGCTCATGCGCCGCGGGCTTGCCGTTCTCCTGCTTGCAGCACTCGCGGCCTGCGCGCCGCTGCCGCCGGGCCAGGGGCGCGGAGCACTCTGGCAACCCTCACCGAACTTCGATCAGCGCCGGCCCAATTTCGTCATCCTGCACCAGACCACCAACGACAACGCGGCAAAAGCCCTGGCGACGCTGACCGATCCAGAGCGCCGCGTCAGCGCCCACTACCTGATCGGCCGCGACGGCGCGCTCATGCAACTGGTCGACGAAGCCGCGCGCGCCTGGCATGCCGGCGAATCCTGGTGGGGCGGTCTGACCGATCTCAATTCCGCCTCGATCGGCATCGAACTCGACAACACCGGCGACGAAGCCTTTGCCGAAGCACAGATCGTCGCTTTGCTCTCCTTGCTCGACGAGTTGCGTACGCGCTATTCCATTCCGGCGGCCAATTATCTGGCCCATGGCGATGTCGCTCCGGAGCGCAAGGTCGATCCGAGCCGATTGTTCCCCTGGCAGCGGCTGGCCGCGCACGGCTTCGGCCTCTGGTGCGAAATGCCGCCGCCCGTCGCTCCCCCCGGCTTCGATGTGATGCTGGGCCTGCAGGCGCTGGGCTATGACATCGCCGCCCCGGCTGCAGCGCGAGCGGCCTTCCGCCGCCATTTCGCGGCCAGCGATGCAGATGTCGAACTGGCGCCCGACGAGCAGGCCCTGCTCTTTTGCCTGCTGCAGAAGAAAGTAGCGCGAGAATGAGAACACGCTACCCGGAAATCCCCGCTTACATCACCAAGGACGGTTCCGAGATCCGGGAGCTCATGCATCCCTCGCTGCATGGCAATCGCCTGCAGAGCCTGGCCGAAGCCACTGTCGCGCCGGGAGCGCGGACGCAACTGCACCGCCATGCGGTGACGGAAGAGCTGTACCACGTCAGCGCCGGCAACGGCATCATGACCCTCGGGGACGCCTGCTTCAAAGTCGGCGCTGGCGATACGGTGCTGATCCCGCCCGGCACGCCGCACCGGATCGAAGCCACCGGCACGGAGCCCTTGCGCATCCTTTGTTGTTGCAGCCCGCCCTATTCGCACGAAGACACCGAACTGCTGGAGGGCGTCTGATGAAAGGCAATCTATTTGGCAACCTGCCGGTCACCCCGGAGGCGGCCGAGCGCCTGGAAACCCTGCTGACGCATCCCGGACTGCGCATCGAACGCATCGTCTCCAGCGGCCAGGCGAGCCCGCCCGGATTCTGGTATGAACAGGCCGATGCCGAATGGGTACTGCTGCTGAGCGGCGAAGCACTGCTGCGCTTCGAGGACGAAACCGAGGCCCGCCATCTGCACCCGGGTGACTGGCTGCACATCAGGCCGCAGCGGCGTCACCGGGTGGACTGGACCGCTGCCGATGCACTGACTATCTGGCTGGCGGTGCACTTCCCGGAATAGATCAGGCGCCGAACTTGCGCACCAGCAGCCGGCGCAGCCAGGCCTTGCGAGCTTCCTCGAACACCCACATCAGCGCGGCGCCGGCCAGCGCCAGCAGCCAGACCTCGGCGCCGATGGGTGCCGTACCGAACAGCCAGTTGCCGGCCGCGGTGTAAATGATGAACAGGATCACGCCCAGTTCTGCCGCAATCCCCATCAGGATGTAGCGATTGTCGAAGAGCCCGACGGAGAGCGAGGACTTGAATGGATGGCGGCACAGGATCACATTCATCATCTGCATCACCACGATAGTCGCCAGGCAGGCCGAGGTCGCCTGCAGATACAGCGGATCGGCCCGGTCGAGGCGGACGCCATACTGCCAGCCGGCCGCTTCGAGCACGAAGAAGAACACCGCCATCGCCGCGGCCGCTTCCAGCACGCCGAGAAACAGGTAGGCGCGGACCAGCAGGCCCCATGACAGCAGGCGCTCG
Source organism: Rhodocyclaceae bacterium (assembly GCA_006218025.1). Lineage (GTDB taxonomy): Bacteria > Pseudomonadota > Gammaproteobacteria > Burkholderiales > Rhodocyclaceae > Sulfuritalea. The sequence continues at coordinate 21,982 of VBWA01000006.1, read as the reverse complement.
TTGCGCGCCCTGGGCGGCCGCTGCATCACGGCGGGATCGGGCTTCTCGGCACCCAGCGCGAGTGCCGGCAGCATGTCGGTGCCGAGGTCGACGGCGAGGATCTGGATGATGGTCAGCGGCAGCGGAATGCGGAACAGGACGAAGGCGAGATAGGGCACCATTTCCGGAATGTTCGAACTCAGGATGTAGGTGAGGAACTTGCGGATGTTGTCGAACACCGCGCGCCCCTCCTCGATCGCTGCGACGATGCTGGCGAAGTTGTCGTCGAGCAGGATCAGGTCGGCGGCCTCCTTGGCCACGTCGGTGCCGCCTATGCCCATGGCGATGCCGATGTCGGCGGTCTTCAGCGCCGGCGCGTCGTTCACGCCATCGCCCGTGACGGCGACGATCTCGCCCTTCTTCTGCAGTGCCTGGACGATCAGCATTTTTTGTTCGGCGGCGACGCGGGCGAAGATGATCTCTTTCGCATCGAGCGCCAGCTGCAGGTGCGCCGGCGAAATGGAGCGCAACTGGTCGCCCGTGATGACCACCGGCTGGTCGGACTTCACCAGGCCGATCTGCCGCGCGATCGCCAGCGCCGTGTGCGGATGGTCGCCGGTGACCATGATGATGCGGATGCCGGCAGTGGCGCAACGCGCGACGGCATCGGGAACTTCGGCCCGCGGCGGGTCTTCCAGCCCGACCAGCCCGGAGAGGATCATGCCGCGCTCTTCCGACGGCATGCCGTCTTTGACCGCGACATGAGCGAAGGCCAGCACGCGCAGCCCGGCCTCGGCCATCTGTCCTTGCGCAGCCAGCAGACGCGTTTTCGCCGCGGGATCTATCGGCACGATGCCTGCGTCGAACTGCACGAAGTCGCAGGCGGCCAGCACGGTCTCCGGCGCGCCCTTGCAGTAGAGCATGTGGCCCTGCGGCGTTTCGCAGAGTACCGACATGCGCTTGCGGTCGGTATCGAAGGGAATTTCGTCGATCTGCTTGTGGTCGGCCAGCACCCCCACAACCTGCCGTCCCATACCGGCCAACGCCACTTCCATCGGGTCGCCGATTAGTTTGTCATCGACGATTTTCAGGCTGTGGCAAAGCGCGGCATTGACGAACAGCTCGCGGTGGTCCTCGGTCAGGCGCGAATTATTCGTCGATGGCGCGGCGAGGTCGGTAAAGTCGAGAAACCCGCCGCCCAGCCACAAGCGCTGCACCGACATGCGGTTTTGCGTCAACGTGCCGGTCTTGTCGCAGCAGATCGTCGTCGTCGAGCCCAGCGCCTCGACCGCGGGCAGGTGGCGCACCAGCGCATTGCGTTTGGCCATGCGCTGCGTCGCCATGGCCAGCGACAGCGTCACCGTCGGCAGCAGGCCTTCCGGCACGTTGGCGACGATGATGCCGATGGCAAACAGCAGGTTCTCCCAGGTCGGCAGGCCCATCGCCTGTCCGATGAAGAACAGCGCCACGCCCATGCCCGTGGCGAGCGCCGCGACTATGCGCGACAGGCGCGCAATCTCGCGCTGCAGCGGCGACGGACCGGTGCCGACCGTCTGCGTCAGATGGGCGATGCGGCCAAACTCGGTATGCATGCCGGTGGCGTACACCACCGCGCGTGCCTGGCCCGACACCACCGAGGTTCCGGCCAGCACCACGTTCTTGGCATAGAGCGGCGAATCGTTGCCACTGAGCTCGGCGCTGGGCTCGATGGTGCGCGCCTTGGGCAGGGATTCGCCGGTGACCGTCGCGGTGTTCACACGCAGCGCGGAGGCTTCGATCAGGCGGCAGTCGGCCGGAATGAAGTTGCCTTCCTCCAGCACCACGATGTCGCCGGGCACCAGTTCGCTGGCCAGCATCTCGACGATTGCGCCGCCGCGCAACGCCTGCACCTTCTGCGGCAACAACTGGCGCAGCGCTTCGACGGCCTGTTCGGCCTTGTATTCCTGCCAGAAGGAAAAGATGCCATTGACGATGATGACGCCGACAATGGCGACCCCGAGGCGACCCATGCCCTGGCCCGGATCGAAATACTCGGCGAGGAAGGCCAGCGCGGCGCCGATCCACAGGATGATGGCGAAGAAGTGGGTGAATTCGCGGGCGAAGGCGAGCAGCAGATGCTCGCGAGCGACTTCCTCGACATGGTTCGGCCCGAATTCGGCCAGCCGGCGCGCCGCCTCGGCCGCGTCAAGGCCGGCCGCCGTCGTCTTCAGGCTGGCGAGAGCCTGGTCGACGCTGAGTGCGTGGATATGCACGACTCAGAACCGCGTCAGCGGACTCCGGTGCGCTGCATCCGTGCCCGCAGAGCGGCGATTTCATCCAGCAAGTCGAGCGCCAGCGCCACGCCGGGCGGATTGATTTCGAGGTCGCGCGACAGCCGCAGCGCCAGCCGCGCGCGGCGCAAGGATTCACCGCTGAAGGTCCAGTCCTGCGGCGAGTCGCCCACCGGTTCCAGCACGCCTTCAAAAACCCAGGTCAGCACGTGCTCCTGTTCGGCGCTGCAGGCCTGGCACAGCTCGACCAGCGTCAATTGGACCTGCTCTTCGACGACCCGCCCCTCAATCGATGTCATATTGGTCTCGTTCATGACGATCATCCTTTCGTCTGTTCCCTGGGGTTGAAGTCGAAGGCCTTGCCCATGGCGCGGTAGGCCTCCTGCGCGGCTTCGCTGTCGGCCGGCGGCAGCGCAATGCTCAGCGTCACGTAGAGATCGCCCGGCGGCGTGCCCGGAATGCCGCGGCCTTTCAGGCGCAACTGGCGACCCGCCGCCGAGCCCGGGGGAATCGTGAGTTGCACCTGCCCTTCCGGTGTCGGTGCCGTCACCGAAGTGCCCAGCGCCGCTTCCCAGGGCGCCAGCGGCAGGTCGACATAGACATCGCGGCCGTCGGCGCGAAACTGCGCATCGGGCTTGAAGGCAATTTCCAGATACAGGTCGCCGGCCGCGCCGTCGCCCAGCCCGGGAGCGCCCTGGCCGGCCAGACGCAGGTGCTGGCCGGCGCGGATGCCTTTGGGAATACTGACCTCCAGCGTCCGCTCCTGCGTCGTCACGTGGCCCTGCGCATCGAGCATCGGCATGCGCAGCGAAATGGCGCGCCGGGCGCCACGATAGGCATCGACCAGATCGACCAGGACCTTGGCGTGGTGATCCTGGCCTTGCGCATGCATGTGCGCGCGCTGCCCGGCCTTTGCGTGGCGGCCGAACAGCGCCTCGAAGAAGTCGCTGTGATCGCCACCCGGTCCGGCACCGAAATCGGCGCCGCTGAATTCGAAGCCGGCGTCCCAGCCCGGCGGCGGCTGGAAATCCTGACCGGTCTTCCACTGGCTGCCCATCTGGTCGTAGGCCGCGCGCTTCTCCGGATCCTTCAGCACCGCATAGGCTTCACCGAGCTCCTTGAAGCGCACCTCGGCATCGGCGTCCTTGCTCACGTCCGGATGGTATTTGCGCGCCAGCTTGCGATAGGCGCGCTTGACGTCGTCCTGCGTGGCGCTGCGCGGCACGCCGAGAATCTCGTAATAGTCCTTGAATTTCATGGTACAGGGCTCGCTGCTGTGAGTCGCAAGAATGCCGGTATCCGTGATCCGTTAATGATTGTGCCCCTTGCGACGGACGAAGGAAAGCGTTGGGGCCGAGCCGGCCTGGCCAACCGCCTCTCGCCGCCGGCAGTAGAACACCGCATCCTGAAATCGTTTGTTCGCTGCCGTACAGACCATGAACGGCGTGGCAATCAAGACTGTAGAGCGGGAGCGGCGATTGACCTGGAGCGCTGACCGCAGCAGGAGATCGGACGTCAGGGGTAGCCGCTCTCTCGTGGAGAGCAATGGGAGTATTGCGATGAAAAGGATCCTGGTGGTTGACGATGATCCGGCGATCAGCCGGCTGGCCAAGCTGGGCCTCGAATCAAGCGGTGACTACAAGGTGTTTACGGAAAACATCGGAAGTCGTGCCCTAGCAAGCGCGAGACAATGTCGTCCCGACCTGATCCTCCTTGACATCATGATGCCGGGCATGGATGGCAGTGAGGTGGCGGCAGCACTTCACGAAGATCCCGAGCTGAGGTACATCAAGATAGTCTTTCTAACCGCGTTGTTGAGCAAGGGCGAGCAAACAATATCCGGTAAGCATAGCGTCATCGGCAAGCCGGTAACTACCCATGAACTGGTGGCAATTATTGAGCAAGCCCTTGGTGAGGAAAGCTCCGGATAGATTGCACCCCTATTTGTCGCACGTGAAAGCAGCTTCGCGGCAGCAGAGAACCGGTTTCACAATCCGCCCTTGCGGCGCGACTCGACGATGCCCATGCTCGGCGCCAGCTCGCCCTTGCCGGCCGCCAGCGCTTTGCGCCGCTGCTCGCAGCGCCGCAGCGCTTCCCTTTGCTGCACGTCCGTATAGGCCACCCACCAGTCGCGCTCTTCCTGGGTGCGGAAGCAGCCGCGACACAGCCGGGTCGCCGCGTCCATCTCGCAAACCTTGACGCAGGGCGAGCGAACCGGCATCGGTGTGGCGGAATGGAATCCGGATTTCATGCAAGTGCCCTTCCGTCTGATAATCTCGCCAATCTAGCGCATTTCACCAAGCCGCATGAACATCATGAAAACACTCCGCATCCTCGGCATCGTCATCGGACTTGTTCGGCAAATGGGCTGTTGCGTGAGCTGATGCGCATTGGCGTCGACCTCGGTGGCAGCAAGATTGAAATCATCGCGCTCGGCGACGATGGCGGCGTGCTGCTGCGCGAGCGCGTAGCGACGCCGCAGGGCGATTACCCGGCGACAGTGAAGGCAGTGGCTGGGCTGGTCGCTGCCGCAGAAGCAAGAGTCGGCGCTGGCTCGCTCTGCGTACCTGGAATTCCGCTTCGCGGGCAGGTAACGGTGGCATCGGTCGGCGTCGGCATTCCCGGCGCAGAATCGCTCGCCACCGGACTGATCAAGAACGCGAACTCGACCTGTCTGATCGGCCAGCCGCTACGACGTGACCTGCAGCAACTACTGAAACGTGAGGTGCGCATCGCCAACGACGCCAACTGCTTTGCGCTGTCCGAAGCGGTCGATGGCGCGGGTGCCGGCGCGCCGGTGGTGTTCGGCGTGATACTCGGCACCGGCGTCGGCGGCGGTATCGTCATCGACGGCAAGGTGCTGACCGGCGCCAATGCGATCGCCGGCGAGTGGGGCCACAACCCGATGCCGGGAGAGCATCACAAGGAAACCTGTTATTGCGGACGCAAGGGCTGCGTCGAGCTGTATCTTTCCGGCCCAGGTCTCGCCGCCGATCATCGCCGTGTCACGAGCGCCGACTTTCGGGCAACCGACATCGCAGCTCGTGCCGCGAGCGGCGACCCCGCATGCGAAGCCACCCTGCAGCGCTACGAAGCCCGCTTGGCGAGAGCACTGGCGCAGGTGATCAACATCCTCGATCCCGACGTCATCGTGCTCGGCGGTGGAGTTTCGAATATGGACCGCCTCTACGAAAATGTGCCGCGACTGTGGAGCGAACATGTGTTTTCCGATCGGGTCGCGACGAAACTTCTCAGACACCGGCACGGCGATTCCTCAGGCGTGCGCGGCGCGGCCTGGCTATGGCCTTGAACGCTTCCGTTGCGATCGACGCGCTGTTCGCCGGCCAGGTCGCCCGACTCGCGGGCGACAGCCGCAGCAGCGCGATCGTCAAAGCGCCGGTGACGGGCCGTTGCATGCTGACGACGGACGGCCTGGCCGGTGATACCCAGGCGGACCGCCGGGCGCATGGCGGCGGCGGCAAGGCCCTGCACCAGTATCCAGCCGAACACTACGCAAAGCTGGCAGCGGCATTCCCGGAGGCGCAACACCTGGCGCCCGGCGGCCTTGGCGAAAACCTGTCGACCCGCGGCCTGACGGAAAATGATGTCTGCATTGGTGACGTCTTTCGCGTCGGCAGCGCGCGCATCCAGGTTTCGCAACCGCGCACGCCCTGCTGGAAGATCGACACCCGCACGGCCTGCGAGGGCGTCGCGGCCTTCATTGCCGAACATGGCCTGGCCGGGTGGTATTTCCGGGTGCTCGAGGAAGGAGAAATCGCCGCGGGCGACCGGCTGGAGCACGTCGAGCGTCCCACCGACGCCGTGACGCTCGCCGAATTCTTGCGCGTGACCCACACGCCACGGCCTCCGCTTGCGGCCATACTCCGACTGGCCTATGCCACGGGGCTCGACCCGCAATGGACGGGTAAACTCATGCAGCGCGCCGAGTGGCTGCGCAATAACGGGAGCAGTGAATGAATTTGTGGTTGCGCGTGTTTCTGCCCTTTGCCGCCGGCTATTACTTTTCCTACTTCCTGCGCAACGTCAATGCCGTCATCGCCCCCGAACTCACGCGCGAGCTGGCTGTCTCGGCCGCCGACCTGGGCCTGTTGACCAGCGCCTATCTGCTCGCCTTCGGCGCCGTGCAACTGCCGCTGGGCCTCGCCCTGGACCGCTACGGCCCGCGTCGCGTCGAAGCCTTCCTGCTGCTGATCGCCGCCGCCGGCTGTGCGCTGTTCGCCGCCGGCAGCTCGCTGACCGAACTGGCGATCGCGCGGGCGCTGATCGGCCTGGGCGTGTCGGCCTGCCTGATGGCCTCCTTCAAGGCCTTCAGCCAGTGGTTCGGCACCGAGCGGCAAGCCTCGCTCAATGCCGCCATCATGGCCGCCGGCGGCCTCGGCGCGCTGACCGCATCGACGCCGCTGTCCTGGGCGATTCCGCAATTCGGCTGGCGCGCCGTATTCGTTGCGCTTGCCGTGGCCGGCCTCGCCGCCGCCGCCGGAATCTTCAGCACCCCGGACAAGACCGGCGGCGGTCAGCAGGAATCGCTGCGCAGCCAGCTTGCCGGCCTCGCCGAGGTACTCGCCAGCCGCGCCTTCTGGCGCTATGCACCGCAATCGACGCTGATCATCGGCGGCTTTCTGGCCCTGCAGGGGCTGTGGGCCGTACCCTGGCTGATGAATTTCTCGGGCCTTCCGAGGGACGCGGCGGCCCACCATCTGCTGCTGATGGGCAGCGGCATGCTGGTGGGATTTCTCGGCATCGCCTTCGGTGTCGCGCCGCTCGCCGCACGCGGACTCGGCCCGCTGCGCCTGCTGCAGGTCGGCATGGGGATCGGGCTGCTGGCCACCTTGCTGATCGTGCTCGGCGCCGAGCCGGGCGAACCGCTGTGGTTCATCTTCGGACTGGTCTTCTCGGTCGGCAATCTGGCCTATGCGCTGCTGCAGGGTCACTACAACCCCGCACTGGCGGGACGCGTCAACACCGCGCTGAACCTGATGGTGTTCGTCGGTGCCTTCTTCATCCAGTGGGGCTTCGGCGCCGCGGTGGACGCCCTGCAGGCCGGCGGCTACGCGCTGCGCGCCGCTTACCAGATCACTTTCGGCGGGCTGCTGGCGCTGCAGGTGGCAAGCTGGCTCTGGTTTCTCAAGAGAAACTAGAACTCCAGCGGATCGACGTCGAGGTGCCAGCGCAATCCGCTGGGCATTTTCAGGGCGTAGAGCTGTTCCATCCACTTCGCCAGAAAAGCCTGCAAGGCGGGACGGCTGAGCGATTCGACCAGCAGCTGGCCGCGTTCCAGGGTCATCAGGCGCTGCATGCGCATCGGCACCGGATCGTAGAGCGTGACGCCGTCGGCCAGCGCCTCGGCGGCGTTGCGCGCGGCGGCGAGAAAGGCGAGCGACTGCTCCATGGTCCGCGCCTCGGCACGCAGCATGGCCTGAAAGCTGAAGGGCGGAAAGCCGGCAATCCTGCGCTCGTCGAGTTGCGAGCGGGCGAAGCGCACGTAGTCGTGATCGACCAGCGCCCGGTACAGCGGATGATCGGGATACTCGGTCTGGATCAGCACTTCGCCGGGCAGGTCGGCGCGCCCGCTGCGGCCGCCGACCTGCATGAGCTGGGCGAAGAGGCGCTCGGGGGCGCGGAAGTCGGCGGCGAACAGCGCGGCGTCGGCGCCGACGGCGCCGACCAGCGTCAATAGCGGAAAGTCGTGGCCCTTCGCGAGCATCTGCGTGCCGACCAGGATGTCGGCTTCGCCGGCATGGATGGTGGCCAGGAGGGCCTGCCACTTCTTCGGCGTACTCGCCGAATCGCGATCGATGCGCAGCACGCGCGCCTCGGGAAAGCGCTCGGCGAGCATGGTTTCCAGGCGTTGCGTGCCGCGCCCGAAGGGCAGCAGATCGACGTTGCCGCAGTCGGGACAGGCGCGCGGTATCAGCGCCTCGAAGCCGCAGTGGTGGCAGCGCAGACGCTGATCGGCCAGATGCAGCACGAGGTTCGCGGCGCAGCGCTGGCAGCGCGAGATCCAGCCGCAGGGCGGGCAGGCCAGCACCGGCGCATAGCCGCGCCGGTTGAGAAATACCAGGCTCTGCTCGCCGCGATCGAGCCGCTGCTGCAGGCCGGCGAGCAGGGCGGCGGAGAGACCCTCCTGCAACTTCTCGCGCCGCGTGTCGACGATGCGCACCACGGGCATGGCTTCGGCCACGGCGCGCTCGGGCAGTTCGAGCAGGCGGTAGCGCCCGGTGCTGGCGTGATGGAAGGTTTCCAGCGAGGGCGTCGCCGAACCGAGCACGATCGGGATGTTCAGCTGATGGGCGCGCCAGACCGCGACGTCGCGCGCCGAGTAGCGCAGGCCGTCCTGCTGCTTGAAGGAGGCGTCGTGTTCTTCGTCGACGATGATCAGTTGCAGCCGCGGCAGCGGCATGAACACGGCGAGCCGGGTGCCGAGCACGATCTCGGCGCGGCCGCTCAGCGCCTCGATGAAGCCGCGCGCGCGCGCCGCATCGGCCATGCCGCTGTTGGCGCAAACGATGTGCGCGCCGGGAAAGCGCGCCGCGACGCGGCCTTCGAGTTGCGACGTCAGCGCGATCTCCGGCACCAGCATCAGCGCCTGGCCGCCCTTCGCCAGCACGGCATCGATGGCGCGCAGATAGACCTCGGTCTTGCCGCTGCCGGTGACGCCGTGCAGCAGCATGGCGTGGAAACCAGCCGTGTCGAAAATCGCCGCGACCGCCGCCTGCTGCGCCGCCATCAGTTGCGGCAACGCAGGCTGCGGGACCGTTTCAGAAGTTATGTCCCCGGCGCCTGCGCCGGGGACGGTATCCCTTGCGGACGGCGCTGGCGCGCTCTGCGTACCTGGGATTCCGCTCCGCGGGCAGGCAACGGCGATTTCCTTCACCTTCTTTATCCGCGGCAGCTTGCCGCGTCGCAGCATCGGCGGCAGGGCGAAGGAGGTCACTTCGCCCAGCGGCGTCTGGTAGTAGCGCGCACAAAACTCGCAAAGCGCCAACCATTCAGCCGGCAAGGCGGGCATGTCGCGCAGGATCGAGGTCACCGCTTTCAGTTTTGCGTCAGGTTGTTCGCTCGCGGTCGCCAGTTCGATAATCACCCCGGTGCGCGAACCCGTGCCGAACGGCACGGTCACCCGCCGACCGATATCACTTTCGTCAGAGTCCGGCGCGAGGTAATCGAAAAGTCTCGGCAAAGGCAGATCGAGGGCGACGCGAACGATGTTCATGTCAGCTCAGATGCTTGCCGGCCAATGCTCGAAAAAGCCTTGGCATAAGCCCTCAAGCCCTTGCCGTAAAAGAGAAAAGGGCTTACCCACAAATTCTGTGGATAACTTTGTGAGTAAGCAGCGGGTAAACCGCCTAAGTGACCGTCCGGCAAGGTGATTGTCACCTCTGTGCAATATTTGAACAACATAATATCGTTCAAAAACAACATGTTGCGAACTTCCGATGAAAATGCCCAAGCAATGTGCCGGGCTTTTCGTGCGTGACCCACTTCTGTGCATAAGTCAACAGCGGGAGGCATTTTTCCGCCCGCTCGGCAAGCCTTGCTGGATGGCCCTTTTCGCGGGAGTAGGCGGCCCAAACCGCACCCCCGCTGGGCGTTGCCAAATCAGCCTCGTGCGGAGCCGCGCCGGCTATGGCTGTGCACGGTGTCAACCAGAATTTTGACGTTCTCGGGCGGGGTGAATTGATTGATTCCATGTCCGAGATTGAAGACATGGCCGCCGGAATTATTGCCGCCGGCGTCAACGCCGAAACTGTCGAGCACGCGCCGCGCTTCCGCCGCGATCTTGTCCGGCGACGCGAACAGGGCCATCGGGTCGAGATTGCCCTGCAACGCAACACGAGCGCCGACGCGTCGCCGTGCTTCGCCCAGATCGGTAGTCCAGTCGAGGCCGACCGCATCGCAGCCGATGCCGGCGATCGCCTCCAGCCACTGCCCGCCGCCCTTGGTGAACACGATGCAGGGAACGCGCTCGCCGTCGTGGCTGCGCTTCAGGCCGCTCATGATGCGCTGCATGTAGTCCAGCGAAAACTCGCGATAGGCCGCATGCGAAAGGGCGCCGCCCCAGGAATCGAAAATCATCACGGCTTGCGCACCGGACTCGATCTGGGCGTTGAGGTAATCGGTCACCGCCGTGGCCGTGACCTCCAGGATGTGGTGCAACAGATCGGGGCGGTCATAGAGCATGGTCTTGACCGTTCGGTAATCGGTCGCCGATCCGGAGCCGCCTTCGACCATGTAGCAGGCCAGGGTCCACGGGCTGCCGGAAAAGCCGATCAGCGGCACCGAGCCGGACAGCGCACGGCGAATCTCGACCACGGCATCCATCACATAGCGCAGGTGTACGTTGGGGTCCGGGGCCGTCAGGTCGCGAATCGCCCACTCCTCGCGCAGGGGGCGTTCGAACTTGGGCCCTTCGCCTTCGGCGAAATACAGGCCGAGACCCATCGCGTCGGGCACGGTCAGAATGTCGGAAAACAGGATGGCCGCGTCGAGTTCGTAGCGCGACAGCGGTTGCAGCGTCACTTCGCAGGCGAGTTGCGGGTTCTTGCACAGATTGAGAAAACTGCCGGCGCGGCGGCGTGTCTCGTTGTATTCAGGCAGATAGCGGCCCGCCTGGCGCATCAGCCAGATCGGCGTGTAGTCGACGGGTTCGCGCAGCAACGCGCGCAGAAAGGTATCGTTCTTGGGTCGGGCCGAGGGTGACATGAGGTGCTGTCCAGCGAGGCAAAGGCGAATTATCGCATTAGCGCCGCCAGAAGGCCGGCGTCAGCACCACCAGCAGGGTAAAGATCTCCAGCCGGCCCAGCAGCATGGCGAAGGTGCAGACCCAGGTCTGGAAATCCGTCAGTACTTCATAAGTGGTCGCCGGCCCGACCTGGTTCAGCCCCGGCCCGGTGTTGTTGATGCTGGCGACCACGGCCGAGAAAGCCGTGACGATGTCGAGCCCGGAGAGCGACATGATCAGGGTCATCGAGACGATGCTGACCATGTACATGAAGCCGAAGGCCAGCACGGCGAACAGCACGTTGTGCGGCACCGGATCGCCACCGATGCGCACCGGCCAGACGACGTTCGGGTGCATCGCGCGCAGCAACTCCCGGTACACCTGCTTGTAGAGGATGATGGCGCGGATCATCTTGATGCCGCCGCCGGTGGAGCCGGCACTGGTGGCGAAGCTGCTGAGGAACAGCATCCACAGGGGCGCGAAGGCAGGCCACAGGTTGAAATCGACGCTGGCGAAACCCGTCGTGGTGGCAATCGAAACGACGTTGAAGGCCGAGTAACGCAAGGCCGTCGGGAAGTTCGGGTAGGTCCCCTGCGCCCACAGGTAGATGGCGACGCCGAGCACGCTGGCCAGGGTCACTGCGAGAAACCAGCGCGCCTCCGGGTCGCGCAGATAGGGCTGAAACGAACGTCCGTGAAGGGCGAGAAACATCGTCGCGAAATTCATTCCGGCGAGCAGCATGAAGACGATGACGACGGCCTCGATGAGAGGCGAATTCCAGTGGCCAAAACTCGCGTCGTGACTGGAAAATCCGCCCAGCCCCATGGTCGAAAAAGAATGCATCACGGCGTCGAACCAGCTCATGCCCGCCCAGCGCAAACTGAGAATGCACAGCAAGGTGACAATGGCATAGACGCCCCACAGTCCCTTGGCGGTCTGCGTCATGCGCGGCGTCAGTTGCGAGTCCTTCATCGGTCCTGGCGTCTCCGCCTTGAACATCTGGCGGCCGCCGATGCCCAGCAAGGGCAGGATGGCCACGGCCAGCACGATCAGGCCCATGCCGCCCAGCCACACCAGCATGCCGCGCCAGAGGTTGATCGACGGCGGCAGCGTGTCGAGGTTCGACAACACCGTTGAACCTGTGGTCGTGAGCCCCGACATCGCCTCGAAGTAGGCGTCGGTAAACGAAATGCCAAGCTGCAGAATCAGCGGCAAGCCGGCGAACACCGGCAACACCGTCCATACCAGTACCACCATGAGAAAGCCGTCCCGCACCTTGAGCTCGCGTTTCTCCTGACGCGCGGGCCACCACAGGGCCATGCCGACTGCCAGCGTCAGCAGAAACGCCTCGTCATAGGCGGAATTCGCACCGTCATTCCACCACCAGGACAAGATCAGCGGCACCAGCAGGGTCAGCGCAAAGCAGACCAGCAGCAGACCGAAGACACGAACCACCGGGTAGTAACGTTCCATGGCTAGCCGCCCGCCCGCCTAGAAGAAGTTGACGCCGACCTGGAACAGCTTTTCCACCTGCGGTATCTGCGCCTTGCGCGTGCAGAACACGATGACGTGATCGTCCGCCTCGATCATCGTGTCGTGATGGGGAATGATGACCTCGTCACCCGATACGGTGACCGGGAAACCGTCCCGCAATGCCGTCTTCGGCTGTCCCTTGCGCAGGATGGCGCCGATATGCGCGCCCTTGATCACGGGCAGTTCCTCGATGCGCCGCCCGACCACCTTCGAGTTGCTGCGGTCGCCATGCACGACCAGCTCAAGCGCCTCGGCGGCGCCTCGCCGCAGGCTGTGCACCCGCGCCACGTCGCCATGGCGGACGAAGGCCAGCAGCGAACTCGATCGGCCCGCCCTGCACCATGTCGGCATAGGCGCGGCGGTTGATCAGCGCCAGCACGCGCTTGCAGCCGAGGCGCTTGGCCAGCGACGCGGCCATGATGTTGTCCTCGTCGTCGTTGGTCAGGGCGAGAAACATGTCCATTTCGTCGATGTTTTCCTGCGCCAGCACGTTCTCGTCGGTGGCCTCGCCGCAGAGCACCAGGGTATCCCGGAAGCGCGTGGCGATCAGCTCGGCGCGACGCGCATCGCACTCGATCACCTTGACCTGGTGTTGCTTCTCCAGCGCGGCGGCGACCCGCGCGCCGATATTGCCGCCGCCGGCGATCATGATCCGTTTCACCGGCTCCTGCATGCGCCGCAGCTCGAGCAACACATGACGAATGTGTTCCGTGGCGGCGAGCAGAAACACCTCGTCTCCCGCTTCGATTATGGTTTTCCCGGTGGGGTCGACCGGCTGATGCTCGCGGAAGATGGCTACGATGCGGGCATCGACGTCCGGCGGCAGGTGTTCGCGCATGGACTGTATCTGCTTGCCGACCAGCAGGCCGCCTTCATAGGCGCGCACGCAAACCAGCGTCGCCTTGCCATCGGCGAATTCGAGCACCTGCAGCGCCTCGGGAAATGCCACCAGGCGCGAGATGTAGTCGGTGACGTCCTGCTCCGGACACATGGCATGGTTGACGGCGAACATGTCGTCGGCCAGCAGGGCCTGATCGGCGATGAAATCCACCCCGCGCAGGCGCGCGATGCGGGTCGGCACGTTGAACATGCGCTGCGCGATCTTGCAGGCGACCAGGTTGGTCTGGTCCGACTGCGTCACCGCCACCAGCATTTCGGCATCCTCGATGCCGGCGCTCCTGAGCACCGAGGGCAGCGCCGCATTGCCGGTCACGGTACGCACGTCGAGCCGGTCCGCCAGGTGCGCGAGGCTGAGGCTGTTCTGGTCGACAACCGTGACGTCGTTGGTTTCCGAAGCCAGCGCCTCGGCGACGGAGGCGCCGACCTGGCCGGCGCCGAGGATGACGATTCTCATCAGCGCAGTCCGAGGTCTTTGAGCTTGCGATACAGATGGGTGCGCTCCAGCCCGGTCTTTTCCGCCAGGCGCGTCATGTTGCCGCCGTCCTTGGCCAGGTGGTAGGCGAAATACATCCGCTCGAAGGCTTCGCGCGCCTCGCGCAGGGGCAGCTCGATCACTTCCGGCGCCAGGCCGGCCGGCGCCAGAGTGGGTTCGCCGGCCGGCGCCAGCAGCTGCAGCGCCTCTTCTTCGCCGATCTCCTCACCCAGACTGGCCAGTGCCAGCGACTTTACCGCGCCCTTGAGCTCGGCGTAGCCGCCGCTCCAGGCATGCTGGCGCAGGGCGTTGAGCGCGGCGCTGGAAAACCGCCGCAGCGGAATCTCGTCGCTTTCCATCAACTGCGTCAGCAGATGTGCCGCGATGTCCGGCACTTCGTCCTTCAGTTCTGCCAGACTGGGCACGCCCAAGCCGGTTTCGAACAGGCGCGCCAGCGCCGCCTCCTCCCAGCCCAGGGCGACCAGCTCCGCGCTGCTGTGCGTGGTCGCCGCCACCAGGCGCAGGCTGTAGCGGTCGAGGCGGTCGGCGGCGAACAGCAGGTTCTTCTGCTGCAGCCGCGTCAGGCGCGCCAGCTCCTCGCACCACAGCACGCCGCCGGCGACACGCTGCAACATTTCGACGCTCAATGGGTTGGAGTCGTGGGCCAGATCGACCCACGGCTTGCCGGGGACCTGTGCCGTGCGCGCCACCAGTTCGACAATGCCGCCGGGCGCGGCGCGCAACACCAGCAGCGGGCTCTTGGCCAGCACCTGATCCAGCCGGCGCTTGAGATCGCGCAGCGGACCGGGGCGCGCAAAGGCGCCCAGCGACAGGCCGCCGCCGACGTGCCGCGCGCTGCGCTCAAGCGCCTTCTTCACCGCCGCCAGCAGCTTCTGCATGCCGATCGGCTTTTCCAGGAAATCCAGCGCGCCGATCCGCGTCGCCTCGACCGCCGTGTCGATGGTGGCGTGGCCCGACATCATCACCACCGGCATGTTGAGCTGGCCGTTGCCCGCCCATTCCTTCAGCAGCGTAATGCCATCGGTATCGGGCATCCAGATGTCGAGCAAGACCATGTCGGGTCGCCCGGCCTCGCGCGCCGCCCGCGCCTGCGCAGCGTTTTCCGCGAGCTGAACGTCGTGGCCCTCGTCGCGCAGAATTTCCGAGAGCAGCTCGCGTATCCCGATTTCGTCGTCGACCACCAGTATCTTTGGCATTTCCCTAAACTCCCTTTACCGCATCCGGCGTTGCCAGCGGCAGCCAGATGCTTACCTCACCGCCATGATTGTTCGCCAGGCGGATCTCGCCGCCGTGGTCATCCACTATTTTTTTCACGATCGCCAGCCCCAGCCCGGTGCCCTTCGACTTGGTGGTGACGTAGGGCTCGAAGGCACGCGAAAGAATCTGCGCCGGAAATCCCGGGCCGTTGTCCGCCACCGTGAGCCGTGCGCGCGATCCTTCCTGCGTCGCGACGATCGTGATTTGCGCATCTGCCGTGTCGGCAAGCGCATCCTGCGCGTTGGTCAGCACGTTATGCAGGACCTGACGCAACTGGTTGGCATCGGCCAGCACGGGCGGCACGGGAGTCAGCGCTGGCGTGACGGCGATGGCCGCTGTCGAATTCTCGTAGAGGCCGAGCACCTCGCCCAGCAGGCCCTGCAGGTCGACTGCGTCCAGTTCCGGCAGCGGTGTGCGCGCGTAATCGCGAAAATCGTTGACCATGTTCTTCATCGCTTCGACCTGATTGACGATGGTCTGCGTCGCGCGATCGAGCAATTCCCGCGAGGCGCCGGTCAACTGGTCGGCCAGCTTGAGCTGCAGCCTCTCGGCGGAAAGCTGGATCGGCGTCAGCGGATTCTTGATCTCGTGCGCGAGGCGCTGCGCCACCTCGCCCCATGCCGCGGAGCGCTGCGCGGCGATCAGGCGCGTGATGTCGTCGAACACCACCACATAGCCGCCGCCGCCCGCGGCCGGCAGCGCAGTGCCGCGCACCAGCAAGGCCTGCGACATGCCGTCCGGACGTGCGATTTCGAGTTGCTCCTGCCATTCGTCGCCGCGCTGCGCGAAACCCCCGAGAATGGCACCGGCCAGCGTCTCGTGGCGCGGCCAATCCTGCAGGCGCGTCTGCTCGAAGCCGCTCAAGTCGTCGCCGAGTATCGCCAGCGCGCCGCGATTCGAAGCCCGTAGACGAAAGCGCAGGTCGAAGGCCAGCACGCCGGCCGACAGGTTCGCCAGCACGGATTCCAGATAGGCCTGCGCCGCCTCCATCTCCTGCCGATGATGCTCGGCCTGCGCGCGCGCCTCGCTCAACTGATGCGTCATGCTGTTGAAGGAATGCGTCAGAACGCCCAGTTCGTCGGATGCCTCCACCGTCGCGCGCGGCGCGTAGTCGCCGCTGGCCACCGCCTGCGTGCCTTCGGCCAGGATCAGCAGCGGCCGCGCCAGCCGCTCGGCCAGAAAGAACGCCAGCGCGATCGCGGCGAACAGCGCGAGCAGCAATGCCAGCGTCAGGGTCAGGGTGTAGATGCGCTTGAGGCCCGTGCGCCCGAGCTGCAGTTCCTGATAGTCGCGGTGCGCAGCCTCGACGCTTCCCGCGCTTTTCGCAATCGAGGCCGGCACCGCGAGCGTCAATTGCAGAATCCACGGATCGAGATTGAGGCTGCTGCTGCTGACCGGCGCCAGGGCACGCAGCATCAGGCCGCCGCCCTCCGCTTCGCCGATCAGTGCCAGCCCGCGCCCGCTGCGCGCCGCACGCAGCTGGCTGGGCGCCGGGACCGAAGGCACGAGGCTGCGCAGTTCCCCTGAACTGCTGCCGAGCACCTGGCCGGAGAGCGTCAGCAGGGTCGCGGTCTGGGCGCCGGTCTGCTCGCGCAGCCTATTCAGGCGGCTGGGGCTGACGAAAGTGCCATCACCCAGATCCAGCGCCGCATCCCGGGCTTTCGCCAGCAACTCGGTCTGCAGGGTATCGAGCACGCTGCGGCCGAGATTGAGGCCGCCTTCCAGTGCGGCATCGACGCGAACATCGAACCACGAATCGATGCTCTTCACCGCAAACTGCATCGACACGCCATACACCAGCGCGCCGGGCAGCACCGCCATCAGGGACAGCATCAGCAGCAGGCGGAATTTGAGGCGCGAGCCGAACACGCCGCGCTTGAAATCGCGGTGCAGGCGCCGCAACTGAAGTGCAACCAGCACCAACAGCGCGACCGCAGCGACGCCATTGATCGCCAGCAACCAGGAGTAGTGCTCGGCGAACAGCGCCGTGTTGGCCGACGCCGATGCGAGCAGGAACAGCATGATCGCGCCGAGCGCTGCAAATACCGCCAGCGCGACTCTCATTGCGCCACCGCGGGGGCCGTGAATTGCCAGCGCAGTACTTTGGCCTCCACGTGCAGGGCTCTATCGGTGAGGGCATCGACCTGGAAGGGCTTGGGCAACTGGCTGCGGTCGAGCGCCAGACGCACGGCCGCCTCGTAGGATTCGCCGGGCTTGATGACGTCCTTTTCCACCACCGGCAGCGCCGCGATGCGGCCGACCACGCGTAGCGCTTCGGCCAGGCTGCCGAAGTTCTGGTGCAGGTTGCCGGTGCTGAGCCGGTACTGGCGCATCAGGCTGCTGTAGGCCAGGCGGTAGGTCAGGCTGCGGGTGACGACATGTTCATTGACCCAATACTTGCGGGGGCGCTCGAGCACGAACTCGAGATTGAAGTAGAGCGGGACGCCGCGCCCCACGGCGTCTTCCAGCCGGTTGCCGAGATCGAGGGAGAACTCTGCGGAAAGCGCGTAGCCGTCCTCGTTCGGGGTCAGCGCCGCGCGCTTCGGCTCGATGCTGCCGGCCTGCGCCGCGGCTGCCGTCAGCAACAGCAGCGCCAGCACCAGTCTCGGCAACCCGGCCTCAATCCTTTTGCAGCAGCGCGTAATAAAAGCCGTCATGTTCGGCATCGGGCAAATGTTGCAGTTGTGCATCGCGGGTTGTTGCACGGGTTGTCGTAGATTGTGCCGGCAGGTGCCGCGCATCGGCATGGCGGCCGATGAAGGCTTCTACCTGACGGGCATTCTCCTCCCCGAAAACCGAGCAGGTGGCATAAAGCATTTTGCCACCTGGGGCGAGAGTTCGCCACAGGGCATCGACAATTGTGCTTTGCGTCGCGGCGAATCCGGCCAGGTCCGACTCGCGCCGCAGCCATTTTGCATCGGGGTGGCGGCGCACCACGCCGGAGGCCGAACAGGGCACGTCGGCCAGTATGCGGTCATAGGGGCGGCCATCCCACCAGGATTCGACGACGCGCGCATCGCCCACCTTGACCGTTGCCGCGAGCCCCAGCCGGTCGAGGTTGCCGGTAATGCGGGCCGCGCGCAGGGGCTCGGCATCGAGTGCGGTGAGGTCGAGCTGCGCCGTTTCGAGCAAGTGAGCCGCCTTGCCGCCGGGCGCCGCGCAGGCATCCAGCACGCGCATGCCGTCATGCACGTCGAGCAGGCCCGCCGCAGCCTGCGCGCCCCAGTCCTGCACCGAGCACAGGCCCGCGTCAAAGCCCGGGATGCGCTCCACCGGCACCGGCCTTTCGAGCAGGATGGCGCTATCGTCAAGTGCGCGCGCCGCAATCCCGGCCGCAACGAGTTGCTGCCGAAAGTCGGCGCTGGTGGTACGGCGACGATTGACCCGCAAGCACATCGGCGGATGGGTATTGCCGGCTGCGAGGATGCTTTCCCAGTGCGCTGGATGGTCCTGCCGGAGGCGCGCGATCCACCATGCCGGATGCTGCCAGCGCGCCACCGGATCGGCATCCGTCAGGGACAGCAATTCATCGCGCCGGCGCAGAAAATTGCGCAGCACGCCATTGACCAGTCCCTTGAACTGGCCCCGGGCCAATCGCGCCGCCGCTGTCACCGCCTGATCGACGATGGTATGGGCTTCCTCCGGCCGCGCTTCGAGGCGCGCCAGCGCGACCAGCAGCAGACCGCGTGCCGCCGGATCCTTGACCGGACGATCGAGCAGCTGGCCGAGCACGAAATCGCCGCGACCGTAAGCGCGCAGGGTGGCATAAGCCAGGTCCATGGTCGCCGCGCGCAGCGGCCCGGGCAGGGCGGCGCGCGTCAGCGCAACATCGAAATTGCGTCCGGCGAGCACTGCGGCGATCAGGCCGGCCGCCGCGTGCAAGGCCTCGGCCAGGGGAGGGAGCATCTGCATCGGGCAAGAATACCAGCCTGCCCGCCGCGGGACCGACTGGCGCACGAACATTCGCGTCCGCTACACTTCGGCCGTCCGTCTCCTGCACCTGCCTTCATGACACCCACCACCGAGATTCCCCACAGCCTGTCGGAAGACATCCAGGCGCTGCTTGTCGCACCGCTGTTCGTCGCCTTCGCGGTGCTGCTGTTTCGTCAGGCAGGTTTGCTCACGGGCGGCACGGTCGGTCTCGCCTTCCTGATCCACTACGCCGGCGGCTGGCCGATGGGCGTCGTCGTCTTCGCGGTCAACCTGCCCTTCTATGTGTTCGCCGTGCGCGCCATGGGCTGGGAGTTTGCAGTCAAGACCTTTGTCGCGGTGAGCCTGCTGGCGATTTATACGGAGGCGCTGCCGGCCCTGATTTCGATTCAAAGCCTCAACGCGCTGTTTGCCGCCGTCATGGGTGGATTCCTGATCGGCGTCGGCCTGCTGATCCTGATCCGGCACAAGGCCAGCCTGGGCGGACTCGGCGTGCTGGCGATCTATCTGCAGAAGCGCAAGGGCTGGCAGGCCGGCAAGGTGCAGATGGCCGCCGACTGCCTCATCGTCGGTGCGGCGCTGCTGGTCCGCGACCCGCTCAGCGTCGGCCTGTCGATCATTGGCGCCGTGGCACTCAATCTGGTCATCGCCGTCAATCACAAGGAGGGGCGCTATGTGGGGGTATGAATCGGCGCCGATGCGCACGGCCCAACGTCAGGGCATGATTTCCACGTACTCGTAGACCTCGGCATCGACCAGCCGCTTGCGCTGCGACACGGGCAGGCGCGCGAACCAGGCATGCGGGTCGCGGCGGTCGATTTCGCGGCCGATGAAGCGCAGCAGTTCGCAGATCGGCTCGACGATATTCTGCCGATAGCGCTCGTCTTTCCTGACGTAGCCCAGGTAGAGGTTCTTCATGCAGTTGCGGCGGCACCAGGGGAAGGCCTCGCAGCCTGCGCAGGGCATGTCGGCGTGCGGCTGCAGGGGGCTCGCACGGAGCCAGTTGCCCTGGATCTCGCCCATCTGCATCTCGGGCACGTACATCATGTCGGGGCAGGGGTAGATCTGGCCGTTGGGCATGACATTGAGCAGGTGGGTCGAGACGCGGCACTGGGTTTGCCCCCCATACAGTTCGACAGCGCGGCTCGGCAGCACTTTGTTCCTCACAATGCCCATCAGCGGCACCAGCGGATACAGAACGTCGCTGCGCGAGAAAAACTTGTCGATCAGTTGTGTCAGCACGGCCTTGCGCCGCTCGACCGAGTCGCCCTGATACATCTCGTCGGCGACAAACTGCCAGTAGAGGTAGTCGAAGGTTTCGGCGAGGCCGTCAAGCTCCTCGAAGGTGGTCGCCGGATTGCCCCAGGTCACGCGGGCCGTCAGCGTGCCGCCGACCTGCTCGCGAATGCTGCTCACGTTGCGCATGACGCTGGCCCAGATGCCGCGCCCGCGATAAGCGTCGGTGATTTCCTCGCCGCCATCGATGGACACAAGAACATTCGACAGGCGCGCCAGCGCCCATTCCGGCAGCTTGTCAAGCAGGGTGCCGTTGGTCTGCAACTGGAAGCGGAACTGCGGGAAACGCTGCAACACCTCGAGCAGCATGCCCTTGTTGAGCGTCGGCTCGCCGCCGTAGAAGGTCACATAGACCTCCTTGTCGGCGAGATGACGGTCGACGAAGGCGGCGAGCTGGTCGATGTCGTACTTGAGCTCGGTCTGCGAGCCGAGCACTTCGCCGACGCCGAGCGAGCAATAGGTGCATTTCAGGTTGCACTTCAGGGTCGTCAGCAACTGCAGTTCGACGCGCCCGCCGATGATCGGCGCGACGGCCGGCAGGGAGCTGGTGGGCACCGTCCGCGACGGTGCCAAAGAGATAGTGCCATGCATGGGCGTAGGTCAATCCGGCCGCAAGGGATTTCCGTGCAGAAAGTCGGCGCTGGTTAGACGGCGCCCGCCGGACTTTTGCAGTTCGGTGAGACGCAGGGCCCCTTCGCCACAGGCCACCATAATACCGTTGGCATCCGCCGCCAACACCTGGCCGGGTCGACCGCTGGCGACAACCACATCGCCGCGCCAGACTTTGACCGGCTCGCCGGCCAGCGTCAGTACCGCGCCGGGAAAGGGATTGAAGGCACGGAGCCGACGCGCCAGGGTTTCTGCGGGCTGGTTCCAGTCCAGCCTGGCCTCTGCCTTGTCGATCTTGTTGGCGTAGGTCACACCGGCCTCGGGCTGCGGCACGGCGGCCAGCTGATCGAAACGCGCCAGCGCCGCGACCACGAGTTTGCCGCCGAGTCCGGCGAGGCGCTCATGCAGGCTGCCGGTGGTGTCCTGCGGGTCGATATCGATGGCCTCCGACAACAGCATCGGGCCGGTGTCGAGCCCGGCTTCCATTTTCATGATCGTGATGCCTGTCTGCGCATCGCCCGCCTCGATGGCGCGATGAATCGGCGCCGCACCGCGCCAGCGCGGCAGCAGCGATGCGTGAATGTTGATGCAGCCGCGAGGCGGCAGGTCGAGCACGGCCTGCGGCAGGATCAGGCCATAGGCCGCGACCACCATGAGTTCGGCGCCGCCATCGACGCAAGCCGCGCGGACCGCCTCATGCGTCGCCGGGTCCTTGAGGCGCTCGGGCTGAAATACCGGGATGCCGTGCGCCAGCGCCACTTTCTTGACGGCAGAGCCTTGCAGCACCATGCCGCGCCCGGCAGGACGGTCGGGCTGGGTCAGCGCCAGCACGACCTGATGCCCGGCCGCAAGCAGCGCTTCGAGTGCGCGCGCGGCAAATTCCGGCGTGCCGGCGAAGATAATCCTCATCTAAGGAAACACTGAACAAGCCGCCACAAAAAGCAGCGACGAACTGAAATTGAGACCAAAGAG
>VBWA01000112.1 GCA_006218025.1 Rhodocyclaceae bacterium | reverse complement strand
GGAAACGCTGAACAAAGGCTGATTTTCAAACTCCGACTTCTGCGGGCCGTGCCGACGAGGGCTTCCGCCGATTTTGGGGCTGCGCGCGCTTGACCCCAGGCCGCCACAGGTTCGGACGGGGTGGTTGCCCGGCTGTTTGAACCAGTTTGCCGGCGCACTCCCAGTGGTTTCACACCGCCGCCCGCACCCGCGCTCCAATTACCACGTTCGCCAGCCCAAAGAGCACGTAGAGTTGGTGCCCGTTCTTGGCCAACCCGCGATACCGCACTTTCCGATGGCGAAATAGGTTCTTCACGATGTGGAAGGGATGCTCGACGCAGGCTCGCACGGACGCCTTGGCTTTCTCCACCGCCTTGCACGCTTCCTTTTCCGCGCCTTCGGCCAGCGCTTTGATCTGCCCGCGCTTGCGGGCGATCTGCCAGTCAATCTTCCGTTCCAGCGCCACGATCTCCGCGCGCTGCTCCACGCCGGCATAGCCCGCGTCGGCGTGAACCTGCGTCTCCGCTCCGTGCAGCAGTTGCGCCGTCTTCGTGATGTCCGCCACGTTGGCCGCCGTCACGATCACCGTATGCACCAGCTTGCTGTCCCGATCCGCGCCGATGTGCGCTTTCATCCCGAAATACCATTGGTTGCCCTTCTTGGTCTGGTGCATCTCCGGGTCGCGTTCCTTCTGCGCATTCTTGGTGGAGGGCGGCGCGGCGATCAGCGTGGCGTCCACCAGTGTGCCCGCACGCAGCAGCAGGCCGCGCGTGGCAAGGTCGGCGTTGATGGCGGCGAAGAGGCCTTTGCACAAGTCGTGCGCTTCGAGCAGATGGCGGAAGTTCAGGAGCGTGGTGGCGTCGGGCACGCCTTCCTCCGCCAGATCAAGGCGAGCAAAGCCGCGCAGGGCTTGGCTGTCGTAGAGGGCATCTTCCAGGGCCTCGTCGGCCAAGGCATACCATTGCTGGAGGAAATAGACCCGCAGCATCCGCTCCAGGCCGATGGGGCGGCGACCGCGCTCGCCCTTGGGATAGTGCGGTTCGAGGACGGCCAGCAGCTTGGCCCAGGGGATGAGTTCCTCCATGCGGGCGAGAAACTTTTCGCGGCGGGTGGTCTTCTTTTTGGCCGCGAACTCGGCCTGGGCGAAACTGGTCTGGTGGGTCATGTCAGGCAGTTTAGAAAACGCCCGCCGCGCCGTCTGCAACAAATCGAAACCCGATGGCTTAAATCAGCGTTTCC
>VBWA01000111.1 GCA_006218025.1 Rhodocyclaceae bacterium | reverse complement strand
TGGAGTGAACCCCATTTGGTTGACAGTCAGTTAAGAGAACTTTTATTTAAAACCTCGTTTTCAAATTCCATCGGCGGCTTATAGCCGATGCTGCTGTGCAGTCTTTTCTTGTTGTATACTTCCTTAATGAACTGCCCAATATTGCAGCGTACGTCTTCCATTGTGTTATATTCGTTCATATACACCTCCTCGTATTTGATTGTCTTGATGAAGCTCTCGGCAAATGCATTCTCATAAGAATTGCCTTTCTCTCCCATGCTGGGTTTCATGCCAGCTTCATGAAGCCTCTGCACATAGGCATTGGCAGCATATTGGACGCCGTGGTCTGAATGGTGAATACATCCGGTAACATCGCCACGCATGGCAATTGCCATGTTCAGTGCGTCCAATGTAAGCTGGCTGTCTGGGTTCCTGCTAAGGGCCCATCCAGTACAGCACCTGCTGAACAAATCCATAATCACGGCCAAATACACAAACTCATGAAGCAGCGAAATATAGGTTATATCCGATACCCATGCTTGGTTTATTCTTGCAATGACAATATCCTTGACGAGATTTGGATATTTTTGCAAGCTGTGATTCGATTGCGTGGTCATTGGCTTTGATTTCTTTCTTCTTACAAGCAGGTTGTTTTCTTTCATGATGCGCCTGACTTTCTTATGGTTGGCAATGACGCCATTGCGTCGCAAAGCATGAGTTACTCTCCGATACCCATACTTTGGGAATTCAAGCGCAATGCCCTGCATTGTTGTAAGAACATCATCGTCTGTATTATTCCGAAATTCATGCATTTTCCATTTGTAGAAAGCCTGCCTGCTTATTGAGAATGCCTTACAGGCGTTCTTTACCGAAATAGGGGCATTTTCAATCATCTTGTAGACACCCTCTTTCTTTGCTCTTCCAGATGCAATCGCCGCAAGTTCTCTATATTTTTTTTTAAGAAATCGATTTCCATGTAGGCTTGGCCAAGCAGCCTTTGGCTGTGGGCGAGCTTTGCGTCCTCTTTCCACAACTTTCCATTACCCTGGAATGCATCGCCAGGGTCAATTTCATACTCCTTTTTCCAGCGGGATAATAGATTTTGCTGAATATCGTACTCCCTGCATATTTCAGCTGCAGGTCTAATGCCAACTTGCTGGACAACTTCTGTTTTGAACTCTTTTGTAAACCTTCTTCGTGAAACCATTTTGACACCTCACTCATTTTTTGTATGTTTGGTG
>VBWA01000032.1 GCA_006218025.1 Rhodocyclaceae bacterium | reverse complement strand
GCGTCCTTGCTCAAACGCAGCTGGATTCCCGCGTTCGCGGGAATGACGGCAATGGGCACGGAGCGGTCGAAGACGGGCAGCTCGCCGTCATCGCCTACCGGCATCGCTACGAGTAGCTCGCCCTTCCTAACTCACCTGCGACAGAAAGGCCCCCAGCCGCTGGTCGGTGGTGAGGATATGGGCAGTCAGCCAGCGTTCCAGGAACACGATCTGCTCGTCGGCCACCCGCTGGCCTGTCTGCAGCAGTTGCCCTTGCAACTCGCGCGCGGCCTCGATCAGCTCGCGGTGCGCGGCCTTGTGTTCCTCGATACCCTCGTAGCGATGCTTGAGCATCAGCCGCTCCTCGTGGCTGAAATGCCAGACCGTGCAGTTGATCAGCTCTTCCAGCGTCGCCGCGAGGTATTCGGGCGATTCGCCGCCCGTCACTGCGCGGTTCAACTCGTTGAAGATGCCCACCAGCTTGCGGTGGTCCTCGTCGATCTCTTCGAATCCGACGCTGAGTATTTTGCTCCAGGCGATGTCTTTCATGGTTCTTCTCCCTGACCGGAATGCCGGCTCCTCATGAACATTGAAGCATACGAAGCGCGGTTCCGCGAGGTCGATCGGCGTCTTTGATCGTCAGCCCGCGGCCAGGCCCAGCATCGCTCGCGCCTCGGCGGGACTGGCGACCTCGCGACCGGCACCGCGCGCGCAGGCGGCGAGCGCCTCGATCAGGGCGCCGTTGCCCGGTGCGCGCGAACCGTCGGGCAGGTAGAAGGTGTCTTCGAGGCCGGTGCGCAACATGCCGCCGAGCTCGGCGGTGCGCTGATGCACCGGCCATATCTCGGCGCGGCCGATCAGCGTGGTCTGCCACAGGACGGCTTGTCCGTCCTTGCCTGCACTGTCGTCGGGCTCGATCCAGCGCAGCAGCAGCGGCAGCAGGTCGCCGTCGGCCGGCATGCCCGAGGCCACGCCCATGACGAAGTTGTAATCGACGTGCTGCGTCATGCCGGCCTTGCGAAACATGGACACCGAGCGCGCGATACCGACGTCGAAGCACTCGAACTCTGGCAGGGTGCCGGTCTCGGCCATGACGTCGAGGAAGGCCTTGACCTTCTCCACGGGATTGTCGAACACCATCGGCGGCCAGGCCCAGCGGCCGTCCTCGCGGATCTTCAGGTAGTTCAGCGTGCCGGCGTTGCAGGCGGCGATTTCGGGTTTGACGCGGCGGATGCAGGCGGCCGGGCCCGAGATGTCGGGGCCGATCACGCCGGTGGTCAGGTTGATGATGACGCCGGGACAGGCGGCGCGGATGGCGTCGACGATTTCGGCCGCGACCTCCGGCTCCCACGACGGCAGGTGACCCATGCCGGGCTCCTGGCGGCGCAAATGCACGTGCATGATGCTGGCGCCGGCGTTGAAGGCGTCGCGCGCCTCGGCGGCCATTTGCGCCGGCGTCACGGGCACCGGGTACTGCGCGGGATCAGTCAGCACGCCGGTCAGCGCGCAGGTGAGTATCGCCTTGTCCTGAGTGGCTGCCATTTCATGCCTCCTTGTCGTATTCGAGTTCCACCAGCACGGCGCCGGACGCGACCTGGTCGCCGGCCCTGATGCGCAAGGCAGAGACGCAACTGTCTACCGTGGCGACCAGCTTCATTTCCATTTTCATGGCTTCGACGCAGACCACCGTCTGGCCTGCCACCACGAAGTCGCCCTGTACCACCAGCACCCGGGTCACGGTGCCGGCCACCGGCGAGCGCACGCGGCTCGCGTCGTGCGCGGCATCGACGGCGGGGAAGGGCGAGACCTCGGCGAAGACGAAGCCCGCCGCGGCACGCGCGAGGTGCAGGCGGCCGTTCTCGCGGACCAGTGCAATGCAGCGGCGGATGCCGTCGTAGCGGTAGTCCAGCCAGCCGTCGTCCTCGCCGCCGAGCTCGACTTCGTGGCGCGTTGCGCCCAGATCGACATGCACGCTGCCGGCGCCGAGCTCGACGCGCAGCGTGCGCTTCGTGGTGCCGCATTCGAGGCTCAGATCGAAGCCGGCCACGCTGGCCGGTCGCGCGCCGCGGCCGACCGCGACCGCGGCTGCGAGGCACCAGAGCTCGCCGTCCGGCTCGGGGCGCTGCAGCAGCGCTTCGCTGCCGGTCGCCCATTCGTCGAGCAGTGCCGTGTGCATGCTTGCGGTGCGGAAGCGCGGGTGGTCGATCAGGTCGCGCAGGAAGCGCGCGTTGTTGGTTAGGCCGAGCAGCGGCGCGTCCTCCAGCGCGGCCATGAGGCGTCGGATCGCGTCGCCGCGGTCGCGGCCGTGAGCGATCACTTTGGCCAGCAAGGGGTCGTACCAGGGTGTAACTGCGCCTCCTTCGACGATGCCGGCATCGATGCGGATGCCGGCGTGCGCCGCAGCCGCTGCGGGGCGCCAGTGCAGCACGGTGCCGGTCTGCGGCGCGAATCCCGAGTAGGGATCTTCCGCATACAGCCGCGCTTCGATGGCGTGGCCGCTGAACTGCACCTGCTCCTGCAAAAGCGGCAGGGGTTCACCGGCCGCGACACGCAGTTGCCATTCGACGAGGTCGAGGCCGGTAATCATTTCGGTCACCGGATGCTCGACTTGCAGGCGCGTGTTCATTTCGAGGAAGTAATGTTTGAGCTCTTGGTCGACGATGAATTCGACCGTGCCGGCGCCGCGATAGCCGACCGCCAGCGCTGCGGCCACGGCATCGCGGCCCATGGCCTCGCGCATGGCGGGGCTGACCGCGGGCGAGGGCGCTTCTTCGATGACCTTCTGCCGCCTCCTCTGCGCCGTGCAGTCGCGCTCGCCCAGATGAATCGCGTTGCCGTGGGCGTCGGCGAAGACCTGGATCTCGATGTGGCGGCTCCGTTCGATCAGGCGTTCGAGCATCAGCGTGTCGTTGCCGAAGGCGGATTGCACCTCGCGCCGCGCACCGGCGATCGCCTCGAGCAGCTCGCCGGCGGCATGCACCAGGCGCATGCCGCGGCCACCGCCGCCGGCGACGGCCTTGACCAGCAGCGGGTAGCCGAGCTTTCCGGCTTCCGCGATCAATCGTTCGTCATCCTGTTCGGCATCGAGGTAGCCGGGCGCGGTCGGCACGCCGGCGGCGATCATGCGCCGCTTGGCGACCGCCTTGTCGCCCATGACTTCGATCGCCTCGGCCGGCGGGCCGATGAAGACCAGCCCGGCTTCGTTGCAGGCGCGGGCGAAGGCGGCGCTCTCGGAAAGGAAGCCGTAGCCCGGGTGTATGGCATCGGCACCGGTGCGGCGCGCGGCATCGAGCAGGGCCTCGACGCGCAGGTAGGATTCGGCCGCGGGGGCGCCACCGATCGGCACTGCCTCGTCGGCCAGCATTACGTGCGGCGCATCGGCATCCGCCGTCGAATGTACGGCCACCGTGCGGTAGCCCAGCGCTCGCGCAGTGCGAATGACCCGGCAGGCTATCTCCCCGCGGTTGGCGATGAGAATCTTGCTGAAGCCCATCACGGCGCCCAGGAGGGTTTGCGCTTCTGCAGGAAGGCTAGCGTGCCTTCCATGCCTTCGGCGCCTTGTGCGCTCAGCGAAAATGCCGCGGCGGCGTCGTCGATCAAGGATTCCGGCGGCGCCAGGCGGGCCTGGCTTATCAGCCGCTTGGTGGCGGCGACGGCGCCCGGCGCGCAGGCCAGTATCTCGCCGAGAACTCTTGCCAATGCCGCCGTCAGCGCGGCGTCGTCCTCGGCCAGTTCGTGCACCAGGCGCAGCGTCAGCGCGGTGCGCGCATCGAGCCGGCCGCCGGTGACGGCGAGGCGCTTGGCTTCGGCGAAGCCGAGGCGCTCGACCAGGTAGGGGGCAATCTGCGCCGGCACCAGGCCGAGCGATGTTTCCGGCAGGCGGAAACTGGCCGAAGCATGGGCCAGCGTGACATCCGCGGCGCAGGCGAGGCCGAAGCCGCCGCCCATCACCGTGCCCTCGACGACGGCCACCACGGGCAGCGGCGTGCGCGCAAAGGCCGCACACAGCCAGCCGAAGCGGGCGTTGACGTGGGCCAGGGGATCGCTGTCTTCCGTCGGTTGCGCGCGTGCCGCGGCCATGTCCTTGAGGTCGGCGCCGGCGCAGAAATGCCCGCCGGCCCCGCGCAGGACGACGACGCGCGTCATGCCGTCGGTCTCGGCGGCATCCAGCGCCGCGAGCAATTCATCGACCATGGCCAGCGACATGGCGTTGCGCACGTGCGGCCGGTTCAGCGTCAGGTGCAGCACGCCGCCCTCGCGGCGCATCAGGACGTTCTGTTGTTCGTCGCTCATGTCAGCCGGCGCGCGGCAGCGTGCCTTCGAGCTTGGCGATGATGCCGAGCATGATTTCGTCGGCGCCGCCGCCGATCGAGACCAGGCGGCCGTCGCGCCAGGCGCGCGAGACGTGGTTGTCCCAGGTGTAGCCCATGCCGCCCCAGAACTGCAGGCAGGAATCGGTGACCTCGCGGATCAGGCGGCCGCACTTGAGCTTGGCCATCGAGGCCAGCTTGGTCACGTCCTTGCCCGAGACATAGGCCTCGACCGCGCGATAGGTCAGCGAGCGCAGCGCCTCGACCTCGGTGCGCAGTTCGGCCAGGCGGAAGTACACGGCCTGGTTGTCGAGCAGGCTCTTGCCGAAGGCCTGGCGTTGGCGCGTGTATTCGATGGTCTCGTCGATCACGCAGTCGAGCATGCGCAGCGAGCTGGCCGCGCCCCACAGGCGTTCCTCCTGGAACTGCATCATCTGGAAGGTGAAGCCCATGCCCTCCTGGCCGATCACATTGCGTTGCGGCACGCGCACGTCGTCGAAGAACAGCTGGGCGGTGTCGGAGGAGTTCATGCCGACCTTCCTGATCTTGCTGCGGCTGATGCCCTTGCTGTCCATCGGCACCATGATCAGCGACTTGTTCTTGTGCGGCGCGCCCTCGGAGGTATTGGCCAGCAGGCAGCACCAGTCGGCCTTCATGCCGTTGGTGATCCACATCTTGCTGCCGTTGATCACGTAGTCGCCGCCGTCCTTGCGCGCCGCGGTCTTCAGCGCGGCGACGTCGGAGCCGCCTCCCGGTTCGCTGACGCCGATGCAGCCGACCATGTCTCCCGCGATCGAGGGAACCAGGAAGTCGCGCTTCAGCTCGTCGGAGCCGAAGCGGGCCAGCGCCGGGGTGCACATGTCGGTGTGCACGCCGATGGCCATCGGCACGCCGCCGCAGGTGCAGTCGCCGAGGGCTTCGGCCATCACCATCGAATACGAGAAATCGAGGCCGAGGCCGCCGTATTCCTGCGGATACTTGACGCCGAGCAGGCCGAGATTGCCGAGCTTCTTGAACACCTCGTGCGTGGGAAATTCCTCGGCAGCTTCCCAGGCGGCGACGTTCGGATTGAGTTCCTCCTTGACGAAGCGCGCGACGGTGTCGGAGAGCTGGCGGTGTTCAACGGTGAATTGCATGTGTGGCTCCCTGTCTAAAAACGGGCGACGCCGAAGCTGTTCGGACGCAGCGGGCGCGCCGCGGCTTCGGCGCAGATGTCGAGGCAAAGCGTGAGGACGCGCCGCGTGTCGCGCGGGTCGATGATGCCGTCGTCCCAAAGCCGCGCCGTGCCGAACAGCGCGGTCGATTCCTTTTCCAGGCGCAGCCGCAGGCCCTCGGACATGGCGGCGAGCGCCTCCTCGTTGACCGGGTGGCCGGCGCGTTCGAGCTTGCTGCGGCCGACGATTTCCATGACCTTGGCCGCCTGCGCGGCGCCCATCACGGCAGTGCGCGCCGAAGGCCAGGCGAAGATGAAGCGCGGATCGAAGCCGCGTCCGCACATGCCGTAGTTGCCGGCGCCGTAGGAGCCGCCGAGCACCACGGTGAGTTTGGGCACGCCGGCGTTGGCCACCGCCTGGATCATCTTCGAGCCGTGCTTGATCGCTCCGGCGCGTTCGGCCACCGAGCCGACCATGTAGCCGGTGGTGTTCTGCAGGAAGACCAGCGGCGTGCCGCTCTGGTCGCACAGCTGGATGAACTGCGCGGCCTTGGTCGAGCCGTCGGGCTGGATCGGTCCGTTGTTGCCGAGGATGCCGACCAGGCGGCCGCCGATGCGGGCATGGCCGCAGATGGTGTCGATGGCATACACCGCCTTGAATTCGAGGAAGTCCGAGGCATCGACCAGGCGCATGATCACTTCGCGCACGTCGTAGGGTTCGCGCTCGTCGACCGGCACCACGCCGAGCAGTTCTTCGGCGTTGTAGCGGGGAGCGGCAAAAGTCGGCGCTGGCGGGACGGCGTCCCAGGACAATTTGTCCATCACTTCGCGCGCCATGGCGATGGCGTGGCCGTCGTTCTCGCAGAGGTATTCGCCAAGGCCGGTGACGGTGGCGTGGGTTTCGGCGCCGCCGAGGGTTTCGTCGTCGCAATCCTCGCCCATGGCGGCCTTGACCAGCGGCGGGCCGGCCAGATAGATATTGGAGCGGCCGCGCACCAGGATCACATAGTCGGACAACCCCGGCAGGTAGGCGCCGCCGGCGGTGGAGGAACCATGCACCACGGCGATCTGCGGGATGCCGGCGGCGGAGAGGCGGGCCTGGTTGGCGAAGCTGCGGCCGCCGTCGATGAAGATGTCGGCCTGGTACATCAGGTTGGCGCCGCCGCTCTCTACCAGATAGACCATCGGCAGGCGGTTGTCGCGGGCGATCTCCTGCGCGCGCAGGGTTTTCTTGAGGCCCATCGGCGGCACCGTGCCGCCCTTGATCGCGCTGTCGCTCGCCAGTACCACGCAGCGCTTGCCGGCGACCTGGCCGATGCCGACGATGGAGCCGCCGCCGAGCACGGCCTTTTTGCCGTCGTCGTCGTGCATGCCGAGGCCGGCGAGGCTCGACAGTTCGAGGAAGTCGCTGTCGCGGTCGAGCAGGCGGGCAACACGCTCGCGCGGCAGGATCTGGCCGCGCTTTTCGAACTTCTCGCGCTTGGAGGCCGATTCGTCGCGCACCTTCTGCTCCAGTGCGCGCACCTCGGCCAGGCGCTCCTGCATGCGCTCGATGTTGGCGCGGAAGCTCGCGGCGCGCGGATCGAGTGCGGAGGACAGGATGGGCACGGTCCTATTCTCCCTTCAGGACCGCGGGCGTCTCGGCGCGATGAAAGCCGTCGAAGGCGACGCTGGCGGCGTAATCGCCCATGGGAAACACCGGACTGCCGAGCGGCGCGCCGCCGTCGATGGGCACCGTG
Organism: Rhodocyclaceae bacterium; assembly: GCA_006218025.1. Taxonomy (GTDB): domain Bacteria; phylum Pseudomonadota; class Gammaproteobacteria; order Burkholderiales; family Rhodocyclaceae; genus Sulfuritalea. The sequence continues at coordinate 32,297 of VBWA01000032.1, read as the reverse complement.
ACGCCGGTGACGAAGGCGGCTCCGGGCGAGAGCAGGAAGCAGATCACGGCGCTGACTTCGGCTTCCGTACCGAGCCGGCGCAGCGGCACGTGATGCTTGAGCTTCGGGATCATGGCCTTCACCGCGCCGCTGTAGTGGTCCATGCCCGAGGAGGCGATCCAGCCGGGCGCCACGGCATTGACGCGAACGTGGAAGGGCGCCCATTCGAAGGCGGCGGTCATGGTCAGGTTGCTCATGCCGGCGCGCGCGGCGCCCGAATGGCCCATGCCCGGCATGCCGTTGCGGAAGTCGGCCGTCATGTTCACCACGGCGCCGCCGTGCTGCTGCATGCTCTGCAGGAAGACCTCGCGCATCATCAGGAAGCCGCCGGTCAGGTTGTTGGCCAGCACGGTCTCGAAGCCCTTTTTGCTGATCGCCAGCAGCGGCGAGGGAAACTGGCCGCCGGCGTTGTTCACCAGGCCGCGGATGCGGCCGTGGCGGCCGACGATGGCGGCGACGCCGTCGCGCACGGCGGCCTCGTCGCGGATGTCGAAGGCGATGGCGTCGGCGCGACCGCCGTCCGCCGTGATCTCGGCGACGACCCGGGCCAGCTTGTCCTCGCTGCGTCCGGAGACCACCACCGTGGCGCCGAGCGAGGCCAGCTCGTGGGCGATGCAGCGGCCGATGCCGCTGCCGCCGCCGGTGACCCATACCACCTGGCCGGCGAAGGTGCCGGGACGCAGAACGCTGGCGTAGCTGCCAGCGGTGTCGCCAGTGGAGCCACTATTTGTCATTTGCTGCCTCCTCTTCCGCGGCCTTCGGCCCGGGTGCGATTTTCAGGCCATGCTACGCAATGTTCACCTATGGGTCAACATCATCGCCCATGCGTAAGAAAATGCTTGAACCTGAGCTTGTCGAAGGGCGCGCAGGGCTTCGACAGGCTCAGCCCGAACGGTGGTTTCAGGTTCACTGATGCCGGATCAATAGCACCCGGCGCAACCGGCAAAGAGGAGACCCGCATGGATTTGCAGACCTGCATCACAACCTTGCGCGAGAAGGTGGGCGCCGACAGCGGCCTCGGCGCGACGCTGAAGTTCGACTGCGGCGCCGACGGCGTCGCCTATGTCGACGGCAAGGCCCTGCCCAACAGCGTGGACAACGTTGACCGCGCGGCCGAATGCACCGTCAGCATCACCCTCGACAACCTGGCGGCGATGCTCAAGGGCGAACTCGAGCCGGTGACCGGTTTCATGACCGGCCGCTTCGTGGTGACCGGCGACATGAGCGTCGCGATGAAGCTCAACCGCATCGTCTGAGGAAAGGTGCGGCGATGACCGGCAAGGCCCGCAGCCGCTCGAAGCGGGTGACGTCAGGGGCGGCGGACGAGGTGCGCGCCGAGGATACCGTCGCCGCCCATCGCGGCGGCGACGAGACCGAACTGTCGGGCATCACCGAGCTGGCGCGCGAACTCGGCGTTACCCAGCGCGCGATCCGCCTCTACGAGGCCCGCGGCCTGCTGGCGCCGCGCCGGATCAACGGCGGCCGCGCCTATACCCGCCGCGACCGCGTGCGGCTGGCGCTGATTCTGCGCGGACGGGCGATGGGTCTGTCGCTGGCGGAAATCGAGCACATCCTGTCGCTTTACGGCGATCACGGCGAGGGTCACGCCAAACAGCTCGAATATTTGGTGGGACGCATCGAGGCGGCGATCGGCGAGCTCGATTCGCGTCGCCGCGACATCGAGACCACGCTGACCGAGTTGCGCATGATCCACGGCGAGCTCGGGCACGAACTTGCGGCCCGACGCCGCGGCAGGAAAGCCGTCAGGCGTTCTTGAGTTCGGCGCGCAGCGCGCCGATCACCGTGTCGTAACGATGGGGGTCGCTGTCCTTCGCGGCGCCGAACACCGCCGAGCCGGCGACGAAGGTATCGACCCCGGCCTTGGCCACTTCCAGGATGTTGCCGGTGCCGACGCCGCCGTCGATTTCGAGGCTGATGTCGAGGCCGCGCGCATCGATCATCTGGCGCACCTTGCGGGCCTTGTCAAGCACGTAGGGGATGAACTTCTGGCCGCCGAAACCGGGGTTGACGCTCATCAGCAGCACCATGTCGAGCTTGTCCAGGGTGTACTCGAGTACGTCGAGCGGCGTGGCCGGGTTGAACACCAGTCCCGGCTTGCAACCGCATTCGCGGATCAGCGCGATGGTGCGATCGACGTGGTCCGAGGCGTCCGGATGGAAGGTGATGTAGGTGGCGCCGGCCTTGGCGAAGTCGGGGATGATGCGGTCGACCGGCTTGACCATCAGATGCACGTCGATCGGCGCCGTGACGCCATGCTTGCGCAGGGCCTCGCAGACCAGCGGGCCGATGGTCAGGTTCGGCACGTAATGGTTGTCCATGACGTCGAAATGCACGATGTCGGCGCCCGCGGCGAGCACGTTATCGACTTCCTCGCCGAGCCGGGCGAAGTTGGCGGAGAGAATGCTCGGGGCAATCCTGAAGTCTTTGGACACGGCGAACTCCTGATAGTAGATTCCGCAATTCTACCGGCGGCACGGCACGGTGGATTCAGGAAATGTGATGATGGTCATAAAGGAAGATTCGGCCGGATGCCGGCTGATGCGGGTCGGCTAGAATTGCAGCCATCCATTCACGGGAAAGACAAATGATTCTGCTGACAGGAGGCGCCGGCTACATCGGATTGCACACCGCTGCGGTGCTGATCGGGGCCGGGCACGACGTGGTGCTGTTCGACAACTTCAGCAACAGCAAGCCGCTCGGCGTGCAGCGGCTGGAAGCCATCGTCGGCCGGCCGGTGCCCTGCGTTCAGGGCGACGTGCGCTCGCGGCAGGACATGGACGGCCTGTTCGACCAGCACTCGATCAGTGCGGTGGTGCACTTTGCCGGGCTCAAGGCGGTCGGCGAATCGGCGACGCAGCCGCTGCGCTACTACGACAACAATGTCACGGGCACCCTGGTGCTGCTCGAAGCGATGATGCGGGCCGAGGTCAGGCGCATCGTTTTCAGCTCGTCCGCCTGCGTTTACGGCGAGCCGGATTCCAGCCCGATTCCGGAATCGGCCGCGCTGCGGCCGGCCAACACCTACGGGCGCACCAAGCTGATGGTCGAGGAAGTACTGAGCGACCTGCATGTCGCGGCGTCCGACTGGTCGATCGCGCTGCTGCGCTACTTCAATCCGGTGGGCGCGCATCCCGGGGGGCTGATCGGCGAAGACCCGAACGGCATTCCCAACAACCTGATGCCTTTCGTCACGCAAGTCGCCGTGGGTCGCCGGCCGGAACTGCAGGTCTTCGGCGGCGATTACCCGACGCCCGACGGCACGGGCGTCCGCGATTACATCCATGTCATGGATCTGGCGGAAGGCCATCAGGCAGCGCTTGAGTGGGCCTTGCGCGATCCGCGCGAGGTGCTGGCGGCCAATCTCGGCACCGGTTGCGGCTATAGCGTGCTGGACCTGGTGAAGGCCTTCGAACAGGCCAGTGGGCAGGCGATTCCCTATCGCATCGTGGCGCGGCGGGCAGGCGACGTGCCGGCCTACTGGGGCGACCCTTCACTGGCGAGGCAGCGCCTCGGCTGGACGGCGCAGCGTACGCTGGAAGACATGTGCCGCGATTCGTGGAACTGGCAGCGGAAGAATCCGCAGGGCTTCGCCTGATACTGCGACGCCGTTACCTGCCCGCGAAGCGGCGTCCCAGGTACGCAGAGCGCGCCAGCGCCGACTATTGTCGGACTCAGGGCAATCTGCCGGCGGCGACCATGCGGTTGAACAGCGTACTCTTCGACAGCCAGAGCATCTGATCGTCGAATGCGCTGCCTTGCGTTGCATTGACGAAGGCGCGGTCCGCGACGAGCGTGGAGCTGGGGTTGGGGTTGTGGTTTTCTTCCGTCCCTGCGCCGGCGGTTCCGGCGTTCTTGCCGAGCGAATAGACGACGGCGACTGCGTCGGTGGCAAGAGAGGTATTCGCCGCACAGGTGGCCGTCAGGGGAACCCCCGGATTGGTCATGCCGACGCCGGTACTGCATATCTGGAGGTCGGGCGCCAGGGTTGTCAGCCCGGTGTTCTTCATCCCGCTTTGGGTGGTGAACGCGCTGGTGTTTGCCGTGCTGATTGCATAGCGCACCCGACTAGTGGTTTCTCCGCTCCAGCCGTCGAGGAAATAGCCTTGCGAATCGACGGGTGACAAACCCAGCGTCGCCGCAGGAAAAAAGCCATCGTGGGGATTGGTGCACACGCCTCCGCCGACCGGACTTTCCAGCCCGTTGCTGGCGGCCGACGCCGGACAGGGAAGTCGATCATTGGCGATGGCAAAGCCGAGCAGGGCGTCGCGCGCGTCCGTCAGCCTCTTCTGGGTATCCCCGAAGTTGCGGATATCCTGCTGTGCCGATAGCGGCAGGAGCATGCCGCCGAGCAGCAGCGTGACGATGAACATCACGATGGCGAGTTCGATCAGGGTGAAGCCGCGCTCAGCAATAGTCGGCGCTGGTGCTACGGTGAAATTCATGGCAGCCATGTGGTTGATCGATCCTTGATTTCGATCAGTTGTCCGCGCGCGGTTCCGCTGGAACTCGCTCTCTCAGCCACGGTGAAGCCGAGCCGAAGGTTTCTGAAAGACGGCTGATAGCACATGTTGTCCGAACCACACGATTGGCCATTGGGGCACAGCGGCGCGCTCGCGGCGCAGGCGCTCTTTTGCTCATCGTAGATTGTCGCGGCGTGCGAGACAAGCGGCTTGGCGGTCGCGTCGAGCACGCTCATCGGGCGCGTTGTGTTGGCGAGGGCAATGGCGCGCGGCGTCAGGGCCTTCGGGGCGGCAATGGCGGGAGCCATGGTGCCCGGCTGGTAATTCAGTTCGAGACCGAATCTATATGAGTTGGCGCTGATCCATGTGATGGCGTGGGTACCGTTGTATTCGGTCGGGATGGCGCCGGCGATGGTAATTGAGTTTCCGTTGATCAAGCCGTGGTTGGCCGAGGTGACCGTAGCCTGATCCGTGAAAAAGTCGATCTTGGTCCATGTGATGGCAGAAATGTAGCGGCCGGGGTTAGCGGTGCCGTTCGGCAGCGTGGCAGTGAAACTGTTTGCGTCGATGACGGTGGCCGGGTATTCGCCGTTGTAGCCAGCCGGTACCGCATCCTTGATGACGACCGTGTCTCCGGTACTGAGACCGTGGCCGACACCGTCGATCGGCGTAACCGTAACCGTCAGGGTTGGCGGCGAACCGGCATTGTAGGTCATGGCCGATATGCTCTTGGCTGAGTGTGGTTCGATCCAGAACTGGACCTGCACGCCGGTGGTGCCATCCTTGGCGTCGACCGGAGCGGTGAATGTCCGGGTGACTTCGAGACGGGCGTGGAACTCGCGCTGGGACACGTCGGTGTTGCCCATGCGGTCGTACGGCGCGATGCCGGGAATGGTGGCCGGGTTCGCCACGTAGGGCAGCACCGGGGCCGGGTTGCGCGGGCCGGGGCGTGGCGAGGGGTCGGTCGGCATCGGCGTGCTCGGTGTCGCGCCCGAGTTGTCGTCGGCCTGATCGTGCGCGTTGTCGTCCTGCGTCGGATAGTTGAGGGCGCTGCCGTAGCCCCAATAGACAACGGCGACGTGGTGGCTGTTGTTGTACCCAATTTGCCCGCCGCAACTGCCTGTGTAGCAGGGATCGTTGCGACCGTTGCTGAGGGTGTTGCTGTCGGTGTAGGCCGCTTCGATGAAGGTGCAGGCCGGATGCCCGTTGGCATCGATGTATCCCGAATTGCAGTTGCGCGAGGTGTCGAATTCGATGGCCAGCTTGGGCCACTGGATGTAGGGAAAGGACGCATTGCCGCTGTCACCCGAATAGCCAAGATGCTGCCGCGCCGCGCCGCAGGCATTCGCCGCATTGCGGTCGCCGTCGATCACGGCAAAGGTAAAGCCCTCGCCGACCTTCCGGATGCGGAAGCGGAAATAGCTGCGAAATCCCGTGCCAGCGGCATGTGTCTCCGGCGTCCAGGCGCATGCAGAGAGAGCTGCCGTGCTGGCGCCGTAGTTCGAACTGATGGCGGCGCTGCCCAGGGTCAGGGCGCTGGTTGCCGGTGCATAGGCGGCCAGCTGGATGTTTCCGGCGCTGGCCGCGACGACGGGCGCGGCCACGGTGAGGCTGGGGCCGGCGGGTACGCAGCGCACGATGTCCTGATTCGCAGGGTGGCTGGTCGATACCTGCGAAAACTGACTGGGGCCGGTGAAGCTGATTTGTCCTTCGGTGATGAAGCTGGTCAGGTTGCTGCCTTCCAGATAATTGGCCGGCCAGTTGGTATTGGCGGCAAGGTTGGTCGCTGAAACCGCGTCGCTGTTCCTGAGCTGTACAAGGGATTCGCCGCTGTCGGTCGGAACCGGGCTCTTGACGCCGCGCTGCCCCGCAAACAGCAGTGCGCCGACGCAGCTGCCCGGTACCCCGTCAACACTGACGTTGAGGCAACTGCCGCTAGAGCATGAGGCGAGGAAGAACTGATCCTTGTAGTTGTTGAAATACCCCAGCGGATTGCTGTCGTTGCCGTAGCAGGAACTGTCTGGAATTCGTCCCACCGATTTTTCGGCATGCGTCGCAGCGGGTGCTTGCAGGCTCAATGCGCTTCCCGCTGCGATCTGATCGCGCAGGCAGGTGCTCATCTGATCCAGCATGGCGTTGATGTCGGTGCGGAAATAGCTCGATCCGCGCAGGGTGCGAAACAGCTGTTCGCCGGTTATCGCGGCGCCGGTATCGTTGGCGACGATCGTGCAGGCCGCGGTATCGTTGGGCGGACAACTGCCTGCCCCGAGGGTTCCGTCGCTGCGCCGGTTGATTGCGCCGCCGGCCGACAGGGACTTGTTTGCGGCCGAGGTGTCGCCGCTTGCGCTGTTGGTGGTGCCGGCCAGGTAGTTGGTGACGCCCGCCAAGTCTGTGGCTACGACCGGGTCCAGGTAGTTGCCGACCACATAGTTGCCGCCGCACTCGGTCACGGTGTCGGTTGCCGAGGCGCTGCGATCCTGCCCTGCGAGCGGGGGGCCGGGAGAGAAAATGACAGCAATGGGCCGGTCGTGGGCCGAGGCGACGGCGCTGACCATGGCGGCCGTGCCGTTGGCGACGACGACATCCATCTGGCTCAGGGTATCCCAGTTCATCGGGCGAGCCGGATCGGGTTGGTTACGCTGGTGGCTACCGGACACGGCGTACCAGAGGCATTCACCATTGGCGTCCCTTAGCGGGCCAGTACCCAACGTGCGCCAGGGAAAACGGCCGATGACGGTGACATTGATACCGTTGCCTGAAAAGTTGTAGGCTTCGCAGCCCTCCTTTCCGTAGCAGCTGCTATCAGTCAGTTGATTATTGTTGCGAGTGCTGCCTAGATCGGGGAGAGGCAGGTAACCATACACGATGCCAGAGGTGCCGGTGGCGAGTTGTGATTCCCGATAGCGCACCGCATACCCCAACACAGCCTCTCTTGCCTGCGTCAGCGCCTCGCTCGTTTGCTGCTGCCGACGTGCTTGTAGCAGTTCCGGCGTGAGATTGCTGATGAAGAAATACAGTCCGCCCATCGCAATGAGGGCAAGCAGCGCGATCAGCAGAAAGCCGTGCTGCTTCCGCGCCAGCGACCGTCGTCGCCGATTCATCATGATTCCCTGTCAGCGCCTGAGGGCTGGAGTGGTCGGCGTCACCACTGCACCGCTGCCCAGCCGCGTATTGCGCTCGCCGGTGGCTCTGTTGATGGTCTCGCCGACCTTGAGCTGCGCCGGCGCTTCCTGACCCGGCGCAAGCAGGGCGCTACCCGGGGTCTTGGGCGAAATGGTCGCGGTAACCCCGGTGCGCGCGCTTTCGCTCTCGGTTTGTGCCTGATTGTTGACCCATACGGTCGCTTTGCCGCTCGATCGATAGACGACGCCGTCGAGGCTCATGTTGGTGCCCTGCAGCGATTGCGCTTCCTGCACGTTGAGCGTGCGTTGCCGTTCCAGTGTGGCGCGCCTTTCGGGCGTGAAGAACAGACGGCCCAGTTCAGGGGCATCCGCCGCGCAGGCGGGGGCGAGCATGGCGAGGCCGAGCAGACCCGGCAGCATCCGGCTTGACGGTCTCATTTGCCTTCCCTCAGCGTAATCCATTCGAGCGTGCACTCGGCTTTCAGTTGGGCGTTGTTGGCCCGCTGCATGCTGCTCGGCGCAATGCGATCTATCGTGCAGGAGCGGACCTGCAGCAGCGCCTGCACCGTGTCGCGCAAATCGGCAAGAAACGCGAGCAATTCGCCTTCGTGCAGCACCTCGATCTGCAGCCGCATCTGGCTCGCCATGACCTCGAAGCCGCCGGTCGCAGCACCTCCGGGCAGTATGCTGGCATCTACCGGCCTTTGCGGTGCGAATTCGTAGTCCAGCTTGAAGATGCGCCGCGCGGCCTTGACGCGGGCGATGGCTTCAACCCAGTCCAGGCGCTGTTCCGGGCCGATATAGCCGCGCTTCTTGAGCTCCTGGAAGCGGACGATCTTGTCGCGCAGTTCCTGCTCCTCGTCGCGTGCCCGCGCGAGTTTGGTCTGGATGTCCTTGCGTGCGGCAGTTGCTTCCTGACTGGTTTTTTCGGCGCTTCTTTTCAGCTGCAGGGTGGTCCAGACGGAGGCGCCGCCGACCAGGGTCATGATGACCAGGAAGGCGATGGCCCACTGCAGGCGTTTAAGGTCCTTGGCATCCAGCTTCATGCGTCCCTCACCTTTTCGCTCGCCTTGTTTCTCATAATGGACGGGCAATACGTAGAGCGAACTTCGGCACGTCGGCAGGCTGCGCCTCGCCATCCTTGCCGGTGCTCCTTAGCGGCTTGTCGGATTCGATGTCGAAGGGTCGGCGCAGCACCCTGACGTTCGTTTGGGAGGCGCGCAGCCGCTCGGCGAAGCTTTCGATCAGTTCGATCTGGGCGCGCTGGTCGCTGACAAGGGCGAGCGGAAGCTGTGCCTGGATCTCGACGGTGACCCAGCCAGTGGCGACGGCAGCGGCGGGCGTCGCCGCGCCGGCAGCCGGCTTTGCGTCTTTCGGCGTTTTTGCGCCGGCATCGAGCTGATCGACGATCTTCCAGGTGAGGTGGGTAAGCTCGATTCGCGGGTTGTCGTTCAGCGCCTGGCTGACGTGTATCAGCAGTGGCGCCATCGCCGGAGTGCGTTTCTGCAGTGCCTCGAAGCGACTCGACAGTGCGCGCAGGTTGTCAGGGGTGATGCTGATCTTGGGCAGGCCCTCGAGAATGGTGTTGTAGCGCCGGGTGTCGGTAGCCGTGAGGGCTTTGGTTGCTTCGGTCGTGTCGCGCAGGTCATACAGATTGAGGGCGGTCTTGCCGGCAAACAGCAGGCATCCGGCGAGCATGACCCAGGCTGCGCTGGTGAGCGCAAACCGGATCTGCCAGAGATTGTGGAAGCGCCTCTCGTTGGCCGGGGCAAACTGTTGAGGGGGTGTCTTGGTCGCCAGGCAATGAATGAACAGGTTGTCGGCGTTGCTGTCCGCGGGAACATCCCTGAGCTTCTGCTGACGGGCCGTGGCGGCGAGGTCGATGAACTCGAACTGAAGCTCGGCGGTGTTGCGGCAGAAATCCTGCAATGCCGGTATCTGTCCGGGGTGGGCCAGAACCATGGTGCGCAGTGCGGCGCCGCGTGGAATCTGGCGCTGGGCGACGAGGTACTGGAATATCTTGGCCGAATCGTCGGCGCTGGTGCGGCCGATTTCGTCCAGGCTATGGGTGGCGAGCTGTGACAGGCGGGAGAAATGCAGCTTGCCCTGATCGAAGAAGCTTTGTCGCACTCCGCCACGGGTCAGGCTGACGAACAGTACCGGACCACTTTGACCCATCAGCTGGGGAGCGCATCCGGCGAGCACCAGCGGCACCGAATAGACGCCGACAAGGATGGCCTCCGCTTCGCGCAGGGTATCCAGCCAGGGCGTGAAGGTCTCGATACGGGTGAGGGCGGCGAACAACAGTTTTTCATCACGCCGGCCCGTCGGTGCGCGGCCCAGCGAGATGGCGGCGGACAGCGGGGTGTTGTAGTAGTACTGAGTGAGGCGCCGCTGCAGCAGGGCGTTGCGGTCGCCGCCCTGGACATAGGGAAGTTCTTCGAGCTGGAAGCCCTCTTCGGGGATGTCCGCCAACAGGTAGAAAAGGCTGGAGCGATTCTTGTTGAGATAGGCTGCGAGTGCTTCCAGACCTACCGGTTCGTGACTGAACTCGCCCTCGACCCTGATGTGGCCGCCGCTCCAGTAGTACGCGGTGAGGAAGGGGCCATCGAGCAGAAGGATACGTTTCGCCGCCATCAGGTTTTCAGCTTGGTGATGATGTCGTAGATGGGGCCCAGCACGGCCATCATGATCCAGCCGAGAATCAGGCCGATGGTCACGGTCATGACCGGTTCTATCATCGACTGGACCCTCTCGATTGATTCGCGCACATCGCGATTGTAGAAGTAGCTGACATTGGTCAGCGCGGTATCCAGGGCGCCGGTGTTCTCGCCCACGCGCAACATGCGCAGTACCAGCGGCGGGAAAATTCCGGCATTCTGGAAGGCGACGGTAACGTTCTGCCCCTCGGCAATCAGGTCGCCGACCTTTTGCAGGCCTTCCTTGATGATGAGGTTGCCGACCACGTCTTCGGTTGCCTTGATCGAGTCGAGAATGGTGATGCCCGAAGAATACATCATGGCAAATACCGACGCGAAGCGCGACAGGATGATCTTGCGCAGGATGTCGCCGATGTAGGGCAGGCGCAGTTTGGCATCGTCGAAGTAGTAGTGCGCCGTCCGGTTGGTATTGACCAGAAAGGCGACGATGGCGGCAAGGATCAGCGGCGTGCCGAGCACGACATACCAGTAGTTGACGAAGAACTCAGAGGTGGCGATCAGTATTTTGGTCTGCGTCGGCAGTTCCTGCCCCATGTTGCGGATGAAACCGGCCATTTTCGGCACCAGGTAGATCATCATGAACAACGTGATGGCGACCACGACCGTGGCGAGAAAGGCCGGGTACATGATCAGCTTCCTGGTATGGGCAGCGAGTTCGTCCTGCCATTTGAGTGATTCGAGGAGGTTGCCCAGCACTTGCGGCAGGGCGCCGGTTTCCTCGCCGGCCTTGATCAGGCTGACCATCACGCCGTCGAAGGTCTGCGGATGTTCGGCGAGCGCCTGCGAGAGCGTTTTCCCGCCCTCGATGCTTTCCACCATGCCGGCGATTATTTCCCGAAAGCGCGGGTTTTCGATGGTGTCGCGCAAGTCGGTGAGGCTTTCAATCAGCGAGACGCCGGCCCGTGCGAGTTGCTCGAGATGAAAACAGAAATTGATCAGTTCCGGGCGGGTGATTCTGGTGCGGCCCATCATGCCGCCCTGCTTCAAGGTGTCGCCGTTGATGAAGTCCAGATCCATGCGCTTCAGGCGCATTTCGAGGTCGATCAGATTGATGGCCTCGAGGCGGCCGGTCACCATTCTGCCGTGGTCGTTCATCGCCTTGTAGGCATAGAGGGCCATGTCTGGGTGCAGGTGGGCGACGCCGCGGAGCGGCTACATCCGCTCCGTCAGGTCGATGACGCGACCGACTTCTTCGATTGAGGTGGAGCCGTCGAGCACGCGCCGCAGACCGTCGTCGGACAAGGGGCGGAAGCCCTTGTCGCGCGCCATGTGGCGAATCTCGCGCTGCGGCGCGCGGCGGCTGATGAGATCATCGAGATCGTTGTCGAGGCGCAGCATTTCCATGATGGCAATGCGCCCCCGATAGCCCTGGTATTCACAGTGGTCGCAGCCGGCCGAGCGGTAAAGGATGGGTGCCGGCTGACCGCTAACGACGCCCAGCAGCTTGCATTCGTGGGCTTCGGCCGGATAAGGTTTGCGGCAATGGGTGCACAGGCGCCGCACCAGGCGCTGGGCGATGATGCCGATGATGTTGCCGGCCATGATGTCCGGCAGTACGCCGATGTCTAGCAGTCGCGGGATGGCCCCCAGTGCCGAATTGGTGTGCAGGGTGGAATACACCTGATGGCCGGTCATTGCAGCGCGAAAGGCCATTTCGGCGGTGTCCGCGTCGCGGATTTCGCCGACCAGAATGATGTCCGGATCCTGGCGCATCATGGAGCGGATGCCATTGGCGAAATCCAGCTTGGCGGATTCCGCCACCGAGGTCTGGCGGATCATCGCCATCGGATACTCGACCGGATCTTCGAGGGTCATGATGTTCACGCCCTCCTGGTTGATGTGGCTCAGCACCGAGTAGAGCGTGGTGGTCTTGCCGCTGCCGGTCGGGCCGGTGACCAGGATGATCCCCTCGGGACGCGCCACCATCAGCTTCATCAGGCTCATCTGGTGGTCGTCGAGTCCCAGCCGGTCGAGCGGCACGATGCCTTTTTGCCGGTCGAGGATACGCAGGACGATGTTTTCGCCGTGGATGGTCGGTTGCGCGGCAACCCGGAAATCGACGGCGCGGCCGCTGATGTTGAGCGAGATCCGGCCATCCTGCGGCGCGCGGGTCTCGGCGATGTTCATGCCGCTGATCACCTTGATGCGCACCGCCATGGCCGGCCAGTAGGTCTTGTGCAGGGCGCGGATCTGACGCAGGATGCCGTCGATGCGATAGCGGATGCGCAGGAAGCTGGCTTCCGGCTCGAAGTGGACGTCGGACGCATCATGCTTGACGGCGTCGGTGAGCAGAGCATCGACCAGACGCACCACCGGCTGACTGTATTCGTCGAGCGACGCGGACAGGCTGCGATAGTCGATCTCGCCGGTTTCGATTTCGTGCAGGATGCCGTCGATCGAGAGCTCGTGACCGTAATACTGGTCGATGGCGCGGGCGATTTCGGATTCGCCGGCAAGCAGCGTTTCGATCACCAGTTCCGGGTGAATCAGCGTGCGCAGCTTGTCGAGGGCGACGATGTCGTTGGGATCGGCAATCGCGATCTTGAGCCGCTGCTCGGGCTGCGAATAGCTGAGTGCCAGCAACATGTGCCGCTTGGCCAACTCGCGCGGCACCATGCGCAGGGCATCGGCATCGATGATCGAATTGGCCAGATCGACGGCCTTGTGGCCGAGCGATTCGCCGAGCGCGTCCCGCAGCGTGGCTTCGGAAACAAAGCCGAGAGCAACCAGCAGCTTGCCCACCGGCTGGTTGGACTTCATCTGCTCCAGCAGTGCAATGCGGAGCTGGTCCTCGCTGATCACGCCTTGCGTGATGAGTATCTGACCAATCGGGCGGCGGGTGGTTGGTGAATTCATACGAGCATCATTATCCCGCATCTGCCTGCGAGGGCAAGCCCTGTGCTGTGCATATACTGCTTTGCGCGCCCGAAACTCCGCTGCGCGGGTCGGCTCAGGGTTGCAGGGTCTGCAGCCTTGCCGCTGCCTGCACCTTGTCGAATCCGGCGGGTCGGATTTGCGCTGCGGCGATGGCCTGGCTGTAGTACTGCGCTGCGAGTTTGTTCTGGCGCAGATGCTCGAGGCTGATCGCGAGGTTGTACAGGATGTCGGGGTTGTCCGGCTCGGCGTTGAAGGCGCGGAAGTAGGCCTGCTGTGCCTCGGGCCAGCGGCCGTGACGGGCATAGAGGTTGCCCAGGGCGAAATGGGGTGCCGCGAGTTCGGGTTGAGCCGCCGAGATGGACTTCAACCGGCTTTCGGCGGCGCCTGGATCGATCTGTCCGCGGCTGTTGATCAGCGCAGCCATGGCTACCGCATCTTGCGGGTCGGCCTCCGTGATGCGTCGATACAGCAGCTCGGCCTGGTCGTTGCGGCCTTGACGCACGGCGATGGCCGCCAGCCCATGGAGGACATCGGTGTTGCGCGGGTCGGATTTCTGTGCGCGCTCGTATTCGATCTGCGCCAGCGCAAGATCGCCCCGATTGAATGCCTCAAAGCCGCGCATCAGGGCGGGATTAACCTGCAGCGGCGCCTTGGTCACGCGTATCGGGCCCTCCGGCTCGACTGAGGCAGGGCTGGTTGATCTCGCGCGACGAGATTGGGCTGGAGCATTGGCTGCGACTGGTGCGGCATCATCCTCGTCGGTGGCGGCGGCCGGAGTGGCCGGACGCGGAGTGCTTGTTGTTGCGGCGGCGGGAGCGGCTGGCAGTGCCGCAACAGTCGGCGCTGGCGCTACGGCGGCCGGCGGTGGCGGCAGCGGAACACGAGTGACCATGGGAGCAGACTTCGGTTGCAACTGCCACCAAAAATATCCGCCGATGCCGCAAACGGTCAGAACAGTGACGACGCCCACCGCGATCGCAAAGGTCTTTCGCGCCGGCGGCTTGTCGACCTGTTTGGCAGCAAACAGGTTCTGCGCCGCCGACCTGCTCTGCGGGGCGCCTTGTTCAGGCTGAGGCTGGCCGCGCCGCGGTTCTGCGTGGACTGCCGCACGTGGCGGTATGTCTGCAGGAGCGGCAGTTTGGTCGGCCTGGGGTTCCCGCAGGGGAGCCGACGGTGGCGGCGCTTTCAAGCGTGCGGACGCGGCCTTCTTTGCTTCGGCAAGGAACTCCGCGTCGAGTTCTTCGAGATGCGAGGGCAGGTGAGGCAGGGTCGCTCCGGTGGGAGCGCTCGCGGCGGCTGCTTCGCTCGCCGCAGGTTCGGCCGTACTCGAGGCGGGATGCGGTTCCAGCTCAAGTCCTCCCCCGGCATCCGCCTCCGCTCGCCCGCCCGCGCTATCGGTTTGCCCCTGGCGCTTCGCCAATTCGGCCTTTTTCAGCGCATCCATGAGCAGGCTCATTGCGGACCTGCCCCCTGACGTTCGGACTGCTGCGAGCCAGACTTGCCGGAGAAGAACTCGCGGCTGGGCAACTGGTCGCGGAAGCTGCGATAGTCGCCGTTGATGCTCGGATCGCGGATGATGGTGGGCTTCAAAAAGATGACCAGTTCGGTCTTGGTGCTGGTGTCGTTGCGGTTGCGGAAGAAGTTGCCGACGACTGGAATTCCGCCAAGGCCGGGCACTTCGTTGGAGTTGTAGTCGATCTTGTCTTCCATGAGACCGCCCATCACGGCCACTTCGCCATCGGACAGGCGCAGCATGGACTCCATTTCGCGCGTCTGGATTTCCGGAACCACATTGGCGACCGCGAGGCCCGGAGTCGGATCTGTTTTGCCCGCGCCCTTGAGGCTGGAAATTGTCGGGCGAACATTCAGCAGAATGCTCCCCTGCTCGCTGATCTGCGGTGTGACGCTCATCACCAGTCCAACGGAAACGGATTTGGCGGTGGAGGTGAAGTTGTTGGTTGTACCCGTCGTGGTAGTGGTCGAGTCGTTCTTGATCTCAAAATAGACCACGTTATCGACGACCTTGAGCATTGCCGTCTGGTTGTTGAGTACGCTGATTTTCGGGCTGGACAGGACTTTGACCTTGCCGAAGGTCTCCAGCAAGCTGAGTGTCGAGGAAAGGCCCAGTCCGGGCGCAACGTAATTGAGCAGGAAAGCAAATGCGCCCGGGGTGTTGCCACTAATGGTCGTGAATGAACCCGCTGCCGCTGCGAACGGGTCCGGAATGGGCAGGCCGGTCGGGTTTTGGGCGGCGGAGAATCCCGCCTGGGGAGTCCCTGGACGCAGGGAGCGCAAAGTTTGCCAGTTGATGCCTTGCTGGTAATTGTCGCTCAGTCTGACCTCGGCGATGGTGGCTTCGATGATGACCTGGCGTCGGGCGCTCGTGAGTACGAGATCGAGATACTCCTGAACCTTTTCATGCTGCCTTGATGTGGCGCGAACAACCACGACACCGGCTTCCGGGTTCACGATGATCGACGCCGCTTCGCGGAATGTGGTGCGTTTGACGACGGTAGTGCCCTGCTGTTGCAGGCTGGCGGCATTCGGGCTGCCGGCAAGGCTGGTCGTGGTGGCGCCTGCCCGGCTTGACGAGGAAGACTGTCCGCCCTGGGCGCCGGTGCCGGTGGTGGCTTGCTGATCGACGCGCTCGATCACGGTTTCACTCGAACCTTCCGGCAGGATCTTGTCGCTTTCGCGCAGGATGTCCTTCAGGTTCTTTTCCAGCGACTGCCAGAAATTGTTTTGCGTTGAACTTTTTACCGCGGTACTGGAATTGTTTCCGCCTCCTCCTGTCGAGGCGCCGCCCCCGGCACTGGTGCTGGTCGATGCAATCTGAGTGTTAATCGAAACAGTACCCGTCACGTCGCGCGACATATTGACGTAGTCAACCTTGTAGTTGCGCAGGAACGGCGAGTCGGGCATCACGACCAGATTGGGGCCTTCCAACTCCCAGCGCATGTCGATCTGTTTGGAGATGCGCGTCAGGATTTGTTGCAGTGTCTGGTCGATGGCGTTGATGGTGACGACACCGTTGATTCCGGGATGGACATCGACGTTGATCTTTGCGTCGCGAGCCAGGGCGAACAGCAGATCCTGCACCGGGATGTTGCGTACGGAAACCGAATACGACTCGGCCTTCGCCGCTGCCTTGGGACGCGAAAGTATTACGGTTGCGGCGACCGGAGGCGGAATGTCGGGACTCGTCGCGACCTGGGCTTCGGCACGTATGTGCCCGGCGGACGGAGGCTGGGGCTGGATGCTGCTGCAGGCCGACAGAACAAGGCTGACAGCCAGTGCAACCGGGAACGGTGGAATCACAAGTGGGCGCAAACCAATCCCCCGATTAGAGCTTTAGCTATAAGAATTAGCATAACACATTATGTTTACGATGCAAGTCAATGATTTTATTGGTTCAGACACTTCAATTCTCGTCTTGCGCAATGATGCTAGCGAAGACGCACAACCTGACGAGGATAGGGCTTGTTCACCCGCAAGGCAGACGGCAAACCCCGTATCGCTGCAGATGCGGCCTCCCTTGTTGCAAAATCGCCATAGATGACTCCGTAGCGCGGCGTGCCGCTGAGTTCCGAATAATAGACATGAACATTGCCCATGTCTGTCTTGCCCGACGACAACCTGCGCAGCAAGGTCTCGATTTCACCATGCCGTCCGGCGTCCGTGGCGAATACCTGAATGAACCAGCGATCGTTCGGCAGCTTTTCCAGCCAGGCATGTCCGGCCTGAAGGTGTTCGAGGGTTAGCGGTCCGATGCTCGGTTTGGTCGCGTTCGGCGGTAGTGCCGCTGCGGCGGGAGCGGGCTTCACGGCCGGCAGGGGCAGAGGCGCTCCGGCGGCTGGAGGCGACGTGGCCGGCGACGGGGACGATTCAGCGACAAGCGAGGCAGGCGGCGCGGCCGGAGACTGGGCCGGAGCGCTGCCCGGCGCAGGCGGCGTGTCCGCTGACGGTGGCAAGGCGCTGGCTGTGCCCGGTGGCGCAGTCTGCTCGGTGCCGGCCGCGGCGGGTACCGCTGAGGCGGCGCCGACGGCACGGGCAGGTGCCGGGGGTGCGGCAATCGCCGTTGCCGGGACGCCGCCATCGGTACGCAGTGCAATCGACATCCAGGCGATGGCTGCCAGGGCCGCCAGCGCGAGCACCGCCGCGAGCCAGATGGCCTGCGGCTTTCGTGCGGCTTTGCCGCCATAGGTTGCTTCGCTGAATTCGCAGTCGCGAATGGCGGCTCGTATCTCTTTCGGACCTATCTGGTGGCTGCCCGAGGAAAAGGCTGCAAGCAGGCTCTTGTCGGCGAGGATGTTTATGCGACGGGTCAGACCGAGCGAACTCTGCGCGATCATTTTCAGGGCCGGCGCAGAGAACACGCTGGGGCCGCGATAGCCAGCGGCGCGCATGCGGAAATCGAGATAGTGGGTAATGTCGTCGCGCACCAGCGGTTCGAGGCCGAAGTTGTGGGTGATGCGCTCCTTCAGCTGCCGCATGTCGGGGCGGGCGAGAACATCGTTCAGCTCGGGTTGGCCGAAGAGCACCAGCTGCAGCAGTTTGTTGCGGTTGGCTTCGAGATTCGACAGCAGGCGGATTTCCTCGAGCGTTTCCACCGGCATGGCGTGGGCTTCGTCGATCAGCACGACCACCTGCCGGCCTTCACCGAAGGACTTGATCAGGTGATCCTGCAAGGCACGCAATACCATTGAGGAGCGGGCGTTTTCCGGCACATCGAGGCGCAGTTCGTCGGCGATGGCGTAGAGGATATCTTCGCGCGACAGGGACGGATTCGCCAGGTAGATGATGGTGACGCTTTCCGGCAGGCGTTCCATCAGCACACGACAGAGCATGGTCTTGCCGCTGCCCACTTCGCCGCTGACCTTGACGATGCCTTCGTCATGGGTGATGGCGTAGATCAGCGCATCGAGCGTTGCGCCGCGGTTGGCCCCGTCGAAGAAGAAGTCGGTATGGGGCGTGATGCGGAAGGGCGGTTCGTTAAGTCCGAAGTGTTCCAGATACATGGTGTCGGTCAGGCAATCCGGTCGCTTATTGCGGGGTGGTGCGCTTCTCGCGCGCCAGCGTGTCGATGCGATTGTAAAGTGTGGTGCGGTTTACACCGAGCAGTCGGGCGGCCTGGCTCATGTTGCCGTGGGCGAGTTGCTGTGCAGCTTCGACGTAGGCCTCTTCCCAGCGGCGCAGCGTGGCGTCGAGGTCGAAGTCGTGCCGGCTCCGGATATCGTTCAGGGCAATCGCGACGAGTTCGGCCCGGCCGGCCAAAGTCGGCGCTGGCAGGACGCCGACCGCAAGCGATTCATCGCCGAGATCCAGTTCGGCTTCGAGATCGTCAACGCCGACCTCCTTGCCGGCGAACTTGGTCGTCAGACGGATCGCGATATTGCGCAGTTCGCGGACATTGCCGGGGAATCGGTAAGCCAGCAGGCGCTCCGTCGCGTCTGCGGTGAGCCGGAACGGCGGCAAGTCAGCCTGCGCCGTATAGACCGCGCGGAAATGTTCCAGCAGACGGATGCGGTCGTCGCCGAGGTCGCGCAGCGGCGGTATGGCGACGGTGAATACCGAGAGCCGGTGGTAAAGGTCGGCGCGGAAGCGTCCTTCGCGAACTTCCTTCTTCAGGTCGCGGTTGGTGGCGGCCACGATGCGCGCGGATGAACGCCGGGCCAGCGTTTCGCCGATGCGCTGGAACTCGCCGTTTTCCAGCACGCGCAGGAGCTTGGGCTGCAGATCGAGGGGAAGCTCGCCGATCTCGTCGAGAAACAGCGTACCGTTCGAGGCGTCCTCGAAATAGCCCGCGCGGGGGCCGTTGGCGCCGGTAAACGCCCCCTTGCTATGACCGAACAGCGTGGCTTCCACCAGGTTGGGCGAGATCGCGGCGCAGTTGAGTGCCAGGTACGGTTTTCCGGCGCGCTCGGATAGCCGGTGCAAGGCGACCGCGGCAAGCTCCTTGCCGCTGCCCGATTCGCCTTCGATCAGAACGGGGAAGGGCGAATCCGCGAACTGCCTGAGCTGCGCGCGGAGTTTTTGCAGGGGAGCACTCTGGCCGATCAGGCCATCCTCTATCTCTGTCGATGTGTCTCTAAAAGACAACACCCGACGGATGAGGCTGCGCAGGTACTCCGGATCAGCCGGCTTGGCGACAAACTCGGTCGCCCCGAGGGCCCGCGCATGGCGCGCATTGAGTTCGTCGCTCTGCCCTGAAAGAACCACGATGCGGGTTCCCGGCGCATGAGCCAGGATGTCTGCAATCAGGGCGAAGCCTTCATCCGGGCGATGCGGGGTGGGCGGCAGGCCGAGGTCGATCAGGGCGAGAGCGGGGGCACTTTTCTTGTCGCGCAACAAGCCGACAGCCTCGGCCCGTGTCGAGGCAGTCGTCACCGCATAGTCTCGGCCGAGGAAATAGCCCAACGCATCGGCGATGAGGGGATCATCGTCGACAATCAGCAGTTCGGTTTTGCTGTTGGGAGCAGTCAAGGACGGCGCGAGCATGAATTGATCGCATCATCATAGCGGAAACCGGGGGTGGTCAATTCCAGTTGTGCATGGCGTTTACCCCGTTCTTCGCGGGTTGACCCCAGTCGCCGGAAGGCTTGATTCTGCTAGAATTGCGCGCTGTGAATTTGACCGGGGTTCCCGGTGTAAACATGTCCCAGGAATCGCTTGTCGAAATCCGCGATCTGAACTTCACTTACGATAGCCGGCCGGTCCTTACCGGAATCAACATGACGATTCCGCGCGGCAAAGTCGTTGCAGTCATGGGGATTTCGGGTTGCGGCAAGACCACTACCTTGCGCCTGATCGGCGGCCAGCTGAAGCCGACCTCCGGCACGGTCAGGGTCGGCGGTCAGGTTGTGCACGAGCTTGATTCGGACGGCCTGTACAAGCTGCGTCGGCGCATGGGCATGCTGTTCCAGTTCGGCGCCTTATTTACCGACATGTCCGTGTACGACAATATTGCATTTCAGATGCGCGAGCACACCAATTTGCCGGAAGCCCTGATCCATGATCTGGTAATGCTGAAGCTGCATGCCGTGGGACTTCGTGGCGCCCACCGTCTGATGCCGGCGGAGTTGTCCGGTGGCATGGCGCGACGTGTCGCTCTGGCGCGCGCGATAGCGCTCGATCCGATGCTGATGATGTATGACGAGCCCTTCGCCGGTCTCGATCCGATCTCGCTGGCCATTATCGGCGAACTGATTCGCAAGCTGAACGATGCGCTGGGCGCCAGTTCCATAATCGTCACCCACGACGTGCAGGAGTCATTGAAGATTGTCGATTATGTTTATTTTGTTTCCGAGGGAAGAATTGTTGCCGAAGGCACCGCCGAAGACATGAAGAACTCCAAGGTTCCCTATGTGCACCAGTTTGTCTGGGGCGAGGCCGACGGTCCGGTACCTTTCCAGTACCCGTCCCGCCCCTATGGAGAAGAACTGATGGCAAGCGCGGTGCGTCGTGGATAACAGCCTTACGCGCGCGCTGCGCGGCCTGGGCCAGCAGTTCACCTCGCGTATCTGGCGCCTCGGCTATGCCAGTCGTTTCTTTCTCGCCCTCCTGCTGCATTCGGGCACCGCATTGCGCCGTCTGCACCTGACGATACGGGAAATCTACTTTACCGGCGTCCTGTCGCTGATCATCATTCTGGTTTCAGGCCTGTTTGTGGGCATGGTGCTGGGTCTGCAGGGCTATGACACGCTGGCTCGCTATGGTTCCACGGAGGCGCTTGGGGTTCTGGTGTCATTGTCCCTGGTGCGCGAACTGGGCCCTGTGGTTGCGGCCCTGCTGTTCGCCAGTCGTGCCGGGTCGGCAATTACTGCTGAAATCGGCATGATGAAGGCGACCGAACAGCTTTCCGCTATGGAGATGATGGCAGTCGATCCGATCGCCCGCGTCGTCGCGCCACGCTTCTGGGGTGGCGTGATTTCAATGCCCCTGCTTGCGGCACTGTTTTCCGCGATGGGGATCTTTGGCGGTTATCTGGTGGGCGTGCAACTGATCGGTGTCGACGAGGGATCGTTCTGGTCACAGATGCAGGCGGCGGTCGATTTCCGCGAGGACATCGTTAACGGCGTGATCAAGAGCTTCGTGTTCGGCATCATCGTCAGCTGGGTTGCGGTGTTCGAGGGCTACGATGCCGAGCCAACTGCCGAAGGTGTTTCAGGGGCGACCACGCGTACCGTTGTAACATCGTCGCTGGCCATTCTGGCCGCCGACTTCATTCTCACCGCCTTCATGTTTACAGGGGCATGACATGAGCCGTACTACACTTGACCTCTGGGTCGGATTTTTCGTCGCCGTCGGACTGGGTGCGTTGTTGTTCCTTGCCCTCAAGGTGGGTAACCTCGCGTCGTCCAGCAGCGGGGATACTTATGCAATCCAGGCTAAATTTGATAACATCGGAGGCCTGAAGGTGCGCGGCGCAGTCAAGAGCGCCGGCGTAGTGGTGGGGCGTGTGGCGGAGATTGCCTTTGATCCAGAGGCTTATCTGGCGGTGGTGACGATCAAGGTGGATGCCCGTTACAAGTTTCCGCGCGATACCTTTGCGACGATCAACACGTCGGGTTTGCTGGGCGAGCAGTACATAGGCTTCGAGGTGGGTGGCGATACGGAGATGCTGAAGGCAGGGGATACGGTCAAAAAGACCCAGTCGGCAGTGGTTCTGGAAAAACTGATCAGCCAGTTCATGTTCAACAAGGCCGCCGAGAATGGCGACAAAACCGCCGAGAATGGCGCAAAAAAGTAGTCAAACAGGTACCTGAAAAAGAATGAAGACCACCTTACCTGCCCGCATCAAAACCGTCGCCGTGGCCATTGCGGCCGCCGGCTTGTTGACGGGATGCGCGACCTCTGGAAATCCCAAGGATCCGATCGAGGGCTTCAATCGCGCCATGTTCGCTTTCAACGAGGGACTCGACAGCGCGATCGTCAAGCCGGTTGCCAAGGGCTATGAGGCGGTTTTGCCCTCGCCCATCCGGACCGGTGTCACCAATTTCTTTGCCAATATCGAGGATCTCTTCATCGGAGTGAATAACCTGCTTCAGGGCAAGGTACCGGAGGCATTCAGCGATCTGGGCCGGGTCGTGATCAACACGACGGTCGGTCTGCTCGGTGTGATCGACTTCGCGTCCGATGCAGGACTCGAAAAGCATGACGAGGACTTCGGCCAGACCTTTGGCCGCTGGGGTGTCGGCAATGGTGCCTATGTGGTGGTTCCGGTATTCGGGCCGCGCACCGTGCGTGACACCGTGGGCCTGGTGCTCGATATCGCAGCCGATCCGGTGGCGAATCACAATCCGGAACGGACCCGCGATCTGGCGCTGGCTCTGCGTTTTGTGAATGACCGGGCGAATTTGTTGCCGGCTGACAAGGTCGTCGAGGAAGCTGCGCTGGACAAGTATTCATACATGCGCGATGCCTATCTCCAGCGTCGCCGCAACCTGATTCACGATGGCAACCCACCGCGGGAAATCGAGGCGGATGCCGGATCAAACGATCATCCGCTGACGGCCGAAGCGGAAGCTCTTGAGCCGCGGACCGAGTTAGCCCCTGTTGTGCCGGTGCCATCCATGCTGGTGGCCCGCACGCAACTGCCAGTAGCGAAATAGTGTCTCACTCCGGGGCGTGTTCCCCCAGCTCCAGTATTCTCAGGAAATCCAGAATGAAATCCCTGTTTGCATTAATCGGCGGCCTGCTCATCGCCGCAACGGCGATGAGCCAGGAGCTCGCCCCCGATGTCCTCGTCAAGACGGTCACCAACGAGGTGCTCGAGATCGTCCGCAAGGACAAGGACATACAGTCCGGCAATACGAAGAAAGCCATCGATCTGGTAGAGGTCAAGGTGTTGCCGCACTTCAACTTTGCGCGCATGACGCAACTTGCAGTGGCGCGCGATTGGCGACAGGCCAGTCCGGCGCAGCAGAAGATTCTGACCGACGAATTTCATACTCTCCTGGTGCGGACCTATTCCAAGGCCCTGACCGAGTACAAGAACCAGACCATCGCGTTCAAACCCTTCACGCTCAAGGCGGGCGAGACCGATGTCCGGGTTCGCACCGAAATCAGGCAGTCGGGTGCAGGCAAGAACGTCGAGCTGGATTATTGGCTCGAAAAGTCAGGCCCTGCCTGGAAAGTTTACGATATCGAAGTCGGCGGCATCAGCCTGGTGACCAATTACCGCGAATCCTTCGCGTCCGAGGTGCGCAACAGCGGCATCGACGGCCTGATCAAGTCCCTGCAGGCCAAGAACAAGTCCGGCGAGGCTACCTCGGTAAAGAAATGATTCGTGTCGCCGGTGATTGCGTCGAGGTGTCGGGCCCGATGACCATGTCGGATGCGGCAGCACTGCTTGCCGAAGGCGAAGCTGCCATAGCGTCCAGTACCGCAAGTTTCGACCTGGCTGCAGTGACGGAAATGGATTCCTCGTGCCTGGCAGTGATCTTCGGCTGGATGCGCGCGGCGCAGGCAGGAGGGAAGTCCTTGCGTCTTCTGAACCCGCCACAGAATCTGTTGAGTCTCGCCGCGGTCTACGACGTCGCCGATCTCCTTCCGCAGTCCTGAACGCAGCAGCCCTCGGGTTGGCGTAATGTCGGCTGCAATCCGCATTCAGCAGGTCTCCAAACGTTTTGGCAGCACCCAAGCGCTGGACCGCGTTGATCTCGAGGTTCAGCAGGGAGAGTTTTTCGGGCTACTGGGTCCCAATGGCGCCGGCAAGACAACCCTGATTTCGGCGCTTGCCGGACTGGTTCGTGCCGATTCCGGCAGCCTCACCGTGATGGGCCACGATGTCCAGGGCGACTACCGCGCTGCGCGCCGTCACCTTGGCGTTGTACCCCAGGAACTGGTTTTCGATCCTTTCTTCACTGTCCGTGAATCGCTGAAGATCCAGTCCGGCTACTTCGGCATCAGCGACAACGACAGTTGGATCGACGAGATTCTCGAAAATCTGGGCCTTGCGTCCAAGGCCAATGCCAACATGCGCATGCTGTCCGGCGGCATGAAACGCCGCGTGCTGGTCGCCCAGGCCCTGGTCCATCGTCCGCCGGTGATCGTGCTCGACGAGCCGACGGCCGGCGTCGATGTCGAATTGCGCCAGACCCTGTGGGCTTTCATCCGGCGCCTGAACGAAGCGGGCCACACCATCGTCCTGACCACGCATTATCTGGAGGAGGCCGAGAATCTCTGCACGCGCATCGCCATGCTGAAGGCCGGCCGGGTGGTCGCCCTCGACACCACGGCGAACCTGCTGCGCCGCTTCTCCGTTCATGCCTTGCGCCTGCGCACCGGCGGTGCGCTGCCGGCCGAGCTTGCCCGTGATGGCGCAGAAAGTGGCGGCTGGTGGTCCTTCCCCTTCGATGGTTTCGATCAGGTCGAGACGCTGCTGGCAAGGATACGCGCGGCCGGTTGCAGGATCGACGACCTCGAAATCGGCAAGCCCGATCTCGAAGAGGTATTCGTCCGCGTCATGCAGGGACCGCCCCAAGGACAGGCGAACTGAGATGCGCCACAGCGGATTTTCCACCCTGTTATACAAAGAAGTGCTGCGTTTCTGGAAAGTGGCCTCGCAGACGGTCGCCGCTCCGGTGCTTACGGCGCTGCTCTACCTGCTGATCTTTTCCCATGTGCTGGAGGGGCATGTGAAGGTTCACGGTGTCGCCTACACCGCATTCCTGATTCCGGGGCTGGTGATGATGTCGGTGCTGCAGAACGCCTTTGCCAATTCCTCGTCCTCGCTGATCCAGTCCAAGGTGACGGGCAACATAGTCTTCGTCCTGCTGCCGCCGATTTCCTATCTCGAGTTCTTCCTTGCCTATGTCCTGGCATCGGTAGTGCGCGGTGTCGTGGTGGGAACGGGCGTTCTGCTGGCGACCTTCTGGTTCGCGCCGCTGACGTTTGCCGAACCCTGGTGGATTCTCGTCTTCGCCCTGATGGGCGGCGCGATCCTCGGCAGTCTTGGCGTGATTGCAGGCATCTGGGCCGACAAATTCGATCAGCTCGCGGCCTTCCAGAACTTTCTGATCATGCCGCTCACTTTTCTGTCCGGTGTGTTTTACTCCATCAATTCATTGCCGCCTTTCTGGCAGCAGGTATCGCACTGGAACCCGGTGTTCTACATGATTGACGGCTTTCGCCATGGCTTCTTCGGTGTCTCCGATGCGTCGCCCTGGCTGAGTCTCGCCGTGGTCGGCGCGTGCCTGGCATTGCTGACTGTATTTACATTGAATTTGCTGAAGCGCGGCTACAAGCTGCGCGCTTAAGGAGTCTGACCATGCTTGACCCAAAACAAATCGAGACCTGGATTGCTGCCGGTCTGCCCTGCGAGCATCTGTCCGTAGAGGGCGACGGGCATCACTTTGCCGCTGTCATCGTCAGTGCCGAGTTTGCCGGCCTCAACCGCGTCAAGCGGCAGCAGCGGATAAATGCCTTGCTCAAGGCGCGTTTCGATTCGGGCGAATTGCACGCCTTGTCGATGCAGACCCTGACCCCAGAGGAATGGAAGGCGAATGGATAAACTGCTGATCGCGGGAGGTGTCCGGCTCGCCGGTGAAATCGCCATCTCCGGCGCGAAGAATGCTGCCCTGCCACTGTTGTGCGCGGCGCTTCTGACCCGGGAACCGGTGACGTTCACCAATGTGCCGCACCTGAACGACATCGGCACGATGTTGAAGCTCCTGGCGCAGATGGGCGTCAAGGTTTCACGGGAAGGCTCAAGAGTCGGCGCTGGTGACACGGTGACGCTCGATGCTTCGGGCCTCGACAACGCCGTGGCGCCCTACGAAATGGTGAAAACCATGCGCGCCTCGATCCTCGTGCTGGGGCCGCTGGTGGCGCGTGCCGGCGAAGCCAGGGTATCGCTGCCGGGTGGCTGCGCGATCGGCGCGCGGCCGGTCGATCAGCACATCAAGGGCCTGACCGCCATGGGCGCCGAGGTCAATGTCGAGCAGGGTTATGTGCATGCGCGCGCCACACGACTGCAGGGAGCGCGCCTGTTCACCGACATGGTGACCGTGACCGGTACCGAGAACCTGATGATGGCGGCCTGCCTGGCGCAGGGCGAAACCGTGATCGAGAACGCCGCGCGCGAGCCGGAAGTGGTCGATCTGGCCAACTGCCTGGTCGCCATGGGCGCACGCATTTCAGGCGCGGGCGGCGACGTGATCCGCATCCAGGGCGTGGATGCCCTGCACGGCACCACGCATCGCATCATGCCGGATCGCATCGAGACCGGCACCTACCTTTGCGCCGCGGCCGCCACGGGCGGCGAGATCCGTGTCACGGGGGCCTCGACCAGCTATCTGGATGCGGTGATCGACAAGCTGATGGATACCGGCTGTGAAATTGTCGCCGAGCGCGATGCGATTCGTCTCAAGGCGCCGCGGCGGCTGACGGCAGTGAGCATCCGCACGGCACCCTATCCGGCCTTCCCGACGGACATGCAGGCCCAGTTCATGGCGATCAACGCGGTGGCCGAAGGTACTGCGGTGATGCGCGAAACGATTTTCGAGAACCGCTTCATGCATGCGGTGGAACTGATCCGGCTGGGCGCCGACATCAAGATCGACGGCAATACGGCCTTCGTCACGGGCCGGCCGACGCTCGATGGCGCCGCGGTGATGGCCACCGACTTGCGCGCATCGGCCAGCCTGGTCATTGCAGGTCTCGTGGCGCAGGGCGAGACGCTGATCGAACGCATTTATCATCTTGATCGCGGCTACGACGGGCTGGAACAGAAACTGGCCGCTTTGGGCGCCGACATTCGGCGGGTAAAATAGCCGCATGAGCGGAATCACCATCGCCCTTTCCAAGGGCCGCATTTTCGAAGAAACCTTGCCCCTGCTGGCGGCGGCAGGTATCGTTCCGGCCGAAGATCCGGAGAAGTCGCGCAAGCTGATCATCGGCACCAACCGCGCTGACGTGCGGGTGGTGATTGTGCGCGCGTCGGATGTCCCGACTTATGTTCAATACGGCGCGGCCGATCTCGGCATCGCCGGCAAGGACGTATTGCTGGAGCACGGCGGCGCGGGACTTTACCAGCCGCTGGACCTCAACATCGCCAAATGTCGCATGTGCGTTGCGGCGCCGGCCGGCTTCGACTATGCGGCTGCCGTTCGGCGCGGAGCGCGCTTGCGCATTGCCACGAAATACATCGCCGTCGCACGCGAACACTTCGCCGCCAAGGGCGTCCATGTCGACCTGATTAAGCTCTACGGCTCGATGGAACTGGCGCCGCTGGCAGGCCTGGCCGAGGCCATTGTCGATCTGGTTTCCAGCGGCAGCACGCTGAAAGCCAACAATCTGGTCGAGGTCGAGGAGATCATGAGCATCTCCTCGCGTCTGGTGGTGAATCAGGCTGCGCTCAAGATGAAGCGCGGCTTGCTGCAGCCCGTCATCGCGGCCTTCGAGGGCGCCATCCGATGATTCGCAGATTGTCGACGCAAGATCCCGGCTTTCTCGCCACGCTCGATGCGCTGCTGCAGTTCGACCATTCGACCGACGATGCCATCGAGCTCACCGTTGCCGAGATTCTCGCCAGGGTCCGCAAGGAGGGCGATGTGGCGGTGCTCGACTACACGCGCCGTTTCGACCAGCTCGATGTCGGCACCATGGCCGAGCTTGAACTCTCCAGGAGTGAGCTGCGGCATGCGCTGGATAGCCTTCCCGCTGCCCAGCGGGTTGCGCTCGAAGCGGCGGCACAACGCGTAACGACCTATCACGAGCGGCAGAAACTCGAATCGTGGAGTTTTACCGAAGCCGACGGGACGCGGCTCGGGCAGAAGATCACGCCGCTGGACCGGGTCGGCCTCTACGTGCCGGGCGGCAAGGCGGCCTACCCGAGTTCGGTGTTGATGAATGCGCTGCCGGCGAAGGTGGCCGGAGTCGGCGAACTGATCATGGTGGTGCCCACCCCGCGCGGCGAGAAGAATGCGCTGGTGCTGGCCGCCGCCTGTCTGGTGGGCGTCGATCGCGTGTTCACGCTGGGCGGTGCGCAGGCCGTGGCGGCACTGGCCTACGGCACACAGACGATTCCACAGGTGGACAAGATCGTCGGTCCCGGCAACGCCTACGTGGCGGCCGCCAAGCGTCGCGTGTTCGGCACCGTCGGCATCGACATGGTGGCCGGGCCATCGGAGGTCGTCGTCATCGCCGATGCCTCCGCCAATCCCGACTGGGTGGCGATCGACCTGTTTGCCCAGGCCGAGCATGACGAACTGGCGCAATCGATCCTGTTGAGCCCGGATGCCGATTTCATTGCACGGGTCGCCGCGAGCATCGAAAAATTGTTGCCGACCATGCCGCGCCGCCAGGTGATCGCCGCCTCACTCAAGGGACGGGGCGCCCTGATACAGGTGGCCGATCTCGACGAGGCCTGCACGGTCGCCAACCGCATTGCGCCGGAGCACCTCGAACTCGCGGTCGCTGATCCGGCGCCGCTGGCGGACAAGATCCGCCACGCCGGCGCGATCTTCCTCGGCCATTACAGTTCTGAGTCGCTCGGCGACTACTGTGCCGGCCCCAACCACGTGTTGCCGACCTCCCGCAGCGCGCGCTTTTCCTCGCCGCTCGGCGTCTATGACTTTCAGAAGCGCACCAGCCTGATCGAGGTGTCGAAGGCCGGAGCGCAAGCCTTGGGGCCGATTGCCGCGGCCCTGGCGCATGGCGAAGGGCTCACGGCCCATGCCCGCGCAGCGGAGCTGCGCAGCAAACTCTGATCGGCGGAACTGCGCATCAAGCGCTGAGGATTTCCTTCAGCGCCGAGATAAGCGCCGCGCACTGCGCGTCCGTGCCGACCGTAATCCGCAGGAACTGTTCGATGCGCGGCAGCTTGAAATGGCGCACGATGATGCTGCGTCGCCGTAGCGCCAGCGCCGACTTTTCGGCATCGTGCTGCGGGTGGCGCACGAAGATGAAGTTGGCCGCCGATGGCAACACTTCGAAGCCGAGCGCCTTCAATTCGCTGATCAGCTTCTCGCGTGACGCGATGACCGCCCGGCAGGTCTTGTCGAAATACTCCCGGTCTTCATAGGCAGCCGCCGCGCCGGCGATCGCCAAGCGGTCCAGCGGATAGGAATTGAAACTGTTCTTGACCCGCTCCAGCGCCTCGATCAGATCGGCGTGGCCGGCGGCGAAGCCGACTCGCAGACCCGCCAGCGAGCGCGATTTGGACAGCGTCTGCACTACCAGCAGGTTCGGGTACTTCGCGATCAGCGGGATTGCACTTTCGCCGCCGAAATCCACATAGGCCTCGTCGATTACCACGACCGAATCGGAATTCGACTGCAGCAGGCGTTCGATCTCGGCCAGCGGCAACGGGCAGCCCGTCGGCGCATTCGGGTTGGGGAAAATGATGCCGCCGTTCGGTTTCGCATAGTCGCCGACCCGGATCGAAAAATCGTCGGCCAGCGCGACGGTTTCGAAATCCACCTGGTAGAGCCCGCAATACACCGGATAGAAGCTGTAGGTGATATCGGGGAACAGGATGGGCCGCGCCTGCTTCAGCAGGCCGAGAAAGATGTGGGCCAGAACCTCGTCCGAGCCATTGCCGACGAAGACATTTTTCGACTCGATGCCGTGATATTTGGCTATCGCGAGCTTGAGCTGCTCGGCATTCGGGTCGGGGTAGAGCTTCAGCGACTCGTCCGTGGCCGCGCGGATCGCTTCCAGCGCCTGCGGCGAAGGTCCGTAGGGATTCTCGTTGGTGTTGAGTTTCACCAGGTTGGCGAGCCTGGGCTGCTCACCCGGCACGTAGGGCTTGAGCCCCTTGACGACATCGCTCCAGAAACGGCTCATGGTCATGCGGAATGGTAGGTAGGGCAGTGGTGATCGAGGCTCGGGTTTGGCGTGCAGGCTTGACGTACAGCCTATTGTGCCGATGGTATCATGCAGGCCTCGACCCTTTGCTCGATCAAGACTGCCATGCGGCAAGCCGAAATCACGCGCAACACCCTGGAAACAAAGATCCGCGTCGCCCTCGATCTCGACGGTACCGGCGTCTCCAAACTCGCCACCGGCATTGGTTTCTTCGACCACATGCTGGATCAGATCGCGCGCCACGGCCTGATCGATCTGACGGTCGAAGCGAAGGGTGATCTGCACATCGACGCCCATCACACCATCGAAGACGTCGGCATCACCATCGGTCAGGCGCTGGCCAAGGCGCTGGGCGACAAGAAAGGCCTGCGCCGTTACGGACATGCCTACGTGCCGCTCGACGAGGCCCTGTCGCGCGTGGTGGTCGATCTTTCCGGGCGACCCGGACTGGTCTTCAACGTGCCTTTCACCCGCGCCACCATCGGCGAGTTCGATGTCGATCTGGTGCGCGAGTTCTTTCAGGGGCTGGTGAATCACGCCGGAATCACGGTGCACATCGACGCCTTGCGTGGTGACAATTCCCACCATCAGGCCGAGACCGTATTCAAGGCCTTTGCCCGGGCGCTGCGCATGGCGGTGGAAGCCGATCCGCGCACAGCGGGCGTCGTTCCTTCGACGAAGGGCACGCTCTGATCCTTCCATGAGCACGGTCGTCGTTGTCGATTACGGCATGGGCAATCTGCGCTCCGTGGCCAAGGCCATCGAGCATGTTGCTCCGGAGGCAGATGTCCGCATCAGTTCGGATGCGGCCGAAATCGGCGCAGCCGACCGCGTCGTGGTTCCCGGTCAGGGTGCGATGCCGGACTGCATGCGCGAGCTGTCTGTCCGCGGTTTGCGCGACGCGGTCATTCGCGCCGCCGCCGAAAAGCCCTTTCTCGGCATCTGCGTCGGCCTGCAGATGCTCTTCGGCCATGCCGAGGAAGGTGACGTCATGGGGCTGGAGATTCTGCCGGGCCGTGTGCCGCGCTTTCCGCAGGCTGCCATGGTGGCGCCCGATGGCGCGCGCCTCAAAGTACCGCACATGGGCTGGAACCAGGTGCAGCAAGTCGAAGCTCATCCGTTGTGGGATGGAATCGAGGACGGTGCGCGCTTCTATTTCGTGCATAGTTATTACGTCGAGCCGCAGACTCCCGACGTGATTGCCGGCTCGACCCACTATGGCATCCCCTTTACCAGCGCGATTGCCCACGCTAACATCTTCGCTGTTCAATTCCACCCGGAAAAAAGCGCCCAGGCGGGGCTGAGGCTGCTCGCCAATTTCATGCGCTGGAATCCCTGATCCAAGGCCCCCGCTTTTTCCATATCTTTACATTTTCCTATGCTGCTGATACCCGCGATTGATCTCAAGGATGGTCACTGCGTCCGCTTGAAGCAGGGCGCAATGGATGATGCCACGGTGTTTTCCGAAGACCCGGCGGCCATGGCCCGGCACTGGATAGACCAGGGCGCGCGCCGCCTGCATCTTGTCGACCTCAATGGCGCCTTTGCCGGCAAGCCGAAGAATGAAGCGGCGATCAAGGCGATCCTCACGGAAGTCGGCACCGAAATTCCCGTGCAACTGGGCGGCGGCATTCGCGACCTGGATACCATCGAGCGCTGCCTCGATGATGGCCTCACCTACGTCATCATCGGCACGGCGGCGGTGAAGAACCCCGGCTTTCTGCATGATGCCTGCGGTGCCTTTCCCGGACACATCATCGTCGGACTCGATGCCAGGGATGGCAAGGTCGCGGTGGACGGGTGGTCGAAGATGACCGGCCACGATGTCGTCGACCTGGCAAAGAAGTTCGAGGACTATGGCGTCGAAGCCGTCATCTATACCGATATCGGGCGCGACGGCATGCTCTCCGGCGTGAACATCGAGGCGACGGTGAAGCTGGCGCAGGCCTTGCGCATCCCGGTGATCGCCAGCGGCGGCATCGCCAGCATGAAGGACGTGAAGGCGCTCTGTGCGGTGCAGGGCGAGGGCATTATCGGCGCCATCACCGGGCGCGCGATCTACGAAGGCACGCTCGATTTCAGGAAAGCCCAGGCCGAGGCGGACAAGCTCTCCGGTCGCTGAAAGCATATGAATAAATCTACTGCGCGTGCCGGATCGGGGATTGGTCGGCTCATTTGGCAACCCCGGCTATCCTCATGTACAACGACGTACATTCCGGTAGCTGCGCTCCGGCCGCACCCCGCTG
>VBWA01000110.1 GCA_006218025.1 Rhodocyclaceae bacterium | reverse complement strand
GTCGATGGTACCGTATCGAATAGTACTCCCTCGACGGCGGATGGATGGCTGCTGAATGTGACGACCTTCGCCGGACAGTGCGGCAACGGAGGTACCACAGTGGACGGCAACGCGTTGACGACAGCGAAGTTCAATTATCCAATCGGAGTAGCCCAACACCCTCACACCGATGCCGTGTACGTATCACAAAGTAATGATGCCAACAAGTTGCGTCGTGTCCGTCCGTGGGACCCATCGACCCAACGGTACGTCACCACCATTACCCTCACACTCAACCCAACGAGTTTGCAGAATATTATGTTCCACCCAACGGAGCCGTTTTTGTTGTTCCTCGCGGACTACACTACCACTCGAGTCCTCGTCCTCCACTCCAACGACACCACCGGAAGTAACGCCTCCGAAACAGCCCTCGTTGGAACGGGCACCGTTGGAGTACGCAGTCCATTGTTGTTGCCCAGTGGGTTGTTGGTGGCCTCGTTGAACACTGCCGTTAGTCCTTGGTTCGTGTCTTACTGCTGCTACTCGAACTACCGCGTGGATGTGTTACGTCCCTCTCACCGCACTACCAATACTCCCACCTTCGTCCACTACTCCTACAGCGACCGTCACCGTGGATGACGACTCGAGCCCCTCTCCGTCGATGCGTGCTGCCGCTGTGAGGAAACACACACCGACGGTCCCTTCGACTATTACCCTTCGACCGCCGCCCACCAACCGTACGACGGCCGCCCCGATGAGTAGTCCACCCAACACTAGCAGCGGCAACGCGACGAGCCCGCCGAATGCTACCGTCGACCCTCGAGTGACGGTCATTACTGAAGCCGAAGTGGCCGTCGTGACGGCGGCGACGACGTCGGTTGTCGTCGTCTCGTCGGTGGCGGCGATGGGCGGAGGGGCGACGGGTAGCGCGGAGCTGCAGTCCCTCGTTGGGCCTGATGACGTGCGCCGACCCTGCGGTCCGCAAGATATCGGAGGGCGGTGAGCGTACGGTGGCACCCTTCGCTGTGGGCGGCGACAATAGTGCGGGCCGCATCGTTGGGTGCTTCGTCCTCGCCGCTGGGATTGGTGTGCTGCACGTCGTGTTGGTCGGCGTCGTCAAACTGCGGAGGGCCGTCTCGTTCAAAGTGGCTTGCGGCAAATTGGGCTTCCCGTCTCGTTCGATCGTGATGTTCTCCGTGCTGTTCCAAGGGATCGCCCTCAACGGCGTTGCCGCTGTTGTCGATCCGTCGAGCGGCGGCCGTGTGGTGGCTGCGGTGCTCCTGCTAGTGTCCGTTGCGGTACCGATTGCGTGCCTCGTGTGGGTGTTCAAACACCGCCCCTTGTTGCTCTTCGCTCCGTACAAATACGTCTTCATCGAGTGGCCGTCGTGGATTGTCGCGGCGGTGCCACCTCGAGGCACGTGGACCCTGAAAGACGGCGACCTCCGCCCGTACAGCTCGTTGGTCTCCGGTGTGCGCGACACGAAGTATTGGCTGTTTTGGGGCCTGCCGTATGGCCAGTCGCTG
Organism: Rhodocyclaceae bacterium; assembly: GCA_006218025.1. Classification (GTDB taxonomy): domain Bacteria; phylum Pseudomonadota; class Gammaproteobacteria; order Burkholderiales; family Rhodocyclaceae; genus Sulfuritalea. The sequence continues at coordinate 1,351 of VBWA01000110.1, read as the reverse complement.
TTCCTATCGATTGTGGTCACCGTCGACGGCGTGCCGTGTTGGCTGCAGTCGGCGTTGATCACGACGATGTTCCTTGTGACGGCGCTACTCATCGGGTTGATTCGACCGTACCGCATGGGATTCACCAACGTGATGAAATTCGCCCTCAATCTGCTCACGGGATTAGTCGCCGCCGTGCGATTCTTGGCCTTCCTCGAGCCCGCTGTGTCGACGATGGTCCTCCTCGTCGCCGTACTGTCGATGGTGGCTACCTGCGGCGGGTTGACGCTCCACGCGTTGGAACACTTCAGCTGGAAGAAGCAGGAGCGGCAGTTGACGGCGCTCGTCGACGCCGCTCGTACGGATGGTGGGGTCGAGGAGGATGATAGCAACGCCTCCCCCTTGTTGCCCACGGACGTCCCTGTCAACCCACTCGACCCACAACCACAACAACCGTCGCAGCCGTAGCCCTGTCGCGCTAGTCACCGCCACATAGCGAAAGATGGGAGGGAGCATACTACGGAGGGATCCCCCTCATATCCGTGTGGTCAGTAGTTTCTCGGTACGACGTAGGTTCGATGCGAGGAGGTTGGTTCCACTATTTCCATTGTAGCCGTGGTTGTAGCCGTGTGGTTGTAGCCGTGTGGTTGTAGCCGTGTGGTTGTAGCCGTGTGGTCAGTAGTTTGGAATCGGAAACGGGGGTTCGTAGCTAGATTTACTGAGGACTTGTCCAAGGAAAACTCGCGTGCTTTTCTCCTCACTTGTTGATGTAGCCCCATTCAGCACGCCAGTTCGGCACGCCATCCCAGCCGAGAACGTCCGAAGTAAACCTTTTTTTAGGAACCTCACACTACAACGGCACTGAAGGGGCCGAGGGCCCATCTTTCCTCCCATAGGCCCATCATCGCCCCCTGTGGTCGTACGCTACGTGGGAGGGGTGGAGAAGGGTGCAGGAAAGTGTTCAGCAACATTTGCGTGCAGGGGCTATCGTAGGAAGGAACCAAAGAAATGCTTCGGCGGTTCGGCCTTGTGACCCGGCGAGCGGTCGCGATGGTACCACTGCCGTTCCACCGCTACGCCGCCACTCGCAAATCCCCGCCGCGAGCGAACAAAGTCACCGCCCCGAAGGCGGTGCCGCAACGCCGCCGGAGGACTGCCGCCGATGGTGAAACTGAAGTGGGACCCAAAGGGCGACACTCCGGCCAATTGAGGGGACTGCAGCGAGGAACGATCGCCCAGATTGGACGCGACGATATTCCCTCCTGCCGCGCCTTCCTGAAGGATCACCAGGAAATTGACGGCACCGGGTCGTGCATCGAGGGACCAGTTGGCACGGCCCCCGACCGAAATGCGATCATCGAGTTTGACGACG
>VBWA01000109.1 GCA_006218025.1 Rhodocyclaceae bacterium | reverse complement strand
ATTCCATTTGGTTCACGGCAGGATGCGTCTATGAAAAGACTTTTTCTACAGCTTCGTTAGACCTCACAACACACTCAACGATCATGGCACACACATTTGTTAAAGCGGAACGCGCTTCACTTCGCAGCCTCGGAGTCGATGAACGATGGCTTCAAGAGCGTATCGCGGAAGACCCATCCATTCTTGGTCTCGGGGATCTAGCGGTTCTTCGCCGCGAGAAGAAGCAGATCACAGGCGGGAGGATCGACTTTCTTTTGTCCGATCCCGAGGAGGATATTCGTTATGAAGTTGAAGTAATGTTGGGTCGGCTTGACGAGAGCCACATCATTCGAAGCATCGAGTATTGGGACGTTGAACGCACCAAGAACCCGGATGCGGAGCACAGAGCGGTCATAGTCGCCGAAGACATCACGAACCGCTTTTTTAATGTCATTGCACTTCTCAACCGAGCCATTCCGTTGATCGCGATCCAAATGGCAGCCGTGAAATTCGATGACCGATTTGTAATGACTTTCACAAAAGTGCTAGACGTCGTAGAGCTTCGAGCCAGTGAAGACGAAACCCAAGGCGAAGCCAAAGACCGACCGTATTGGGACGCCCGCGCTGGAAAAAGCTCGCTCGCATCAGTGGATGATTTGCTTTCCCTCCTTCCCCAAGGTTCTGCACGTCGCGTCGCCTACAACCAGGGTCATATTGCCGTCGGCACTAGCAGCGTCAACTTCTTGTGGGCCTACCCGCGAAAGAAGGAGGCGCACTGTTTCTTCAATCTCCGGTTGAATGGCGACGAAAGATCACAGTGGATCGATAGGCTGTCGGACGCCGGCATCTTTGCTGGAACGCGCGGCGACGTAATGAAGATGCGCGTCAACCAGAAGGAAGTCAAAGAGCATGCTCAGCTCCTGGGCGAGCTCTTGGCAGTTTGCGAGCGGCTCTCACGTGCGGTCTAACTCGTCGGTCAACACGGACGCTGCGCGATGAAGCCGCGCAGCGCCGCTGACCTCTACGTTGAAGCTGTAGAAAAACCCCTTTTCGAGTCGCAAAGACCTCTTCGAATGGCGCGGATGACTCCGCGCCATTTGTCATTTCTCCATTCGAAGTTTCTGATCGCCGTGCCGCCAGCGCCGACTTTCAGGTCACAGGCCTTGCATCGGGCCTATTCAGGCTCGTCCTGCCCCCCGCTCCCTACTGCGCATACCCGTGATGCGCCAGCTTCTCGATGTTGTGC
>VBWA01000005.1 GCA_006218025.1 Rhodocyclaceae bacterium | reverse complement strand
TTGAAGCGGGCGGGCACGAAACGGTTTTCCATCATGGTCATCTCGGCGCCGGCTTCGGCAGCCATGGCGTAGGTCGAACCGGCATTCCACACCGGGTACCATGCGCGGCCCGAGCCCTCACCCACCGAACGCGGACGGAACAGGTTGACGCAACCGCCGGCGGCCAGCATCACGGCCTTGGCCTTGTAGATGTAGATCTTGTTTTCGCGCACCGAGAAACCGGCGGCGCCCGCGATGCGGGTCGGATCGTTCTTGTCGTTGATCAGATGCACGATGAACACGCGCTCCTCGATGCGGTCGAGGCCGAGCGCCTTCTTGGCGGCTTCGGCAACGATCCACTTGTAGGATTCGCCGTTGATCATGATCTGCCACTTGCCCGAACGTACCGGCTGGCCGCCATCCTTCAGGGCCGGCAGGCCTTCCTTCTGCGCCTCGGCGCCGTCGTGGCGAACGCCTTCGGCGTCGGTCTTCCAGATCGGCAGGCCCCACTCTTCGAACAGATGCACGGAGTCGTCAACGTTGCGGCCCACGTCGTAGGCCAGGTCGTCGCGGGTGATGCCCATCAGGTCGTTGGAGACCATGCGCGCGTAGTCGGCGGGATCCTGCTTGTCGCCGATGTAGGTGTTGATCGCGGACAGACCCTGCGCCACGGCGCCGGAGCGGTCCATGGCGGCCTTGTCGACCAGCTTGATCTTGAGTTCCTTGCCGGTCTCGGCCTTGAGGGCTTCGGCCCAGCGCATCATTTCATATGCCGTGCCGCAGCAGGCCATGCCGCCGCCGATCAGCAGAATGTCCAGTTCTTCGTGGACGACTTCCGGTGCTTCAAATGTTCCAGCCATTTTTTGTTCCTCGATTGGTCAATTATTTGCGGATCAGTTCGGCAGGGTTGCCGGCGCGGAAGCCACCCATCATGGACTTGGTGAACACGCCATCGACGGTGAGTTCGGACATCTTGGGCATCGGCTTGCCGCCGTAGCAGTCGATGGAACCTTCGGCGGTAGTGCGGATCGGGAACTTGAAGCGCTTCAGCGTGCCGTTGCGGAACTTGATGGTCCACATGATGGAATCGGAACCGCGTAGCGGCTGCACCGAACCGCCCAGCGGCACGATGTCGGCATAGTGGCGGCATTCGATGGCGCCCTGCGGGCAAATCTTCACGCAGGAGTAGCACTCCCAGCACTGCTCCGGTTCCTGGTTGAAAGCCTTCATGGCATGGCCGGTTTCGGAACCGTCCTTGTCCAGCTTCATCAGGTTGTGCGGGCAGATGTACATGCAGGCGGTCTTGTCCTGCCCCTTGCAGCCATCGCACTTCTCGGTACGAACAAAGGTTGGCATTTGGTTTTACTCCTAGGTTACGGTGTTGATCATCAAAAAAACGCTTGGAAAAACTGAGGCTCTGATCTTTCAGCGGGCCGAATGCCCGGTCAACTTGACTTCGACCTTCTCATGCTCGGCCAGACTGGCATAGTAGGCGCGCAGGACTTCGAGCACCTCCGGTCGTGAAAACTCGGCGGGCACATCGCCTGCTTCGGACAGCATCTTGCGCAGCTTGGTGCCGGAAAGCAGCAGGCGATCAGCCTCGCCATGCGGGCAGGTGCGCGCCGACGCCATGCCGCCGCACTTGTAGCACCAGAAGGTCCAGTCGATCTTCAGCGGCTGGGTCTCGAGGCAGCCCTTGGGGATCTCGTCAAAAATGTGGTGCGCATCGAAAGGGCCGTAGTAGCTGCCGACGCCGGCATGGTCACGACCGACGATCAGGTGCGAGCAGCCGTAGTTCTGGCGGAACAGCGCATGCAACAGCGCCTCGCGCGGACCGGCATAGCGCATGTCGAGCGGATAACCCGCCTGCAGCACCGTGTTCTTGACGAAATAGTGCTCGGCCAAGGTGGCTATTGCCTCGGAGCGCACATCGGCAGGAATGTCGCCGGGCTTCAGGTTGCCCAGCAGCGAGTGGATCAGCACGCCGTCGCAGGTCTCGATGGCGATCTTGGCCAGATATTCATGTGAGCGGTGCATCGGGTTGCGCGTCTGGAACGCGGCGACCTTGCTCCAGCCCATGGCCTCGAACTTTGCGCGGGTTTCCTTCGGCGACAGAAACAGGTCGCCGTACTTCTCGGGGAAATCGCCCTGCGAGAGGACCTTGATCGGGCCGGCCAGGTTGACCTCGCCCTGCTCCATGACCATCTTGACGCCGGGATGTTCGATGTCGGTGGTCTTGTATACCGTGGCGCATTCGTGCGCCTTGTTGATCGAGTACTTCTCGGTCACCTTCATGGTGGCGAGAATCGAATCGTCGTCCGGATTGATCAGGGCGATATCGCCACCGGTATGGAAGCCTGCGGCAGTAGCCGTGTCGGTGGACAGCGTGATCGGGATCGGCCAGAACAGGCCGTTGGCCATCTTCATGCCATCGCAGACGCCTTGCCAGTCGGTATGGGTCATGAAGCCTTCGAGCGGCGTAAAGCCCCCGATGCCGAGCATGATGATGTCGCCAGCTTCGCGCGAGCTGACCTTGACTTTCGGCAAGGACTGGGCGCGCGCAAGTTCTGCCTTCAGCGCCTGACCTTCGAGCAACAAAGGTCGCAGACTGCCGCCGCCGTGCGGATTGACCAACGCCATGCCGAACCTCCTAAATAAAATAATGGTTATTCTTTGAAGATCGAAGGCTAGCAATTTCCCCTGCTGGCGCCAATGCGATTATTTCTATTTGGGGATAAGGGGATTGTTTGTGGACTGTGCAAGGGCGCGGATCGGCGCCTCTGCTAACATTTGATCTGCGTTTGACCCTGACAGACTATTCGCCTCCACAAATGAAAGCAGTGATAATCGCCGGCGGTCTCAGTACGTGTTTGGCCGAAGAGACCGTGCTCCGGCCGAAACCGATGGTGGAAATCGGCGGCAAGCCGATGCGAGATCTCGCTGCTGCGGGGCAACTCGCCGCATTCCGTCATGACGGCTTTTGGCAGCCGATGAATACGCTGCGCGACAAGAACTTGCGAGGAACTTTGGGCCGGCGGTCGCGCGCCATGGAAGCTGTGGTGACGGCGACGGGCAATCCCGATTTCTGGCGCGGACGTCGCGTCTTTCTGACCGGCCATCCCGGCTTCAAGGGCGCCTGGCTCAGTCTCTGGCTGCAAAGAGTCGGCGCTGGCGTGACGGCGTTTTCGCCCGATCCGCCGACACAGCCCAACCTGTTCGAAGCGACGCGCGTCGCCGAGGGCATGGATTCCCGGAACGGCGACATCCGCGATTACGCTGCACTGGCATCGGCCCTGCGCCAGAGCGGGGCCAGCATTGTCTTCCATCTGTCCGCGCAGGCCACGGTCGCCGACGGTTACCGCGCCGCGCGCGACACCTTTGCCACCAATCTCAGAGGTAGGCTGAACCTGCTGGATGCGATCCGCGGCTGTCCGGGCGTCGAGGCCGCCGTCATCGTGACCCGCGAGAAATGCTATGCCCCGACGACCGACGACGCGCCGCTGCAGGAGAACGCGCCTTTCGGCGGCAGGGATCCCTACAGCGCCAGCAAGAGTTGCGCGGAGATCGCCGTCCAGTCCTGGCGCGAGTCCTTCTTTGGTGATGCCGGCGCACCTAAGATTGCCACCGTACGCGCGGGAAACGTGATCGGCGGCGGCGACTGGGGCGCACATCGGCTGCTGGCCGAACGCCTGACCGGCGAGAAGGGCGCGCAATTCGCCTGCGGCTGGAATTTTGCCCCGTGCGCGGCGGATCACCTGAGCGTGGCCGAAATCGCAAAACGCACAGCGGCCCCATGGGGCGCCGGTGCACGCTGCGTCCATGCCGCGAACAAGTTCCAGAAGGAATCCCTTGCCCTGCGCCTGGACGCCTCGCGTGCCCGTACGGAACTCGGCTGGAAGCAGCACGGGCCGCTCGACACGGCGCTGCGTCGCACGGTGGAGTGGTATCAGGGATGGGCCCGGCACGAAGACATTCGCGCAGTGACGCTGGCGCAACTCGAGGACAATCTGGCGGCCGCATGAGCGAAGACCCGTTACGGCAGGGCATATTGAAACAGGTGCGCGCTTACGCCGCGGCAAAGGAGGTTCGCGCGCCCTTTGTACCGGGCCAGACCCCCGTACCGCCGGCCGGCCGCGTGCTCGACCCCGAGGCCTATGTGGCGCTGGTCGATGCCGCACTCGATGGCTGGCTCACCACCGGCCGCTTCAACGACGAATTCGAACGGATGATCGCAGCCCGCATCGGCGTCAGGCGGGCAATGACCACCAATTCCGGTTCGTCGGCCAATCTGCTGGCGCTCTCCGCGCTGACCTCGCCGCTGCTGGGCGAACGGGCGCTCCAGCCCGGCGACGAAGTCATCACGGCAGCGGCCGGCTTCCCGACCACCATCAACCCGATATTGCAGAACACCCTGACGCCCGTGTTCGTCGACTCGTCGCTGCCGACCTACAACCCGACACCGCACGCGATCGAGGCCGCGATCGGCCCGCGCACGCGCGCCATCATGCTGGCCCACGCGCTGGGCAATCCCTTCGAGGCCGCCGTTCTGCGCGCGCTGGCGGACCGGCACGGCCTGTGGCTGATCGAAGACTGCTGCGATGCCTTTGGCTCCCTGCTTCATGGCAACAGTGTCGGCAGCTTTGGCCACCTCGGCACGCTGAGCTTCTATCCGGCACACCACATCACCACCGGCGAAGGCGGCGCGGTATTCACCGACGATCCGCTGCTGGCGCGCTGTGTCGAATCCTTCCGCGACTGGGGTCGCGACTGCTACTGCGCGCCGGGCAGGGACAACACGTGCGGCAAGCGCTTCGACTGGCAACTAGGCGATCTACCGCGCGGCTACGACCACAAGTACACCTATTCCCACGCCGGCTACAACCTCAAGATGACCGACATGCAGGCCGCGCTCGGCGTCGCGCAGATGACCCGGCTCGACGAATTCATCGCCGCGCGCCGGGCCAACTTTGCCCACTTGAGCGAACGGCTGCGCAGTTGCGAGGAGTTCCTGATCCTGCCGCAAGCGACGCCGGACAGCGAACCCTCCTGGTTCGGCTTCCTGCTCACCCTGCGCGAGACCGCGCCCTGCAGCCGCGTCGATCTGCTGCGCTATCTGGACCAGCACAAGATCGGTACGCGCCTGCTGTTCGCCGGCAACGTCACCCGCCAGCCCTACATGAAGGGTCGCGAGTTCCGCGTCAGCGGCGACCTCGCCGTGGCCAACGCGATCACCGAACGCAGCTTCTGGATCGGCGTCTATCCGGGGCTGACGACCGAGATGCTGGACTATGCTGCGGGACGGATCGGCGAATTCCTGGGAGTGGGATTCTGAACACGCCCAGCCCTCCGCTGCTTGCGGCCGATCTTGAGCACATCCTTGCTCATACTGCGAATCTCTGGCCCCAGCTTCATAACACGCGCCTGTTCATCACCGGTTCAACAGGATTTTTCGGCAAATGGCTGCTCGAAAGCATCATTGCCGCCAACGACACCCTCGATACCGGAATTCGCGCCACATTGCTGAGCCGGGATCCCGCCGGGTTCGCACGCCAAATGCCGCGCCTGGCGCTGCGTCCGGAATTTGAATGGCTGCAGGGCGAAATGGAAAACTTCGCTTTCCCTGATGGAAGCTTCGACTACGTCATCCATCTTGCCACGCCCTCGGCCGCAGAAGTCGGCGCTGGCGACACGGCACTTGCGCTGACGGCGCTCCAGGGCATGCATCGCGTTCTTCAGTTCGCCCGCCATTGCGGCGTCAGGCGTCTGCTGCTGTCCAGTTCCGGCGCCGTGTATGGCCGCCAGCCGGAGGCGCTGGGCCATATCCCGGAAGACTACAACGGCGCCCCGGACCCTTGCCAGCCGATGTCGGCCTATGGCGAAATCAAGCGCATGTCCGAACTGATGTGCGCACTCACGCCCGAAGTCGAATGCGTCGTCGCCCGCGGTTTCTCCTTCGTCGGTCCCTACCTGCCCCTGAGCGACAAGTTCGCCATCGGCAGCTTTATCCGCGACGCAGTTGGCGGCGGGCCCATCCGCATCCGTGGCGACGGCACGCCGCTGCGCAGCTATCTCTATGCCTCCGACATGGCGATCTGGCTGATAACGCTACTGGTCAAGGGCAAGCCCAACCGCCCCTACAATGTCGGGTCCGATGAAGCCATCAATCTTGGCGGTCTCGCACGGACAATCGCCGCCGCAAGCGACGTGACTGTCGAAATTGCCCAGCTGCGAGCGACTGGCACAGCGGAGCGTTACGTTCCTTCGATTGATAAGGTCCGTAACGAACTCGGACTGAGCGTTACCGTAACGCTGGCAAGCGCCCTGCACCGAACAATTGAATGGGCAAGACAAATACCTTCGAATCCGAGACACAACCAAGAAAGCGCCTTTACTAAATGACCAACATGGTGAATAATTTACATCTAGTTGACCATTTGAAGAGGTTCAAACCATGAAAGCTGCAACGGTTGCCGACGCGAAGTCACACCTATCCGCCCTGCTGAATGACGTCGAGGCCGGCGAGGATGTTGTTATCACACGCAGGGGAAAGCCTGTCGCGCGCCTTGTTCCCGAGCCCAGATCAGGCGGTTTCGATTGGTCAGACTTGCGCGAATGGGTATCTGCGCCACCGACCTCGGGCCTGACCGTTGCGGAAATGCGCGAACAAGATCTGCTGTGATCTACCTCGATACGTCGGTATTGGGCGCGATATTTTTTAGAGAGCCTGGCGCGAACGAACTTGTGACACGACTTGAAAACCGGCCAAAAGAAGGCTTGATGATTTCGGCCTGGACGCTGACCGAGATGGCCAGCATTGGCGGAATCAAACAGCGGACGGGTGCAATCGACTCGAGAACACGCCAGCAGGCGCTCGCCCACTTTCAGCGGTTTGCCTCAACGCATCTGAATATGGCTGAAATCGAACCGGCAGATTTCCGGACTGCCGCCGTGTTTATCGAAACGCCCACGGACCTCCGCGCGGGAGATGCACTGCATTTGGCGGTTGCTCGCCGCTTGGGCGCAAGAGTAGCAAGTCTGGATAAACGGATGAGCGCGGCGGCCGCGGTGCTGGGTCTGGCTCGGTATGACTTCTGATCCCGCCTCGGCGCAGTGGCGCACCATCGACGGCCATCCGCCCAGCCTGCTTGAGTATTGCCGGGAAATCCATAAGTACCGCGAAGTCGCCTATGTATTGATACGCCGCGATCTCATCGTCCGCTTCCGGCAAACTTATTTCGGCCTGGCCTGGCTGCTGTTCAAACCGCTGATGCTCATGGCTGTGATGAGCTTCGCCTTCGGCTTTCTTGCCGGCTTCGAGAAAAGCCACGCCGCTCCCTATCCGCTGATCATCTTCTGCGGCGTCATCCCCTGGTATTTCTTTTCCAATGCCGTGCCCGACAGCATGAACTCGCTGCTCGGCCATATGCACATCATTCAGAAGACCTACTTTCCCCGTGCCATTTTTCCCATCGCCGCCGTCGTATCCGATGCCATCGAGTTTTTTGTCGCCTGGCTGCTGTTCGCGCTCGGCTGCCTCTGGTTTGGCTATCTTCCCGGCTGGCAGATCGTTTTCTTCCCCTTGTTCTGCCTGCAGCTGATTGTGCTGTGCACCGCCATTGGGCTCTGGCTCTCCGTGGTCAATGTGCAGTTCCGCGATATCGGCAATCTGGTTCCCTTTCTACTGATGATCGGCTTCTTCGTCACCCCGGCCGGTTACACGTCGATACGCATTCCAGAACAATGGCAGATGGTTTATGCGCTCAACCCACTCGTCGGCGTCATCGAAGGGCTGCGCTGGAGTTTGTTGAACGGCATGGATGGATTTCCCCGGACTCCGGTGATCTTGTCGCTAGCCACAACACTGGCCATGGGGCTGATCGCGGTGCGTCATTTCCTCGCTGTCGAAACCGACCTGGTAGATCTGGCCTGAGCATCGTCCCGACATGAGCGACATCGTCATCGACATCGTCAATTTGAGCAAGCGCTACTCGCTATCGCACCAGCGCCGCCCGGACTCGCTCAAAGCCTGGCTGCGCGGCCTGGCGAAACGCGGTACGAGCGGCGACGCCAACCATTCCGCCGAAGAAGAATTCTGGGCGCTCAAGGACATTTCCTTGCAGGTGAGACAAGGCGAGTGCCTTGCACTTATTGGCAAGAATGGCTCCGGCAAATCTACCCTGCTCAAAATACTCTCCCGCGTCATTCCACCCACCAGCGGCCAAATCCGCGTCCGCGGACGCGTTGCCTCGCTGCTCGAAGTCGGCACGGGATTTCACCCAGAACTCACCGGGCGCGAAAATGTTTTTCTGAATGGAGCGATGCTGGGTTGCCCGGAGCGCGAGATCCGCCGACGCTTCGATGCCATCGTCGATTTCTCAGGTGTTGAGCGATTTCTCGATACACCGGTCAAGCACTATTCGAGCGGAATGTACGTGCGGCTGGCCTATGCCGTCGCCGCCCATGTCGATGCCGACATACTTGTCGTCGACGAAGTCCTCGCCGTGGGTGATGCAGAGTTCCAGCGAAAATGTCTCGCGCACATGCGCCAGTTGGCGTCACAGCAACGAACGTGTGTGCTGGTTTCACACAATATTGAAACCATAAAACAGTTGGCAACGAATGTCGCCAGACTCGACAGTGGAGCAATCGCCGAGGCCGCAACGGTAGGATCCGATCTGCTTGATCGATACGCCCTTCCGCAATAACGGCACTGCGGACTAGAATCAGCCTGAATGCACGAACAGGAGAACAATTCATGGTGCTGCCTGCCGAAGTTCCATCCCTTAGTCCTGAAGAATATCTCAACTGGGAAATCACTCAGACGGAAAAGCACGAATACGTCGCCGGAGAAGTGTTTGCCATGGGCGGTGCATCAAGACGACATGTCACCATCACGCTCAATCTCTCAGTTGCTCTTGACGAAGCCATGACCGGCAAGCCCTGCCGCGTCTACACGGCCGACATGAAAGTCGAAATTGCCGCCAAGCGGAGTTATTTCTATCCGGACGTATTCATTACCTGCCATCCGGATGATCATCGTGCAGAACTAACCATGCGCCATCCGGTGCTGGTCGCCGAAATCCTTTCCCCATCAACCGCCGCTTATGATCGCGGCGACAAGTTCATCGCCTACCGCACCCTGTCCACCCTGAAGGAGTATCTGTTGATCGATCCCGACCACCAACAGGTAGAGCTTTTTCGCAAAGGAGCGGATGGCCTCTGGGTATTGCACGATTTCGCCCCTGGCCAAACGGTACAACTGACAAGTGTTGATGCCGAGATTGCTTGGGAGCGCTTGTTCCATAACGTCGATTGATTTGTTCTTGGAATTTCAAGAAGGTACTGCGGTATGCGTCCGATCTTTTCTCCTTGACATCATAGATGTCTCACGCCATGCAAATGCTCACTTACAAACCAATACAGGCAAACCGACAGCAATTCGTTAAATTTTGGAGCCACCGGTACGACGATGTCCAGGAAGACCTGTACATCAACAATATTGGTAGGGAATTAACCGAGCAACGAATATTCGATCTGTATCAGTGGAAAAACGGAACGCCACTCTCAGCGAGCAAACAGGCAGCGGTTCAGCAGAATTTCATCGATCGCCGCAATGCAATGGAATCGCTCCCAAACAACTACAGCGCACATGACTTTCTCGCTCGTTTCGATACCGGCGGCGCAATCTGGAGAATATTCTGGCTTCATTGTTGCCAGCTAGATCGATTTCCAATTTATGACCAGCATGTGCATCGCGCCATGGCCTTCATTCAAGCTGGCGCCGATGAAGAAATCTCTCAGTACGACCGGAAAAAGATAGATACCTGTATATGCAGGTACTTGCCGTTCCACGCCACATTTTCGGACATTGACGGGCGACGCGTCGATAAAGCACTTTGGGCGTTTGGCAAATTCATCAAACCAATACGAAGTAGATTTCCAACTACCATCGCTCGACCTGAAACTCGATAATCGCGGTATTCGGTCGACATGAAATTCAATTGGCCCCTTTTGTGCAAGGGAGCGGACTTCCCGGCGGCATACTGGGTCCGGGCGACACGGAATGCAAATGACCCTGCACCCGCCACAACCGCCACAGCCACCGCGAATTGCAGCCCACGCATACGGTCTGCCGCCTCCATGCGCCGAAACCGGCAGGCCTGAACGATGAGTGGCCTGGTACACATCAAGCTGTCCGACGGCGGATGGATCCAGGAGAGGCAGGCGCAGGAACTCGCCCGCCGCCTGCCCTACGTCACCTGCGGGCTCACCGAGGACACGAACGCCCGTATCCAGTACTACATGACGTATGGTAGCCGGGTCAGGCGTGTCTCCCCGATCGAGATAGGTTTCTTCACCCACCAAGAACCCGATCCGGCGGCAGCAGCGACATTCCAGAGCATCGCCCGCAGCGTAGCGGTCTGCGTTGCAATGGCCGACGCCACGGCGACTCTCATCAGGTCGCTCGGCGTTTCCGGCGTGGAAATCATATCGCCAGGTGTAGACCTCAATGCCTTCCATCCTGTGGTGCGCATCGGCGTGGTCGGCCGCACTTACCATACTGGCAGGAAGGGCGAAGACCTGGTGGCGGCCGTCATGGACGTTCCCGGTCTCGAATGGCATTTCACCGGCCACGGCTGGCCGGGGCCGGCCCGGCACATTCCCGACGAAGAGATGCCCGGGTTCTATCGCTCGCTCGACTACGTGCTGGTACCGGCATACAACGAGGGGGGGCCAATGTGCGTGCTGGAAGCGCTAGCCTGCGGCTGCCCGGTCATCGCGCCGGCCGTCGGCTGGGTCCCGCAGTTTCCCCATGTCGAGTTCGAACTGGGAAGCATCGCCGACCTGCGTCGCGTGCTGACGGAATGCGTCGAGCGCAAGCGTGCGCTGCGACGCCCCGTCGAAGCGTATTCTTGGAGAGCTTGGGTCGAAAAGCATCACGCGCTGTTCGTGCGTCTGCTTGGGCACGATCCCATGGCGCCGGCGACAATCGCAACGACCTGCGCCACGCCTGCAACCGAAAATGCGACCGGCCCGAGGACCGACATCAGTGCCGCGCTCGTGGTACATGGCTGGGAAGCCGACTGCGGGCGCGGCGGGCCTTCGGTAAGGGCACCCCGCACCGCGCAGGAATTGCAGCGACTTGGCGTTCCCGCCTCGTGCTGCTCCGCCGACACGCTGGTACCCGCTGACCACGATGTCGTGCATGTTTACAACGTGTGGCCGCCTTTCAGCTGTGAGGAAGTACTGAAACGGATAGAGGCGTCGGGTGCTGCGCTGGTACTGTCGCCGATCGCCCTCGATTTCGCCGAACTCGACGCCTTCAATTCACGGGTGCCGGGCATCCTCGAAGAGTTCGCGCATCCGGCCCGCGTCCAGGCCTTGCTGTCCGCCCTGGCCAAGAACAAGCACACGCTTCAGGACGGATACCCGAAACTGGCACCCATCGCCCGCTACCATTCCGTCGTCCGGCGGCTGGCCAGCTATGCCGACCACCTGATCCTGCTCAGCCACCACGAGCAAGATGTCCTGTCGCGCATGGGCATCGACCACCCGTCGGTCTCCATCGTCAGGAACGCGGTCGACCCAGCGGCCCTGCACAGGGTTGCGGATGGCAGCTTGTTCTTCCAGAAGTTCGGCATCCGGGATTACGCGCTTTGCATCGGCGCGATCGAGCCCCGCAAGAATCAGGCGATGCTCGCCTTTGCCTTGCGCGATACCGGAATCCCGCTGGTCCTGATCGGACACGCGCCCGATCCGGGCTACGCACAACTCGTGCGCCGCATCGGCGGCGGCAACCTCACTTTCTGCGGCCGCTTGCCGTCGAACAGCGAGATCCTGGCCTCGGCCTACGCCGGAGCCCGGGTCTTCTGCCTCCCCAGTTGGGCGGAAGGCGCCTCCCTCGCGGCACTGGAGGCGGCAGCCGCGGGTTGCCGGCTGGTACTCAGCAACCGGTCCTCGGAACTCGAGTATTTCGGCGCGCACGCCCGTTACATCGATCCGCTCGATCCCGACTCGATCCGCCAGGCCGTGCTGGCAGCCTGCGCCGAGGGAATGTCCGACAGCGGATGCACGGACCGGCAGCCCTTGTCGCTGGCATCCGACTGGCATGCCCACGCGACCGACACGCTCGCAGCCTACCGCAGGGCACTCGATACCAGGCGGTGCGCACAGGTGTCAGCGCAGCCAGTCATGCCGCCAAGTCATATAGACCTCGGCAACAGCGCACGGTGGCTGGACGGTCCCGGCGAAAAGTTTCCGCCGACGTGCCATCTCCAGGCCGAGTTGGGCAGCACCCTGGGCAAGCCGCGCTGCTGGATCGCCACGGACCCGGATAGCGGCCAGTTGCAGGTCGCGCCCCCGCCGCCAGCGTCGGCAGGGCCGGCTGTCGTGCCGTCGCAGGCTCTGTCGGAACGCATGATCCGTTTCCTCCATCGATCGATATTCCCGTCCGACGGCCTGTCGGAAGACAGTCGTCCTCAGCCGCAGCAGTGGTTGTCCGACATTCCCGCCGCTGCACTGAGCCGCTATGCCTTCGCCGCATCACGCATGGCGCCCGGTTCGCGCGTGATTGACCTGTCATGCGGCCCTGGCTACGGCCCCTATCTGATTGCCACCCAGGCGAAATGCCGGATCGAGGCGATCGACGAGTCCGCCGCCCTCGTTGCGTTCGCCTGCGAGAACTGGGGGCACTCGGGGATCGATTACAGCGGACGCAAATTTTCGGAGTGCTGGCAGCCGGACCCCGCGGGTTTCGATTACGCCGTCGCCTTTGCCAGCATGGAACTGGAACGCACCCCGCTGCCCTTCCTGCGCAGGGCATTTCAGCACCTCAAGCCGGGAGGCACCCTGTTCTTCACCCTGCCCTATGGGAGTCGCCTGCCCGGCAACAAGGATGCGGCCAGAGGGGCGCGAGCCTTCCACAAGGAAACTCAGGCACTGGCCGCCTTGTCGGGACTTGCAGGCGATCTCGATATCCATGAGCAATCCGCCAACAGGATATGGCGCGCTGCCATCGAGTCAGGTGATGCCGGCGGCTGCGAGGCCATCATCGGCGTCTGGCGCAAAAGAAACTCCACGGTCGAGGTGGCCGCCGGGATGCAAACGAGCGACACCGGGCTGTTCGTGTATCGAGCACAAGAAAACGAGATCAAGTCATTCCACGCGGCGATGCGGGCATTGCTTGCCGCACGCTGGAACAGCCTGGTCATTTTTTTCATGGCGATGCGGCGACGGCGAGGATGGATCAGGAATCACGTTCCCGTTTTCGGCGGCCCGATGGCATTCCTGCTTGGCCTCGTCGATTAGGAGCCACGAAGACAAGACACTAGGACAAATCGAAACAATGCCGCGCCGGTGCATGGCAGTTGCGCCGCCATGCGAACCCGTGGCAACTTTACCAACCAGAGCTATCCGTCCCGTACCGAGACACGATGAACGAATCATCCAAAACCCAGAACGTCCGACCGCCCACGTTTGCCGCAAGCTATCTGCAGGGGCGCCTGATCGACATCGGCGCCGGCGATGACCTGGTCTGTCCCTGGGCGGAAGGCTTCGATGTCGGCGACGGCGACGCCAATGTCATTTCACGCTTCCGCGTCGTCAAAGCCTACGACGCGGTACACAGTTCCCATTGCCTGGAGCACATGAATTCACCTCAGTCGGCCCTGCTCGAATGGTGGGCCCTGGTAAAGCCCGGCGGATTCCTCGTCGTGGTTGTGCCGGAGGAGAGCCTCTACGAACAGCGCCACTGGCCCAGCCTTTTCAATGGCGACCACAAGTGGACCTTCCGGATTGGAGGCCTTGGGTCATGGAGCCCGCGGTCGATCGACGTAAGCGAATTGTTTCAGGCGCTTCCGGGTGGCGAAGTACTTTCCGTTGAGCTGCAGGACATGAACTATGACCGCAGCCTCCTGGACGACGGCACACGAAAGGCGCCCCCTGTAACGATTTCGCGAATACTGATCCTGCTGGCCCATTTCGGCCCGATGGGGCTTGCCCTGCAAAAGTCCCTGTTTCGCCTCCTGCATTCCATGGGCTATGCGGTAGACCAGACCCTCGGCAGCGCGCTGGCGCAAATCCAGGTCGTCGCTAAAAAGCATTGCGTCGAGGCGCGAAAGCAGGCATGACGACACGTCAGGCGCCGGCGAGAAATCCCATCACGGTGATCGGGGCCTTCCCGCATCTGGACATCGCTCCGTCGCAGGTGGCGCAATTCCTGATCCAACCGAGCTTTCGAATCTCGCAGGAACACGTAGGGCAGCGCGAAATGCTCGACAGCTTCGTCGCTACGCCAAGCCGCTACGTCTTCGAAATGGTGAGGCGAACACGGGAAACGCAGTGCGACAGCCGACGCATCCTGATTTTCAATCCCTTGCTGCGGCTCTCGACTTTCCTGATCCGCCTGACTCTGGCCTGTGTCGCACAATCCCATCATGACGATGCCGTGGTGCGCTCCAGCAACGGGCTCCCGCTGGCCTACCTGCTGACCCTGGAGCCAGCCGAGGACTATCGACACCTGCTGCTCCTGTCCTGCTCCAATCCCGAACTCGACAGCAAGCTGCTAGCCGCGCTCTATTTCAGGGACGTGGCACTGATTACCGTGCACTTTCCCTGCCTCACGGCAATCTCCAACGGCTTCCTGCCCGGCCCCTACTGGCGCCCCATGGAATGGTGCGCGCAAAACGCGCTCGACGTATTGCGGAAAGTCGGCGGCGAACCAACGGCGCCGGCTGCGAATCGGCGCACCTTGCGCGATGCGGTGCGCATGAGTGCATTCTTCACCCACCATGCCGGTGATGCACTCTTCATGGGCATTGCCGCCAGCATGACGGAACGCCCGCTGTTCGACGAGATCCTGATCAACGAAGCCTACTTCCCCATCGTCCGCGAGAATCGGGGAAAGATCACGTTCTCAACCACGGACGGGCCGATTCCGTTTCGCGGTGAGTATCGAAAGGAAGACTGCCACCATTTCCTGGACATGGTTCCGCGCCTGGCCAAGGGCGTTTTTCACGTCTATTGTCGCGGGACCCGCAACTACAACTTCACGAACTTCCACTACATCGATCATTTCCGCTTCTGCCTTGGCGAATCCCTTACCGAGGATAGCCAGTTGCATCGGGGTCTGGTCGTCGGTGCGGTCCATCCGGCCCGCTCCAAGGCCGATGGACCGCCGACGATCCTGCTGCATTTCGATGCGGGCTGGCCGTTGAAGGTCTATCCGCGATCCTTCCAACTGGAACTGGCGACGCTCCTGCGGGAGCAAGGATTTCGGCTCGTTGCGCTGGACGCGCACGATCCGTTGCCGGATGTCGAATCCCTGCGCTTCGGCACGCTGGAAAAGTTCGACGCACTGCTCGACCGCGTCGATGTCGTGATCGGGATGGATTCGTTTCCGGTCCACTACGCCGCCCAGGCACGGGCAATCAAGACCCTGCACCTGTTCTCGAGTACCCATCCGGTGCACTCCTGGGCGGGCGACAGCGCCCACCATCGTGCTCTGCATAACGGCGCGGATTGCTGTCCCTGCCTCGGCTGGGACAAGTGCGTGCGCCATGGTGGTTCGGTCTGCCGCAACTTCGCACCTCCCGCGGCTGTGGTGCGCGGTGTCGCCGAAGTCCTCGCCGGCCTGCCGCTTGCGCCGCCGACACTCGACCCGCTGCCCATGCCCTCCTCGAAATGTCCGCGCCAATTTCGACGCGGCACGGGAAAAGCCGTTGTCTTTGGAGAGCGAGACCTCTCTGCACCCCGACTGCAACTTATGCGTCCGTTCTGGTACCTGGCGCTGATTCCCTACGTCGTGGCCATACTCGTTGGCGAATTCGTCACTGCGGTGCGCCACGAGGGACCGCGCAAGGCGCTTTACCTGACCCATGCGTTCGTGCGCCGTCATTTCCCCCGGCTCCTGCCCAAACGCGGCAACGGCACAACCTGAGATCGGCAACGTCGCCATGAATTCGACATTTCCAGCCCCGGCGATGAGTACCGTCGCCCGCTACCTGGCCTCCCGCCTCGCCAGCGCTGCGCATCGCCACGCCTTCCTCGTCACCGGCGGCGGCGCCATGTTCCTCAACGATGCCTTGTGCCACGAACCCGGCCTGACGCCGGTCTGTTTCCATCATGAACAGGCCGCCGCGATGGCCGCCGAGGCGTACGCGCGCATCGCCGAGACCCCGCCGATACTCAACGTCACCACCGGCCCCGGCGGCATCAATGCGCTGAATGGGGTGTTCGGCGCCTGGACCGACTCGGTGCCGATGATCGTGATTTCAGGCCAGGTCAAGCGGGCGACCTGCCTCGCCACCACGCCGGTACCTGGACTGCGCCAGCTTGGCGATCAGGAAAGCGACATTGTTCCAATGGCGCGCGGCATCACCAAATACGCGGCGGTCGTCGAACGGCCGGAGGACATCGCCTGGCATCTCGACCAGGCGCTGCATCTGGCCACCTGCGGGCGGCCCGGCCCGGTCTGGCTGGACATCCCGATCGATGTCCAGAGCGCGACGATCGATCCCGCTGCGTTGCGCCGCCATCCGATCGACGCGGATACTGCCCCCTGCGTTTCCGAACAGGACCTCGACGCGATCATCGAACGTCTCCATAAGGCTCGGCGGCCCGTCATCCTCGTCGGTACCGGCGTCCGTGCAGCACGCGCCACCGCCGAATTCGAGACCTTGATCCGCCGCCTGGGTATTCCGGTCACCACCGCCTGGACCCACGACCTGATCGATTCGGACGATCCGCTGTTTTGTGGCCGCCCCGGTACCATCGGCACACGGGCCGGCAACTTCACCGTGCAGAATGCCGACCTGCTGCTTATCCTTGGCAGCCGGCTCAACATCCGCCAGGTCAGCTACAACTGGCAGGCATTCGCGCCGCGCGCGTTCAAGATTCAGATCGATATCGATCCGGCCGAGTTCGCCAAGCCGACCGTCAGGCCCGACATGGCCGTTGCGGCCGATCTCAAGCCCTTCCTCGCGGCGCTGGTGCGGCACGCGGACGCCTGGGTGGGCCCGCCTGCGCATCGCGAGTGGCTGACCTGGTGCCGCGAGCGCGTCGCGCGCTACCCGGCGGTGTTACCCCGGCAGCGCGAATTCACGGGCAAGATCAACCCCTACCACTTTATCGAGCAGCTGTTCGACCATCTCGACGGCAGCGACATCGTCGCCTGCGGCAACGCCTCCGCCACCATCGTTCCGTTCCAGGCGGGACACCTCAAGCGCGGCATGCGCATGTTCTCCAACTCCGGCAGCGCCTCGATGGGTTACGACCTTCCGTCCGCCATCGGAGCCTGGCTCGGCGCCATTGCCGCGCGGGGAACGCAGCGGCGCGTCATCTGCCTTGCCGGCGATGGCAGCATCATGATGAATCTGCAGGAATTGCAGACCATCGCCCACCACCGGATCCCGGTCAAGATCTTCGTGCTCAACAACTCGGGCTATCTGTCGATTCGCACATCGCAGAACAATTTCTTCGGCCGCCTCGCGGGCGAAGGTCCGAACAGCGGCGTCAGCTTTCCCGACTTCGTCGCCGTCGCAACCGCCTTCGGCATCCCTGCGCGCCGTCTCGCCAGCGCCGACTTTCCGGATCAACTCGCCGCAGTACTGGCCAGCGATGGCCCGTATCTGTGCGATGTCATCCTCGATGAGACGCAGGGCTTCGAGCCACGCATGAGTTCGCGCAAACTGGACGACGGCAGCATTGTGAGTCCGCCGCTGGAAGACATGTTTCCGTTTCTCGCGCGCCAGGAATTGGCGTCCAACGTCATTCACGACCGGTGAAGCCGATGCGATCACGGGGTGCTTTCGTGCTTCACCAGGACATGCTGCTTGAGCAAGCCTGCTGGCTGCTGGCCTTAGGCTTTGCGCTGAATGCCGGTTACGCTGCGCTGCATTACAGTTTCGGGTTTGGTGAAGCCTACTTCCTGCCCGGACCGGAAGACCGCTTTTCCGATCTGGTGAAAGTGGCCTTGTCGTTCAAGGACTACACGGCAGGGCTGGCCGCCACGAGCGAGTTCCAAGCATGGCCCGCAGTGTATAAGGACTACCTGCTGCACAACCCTTACCGCGGCATAGAGGGCCTGGCGACAGGCCGCCTGACCCACCTGCATCATCCGCCGCTATCCCAGCTTTCCTTCACCCTCTGCGCCATGCTGATTACGTTTGGCAAGTCGGCGACCGGCGTTCTCTGGCTGTGGTTTGGCCTCTATGCGGCTGGCGTGGCATGGCTTGCAAAAACCTATAGAAAATGCACGACCGAAAAACGGCCTTCAGTGGTCCCCCTGTTGATTCTTTGCTTTGCGTCCTACCCTGCGCTGCTGGTGTTTGCCCGGGCCAATTACCACGCGGGCTTCGCTTCGATTTTGATCGCCGTGTTCCTCGTTTCCTGCTTCGGACAGCGCAAAGTGTCCTGGCCTGCAATTCTGGCGCTGGCACTGGCGATGAATTTCAGGCCGGTCGCCCTGGTATTCGTGCTGGCAATTCCCCTGGTTGTCGGCTGGCGCAGGTCCGTCGTTCCTGTACTTGCTGCAATCGCGCTCGCTGGAGCAATTCTTCTGGCCGCCCTTGTGGCCGAAAACGCCATTTATCCCGACTACGATTTGCACAGTTTCCTGCAAGGCCTGGACAACTACCGGAAGCTGTACATCGTTGGGCCCAATGGAGACGCCGGCAACGCGTCGCTCTGGGCGCTAATCAAGAACGGGGCCAGAATGAGCGGCACCCTGGCGTTCTATCACGACGAGCTCTACCGGTTGTTCATCGCGCTGTCGATTTTCGCGATATTCCTGTCATGGAGATCATTGCAGGCTGGAACAAATCCGACGCAAGCCGGCCCGCTGGTTCTGGTTACCCTGTATGTCCTGCTCTCTCCGGTCTGCGCCGAGTACCATCTGCTTGTCTGCGTGGCACCGCTGGCCATTTTGAGCCTGCAGCAGAATGCCGCGCCACTTGAGGCCAAGGTGGTTTTTTGGGCCAGCGTACTGATGCTGGTGCCCAAGAACTACATTTTTGTCGATGGCCTGTCTGTGCAGACCCTTCTCAACCCGTTGGTCTTGCTGATCGCATTGCTGCTGCTGCAACCGGCTCGCCAGGCCGAACCGGAAAAGGACAGCGGAGCAATCACCCGATGAGCTTGCCCTTTGCGACCCAGCGGAAATTCACTTGGCGCGATGGAGCCGACATGAATCAATTTGCGCGGTTCTTGGCCGTGGGCGCCGTTGCGACAGCCTGCCAATACCTGATCCTGCTTTGGCTGGTTCGCGCTTTCCAGTTCGACGCTACCGTGGCTTCGTGCGCGGGATTCATCGCCAGCGCGTGCCTGAACTACGCGCTGAACTATTCGATCACCTTCAAGTCTTCGAGAGCGCACCTGCAGGCATTTTCCGCTTTCGCGGCGATTGCGGGCGTCGGACTGCTGCTTAACGCCGGTATCATGGCGCTTCTGACGCGGCACGCTCACATCCACTACCTTGCGGCACAGGTCTGTGCGACAGTCTCGATCCTGCTGTGGTCATTCATCGCGAATCGAAACTGGACATTTGGCATCACGAGGAATCCATGAATCGCCCGCCGCCACGACTTACTATTGTGGTCCCATGCTACAACGAAGCCGAGATGCTGCCGGAGACGCTTCCGCTACTGCTTGAGCTGATTCGGTCACTGCAGACCGACGAGCTTGTTGCCGACAAGAGCGGCATCCTGCTGATAGACGACGGTAGCCAGGACGACAGCTGGGCAATCATCACCAGCTTCTCGACCCGGGACAACCGGGTATCAGGAATAAAGCTGGCGGGAAACGTTGGCCATCAGAAGGCGTTGCTCTGCGGCCTGCTGAACGCCCCGGGGGACGCAGTCATTTCAATTGATGCCGACTTGCAGGATGATCCGGGCGCAGCGCGCGCCATGCTGACGAATTACCGGGAAGGCAGCGACGTCGTCTATGGGGTGCGCGAGGACAGGCAAGCCGACAGCAGATTCAAGCGAACCAGTGCCGAGCTGTTCTATCGCGCGCTGGCAGCCTTTGGCGTCAACACCGTCTTCAATCACGCCGATTTCCGCTTGATGAGTCGCAAGGCGGTGGAAGCGCTTCGATTGTTCCCGGAACGGGCCATCTACCTGCGCGGCATCATGCCCCTGATCGGCCTCCCGTCCAGTAGCGTGGGCTATTCCCGGCGGATCCGGCCGCGCGGACTGACAAAGTATTCACTGCGGAAGATGACGGCCCTCGCGGCCGATGCCGTCACATCCCTGTCGGTGCTTCCACTGAGAGCGGTGGCCGTACTCGGGCTGCTCATATTCATGGCCAGTTCGCTATCGGGTATCTGGGTGCTGACGACGCGGCTATTGACCGACAGGGCAGTGCCGGGATGGGCTTCGACCGCACTGCCCATCTACTTTCTCGGTGGCGTTCAACTCCTGTGCCTGGGAATCCTTGGCGAGTATCTGGGAAAGATCTACATCGAAGTGAAGAAGCGCCCGCCATTCCTGATCGAGGCCGCCACCGCAGCCGATTTCTCGCCCGGCTATCCGACACCCACCGATTTCCAAGCGGGCTTGACGAAATGAACCTAGTGCACGCACGTATCTTCGAAGACCTTTTCGTTCTCGAACTGGCCAATAACCACTGGGGGC
This sequence comes from Rhodocyclaceae bacterium, assembly GCA_006218025.1. Lineage (GTDB taxonomy): Bacteria > Pseudomonadota > Gammaproteobacteria > Burkholderiales > Rhodocyclaceae > Sulfuritalea. The sequence goes on along the minus strand of VBWA01000005.1, from coordinate 77,175 downwards.
GGCTTGAGCGCGGTCTGCGCATCATCACGGACTTTTCCCGCATCGTCCGCTTCAACAACGTGCGCGCCGCGATCAAGCTTCAGTTCCGCGACTTCGACGCCTTCATCCACAAGGACTTTCGCGACCGCGACGACATTCGTTACATCAAGAAGACACTCGACACCCGCCTCACGCGCGACGATCACGCGACGCTGGTCTCCGCAATCCGCAGGGGCGGCTGCATTCCGATGGCGACGCCCTTCGACGAATCTGCGGTCGATCTTTGCACCGACCTCGGCATCGAGATCATCAAGCTGGCCAGCTCCGATCTCAACGACTGGATCCTGATCGAGAAGATCGCAACGACCCGCAAGCCGGTCATCGTCTCCACGGGCGGCTCCTCGCTCAAGGACATCGACGACCTGGTGAAATTCTTCACCAACCGCAACATCCCCCTGGCCATCAACCATTGCGTCTCGCTCTACCCGTCGGAAGACCACGAACTGGAACTCAACCAGATCGACTTCCTGCGCGATCGCTATCCGAACAACGTGATCGGCTACTCGACGCACGAGTACCACGACTGGACCAGTTCGGTGATGATGGCCTATGCCAAGGGCGCGCGGACCTTCGAGCGCCACGTCGACATCGCGGCCGACGGCATTCCGGTTTCGCCCTACTGCAGCCAGCCGGCGCAGATCGATGCCTGGTTCAAGGCCTGGAAAAAGGCCGTGGCGATGTGCGGTGCCCCCGGCACGCGCAAGCGCCTGCCACCCCAGCGCGAAATCGCCTACCTCGACGCGCTGGTCCGCGGTGTCTATGCGCGGCGCGACCTGCCCGCCGGCCACGTCCTGTCCGACGAGGACGTGTATCTCGCGGTGCCCCTGCAAAAAGGCCAGATTTCCTGCCGCGAGCTGATGCACGGCGAGGTGCTGCTAAGCCCAGTTGCCGGCGACGCTCCGATCCGCATCGACGACATCGACAGCCCCTACGCGGGCAACGACGCGTTGAAGGCACTCATCTATTCGCGCGGCCTTTGAGCCCCCCCCCAAACCAGACATGGCTCACAAAACCTACCGCAGTTGGCCGGAAACCCGTGTTTCGGAAATCACGTCGAAACTGGCGCGCCTGGGCGAACTTTCGTCGTACCCCTTTCGCCTCCATGTGCACCCCAGCGCAGACAGGCTCGCCTACTTCCCGTCCGACCTGGATCAGGAACTGGAGCAGTGGTCGCCAGAGCCATTTCGCCACTACGCCAGCGAGAATCAGGCAGAAGGCCCGCGGATAGTCATTGTCCAGTCGATCGGCGTCCTCGACGAGGCGCGGCAGATATGGGAACTGCGCGAGAACCTGGGGCCAGACGCCATCATCGTGCTGTGGATGTGGGACAACCATACTGCGTACATCCCGAACATGCGATCGGCGCTGGCGGCCGATCTGGTTTTTTTCAGCCACTCGCCGCACGCGAATTACCAGTTCAACCCGTCGTCCGCGGTCACCGGCCACGTGCCCGCGTGTTCCGCGCAATGGCGTCGCGACGAGGCGGCGGCCCTTTTCCTGGCAACCGATTTTTCTGCGCGGCGTCATAGCCTGTTGGTCAATTACGTCGACTATGGCTTTGCCACCGAACGTAACTCGGTCATCGCCGCAGTGCGCACGAACATTCCCGAAGCCACGGTACTCACCATGCCGTCGGACAATCGCGAGCGCTATTTCCAAAAGAACGCACAGCAGCGTTTTGCCGAGTGGGCGGAACACAAGGCGGCGCTGGTACTGCCGATCGACAAAGACCTGTCAACCCGGCTGTTCGATGCCCTGCTCTGCGGAGTTGTGCCGGTCGTCCCCACCAACATTCCCGACTTCGACCTGCTGATTGCAGAGGACGAACAGCAGCGCCTGGGCATCGTTCGCATCAATTCCTATGAGGTGGAGGAAATCCGGCACGCGACGCAACTGGCCTTGTGGAATTTCGACCAACTCGGTCGCGAGGGCGCACTTGCGCGTCATCTCTTCGCGCTCGAACATCACCTGCTGATCAACCGGATCACCGCAATACTGCATACGATTTACATGCTGATCGACGGCAGTATCTCCATTCGCTTCGCCGATGGTCGCAACGGCCCGGCGCTGTATGTCCATCAGGCGAACTCTGATGGACAGCACCAGGATCAACCGTGATCGAGGCTCCCACCCCTTTCTGCGGTCAAGAATCGCGATGATGGATGCAGCGGCGACCTGGCCGGAATTGCGGGCTTCCGAAATCATGTCGAAGCTGGCACGCCTGCGCGAACTCGCAAGCATTCCTTTTGGCTTCCATGTCCATCCGAGCGCAAACCCTCTCGCCTACTTCCCCGCCGACCTCGAAGAAGAACTCGAACAATGGTCGCCCAAGCCGTTCCGCTACTGCCGCGGCGAAAGCCAGCATCCCGGGCCCCAGATCGCAGTGGTCCACTCGATCGGCACTCCCGGCGAAGCGCTACGGATATGGGAATTACGCGAGAGCTTGGGACCGCTTGCGATCATCGTCGTCTGGCTGTGGGACAACCACACGGCCTATATCCCGACCCTGCGCGCGGCCCAGGCCGCGGATCTGGTATTTTTCAGTCACTCCCCGCATTCCGAGTATCTGTTCAACTCCGCTTCCGCAGTTGCAGGCCACCTGCCTGCATGCTCCGCACAATGGCGTCATGACGAGGCTGCGGTGCTCTATCAGGCCGGCGACATTGCGCAGCGGCGGCACGGCCTGTTGCTGAACTATGTCCAATACAGCATCGCCGAAGCGCGCAACAAGGTCATCGCCGCGGTACGCGAACACATCCCCGAAGCCACTGTGCTGAGCATGCCTGCGGGCAATCGCAGCCGCTATTTCGAAAAGAGCAGGCGGCAGCGCTTCGCGGAGTGGATGGAATACAAGACCACGCTGATTCTGCCGCTCAACGACGACCTGTCGACGCGGCTCTTCGACGCCCTGCTCTGCGGACTAGTGCCGATTTTCCCAGCCAACATCCCCGATATCGATTCGGCTATTCCCGAAGTTGAACAGCAGCGGCTTGGCATCGTGCGCATCAACTCCTACGAGATCGAGGAGATTCGTTACGCAGTGCAACTGGCCCTGCAGAATTTCGACAGTCTCGGTCGCGAGGGCGCGGATGCCCGTCATTTGCTCGCGCTAGGCCGTCACCTGCTGGTTAATCGCATCTCCACCCTGCTGCAGACAATCAACATGTTGATCGCGGGCACTATCGACATCCAATTCGGCGACGGCCCCAGCGGCCCGGCACTGTATGTCGTGCCGGGAACACAGTCGTAAATGTTGCGCTGAAAGCCTGGACCCGCTCCACATTCACCTGACTCCTTCCTCATCGAAACCGACATGCAGGACAGCACATCATTCATCACCGTAGTCAGCGACAGGCAGATCCGGTTTTCGGTGCCTGCCGACTTGCACTGCATTTCCACCTTTGTGCTACTCGAGCAAGGCCGCTGGTTCGAGAAGGAAATCGACTTCATCCACCGTTATGCGGTCTCGGGCATGACGGCACTGGATATCGGCGCGAACATCGGCGCCTACACGCTGCCGCTGGCGCAACTGGTTGGGCCGGGCGGGCAGGTCGTCGCCTATGAACCGGGCACGGTCAGTCGGCAACATCTCGAACGATCCCTGGTCATGAACCTTTGCCACAACGTAACGGTCTCTGGCGCCGCCTTGTCCGATTTTGCCGGGGCGGGCTGGTTGAAAATCGAGAAGAATGCGGAACTCAATCAATTGGTGACGGAACACACCGGCACCGAACAAGTGGAATCGATCCATATCACGACCCTGGACTTCGAACTCGAAAAGTTCAACTGGGCGCAGGTCGACTTCATGAAAATCGACGCCGAGGGGCAGGAAGTCGCCATCGTCACGGGGGGCCAGAAGTTCTTCAAGCGCTATTCGCCGCTGATCATGTTCGAGATCAACCACAACTCGGTGGTAAACCACGGGCTGATCGAAGCCCTGCGGGCACTCGGATTCGATATCTACCGCCTGCTCGGCGACGGGACCCTGCTGGTGCCGGACGAGCGCCTGGACAAGATCGATTTTTTCGAAGTGAATCTCTTTGCGGCCCGTCCGGAGCAGGCGGCCCACCTGACCGAACGCGGATTGCTGGCGCGACACGGCGCAGCGCCCGTATTGTCCGATACCGAGCGCCGGCAGGCGCTGGCGAACTATCTTGCCCTGCCGTTTGCGCAGGCATTCGAAATCGAGGTGACGGACATCGAGCAATGTCCGTTCGGCGAAGCACTGGTGGCCTACACCGCGTACCGCTTCCTCGGCGCCCTTTCACCCGACCGGCGCCTCGCCTTGCTTCAGCACGCCTACGACGAACTGGCGCACTATTGCGAAACGACCCATTCCGCCGCCGCACTATCAACGCTTTCCCGGGCCGCGCATGATCTTGGCTATCGCGGTATCGCCACCGAGGTACTGGCGCATCTCCTGGATACCAAATCCTTCAGCCCCGACCAGCCCTTCTTTCCACCGGCACCGCAGTTCGAGGACGACCATCAGGCAGCAGCGGAGGGCCGATTCACCTACGCGGCCACGGAGGTGCTGGAAACGCGCAGTTACATTTCCACGTGCAGTGGCCACGACATGGAGCGCCTCGAATGGTTGGCGGCACAGGAGGCGGCGTCGGATTCAATCCTCAAGCGACTGATACTGATCCGGATTTATTTCGGCAGGCCGGCGGACGAGGTCCGCGACCTTGTCGCGCGCCTGCAGACCAGAACGGACGGCCATTGCGTCTGGTGCGACACCGTACGATCGCTGATGGCGGGCAAATGACATGACCAATCGCAAACTGATCTCAATCGTCACGCCCTGCTACAACGAAGAGGGCAACGTCGAGGAACTACACCGCCGCATCGCGGCCCAGGTGGAGCAATTCCCGGACTACGATTTCGAGCACATCTATATCGACAACGCCTCGACCGACGGCACGGTCGCCGCAATTCGCCGTCTCGCCAGCGCCGACTCCCGGGTTCGGGCGATTGTGAACAACCGCAATTTCGGCATCGTCCGTTCCTCCAACCATGGACTGCTGCAGGCACGCGGCGACGCCGTGATCAACATGGCATCCGACATGCAGGAACCGCCGGAACTCATCGGTGAATTCATCCGCAAATGGGAGCAAGGCCACAAGGTGGTCGCCGGCGTCAAGCCGGAAAGCCACGAGACGGCGCCGATGTTCGCCCTGCGCCGCTTGTACTACGCCACCATCGGCCGCATTGCCGAAATCAAGCTGATCCCTCACTACACGGGCTTTGGCCTGTACGACCGCGAAGTGATCGAAGGCCTGCGCCGCATCGACGACCCCTACCCCTATTTTCGCGGCCTGATTGCCGACATGGGGTTTGCCCACGCCGAAGTTCCCTACGTGCAACCATTGCGCAAGCGCGGCATCACCAAGAGCAACTTCTATGCGTTGTACGACATGGCCATGCTCGGCATCACCAGCCATTCCAAGGTGCCGTTGCGACTTGCCACCATGGCGGGCTTCGCGCTTTCGGCCATCAGCCTGCTGATCGCGCTGGGCTATCTGATACTCAAGCTCACCCATTGGAATCAGATGTCCTTCGGTCTGGCGCCCATCCTGATCGGCTTCTTCTTCTTCGCTTCGGTGCAGCTGTTCTTCATCGGTTTGCTGGGCGAATACATCCTCCAGATTCACACCCAGGTGCAAAAGCGCCCCTTGGTGATGGAAAGGGAGCGGATCAATTTCGACTAGTGTCGAGATTTTGAAACCATTGCCCGGACCGACGGATTCAGGAACAAACGGGGACACAATGAATCATGCAATCAATCGTGGCAGATGATTCCGTAAGCCCCGAATCGGGTAAGAACCTTGTCGACCGCCTGATCGACTGCGGCGAGTTCGCCGAAGCCCGAATCCATGCCAACAGTCTATTGACCAATTGCCCGGCTGATTCCGAAATATATGCACTGCTTGCCATTATTGAAGTCAATGCCGGTCGATTGTCGGTCGCGCGGCGCTACATGCTTGAAGCACTGCGCCTTGCGCCAGATTCGGAAGTAGCCGAGGGAAATCTTGCATTTCTGAACAGTCTGGAACAGCAGGCGGCAAATGCCGAGTACATCCATGCCTGGCTGGTCTGGAGAATACGGAATATGGATTTCCCCAGGATCATCAGCCTGGAAACGGTAGGCCGATGCAATGCCAAATGCGTCTTCTGTCCACATCCAATGCTGGACCGCAAGTTCGAAGCGATGAGCGACGAATTATTCGAAAAGATCATAAGCGAAGCGAGTCGCTTCCCACCCGATCGCTTTTCCGGCTTCGGCATGCATTCGGTCAATGAACCATTCATGGATAGAAAAATCTTCGATAGGCTCGCAACCATCAATCGGGTGGTGCCGAACGCGCAAATCGGCATCACGACAAACATGAATGTCATGCCGCCACGATTCTTCGAACGCATTCGGGAAATTCATCGAATCTCGAATTGGATCGTGTCGTTCAACGCCGCCAACAAGCAGGAGTATGAGGAGACGATGCGCATCGACTTCCGCCGCACCGTAATAAATACTCGTCGCTTGCTCGAAGAAAACCGGGCTTCCCAGTTTGTTCCCGGGCCCATCCGCCTGTCGCGCGTTGAATCTGGAGATGAACGGGACCGGCTATTCGCCGAGCAATGCGCGCAAGTTTTTTCGGGATTCGTCCCTGGGGTGGATTTCGAACCGGTAACGCTGAGCCGGGCCGACTGGCTGGGCGACATCGCCGCAACATCACCGGGCTATTTCCATGCCTATCCGTGCAATCAATGGGTGAACCTGACCGTGCACTGCAATGGCATGGTTCCCCACTGCTGCGTCGATGCCAGGGCGCAATTCCCGCTTGGCGACGCGAACAAGCAATCGATTCTTGAAATCTACAACAACCCCCATTGGAAAAACTTGCGGGAGAACGTTTCCGCAAGGGAGGTCGTATATCCTTGCAGGACCTGTAACCTCCGCTAGCATGCGGAGTCGGAGATTCGAAGGGATCTTCAAGCGCATTGGAAGTGCGAACCGGCAATTGATTTTCCGCGCTCGTCACTCAGGACACCAGCCGCCCCATGACCCGTTTGCACGACCCAATTTCCTGCGCCGCGCTCGCCTATCTGGCGATACCTGCGTTCATATTTGTTTGCGGCTGGATGGAGCCGCCGTTTGCACTGACGATCTCGGTAGTGCTGGCGGTCGCGCTCTATCGACTGAACCTGCAACTGCCCGAGCGTCCGTTCGAGTACTCGGCTCCCGCGCTGATCACCCTGCTGATCCTGGCCTGCCTGTGGGCCGCATTCAGTGGCGGCGCGCACCTGTTCTACGCCAATACCGACTGGCGCACGCGGGACGCAGTCTATGCAGATCTGATTCTTTCGTCATGGCCGCCGGCCTACGGCTTGAGCGATGGCGCGCCGATCGTCCTGAGAACCGCCTTCGGCTATTTCCTGCCCCCCGCCTGGCTTTCGCACCTTGCCGGAATCGTCTGGGCGCCAACAATCCTTGCCTGCTGGACTGCGCTTGGGGTCTTGCTTTTCCTGCTGTTGCTGCCCCTGCCGCGGCAGTTGGGCTGGCGCCTGCCAGTCATGGTTTTGCTAGTGGCATTCTTCAGCGGCATGGACTACCCGGCCATCGTACTGGTGCACGGACACACACCGATTTTTCCGCTACCGCTCGAGTGGTGGCGGAAATGGACGTACACCTCCCTGAGCGGACAACTGCTCTGGGCGCCAAACCATGCGCTGGCGCTATGGCTGGGTACGGGACTGTTCTACCGACATCGCGCGGATCCGATGCTCCCAGCACTGGGCCTGGTTTTGTTGCCTCTACTGCTCCTATGGACTCCGTTTGCGGTGATCGGTCTTCTTCCCTGGTTTGCGTGGAGCATCACCAGGCTCGGCATCCCGCTGCGCTCGATGCTGCGGAGCTCGACCAAAGCTCAGTGGCTGACCGCGATTTGCCTCTCGGGTGCCGTGGCGGGCCTATTCACCCGCCCGTCGATCACGGCTCATTCGTTACCGCTCGTCCAGCCGACAACAGGAAACGTCCCGGCAAGTGCGGCCGCCTATATCGATTGGGCTTCAAGCTACATCCAGTTTATCGCTTTCGAGTTTGCCATCCTGGCCCTGCTGCTACGGCCCCGGCTCGCGGAGACCAGGCAAGCCCTCGCGCTTGCGGTCGGGATACTCATGCTGCTGCCGATGATCCGGCTTGGCCCATCGAACGACTGGCTGCTGCGGGTCTCGACGCCCAGCTTGCTGATCCTGCTGCTGCTGACACTTGCAGAATTTGAGTCCCCAATCACAGATCTGCGGCGGTCAATCAGGATGGTGTCTCTCGCCGGCGTATTGATGCTTGGCGCAATTACGCCGGGCTTCGAATTCTCAAGATCAATTCTTTGGCCGCGAACCCCTCCCAACTTCGGCCAAAGTCTTGTGGAACAGCAAGGGGGCTTTATGGCGCCCAACTATTTTGGGCTTCTTGATCATGCCTTCCTGCAGGCACTATTCAAGGCTCCGTCTCGGGTTCCGGACGGCCCGACGCGCCAAAATCTGCTTCCGGCCTCCATGCATCGGCCGCCATAGAAAAGTAAAGGTTTTCCAAGTCCCGGGTAAATCCCGCCATGTCGAACAAGGGCGCGGTATCCCGGGCCTCGACCAATCGCTGGCGCAACGCGGCCAGTCTCGGCCGATCGCGATATAAGTCGAGTACCAACTGCGAGTATCCTTCTTCATCGTCGGCAACCAGCTCGGGCAACCCAGCTGCCGTCAGTAGGCTCGCGCCAACCCGACCGGCAAAAGTGTCCCCCAGTTTGGTCACCATCGGCACTCCCGCCCATAGTGTGTCGGCTCCCGTGGAGTGCGAATTGAAGGGAAAGGTATCCAGAGCCAGATCAGCGAGTTGCATACGACCGAAATGCTCCGTTGCCGATTCAACATATTTGGCAAGCACAAGGCGACTGTGGTCGATTCCGCGCTGCTCGACCTCCCTTTTAAGATTCGCGGCCACCGTATCGTTGAGACGCGGCAGCCAAAGCACTGCGTCCGGCATGTTTGCCAGCAAGCGACACCAGAGATCAAGCAGCCCGGGGTTGAACTTGTAGCAGTTGTTGAACGAGCACAGCACGAAGGCATCCTCCGGCAACCCCTGGCTCTGTCGGGTGGGCGCCGTGCCAACTCTGCGTCGGGTATCCAGCGGCATGAAGCTGTTTGGCATGTGTACGATGGCCTCGACAAAAGCATCGTGCAATGATTGAGGAGTTGCAACCGCGTCGCCGATCAGGTAGTCCGCCAGCTTCGTATGCCCCAAAGTGCCAGCATACCCGAGCCAGCTGACCTGAATCGGGGCACAGCGAATAGCGAGCGATTCGATCCTCGCGAACCCGGTCCACCCACTCAAATCGACCAGTATGTCGATACCGTCGTCTCGAATCCTGCTCGCCGTGGCGTGCACGGACATGGAACTTACGTCGACAAAATGTTCGAATCCAGCCGCGAAGCGACGGCGCAATTCGCTACCATCATCATCGCCTATGGAATAGCCAAACGACTCGATCCGTTCCCTGTCATGACGCTCAATCACTTCAACAACGGCCGATCCAACAGGGTGTCGCCGGAAATCACAGGACAGATATCCAAGCTTCAGGCGCCTCGCCCCCGGCTGCCACGTTAGCGCCAGGGAATGCGCGCTTTGGAGAAGCCTGGCGGGGATGATATGAGCTGCATAGTTCCTCGCAATTGCCAATTGCTCGCCGCTGCTTATTCCAGGCATGGGTAACGCAAAGCCCGCATTCCCGACCGGATGCTGAAAGTCCTTCACTATCGTCCTCAGGCTTGCGCTCATATCCGCGATATCCGTCCAATCGCAGCGCCGGAGGGCGATATAGATCAACGTGTAAAGTATCCCCGGGTCATTCGGATCGCTGGCGCGAAGCGCCTCGCAAACGGCCGCGGCTTCGTCCATGCGGTTAGCGTTGATCAAAGCCATTGCCAACATATGGATGGCTTCGACGTAATCATCGGGATGAATCTCGATCGCCTTCAGCAGCGCGGTGACAGCCTCGTTCCAGCGCCCCATGCGGAACCAGGCATGGCCAAGATTCTTATGGATCTCGGGATCGTTCGGCGACCAACGCAAGGCCTCCGCGAAGCTGGCAATCGAATCGTCCCAGCGCATCAGCATTGCCAAGGCTATGCCACGATTGTTGTGAAGCTCGCCATCCGTCGGTGCCAATCGCAGCGCCAGATCGACGACCGGCAGCGCCTCTTCGTCGCGCCCCATTCCAATCAGTGCGAAGGAAAGCGCCTTCAAAGCGAATGCATGGCGGCCATTGGACGCCAGCACCGCGCGAGCGGCAACTTCCAGATCCTTGTGGTGCCTTCCCTCGACGAGCTCCAGCAGCTTGCCTGTATCAACATCACTTGCATCCCGATTCAGGTGCTTCTTGCCGCGAATCTTCATGACTAGCCTACTTGGTCACAATCAGATTGAGGGAAATGCGCTGCCCGCACAACCTGGCTTCGCTGGAGTCATCAAACAGGCCGAAGGATTCAACATGCTCGACACTGGTGAAGCCGACATCCGCCAGGTAGTCCTCGAGAAAATCGAAGCCCAGACCGATCCGATGCAGATCGCGGCTTTCGTCCTGGGTCCCGAAGATGGCTCGCATTACGTTGAACCTTTCGGCCCGCGACAGCTCCGTATTGGCATACAGCGCGATCAATTCGTCGAAATCCGGAACGGAAAGATACAAGGTTCCTCCCGGAACGAGAATGCGGTGAATGTCATTCAAGGCCGGAAGCATGTCGTGTGGTGTCAAGCGCTGAAGTACATGCGCCGCGTAGATTTCAGCACAACTGTCGTCTCGAAACGAAGACAAAGCACGAAGATCTCCCACAAAGTCGACGCCCTCGCTACGATCGGACGCCATTGCCTTCCAACCATCGGGAGCAGCTCCGTCCCCAAGATGTAGACGCAGAAGATCCTCCGTCGATTCCATGACATTGGACTCGATCGGAAGCGCATCAGGAAATTGGCTGCAATAACGCGACCACATGCCCCGCAATGCCTCGCCAATTTCCAGGCCGATGGCTCGGCTGTCCATGAGACGACTGGCGCGCATGCGTCCGCGCAAACCTGACCGCAGATCCACAAGGCCTTGTGGATCTGCGGCGAACTTGCCGGCGATCTTCAGATAGTCATCCGGACTTCGGGCAAGCAGTTCCGGCAAACCGACATTCGCCAAAAGACTTTCCCCGACCCTCGCCGCATGGCGATCCCCCTTCAAGCAGATCACTGGCACCCCCATCCAGAGAGCTTCGCAGGTGGTGGTTGTGCCGTTGTAAGGAAAAGTGTCAAGTGCGATATCGATTCGCCCATACATTCCAAGATGGCTGTCAATGCCTTCAACATACCCATGGACTTCCACCCTCGACGCGTCGATGCCGTGCTCGACAAAGCGGTCGCGTAACTCCTCACGGCTACCTTCGTCCTCGGTGCCCTGAATTGACTTGAGCAGCAGGCGGGAGCTCGGGATTTCCTTCAACACGCGAACCCAGATCTCCAGGCACGGATCCGAAATCTTGATACGATTGTTGAAAGACCCGAATGTCACGAATCCATTTCTCAGCACCGGAGGTTCGGACACTTCCAGCGCGTCCAGCGGCGCCGAATAGCAAAGGAAGGAATTTGGCAGGCGCCAGAGTGCTTCCGAATGAAACGCCTCGTCTTTGTCTTCATCAGGGTCAGCCCAGCGATCCGTCAGGCGATAGTCCATGCAGTCCAGCCCGGTGGTGTTCGGATAGCCAAGGTAGGTCACCTGCACGGGTGCCGGACGCCGACCAAACAGCCTGAGCCTGTTGCCGGCGCTAAGCCCAGCCAGATCGACCAGGATATCAATGCGGTCCCTGCGTATCTGGTCATAAACGACGTCGTCGGTCTTCGAATAAATATCGCACCATTGGTTAAACAGCGGCTTCAGCCTCGCGGTGACGTAGTCTTCGGTGTGAAAATCAAAATAGGCATGGAGTTGGAACTGTTGCCGGCTCAAATGTCCGAGTGCTCCGTGAACGAAATAGCCCACGGAATGACGCCGGAAATCAGGCGAGACAAACCCGACACGAAGCCGCCGACCGGGGTCGGGACGCCAGCTCGGCGGTTCAGGAGCGCTGAGCGGACCCAGGATGTCACGAATCCAGCGACCAACGTCCCGGTGCAATTGCCAAACAGCTTCTCGTGATTGCTGTCGATAATTGGACCAGAACGCCCTATTTTCGCAAGGGACTGGATCGTCCTTCGCAACACCGATGGCCGATACGTAGGCGGCGTCACTCTCTTCGTCGCGACCAAGCGCCTGCAGGGCGGAACCCAGCGACATCCATGGTGTCGCCACGCTTGGGTCCGTTTCCGTTGCGCGGCGCAATTCCGCCAGGCTTTCGCCTACCCGTCCAAGCCGACCCAGCGCCAAACCGGCACGCTCGAGAGCGATCGCCGATCGCGGATTCAATTCGATTGCGCGTCGGGCGAAATAGAGCGACTCGAGAAAGCGCGAGACGACAAACAACAGCGCTGAGAGATTGACGTGGGCTTCAAAGTAACCGGGATCATTTGCCAGTGCATTCCGGTAACAGCGCTCGGCCTCGTCCCAGTCTCCACGCCCGTAAAGCAAGACCCCGAGATTCCCATGAGCCTCGACGTAGAACGGGGACAAGTGCAAAGCCTCGCGATAGCATTTCTCCGCGTCGTCGCTCAGACCCATCCGCGCCTTGGCGGTTGCCAGCTTATAGTGCCCCTTGGCAAACCCGGGCGCCGAGGCCACGACCTTGGCGTACAGATCCATGGCGCCGGCCGCGTCTCCGGCATCGCGCAACTCATCACCTTTTGCCAGCAGGTCTTCAAGCTCCAGAGAACTCACGATAGTCCGCCCTCTCCACTCTTGCCAAGACCGACCACATGCAAGAAGGCGGATTCGAGCGAAAGTGTCGGTCTCACCTCGATCAGGACATGCCCAGCGCCGTGCAGCTGTTCCAGGCGATCCCAGAGCTGTACGCGGGGGATCTCGACCACCCATTGGCCCGCCGATTCGGCACGCCAACCATCGAGCGGGGCCGCCCCCTTTGACCGGACTATGACGATGTCTTCGGCGCCCACCAGCTCGCTGGGAGAGCGCACCGAACGCAGCCTGCCCTCATGGATTAGTCCGAACCGATCCGCGAGGCGTTCCACATCGTGCAGGACATGCGAGGTGAAAAACAGGGTGCCGCCTTGTCCCTTGTAGTCGGCAAGCAGGTTGACCACTTCGCGACGTCCGATCGGGTCAAGCCCCGAAAGAGGTTCGTCGAGGATCAGCAGGCGCGGACCGATGCACATCGCCTGGGCAAGTGCGACGCGCTGGGTCATGCCCTTGGAGAAGGAGCGGATCGGCGAGCGCGCCACGCTCGCCAGTTCAAACCGCTCCAGCCACTCCAGCGCCCGCTGGCGCAGCGAATTGGCGCGGGTTCGATGCAGGCGCATGCCCATCTCGAGGATTTCCAGCGGCGTCAGGTAGTCGTAGAGGCAGGGGTTCTCGGGCACATAGCCGACGCCCCTTCGGGACTCCGGCCGCATCGCGTCCGCGCCGAAGAGTCGCACCGTGCCGCCGGTCGGGCGCGCGAGCCCCATCAGGATGCGAATCGTGCTGCTCTTTCCCGCCCCGTTCGGCCCAACGAATCCGAAAGCCTCCCCCTCGGCAACCTGCAGGGAGATGCCGTCGACGGCCCGAACCTGGCGCCGCAACACGCCCCTGGCGTAGACCTTCTCGAGTTCCAGCGCTTCGATCGCGAACATCAACGGGCACCCGCTGGAGTCTGCGTGCGAAAAATCGGCTCGCCAGCCGAATCCACAGTGAAACCCATGCCCAAAGGGTCGAGCGGAACCCTGTCGAGCAGTTTGGCATCGATCAAATCTTCAATCCTCGTCAGACGGTGTCCGCCGGCATCCCTGTATTCCTGAGCCAGGCTCTTCAAGCGGTCGAGCTGGCGCAGACGTTCGGCGCGCAAGTTGAGATAGCGCCGAAATCCGCCGGGCGGGGCGGATTCTGCCATATTCCCGACCAGGCGCGCGGCATCGCCGGTGTGGTAGCCGCGCTCGATCCATTTTGCCGCAAGGCTTTGCAGGGCCCACTGCTCCTGCACATCCTTGGCGCGCGTTGCGCCCTCGAGCAGAGCCTCGGCGCCGGCGGCGGGGTTCTTTTCAAACTGGTACAGGTTGAAGCCGAAATAGAAGAGCGGCGACCAATCGTGCGGCCGGGCATTCGCCGCACGACGCAGGACATACTGGGCGGAAGGAATCAGTTCCGGCTCCGACAGGATTGCCGCGGCTATATAGTAATTGTCCTCATGCGCCGGATTGAGCCAGGAAATGTCCTTTTGCAACCGGGCCTGGGTGCGGAATTCTTCCGGCTTCATGCGGAAGGTATCCGCGACGAGAACCCTGATTCCAGCGATGTTTGCGGCGAGGTGGCGATCCCCTCCCGCCATCAGCACCTGTGCGGCAAGCGGCAGGCGGACCGACAACTCCGCGCCTCTGGCAGGCGGATGCTGTCCAGAAAGCATCTTTACCGCCAGTAGATAAATCAATACTGCCGGCACCAGCGCCACCGAAGGTTCCATCGAGCGAAGCCAGTTGCGCGGCATGGCTAGCCGAACTCCCTGCGCTCCAGCACCCGCCATGCCAGAGCCAGCACGATGAGCGCATAGGCCAGTGCCATCAGTATCGGCCAGACGATCAGTTCCGTCGGCGGAACAGCCCCATACAGGGGCCAGTCGCGCCAGTCCAGACGGGAAAGATCGGGGATCAGCCAGCGCACCACCTCGACCCGGCCGCCCCACTCGCCAGCGAACTGGACGTCGCCATCCGCCCCCCGCGCCAGGTAATCGAATGCAGGACCGAGAGCCTTGCCGGCAACCGCGAACGCAGCACCGACAAGCAGGGGCAGCACCGCGACCGTGGAGACGGTAGCCACCGCCATGGCAACCGCGGCGACGACACCGACATCGAGCACTATTCCGGCAAATGCCGCCCAATAGGGGAGGCCGAGACCGACGCTGAACTCCTGGTCGTAGTTCGGGCTGGACAGCACGACGGCCAGCAACAGGCACAAGGCCAGAATGCACGCGGACAGGCACACCAGCCCAAGTACCGCAAGATAGCGGCCGAAAAGGAAGGCGGCGCGTGACACGGGATAGGACAGGGACTGCAGGATGATCTTGCGGTCGATCTCGCGCGTGACCAGATCCTGGACCCAGAACAGGCTCAATAGAATCAGGGTGAAGCGTGCGCCGGAGAAGCCTATGTCCAGCGCCACCGTGCGCGGATGCCGGGGCGAAAAGCCGGCTGCCAAGTAGGCCACCGCCACCAGGGCCAAGCCCAAGACAAAAACGATCTGGACGCTGCGACCGCGAATGCCGGACCGCAGTCCGGAAACAATGAATTCGGTCATATACGGATACGCGGAAATCAAACGGGCACGCCGTGAGGCGCGCCCGTCGAATGCTGCTGCAACGGAATGGATCAGCCCGAAGTCGGGTTGTTGGTGCTCATGCACGCCGTGGTGGCGTCGGATGCAACGCAACCCGTGGCGCAAAGCGCGGAGCTCTGTACCGAACCCCCCGCCGTCGAACCAATGAATGAACGACCGCCCTTCGCGGAACCCGACCCGACACGCATGTAAGTCTGCGCGCTATCGGCCGCCATATGGACGTTGGCCGAACATTTCGGAGTGAAGGCGTTCTTGACGAAGTCCGAGGTGGTCGTGCCTGGGGCAGCCCCGGAGGCGGCCGGTGATACCCCGGTGCAAATAGTAGTCGATGCCGCATTCGCGCTACTGATGGAAGCAATCGCGCCCGCAGCCAATACGGAGGCCAAAATGATCTTTTTCATAGATATCTCCTGTTACTCGTATCGAGTCAGTTGGTCGAATTCGCGACAGACTGCGTCAGCATGTTCTTGGCGTCGGACTGAGCCGCCTTGTCTTCCCCCTTCTTCGTGTATTCGCTGAACTGCGGAATCGCGATGGCCGCCAGAATGCCGATAATCGCAACCACGATCATCAACTCGATCAGGGTAAAGCCCTTCTGCAACTTGTTCATGCATTTCTCCTTTCAAAAGAGCCCAAGCCGGCTTGGGTGAGCAGAGTTAAGCACGAACAATGCCTAAGTTCGTATTTCCCGGATCAACGCAAATTCGCCCGCAGGCAGGTGATCCGGGCGGGGAGCCGACGACCCGCCTTGTACCCCTGTCGCTCAGATACGTCAGAGACTGACGAATTTGGTCACGTGAGGAGCCTGCCCGTGCGGCCGTCGCGGCCGTTCATGCGCAACCCGATCCGTTCCGGCAGTGTCGTCGCCACATTCCCCTGAACAGGGCTTCGAGCTCGATCGCGAAGCCGCGGGTGTCGAAAAGAGGGGACGACAGCCGATTGAGCTCCAACCGCTTTCGAATCGAGCCGAGTAATTCTGCATTGCAGGCCAGTTCAAGGGCGAGAGCGCAATAGTTCTCGCGGGAATCGGCTACGAGCCCGTTCAATCCGATCGCGTTCAACATGCTCGCTGTCACGCGGCTCGGAAACGTGTCGCCAATCCGGGTAACCACCGGAACCCCAGCCCATAGCGCATCGCTGGCCGTGGTATGCGCCCCAAAGGGAAATGTATCCAGCGCCAGATCCGCCAATGACAGTCGCGCCAAGTGCTCATCCGGGGCTCTGGCGACTGAAAATACAAGCCTACTCGCATCGATGCCGTGCCGCGTCGCCGCAGTCGCCAGATTTTCCTTGGCCGTTTCATTGGCATCGAGCAGCCAAAGCACGCTCCCCGGCGTCCCAGCCAAAAGTCCGCACCAGCATCGGAACAGCTCCGGCGTGATCTTCAGCGGGCGGCTGAAGCAGCAGAACACGAAGCCGCTCTCCGGCAATCCTTCTTCCGCGCGCGTTCGGACATTGCCAATTCTGCGGCTGGCATCGTTGGGCTGACAACAAACGGGCATCAGTATCAGTTCTTCGGCAAAATTGTCCTGATCCGCGAGCGGCGTAGCAACCGGATCGCCGATCAGATAATCCGCGAGTCTCCTGCTTCCGATCGTGCCCGTGTAACCCAGCCAATTGACTTGAATAGGCGCGGGGCGAAAAGCCAGCACTGCCGATTTTGTGTTTCCCGTCCACCCCGTCAGGTCAATGAGGATATCGATCTTCTCTGCGCAAATGCTTTGCGCCATCGACTCCGGCGAAAAGACAGAAATATCGTGGAAAAAGTCGCATGCCGCGACAATACGTCGGCGCATTTCACCGCCATCGGACCCGCCGTATGAAAACGCGTGAATCTCGAAGTCCATGTGATTGTGCCGCTCCAGAACTCCCGCAAGCAGCCTCATGACTGCATGATCATGAAAATCCGCGGACAGGTAAGCAATTCGAAGGCGGCGCGCAGGACTCAGATCCCGGGCCACGGCTCCTTGCACTACCTCACCGGACGTGAATAATCGCGCAAAGCTGGCAGTCAGCGCCGACTGCTCCTTGGCAGTTAGCTCTGGCAGCAACAGAAAGGTGAATGGCTCCAGCGGGGCTCTTCCTTCGGCGACGAATTGCTTGCATCGAGCGACCATTTCCGGAATCTGTCGCCAGTCACATAACTCCAGCCGACAAAAGAGAAGCTGGGACAGTAGATGGAAGTCCTCCGTGTCCTGCGGACTGGCGGGGCACAGGCTGGCGAGCAAACGCTCGGCCTGTTCCGGTCGCCCGCCATCAGCAAGGGCAAATCCTGCCAGCCGAGTCGCTTTCGCCTTGTCCTCACCATCCAGGTCGGCGGCATACAAGAACGCGTGCGCAGCACTCAAATGGTCTGACCTGGCAAAGCGCAGCAGTCCGAGTTCGGTCCAGGACGCCTGGTCGTTCGGATCCAGTTCCGTTGTGTGCAAAAAAGCAGCCTCTGCCTCCTGGTGTCGCTTTAGGCCATTCAACAGAGCACCCAGGTTGAACCAGAGATTCGGGCTGTCCGGATTGTGACCTATGCCCATACGCAATGCAGATTCCGCATCAGCAAGTTTGCCGGCCAAACACTGAGCGTTGGCCAAGTCCGACCATGCCTCCTCATTCTCTGGTTCGGCCGCACAAACCATGTGGAGCTGCTTTATCGCCGCTTCATAGTCGCCTGCCTGCGTCTGCACGACCGCATAAAAATGCCGTCCCTGGACGTTGTTCGGATAGTCTGCGAGGAATTGCCCAAGCATGCGCCTGGCTTCATCGAATCGGCCCTCTTGCCATGCCGTCAGCGCCATCGCGTACACATCCGTATCCATACAAGCTCCGCAACATTGTGCTTCCGAGTATCTTTGCCAATCGCACCAACCAATGCGCTGCTAACCCCCGGCTTGCGAATGCCGCCCCAGACCCGCGCTTCAAAGCGGCGGGCTTCTGGTTAGGCAAGAGGGAGGTTTCGCTGCTGTCGAGCACGAATCGCTTGATGCATGGAATCTCGCTCTGGCGCCGCCAACCACCCCAGCCTCATCCCTGGGCATGTTTCGAAGAATGGAGACCGGCGCTACGGCAACTATTGGCGCGCCAAAATACCATTTTCATCTTGGCAGTCCGGCGAAGGCGGGACTGCCATTACTGAAGCAGGATCGCCCTCTCATCTACGGGATCGATCTGCGCCGGATCGAGAAACTGTTCGGCGTAACGCCGGTAGACGCCCTGCTTCACGAAAACATCGAACAAGTCGGGATCGATATGGCCGTTCTTCTTGAAATTGCCCATGATGCCCATGGCCTGGGACAGCTTCATGCCATGTTTGTACGGCCGGTCGCGAGCAGTGAGTGCCTCGAATATGTCCGCGATGCCCATCATTCTTGCCTGCACGGACATCTGATCGCGGGTCAGTCCCTTGGGATAGCCCTTGCCATCCATGCGTTCGTGATGGCCGCCGGCATACTCGGGTACCCGGGTCAGGTGTTTCGGCCACGGCAGTTGCTCCAGCATCTTTATGGTGGCGACGATGTGATGGTTGATGATGTCGCGTTCCTTCAGCGTCAGGGTGCCGGCGCGAATGGTCAGGTTCTCGACCTCTTCGGTGGTGAGGAACTCGGTTTCGACACCATCGACATTGCGCCACTTTCGCCCGCTACCGATGTCTCGCACGCGCTGCAAATCCAAATCCTTCATCGCCTCGCCGCCGACATTGGTCCTGCGCAGGAACTCTCGGTCCTCGTCAAGTGCGCGGACTTCCTCGTGATAGTGCTGCCAGATCGTCTCGTCTGCCGCTGCATTGACGCCTCCGCGCAGCGCCAGCTGCTTGCGCAGAGCGTGAATCTCTGCGTCACGCTTGAGTACTTCAAACCGGGTGTCGATCAGGTGTACGCGGTCGAACAGGGTTTGCAGCTTGGTAGCTTTGTCCACCACATGAACCGGTGTGGTGACCTTGCCGCAGTCGTGCAGAAGGCCGGCGATCTTGAGTTCGTAGCGATCGCGTTCATCCATTCTGAATGACGCCAGCGGACCTTCCTGCGTCGAGTCTGCCGCCTCGGCCAGCATCATGGTCAGGGCCGGCACCCGCTGGCAGTGACCGCCAGTATAGGGCGACTTCTCGTCGATTGCGAGGTTGATCAGGCTGATGAAGGACTCGAAAAGCTCTTCGAGCTGAGTGATCAGCAGACGATTGGTCAGGGCGATGGCCGCCTGCGAGGCAAGCGATTCGGCAAGGCTCTGGTCGGCCGATGAAAACGTTTTCACCTGATGGCTCGGCTGATCGATGGCGTTGATGAGTTGCAGCACGCCAATGATTTCTCCCTCGTGGTTCTTCATCGGCACCGTGAGGAAGGACTGCGAACGATAGCCGGTACGCTGATCGAAGCTCCGGGTGCCGGAGAAGTCGAAGCCCGCCTCGGTGTAAGCGTCGGCGATATTGACCGTCTTGTCATGAATGGCCGCATAGGCGGCCACCATGGAATCATTGGCTGCGCCGCGGTCATTCCTCAACGGCAAATTCGGAAAATTGATGGGGTTCCCGGTGGTACCGCCCATCGCGATGTGTAGCGAGTCGGTGCGCAGAATCTCGAAGCGCAGCGCCCTGCCGTCCTCCGTCATGCGATACAGCGTTCCGCCGTCGGCATGCGTAATCGTCTTGGCTGCGACGAGGATGGACTCGAGCAGCCGATTGATGTCACGCTCCTTGGAGAGGGCTGCACCAATTGCATTCAGTTGCTCGAGACGGCGAAACAGATCGCTGGAACTGTCCATGGCCATTCCTTACTTGATGCAGACGGCCCTTACCTGCTTGAGATCGGTCACCCCTTGCAAGGACTTTTCCAGACCATCCATCTTCAGGGTCAGCATGCCATCCTCCAGCGCCTGAGCGACCAGTTGCACGACGCGGGCGCGCTCCACGATCAACTTCTTCTGCGGCTCTGTGCCTATCATCAATTCATGCAAGCCGACACGTCCCTTGTAGCCACTGCCACCGCATGTGTCGCAGCCCTTGGCGCGGGTGAACACGAACTTGCCATCCTTGCCATAGTCCTTGAGAAGGCGCGCTTCGGTCTCTGCGTAAGCGGCCTTCATATCCTTCTTGAACGCCGTGGTATTTTCGAGTTCGCTGCAATATTCCTTCATGAACAGCCTGATTTCCTCGGCGTCCGGCGTATAAGTCTCCTTGCACTTGCACAGGCGCTTGGCCAGGCGCTGGGCGAGAATCCCGAGCAGGGCGTCGGAGAAGTTGAAGGGGTCCATGCCCATGTCGAGCAGGCGGATGATCGATTCCGGCGCGCTGTTGGTGTGTAGGGTGGCGAACACCAGGTGGCCGGTCAGCGATGCCTCGATGCCGATGCCGGTGGTTTCGGCATCGCGCATTTCGCCCACCATGATGATGTCCGGGTCGGCCCGCAGAAAGGCCTTCATCACCATCGGAAAGTCCATCACTTTCTTGTTGACCTGAACCTGGCGCAGGCCCTTCTGGGTGATTTCGACTGGATCTTCGGCAGTCCATATCTTGGTATCCACCGTGTTGAGATAGCCCAGCACCGAGTGCAGCGTGGTGGTCTTGCCGGAACCGGTTGGGCCGCAGACGAAAAACAGTCCGTAAGGCTTGGAAATGGTCGCCTTGAGCTTGGTCAGATTGGTCGGCAGCACACCCAGCTTGTCCAGCGGGATCGGTTCGCCGCCGGCGAGAATACGCATGACGACGTCTTCGACACCACCAGAAGTTGGGATCGTCGCCACCCGCAGCTCAATATCCAGCGGGCCATATTTCTTGAACTTGATCTTGCCGTCCTGCGGCTTGCGGCGCTCGGCGATATCCAGGTCGCACATGATCTTGAGACGTGCCACCATCGCGTTGCGATAACTGGCCGGTACTTCGATGTACTTCTGCAGCGAACCGTCGCGGCGGAAGCGGATCAGCACCTTGTCCTTGCCTAGGCCCGGCTCGATGTGAATATCGGATACACCCATCTGATAGGCATCAATGATGATCTTGTTGACCAGCTTGACCAGTTCGTTGTCGGCCGCAGCGGAGATGTCGTCGGTGGCACTGCCTTCACCCTCCCCTTCGTCCTGATCGAGGGTCGACAACAGGTCGCCGACAGAGCTGTCGTCCGTGAAGCCGGGCACTCCGGAAGCACCGAACAGCTGATCTATGGTCTGCACGAACTCGTGATTGGTGGTGACCCGATAGGCAACCTTCGCCCGTGGAAAGACATTGTTGACGACACGCGATCCCTTGACCTGCTCAGGATCCATGCAGACCACCATCACACCTTCAGGCCCCTCTTCCACGGGGGCCCATTTCGCCTGCTCAAGGAAATCCCGCTTGAGGTTTTTCAGCAGGTCTGCAGGCTTGATGCGGTCGGGCCGGAACGGCTCGTAGGGCACATTGAAGAACTTGCCCAATGCAACGCCCAGAGCCTGATGCTTAACCTGAAACTCGTTGACCAGAACTTCTTCGATGTCGAGATTCTTCCGGCGTGCAGTCCGCGTCGCCAGTTCCAGCTCCTGCGGCGAAATGACGGCATCGGATACCAGGAAATCGTACTTGGTCTTGACGGCCTGCGCCGGTTTGCTGCGCTGGTTGAACGCAATCGCGAGCGTCTCGCAAAGCCCCTTGACACCCTCCTGCGCAATTGCGGCAAAAGGAGCCCCCGCCTTGTTATTGATGATCTGGACGACGCCGAGCAGTTCGCCGCTCTGCCCATCGACGACCGGCGCCACCAGCATCTGCTTGGTGCGATAGCCAGTCCGCTTGTCGACCTCCTGCAGGAAGCGCAGTGATGGATTGATCGCCTTGAGCTCCGCGTCGTCATAGACGTCGCGGATATTCACGGTTTTTTTGGCCAGTGCAACGTGGCCGGCAATACTCTGGTCGGCGATCGGAAGGCGCAGATCCTTGAAAGAATTCAGCCCCGTCTTGACTTTGGAAACGATGGAAGCCTTGTCCTCACCGACCGAATAGATCGTCAGGCGATCGGCATTGAACAAACTGCAGATATCACCCGACAGCTCCAGCATGATTTCGTCAATGTTGGAAGTAGCATGAATCTTGTTGGTGACGACCTGAAGATTCTTGAAAAACGCCAAGCGGGTATCCACATCGGATGCAGCGGTCTCGGCGGGTGCGGCAGGAACGGCGCTCATTCGACTGACTCCATGGCACCAGCGCGCGCCCTCATGCCGCCGTCAAGCAGGGCGGCGCGAAATCCGCGCTGGGAAAGCAAAAATGCAGCGGCGGAACTGCGACGTCCCGTCTGACAATAGACGATGTATTCCTTTGCCGGATCGAGCGCCGCCGAGGCCTGGCGTATATCGTTGAGCGGGATGTTGATGGCGCCCGGATAGCCGTCGCTGTTATATTCGGCCGGAAAACGTACGTCAATCCAGATGGCACCGGCAGCAATCCGCCGTTCGGCCTCGTCGCCGGTTACCTTTTGCAGGAGAGGTGCGCGCAACAACTGGTCGAAATCCTGTTTGGACAAGCTTAACAGCATACCGCCAGTGCTCATCGTCACGGTGGCATTTCGCACCGTATCGGCCACAAGGGCTTCCTCCCCAAAGGCATCGCCTTCCTTGAGTTCCGCCAGCTGTATCGGAGATCCGGCGACAAGGCGCGAAACCTTGCAACGCCCTCGTTCGATAAGGTAGTAGTAATCGCCGGGATCGCCCTGTCTGATAATAGTCTGGCCGCGCTTGACGGGAACACGATTGAACTTGGATAGCAGCGAATGAATATTTGCCGGAGGTAGCGCTGCGAACACGCCAACCGTAAGATTGTCCACGGCGAACATGCCAGACATCATTCGCCAATCGGTTAGTTCCGCGCCGCCCGTCACATTCTCGCTCGGAGCCACGAGCTGGTTCCATGTCACCACGATGTCGAGCGTATCCTCCTCCAGGCTGAGCATTTCGACGTCGGTGATAGCCTTGCTCGACGCTGGGATCTTCCCGACACGCGCCACCGGCTCCGTGGCAAGATCATGGCCGCCGACCAGAACACGCGAAGTACCGTCCGGCATGCTCACCAGCAGTTGACCCCGCACCAGATAAACCACCTGCCCGTCCCAGTTGGTGTCCTGAAACGGATCAGTAGTGCGGCTGAACGCCTGGATGCGGCAGATTGGCAACAAATCGCGCAGACCCTCGCTACCCAGTGACATTAGAGGTTGCAGGCGCGCCAGCAGATCAATGCTCACTGTATCGGCCATGGTCAAATCTCGAACAGCTGATTATTCTGCAACATCCCGGGGCGGAGTTCGCCAATGGAGTCTTCTATTTCCTGCATGGTCAATTCAATTTGGCCGGGCTTGAGATGCGTGATAAAGACCTCGGCATCCCGCTGCAGATTTGTCAGTTCTTCCAGCAGCATGCTCGGGCACAGATGCAGAGACGCTATGGCGAGTTGCTTTTCCCGATCTGAGAATGCGCATTCAATAATAAGGTACCGGAGGTTGCTGATCGCATTGACCCGCTTCCACAGATCGGGGCAGGGCCCGGTGTCGCCGGTGAATACGAGGCTAGCGTGGCCAGAATCAAGTTGATAGCCTACTGCGGGTACTGTGTGATTCGCCGGTAACGGAATCACCTTTCGGCCATCAAGGTCTATTGCCTCGCCTACACGTATGGTCGAAAATCGCAGAAAGGGTTTTTCAGGCGTCGGAATCACGCTGAAGTCGGGCCAGATCGCCCAGTTAAAAACATGCGCGCGGATAATCTCAAGGGTTGCCTCGGTCGCATGCACTATCAGGGGTCGAGTGCGCATGTCACCGACCGTATCGACCATGAATGGCAGGCAGGCAAGATGGTCGAGGTGCGAGTGAGTAATGAAGACGTGATCGATCTGGGCGAGTTCGGCGATCGCCAAGTCACCTACTCCTGTTCCTGCATCGATCAGGATGTCGTTATCGACCAAAAGCGAGGTGGTACGCAGATGTCGCCCACCGATGCCGCCGCTACAGCCGAGGATGCGTACCTTCATTTTTCCTATTTTGTCTCAAAAATGGTGACGCCATCCCAGTTCTCGCCGGGGGGCTCTTTGCGCAGGTGCTCGACGCGCTTGACGTACAGATCATAGAGATAGCGCGGCTTCATGCGCCGAAGATTCATCAGCGCCACTTCCGCCTTGTCCCAATCCTGGGCTCGGTAGGCACGCAGGGCCTGGTTCCAGAGCTTGATCTCGTCCATGTCCTCCTGCGAGACCTTGCCCTCCTCGCCAACCGGTTCATAGATGCCGACCGGGTCTGCCTTGCCCTTGACGCGCACGCGATCAAGCTCGCGGAAGACGAATTCCTTCTTCACCAGTTCGCGGGTGCTTTCGCCAACGATCATGCCGACCCCGTACTGCTTGGTAATGCCCTCGAGACGCGAGCCGAGGTTGACCGCGTCGCCCATCACCGTGTAGGACTGCCGCACCGGCGATCCCATGTCGCCGACGGTCATCGGACCCGTATTGACGCCGACGCCGATCTTGAGTTCAGGCCAGCCGCGCGCCACCAGGTCCTTGTTCAGCTCGTGAAGCGCGACATGCATTTCAAGCCCAGTACGGACGGCATTTTTCGCGTGTTCGGGATCGTCGACCGGCGCACCCCAGAATGCCATGATGGCGTCGCCAATATACTTGTCCAGCGTCCCCCTGTGCTTGCGCACGATCAGCGTCATGGCGCCGAGATACTGATTCATCAGGGTGGCCAGTTCGTTCGGTTCCAGCCCTTCAGAAATTGTGGTGAATCCGCGTATATCGGAAAACAGCACGGTGAGTTCGGCCTTGCGTCCGGCCATGCTGTAGTTCTCCGGGTCGCGGCTCATCTCCTCAACAAGTTCCGGCGGCACATACTGGCCGAACAATCCGGTCAGCTGGCGCTTGGTTCGCGACTCGACGAAGTAACCCCAGGACATGTTCATCGCATACAGAAGCACTACGGCGATCATGCCGTTGGCCAGCGGCAGAACGACATTCGAGACGTGCCAGAAGCTGAAATTCACGCTGAGCAGCAACAGCAACACGATGACGCCGACGACCGTCGCGCGCAGCGGCGACAGCATCGGCAACAGGAAAGCCATCACCGCACCCGCAATCAGCACCAGCACCACGTCGGCGCCGAGAATATAAGGCGGCTTGTGCTTCACCACGCCATCCAGCATGCCCGCGATCAGATTGGCGTGTATCTCGACTCCGGGATAGGCAGCCCCCACCGGCGTCGCCCGCAAGTCCATGAGTCCCGGCGCCGTGGTGCCCACCACCATGACGCGACCTGCGAGCTTTTCCTTGGGAACCCGATCGTTGAGCACATCGGTAATCGAGATATAGGGAAAGCTTCCCTGATAGCCGCGATAGGGAATCAGCGTCGCCGCATTCTCGTCCACCGGAATGCGCATCACTCCGCCGCCGGCCGCCTTGAGGTCCAGCCACTCCATTCCGGCATAGGACCCCGGCGAATTTTCCGGATAGCCCGGTGTAATTGGCGGGTTGCCAAGAAGATTTCGCACCATTGCCAGCGCGAGGGCCTCGTAGTACTGCCCTTTGTATTCGACCAGCAAAGGTACCCGACGCGACGTCCCGTCAAGATCCACCATGGGATTGAAATGCCCTCCACCCGCCGCCGCCTTCTGGAATTCGGGCAGGTTGCCGCCATAGCTGACCCACTGCGTGAATGATATGCGTCGGCCGCTGAAGGTACCGGCCGGGAATACCGGCTCCGGAGCCGCGCCCGAACTTACACCGCCCTCCTTGCTGGAGAAGTAGTAACCGAGAACGACGGGGCGACTCTTCAGTGCTGCGGCGAAGCGCGCATCGTGATCGAGTTGGGGCCGCAACTCCCGCAACGTCGATTGGAAGCTCGCGACATCCTTCAGATCCCTCTTCGCCAGGGACTCCAGTGACTTGAGGCCGGAGCTCTCGTCAGGCTCGGCGAAGACCACGTCGAAACCGACCAGCTTGACGCCGTACTGATCGAACAGCTTCGTCATCAAGGTCGCCAACTTGTCGCGACCCCACGGCCATCGCCCCTGTTCGGCAAGCGACTTTTCGTCGATATCGAGAATCACCACCCGCTCGTCGAGGCCCTGCGGCATCGTCAGGCGGACTTTTACGTCATAGATGAGCGCGTCCAGGTGATTAATGAAGGGAATCTGATAAATGCGCGCGGAATGGCCGAGCAGAACCAGAAGAATCAGAAATCCAAGTACGTAACGGGGAAGATACTGTTTCAAGAGATCTCCATGATTGCGCCTTCTCTTCTCCTGCCTCAGCTCTTCAGGAAAAACTCCATCTTGACGCCGGCCAGTTCGAGCACGTCATGGTCGGCGAGCAGATGCGCCTGGGTGTCGAGCGTCTTGCCATTGACCACCGGAAAGTTGGCACCTTCCACGTGGGTAATGAAGTAACCGTGCGGGCGACGCGCGATGACCGCCACCTGGACGCCGGGCTTGCCCAGCGTGGTCAGGGTCTTGGTCAGTTCCATCTCCTTGCCGGCATTGCCGCCGGAAAGTATCTGGATTGCCCCCAGGGGCATCGCAGGGGCCACCGCAGGTGCTGCTGGCGGCTGTTGCGGGGCCATGCCCGGAGAGGTAGACATGTGGGCCGGAACGGCAAAAATCGGAGCTGCCGCAGGAGCAGGAGCAGCAGCAGGACCAGCGGGGGCAGCGGGGGCGGCAGGAGCAGCTTGGGTCGTCGCAGGCTTTTGCGCGGCGCCCGGGCGCAGGATCATGGTTTTCTCGAAGTCCGCGCTTGAAGTCTGCTGTGGAACCTCGCTGACATACTTCAGCTTGTACTTGCCCAGTTCAATCGTGTCGCCGTTCTGCAGGAAGTGCTTCTTGACCGACTGACCATTGACGAAGGTGCCGTTGGTGCTGCCCAAGTCTTCCAGAAAGGAATCATTGAGGATGGTGATCACCACCGCGTGCTCGCCGGAAATCGCCAGATTGTCGATCTGGATATCGTTGTGCGGCTTGCGACCTATCGTGGTGCGCTCCTTGGTCAAGGGGATTTCCTTGAGCATCGTGCTTTCCATGCTGAGTATGAGCTTAGCCATTGTTTTCGTCCTTCGAGGTCACTGAGCGCTGCATTACTTGAACCAAGTCAGGAAACGGGCCCACCAGCCGCGCGCGGCCGGGTATTCGCCTTTCACCTTGACCAGGATTACCGAAACATTGTCGCGGCCACCGTTGTCGCAGGCCATCTGCACCAATTGCATCGCACACAACTCCAGATTGGCCGAGAGAGCGCCCAGAGTCATGGCAATTTCATCATCCTCAACCATGTCGTTGAGGCCGTCGGAACAAAACAGGTAGACGTCGCCCGGCAGTACCTCGTGATCGTGTATCTCTGCCTCAACTTCAGGATCGATACCGACGGCACGGGTGACCAGATTTTTGTTCTGCGAATGGCGCGCCTGCTCGAGTGTGATGATGCCGGCGTCGATCTGCTCCTGCAGCAGCGAATGATCGCGGGTGATCTGCTGAAACGCCTCACCCCGCATACGGTAAAGCCGGGAATCGCCAATGTGGCCGACGGTGACACGGTTGTCGTGAAAGATACCGACCACCAGCGTCGTACCCATTCCGGCGCACTGCGGCTCGTTCTGCGCCTTCTGATAAATCGCGCCATTGACTTGGGCCATTTCCCTCTCGAGCGCGACATGCGCCCATGACTTGCCCGAAGGTTCCTTGCTGCTCGGTTCACGCTCGATAAAGGCTTTTTCCAGTTCAGTACCAAGCAGCGACGTTGCGATGCCGCTGGCCACCTCGCCCGCGTTGTAGCCGCCCATGCCGTCGGCCAGCACGGCAAACCCGCGCACCGGGTTGGCCATGACCGAGTCTTCGTTGTTCGAGCGCACCATCCCTGGATCGCTGCGGGTGACAATCTCCAGAACAGCAGTCATATCCATGGCTCGGGCCCTTAAATGCTGATATCGACGCTGGAGCTGTCGGCGGCGGCACCGGCGGCGTCGCTATTCATCGTCATGCAGGTGCGAATATCCCTCGCGAATTCCGCGCCAGTCTGGTAGCGCGCGTCCGGATCCTTGGTCAGCGCCTTGTCGATGATCGCCAGCAGGCAATCCGGCAGATCGGGATTGATGCTGCGAATGTCCGGATGCGGCTCATTCGCGATGCGGAACATCAGTTGCGCCATGGAATCGCCTTCGAAAGGCAGCTTGCCGCAGGCCATCTGATACAGCATCACGCCCAGCGAGAACAGGTCGGAACGGCCGTCGATCTTCTTGCCGGCCAGTTGCTCGGGCGACATGTAGCTCGGCGTTCCGAGCACCATTCCGGTCTTGGTCTTTGACGAATCCGTGATTCGCGCGATGCCGAAGTCGGTCACCTTGACCTGGTCGGACTCAGGCTCGTACATGATGTTGGCCGGCTTGATGTCGCGATGCACGACATTGTTTTCGTGAGCGTAGGACAGCGCGTCGGCAACCCGTGCGGCGATGCTCATGACGCGCGGCAAAGGCATCAGATTACCCGGCTTGGAATAGGGCACCAGATCCTTGCCCTTCAGAAACTCCATCGCGATGTAGGCCAGGTCGTGCTCCTCGCCGGCATCGAACATGGTAACGATGTTGGCGTGGTTGAGGCGCCCGGCAGTTTCGGCCTCGCGGAAGAATCTTTCCTTGACCTCGACCAGTTCGTCGGCCTCGAACTCCTGCGACAGCGCCATGGTCTTGATCGCGACGATGCGGTTGATTTTCGGATCGCGCCCCAGATAGACCACACCCATCGCCCCCTTGCCCAGCTCCTTCTCGATCTCGTAGCGGCCCAGCATAGGCTTTTCCACATTGCCTGCAGTATCTATCAGGCTGGCATTGCTGCGCCCTCCGCTGCCGCCGCCGAGAATCACGGTTTCCGACAACTGCTTGGCCCGATTCACACGAGACTCGATGTCGCGGAACTTCGGGTTGAAATCGAAGATGTAGCGGAACACCGCCTCAGCCTTGTTGAACTGGCGTTTGCGTTCGAAATCGAGCGCCAGGTTGTACATGTTTTCCATCAACTGGTCGTCCATCGGGCACTTGCGGAACTTGTCGAAGGCCATGTCGAGTTGGCCCTGGCCCTGGAAGGCGAGACCCAGCATGCGGTTGGATTCGGCCGAATCGGCATCGGACTTTTCCTTGCCGCGTTCGGAAACCAGAAAGCGCTTCGTGGTCAGCAGCAAATGACCGACCAGCAGCAGAGTCGCCGGCACCATCAACTGAATCCACATCAGTTGCGTCGTCATCAGCACAAAATGAACAGCGATCAATGCCATCAGCAGGCCCGCGGTAATCCCTGCGGCCATGCCGGCCTTGATCCTCGGCAGCACGCCGATGAGGTAGGCCGCGATCAGCAGCAACACCAGCCTTTCGACCCAGATGCCCCAGGTCGGTGCGACGAAGAAGTGCTCTGATAGCAGACTGGATACCGCATGGGCCTGCATCAGCACGGCAGGCATGGCCGGGCTGATTGGGGTGACAAACACGCTACCCACCGAAGGTGAGGTGGGCCCGATAAGGACGATCTTGTCGCGGTACTTTTCGTAGGGAATCTTGCCGCTCTTGACGTCGAAGAAGGAATCGACCTGGAAGGCCGGCTGACCTCCCTCGCGATCCTTGTAGTAGAAGGTCAGCATCCGCGTATCGTTATCGGTGCCGATCTTGAGCTTGCCGAGCTTGACCGAGCTTCCGGCAGTCACCTGTATGTCCGCCACGGCCAGGTTGTGACTCTTCGCCGCCACCAGCAGGGACAGGGAGGGATAGGCCTGATCGAAGTGAGCCAGCACCAGGGGCTCGGTACGGATCGCACCATCCACGTCCGGAGTTACGTTGAGGTGGCCAATGGCGGTCGCCACCTTGCCCAGCGGCTCGATCACGCCGGCATCGACGCCGAGCGTCGGCCAGGGCGGCGCGTCTTCGGCGCCGGTGAGCTTCACCGCATTCTTCTTCACGTAATCGGGCAGATCCTTGTCCGGCCGTCCGCGCGGCTCTCCCAGCACGAACAGCATCGGCAACGCAATGTTGCCTGCCTTGGCGAAAGCGTCGGCCAGGCGGCGGTCGGTATTCAGCTTCTGGTCTGCCTCGAGCAGTATCGACTCGATCTGCGGGCAGGATGAAGGCGTGGGAGGCGCGGGCGGTGCGACTTCGGCCGGTGCGGGGGCAGCAGCGGGAACTGCGGCGGCGCCAGCCACGGGTGCCGGAGGCGCTGCCGGTGTCGCGGCGACGGCCACCACAGACGGCAAGCTCACACCGCAGGTTTCAATCAGCTTGTTGATATAGGCCAAACCCTGATCGCGCTGCGGCTCGGAGTAGAACACGGTGGTGGCAATCACCTTGGCTTTGGCGGACGCCAGTTTGTCCACCATCTCCGCCATGATCTCGCGCGACCATGGCCAGCGACCGATGTTATCCAGGCTGGGCTTGTCGATCGCGATGACAGCGACCTTGTCCGAGGGGGTGCGCGAAGCGGCCGCCACACCCATGTCATAGGCCTTGCGCTCCAGGCCCTGCAACAACTCGCCATTGCCGAGGATCAGCACGACGACGCTGACCACAACACCGAAGAACCAGTCACTCTTCCAGAAGTCTGCCTTCTTCATCGGTCGCAACCCTGTGTGAGAGCCCCCATTAAAACAGGACAATAACTGCAATTCTTACAGTCCTGCATCAACTCCGTCAATCAATTTCATGACATTGGCCCTCGGTCGGCTCAGCCATATAGGCATTCTATGCGCAAAAAAGCCGCCCCGGCTTGCACCGGTGCGGCTTTTTGGCGTGTCGCCAGCGCCGACTTTGCTACTTCAGCAGGACCTTAAGCAGCTTGGCCATTTCCGACGGGTTGCGCGTCACCGTGAAGCCGCATTCCTCCATGATCGCGAGCTTCGCATCGGCCGTGTCGGCGCCGCCGGAAATCAGCGCGCCGGCATGCCCCATCCGCTTTCCGGACGGGGCCGTAACCCCGGCGATGAAACCGACGATCGGCTTCTTCATGTTGGCCTTGCACCACACCGCCGCTTCGGCTTCATCCGGGCCGCCGATTTCACCGATCATGATCACCGCATCGGTGTCGGGATCGTCGTTGAAGGCGCGCATGATGTCGATATGCTTCAAGCCGTTGATCGGGTCGCCGCCGATACCCACCGCGGTGGATTGGCCCAGTCCGATTTCAGTCAGCTGCGCCACGGCTTCGTAAGTCAGCGTGCCCGAGCGCGAGACCACGCCGATGCGCCCCTTGCGGTGAATGTGGCCGGGCATGATGCCGATCTTGATTTCGTCGGGGGTGATCAGGCCGGGGCAGTTGGGACCGAGCAGCAGCGTCTTCTTGCCGCCCTTGGCTTCCTTTGCCTTCATCTTGTTGCGCACCATCAGCATGTCCCGCACAGGGATACCTTCGGTGATGCAGATCGCCAGATCGAGGTCGGCCTCGCAGGCTTCCCAGATCGCGGCGGCGGCGCCGGCGGGCGGCACGTAGATCACGGATACCGTGGCGCCGGTCTGCGCTTTGGCCTCCTTGACCGAGGCGAAGATCGGGATGTCGAAAATCTTCTCGCCGGCCTTTTTCGGATTCACGCCGGCGACGAAGCAGTTCTTGCCGTTGGCGTATTCCTGGCACTTCTCGGTGTGAAACTGGCCCGTCTTCCCGGTGATGCCCTGGGTGATGACCTTGGTGTCTTTGTTGATCAGGATGGACATAGTGGTTCCTTACTTGACGGCGGCGACAATTTTCGTCGCAGCGTCGGCCATGGTGTCGGCGGAAATGATCGGCAGGCCGGACTCCTTGAGGATCTGCTTGCCGAGGTCTTCGTTGGTACCCTTCATGCGCACCACCAGCGGTACGCTGATGTGGGTTTCCTTGGCTGCGGCAACAACGCCCGCGGCAATCGTGTCGCATTTCATGATGCCGCCGAAAATATTGACCAGAATGCCCTTGACCTTGGGATTCTTCAGCATGATCTTGAAGGCTTCGGTGACCTTCTCGGTGGTTGCGCCGCCGCCGACGTCGAGGAAGTTGGCCGGCTCGGCGCCGAACAGCTTGATGGTATCCATGGTCGCCATGGCCAGACCTGCGCCATTCACCAGACAGCCGATGTTGCCATCGAGCGAGATGTAAGCCAGATCATGTTTCGACGCCTCGATTTCATCGGCGTCCTCTTCATCGAGGTCGCGGCAGGCAACGATCTCCGGGTGACGGTAGAGGGCATTGGAGTCGAAGTTGAACTTGGCGTCGAGCGCCTTGATGCCGCCATTGCCTTCGAGGATCAGCGGATTGATTTCGGCCAGTGACGCATCGGTTTCCATGTAGCAGGTGTAGAGCTTCTTGAAGGTATCCACCGCCTGCGCCAGTGAGCCGGCCGGCACGCCGATGCCGCTCGCCAGTTCGTTGGCCTGCGCATCGGTAAGCCCGACCAGCGGATCGACGAAGACCTTGATGATCTTTTCCGGCGTCTTGTGCGCGACTTCCTCGATGTCCATGCCGCCCTCGGAGGACGCCATCATGGCGACCTTCTGCGTGGCGCGGTCGGTCAAAGCGGCAACGTAGTATTCCTTCTTGATGTCGGCACCTTCCTCGATCAGCAGGCGACGCACCTTCTGCCCTCCGGGACCGGTCTGGTGCGTCGTGAGCTGCATGCCAAGAATGGCTTTCGCATAAATCCTGACTTCGTCGGGATTCTTGGCGACCTTTACGCCACCGCCCTTGCCGCGTCCGCCGGCATGGATCTGGGCCTTGACCACCCAAACTTTGCCACCGAGCGTCTCTGCTGCCTTCACCGCCTCGTCGACGGAGAAGCAGGGGATGCCGCGCGGGGTGGTCACGCCGAATTTTTTCAGGATTTCCTTGCCCTGATATTCGTGGATCTTCATGCGTCTTCCTTGTTGTAGTTGCTGCGTTGATCGAGAGCCGATATTGAATTATGCAACTAGGTGCCGGTCTTGTTGCTGCGGAACCAGCGTGGGTAATACCGCCGGACTGTCTCCGAAGCGGTGTCGAGCGCGTGGCACTGGTCAAGCTGGAAAGGCTTGACGCCCGGCGTGCGGCCGTCCATATCACGCATCTCGCTGGCAAAGGTCTGGATCGCCGCAGTCGGCAGCGAATTCAGCAGTTCAGCGAGGTGGGAACAACCGCGCACGGTATCGAACAGCGCACTCGCTTCGCGGCGAAAGCCCCTGAGTCGCATCCCGGAAACCAGGTGGCAATCCTGATCCTTGATGTCGGTCAGACGCGCCTCGATGTCCCGCAAGCCGTCGTCGCGCCGCCACCTTTCAAGGGCGATGTGGCGAACGTGAATCCGTGTACGGGAAGCGGTGGATGCGGGCAACGGCATGGGTATCGGGAGCAGGGAAAACGCGTCGCCGCAAGGACAGGGAAACAAATCGCGACGTTATTGTTGCGGCGCGAAATACTACCATAAGCCCACTTAATCGAAGCTTACAAACCGGCCGGATTCGCGGTCCGGCTCATCCAGTCAGCCACCTGCTGGCGCTCGGCCTCGCTGTAGTGCAGGCCCCGCTTGGTTCGCCGCCAGAGAACGTCATCCGCCGCAAGCGCCCACTCCTCACGGCGCAGGTAGCGCAGCTCGGCCTCGAAAAGGCCGGGGGCGATTTCCGCACCGAGGTCGGCGCAACGGGTGGCGCCACCCAGTACCCGTTCGATGCGGCTGCCGTAGGCACGCGCCAGCCGCCGCGCCAGAACCGGGTCAAGCCAGCCGTAGCGCGAGCACACCGCTTCAATGAAGCGCTCGATGTCGATATCCGGCCGTTGCGGCGTACCGATCCATGCCCGCAGGTCACCTCCGGGCAGGCTGGCTTTTTCCGTCCAGGCGGGGCGCGCATCTTCCAGTACGCGCCCTATCTCTTCGGCAGCCTCTTCGGCCAGCTTGCGATAGGTGGTGATCTTGCCGCCCCAGACGCTCAACAACGGCGCCGCCCCGGTGTCGCTCTCCAGCAGGTAGTCGCGGGTGATGGCCGAAAGGGCGCCCACGGTATCCCCGAACAATGGCCGCACGCCGCTGAAACTCCACACCACGTCCGCCGGTGTCAGGGAGCGCTTGAAGTAGTGGCTGGCCTGTTTGCAGAGGTAGGCGGTTTCGTCCGCACCCACGCTCGGGCTGGCCGGATCGCCCGAAAACTCGGAATCCGTGGTGCCGATCAGGGTGAAGCGTTCTTCGTACGGGATGGCGAAGATGATGCGCTTGTCCGGATCCTGGAAGACGTAGGCGTGATCATGCTCGAAGCAGCGCGGCACGACGATATGGCTGCCCTTGACCAGTCGCTGGTGACGTGTCGACAGTGCCTCGCCATGTTCCGACCGGGCGACGCCGCGCAAGAAGGCCTCCGCCCAGGGACCGGCGGCATTGACCAGAACACGGGCAGTCAGCTGGCGCTGCCGGCCATCGGCCGATTGGAGGATCGCTGTCCAGCCTTCTGTGCCGCGTTGTGCGGATACGCAGCGGGTGCGCGTAAGGATTTGCGCACCACGGTCCTGTGCGTCCACGGCATTGAGTACCACCAGTCGCGCGTCATCGACCCAACCATCCGAATAGACAAACCCCCGGGTATAGCGATCCTGCAGGGCTTCGCCGACGGCGTTGCGACGCAGATCTACGGCCTCCGACCCGGGCAATACTTCGCGCCGCGCCAGATGGTCGTAAAGAAACAGGCCGAGACGCATCAACCAGACCGGGCGCATCGATGGCTCGTGCGGCATCACGAAGCGCATCGGGCGGATGATGTGCGGGGCACTCCTGAGCAGCACCTCGCGTTCCAGCAACGCCTTCCGCACCAGAGCGAACTCGTAGTATTCGAGATAGCGCAGCCCGCCGTGAATCAGCTTGGAGGATGCCGAGGACGTGTGGCCAGCGAGATCGTCCTGTTCGACCAGCACCACGCGCCAGCCGCGCCCGGCGAGGTCGCGGGCAATGCCAGCGCCATTGATGCCGCCACCGACCACCAGGACGTCGCAATCCGGCACGTCGGATGAACTGGGTGCGGCGGCCAATTTCGCGGCGGGTGATTCGTCCATGGGTTTCCTCGTCGGCGGCCGGATTGTCATCAGCCACGCCGGCAGCCATAATAATGGCATCCGGCGCATATTCCCCAGCAGGAGATATCGATGAACCGTCCTCGCTTTCTGTTGGCTCTGGATCAAGGCACCTCCAGCTCGCGCAGCATCGTGTTCGACGCCCACGGACAGATCGTGGCGATGGCGCAGCGGGAATTTCGCCAGATATTTCCCCAGCCCGGCTGGGTCGAGCACGACCCGCGGGAAATCTGGACCAGCCAGCTGGCGACCGCGCAGGAGGCACTGGCGGAGGCCGGAATTCGCGCCGCCGAGGTGGCCGGCATCGGCATTACCAACCAGCGCGAGACCACGCTGGTCTGGAACCGCGGCACCGGCGAACCCCTGGGCAATGCCATCGTCTGGCAGGACCGGCGCACCGAGCCGGCCTGCGCCGTCTTGCGCGAGCGCGGCCTTGAAGCCGTGGTGCGCGAGCGGACCGGGCTGGTGATCGATGCCTATTTTTCCGGCACCAAGCTCAAGTGGATACTGGATCAGATTCCGGGCGCGCGCGATGCGGCAGGGTGCGGCGAGCTGGCCTTCGGCACGGTGGATTCGTGGCTGGCCTGGCAACTCACAGGCGGCGCGGTGCATGCCACCGATGTCAGCAACGCGTCGCGCACCATGCTGTTCAACATCCATCGTAACCAGTGGGACGACGAGCTGCTGGCGATGCTGGACATTCCGCGCGAAATCCTGCCCGACGTGCATGCTTCCAGCCATGCCTATGGTCACACGCGTGCCGAACTGTTCGGCGCGCCGATCGCCATCGGCGGCATGGCCGGCGACCAGCAAAGCGCGCTGTTCGGTCAGGCATGCTTCACATCGGGCATGGCCAAGAACACCTACGGCACCGGCTGCTTCATGCTGATGCATACCGGCGAGCAATGCCGCGCCAGCCGTAACGGGCTGATCACCACCAGTGCCGCACAAATCGATACGACGCCCGAATATGCGCTCGAAGGCAGCGTCTTCATCGGCGGTGCCGTCGTGCAATGGCTGCGTGACGGTTTGCATGCGATCAAGGGCAGCGAGGCGGTACAGGGTCTGGCCGAAAGCGTGCCCGACAGCGGCGGCGTGATGTTCGTGCCGGCCTTCACCGGCCTCGGCGCACCCTACTGGAAGCCCGACGCGCGCGGCGCCATCCTTGGGCTCAGCCGCGGCACGACCGTGGCGCACATCGCCCGCGCGGCGCTGGAAAGCATCGCCTTCCAGAGTGCCGCGCTATTGCTGGCCATGAGTCGCGATCTGGAGGGCAGCGGCGGCGTCACCGAACTGCGCGTTGACGGCGGCGCTTGCGTGAACAACCTGTTGATGCAATTTCAGGCCGACCTGTTGGGCATACCGGTGGTACGGCCGAAGGTCATCGAGACCACGGCCCTCGGTGCAGCCTATCTGGCGGGGCTGTCCTGCGGCGTCTATACGAGTCTCGACGAACTTGCCGCGCATTGGCAGGCGGAGCGGGTCTTCCATCCGACCATGCCACGCGACCGGGCGGGCGAACTCATGCAGCGCTGGGATCATGCGGTGGCGCAGACGACACTCTGATATCGCCGTCTCGTGAGCGCCAACTTTTCACTCTTTGGCGCGACGCGTTTCCTTCAAGGTCCTGAGCTCAGGCAGCTTGAGCCGCTTGCGGTCCGGCTCCACCGCGGTCAGCGCCTCGACCTCCCGCATCGTGCCATGGCAGCGCTGCACCAGATCCAGATAGACGCTGGTGCCTTCCACCTTCCACGCCATTTCCAGCTCGGTCAGTTCGCGCATGATCTTGGCGGGGACGCCACCGGCCAGCATGCGCGGCGGAATCTCCAGCCCGGCCTTGACGAAGCTCTGTGCCGCAACGATGGCCGATTCGCCGACCACGGCGTTGTCCATCACCACCGCGTTCATGCCGACCATGCCGTTCCTGCGCACGATGCAGCCATGCAGGATGGCGCCGTGGCCGATGTGGCCGCGCTCCTCGACGATGGTGTCGCTGCCGGGGAAGCCGTGCATCACGCAGCAGTCCTGCACATTCGCGCCGGCACCGATGAACAGGCGGCCGAAGTCGCCGCGCAGGCTGGCGCAGGGTCCGATGTAGGCGCCGGCGCCGACGACGACATCGCCGATCAGGACGGCCGACGGATGCACGTAGGCCGTCGGATCCACCACCGGCGCGATGCCGTCAATTTCATAGACTTTCATTGGAGCCCGCTCCGCTATTGGCCACGATTACCGTCGCCGGAAAGGTACGACCTGATACATTTTGATTCTAAACTAACTAGTCATTTTGTGTCACAATGAATCCTTCCTGCTCCAGCATTTCCGCCTCGTGTTACGTTATCTGCTTGCCTGCTGCTGCGCAATGCCAGGATAGCTGAAGCAGGCCGCAACCAACCTGGAAGAATTCCACTGTATTCCCCGGAGCCCAGCCGATGAACTACCAGCACATCATTTTTTCGCTCGATGCCGGCATCGCCCGCATCACCCTCAACCGCCCGGACCGGCTCAACAGCTTCAACGTCGAAATGCATCTGGAACTGCGCGAGGCGTTGGCCCGCACGCGCGACGCCGGCGCCCGCGTGCTGCTGCTGACCGGAGCCGGGCGCGGCTTCTGCGCCGGGCAGGATCTCGCCGACCGCAATGTCTCCGCAGGGGCCGAACCGGTCGATCTCGGCTACACCATTGAAACCTATTACCGGCCGCTGATACTCGGATTGCGCGCACTGGAAATGCCGATCATCTGCGCGGTGAATGGCGTCGCCGCCGGAGCCGGCGCCAGCATCGCGCTGGCCTGCGACATCGTGATCGCAGCGCGGTCCGCCAACTTCATCCAGGCCTTCTGCAAGCTCGGCCTGGTGCCCGATGCCGGCGGCACCTGGGCGCTGCCACGTCTGGTCGGTACAGCCCGCGCCATGGGCCTGGCGCTGCTGGGCGACAAGCTTTCCGCCGAGCAGGCCGCGGACTGGGGGCTGATCTGGAAATGCGTCGATGACGACAAGCTGATGGCCGAAGCCGACAAGCTCGCCACGCATTTCAGCACCGCGCCGACCAAGGGGTTGGCCCGCACCAAGCAGGCGATTTACGCCAGCAGCGGCAGCAGCCTCGAACAGCAGCTCGAACTGGAACGCGCCAGCCAGCAGGAACTGGGCTTCGGCCACGATTACCGCGAGGGCGTCGCCGCCTTTATGGAAAAGCGCAGCCCCAACTTCACGGGCGAATGATGGCCATGACACCACAACAAATCGCGGATCGCTGCACCGAAGTGATGTGGCCGGACGACCACGCCGCGCGCGGTCTCGGCATCATCATCGCCAGCACCGCCCCCGGTGGCGCGACGGTGAGCATGAAGGTGCGCCAGGACATGGTGAACGGGCACGGCATCTGCCACGGCGGTTTCATTTTCGCCCTGGCCGACACCAACTTCGCTTACGCCTGCAACAGCTTCAACCACCGCGCGGTCGCCGCCGGCGTCGATATCAACTTCATCGCTCCCGCCCATCTTGGCGATACACTCACGGCCACGGGCGGCGCCAGGCATCAGGGCGGCCGCACCGGCATCTACGATATCGAGGTCACGAACCAGGACGGGAAGACGATTGCCCTGTTTCGCGGTCGATCCACCCGGATCAAGGGACACTTCTTCGACGAAAGCGAAACCGCATGACCCATCAGGCATTCATCTGCGACGCAGTACGCACTCCCATTGGCCGCTACGGCGGCACGCTGTCCGGCATCCGTACCGACGATCTGGCGGCGTTGCCGATCAAGGCCTTGATCGCGCGCAATGGCAAGGTCGACTGGCAGCGGGTCGAGGATGTCATCTACGGCTGCGCCAATCAGGCGGGCGAGGACAACCGCAACGTGGCGCGCATGGCCGCTCTGCTGGCCGGCTTGCCGGTCGACGTGGCGGGAGCCACCATCAACCGGCTGTGCGGCTCCGGCATGGACGCCGTCGGCACCGCCGCGCGCGCGATCAAGGCCGGTGAAACATCGCTGATGATCGCCGGCGGCGTCGAAAGCATGAGCCGCGCACCCTTCGTCATGCCCAAGGCCGAGAGCGCGTTTTCGCGCAGCAATGCCGTGTATGACACGACCATCGGCTGGCGCTTCATCAACAAGCTGATGAAGCAGCAGTACGGCGTCGATTCGATGCCGGAAACCGCCGACAACGTCGCCGCCGAATTCAGGATCGGGCGCGCCGACCAGGACGCCTTCGCCTTGCGCTCGCAGCAGCGCTGGGGCGCCGCGCACGCGGCCGGCCGATTCAAGGACGAAATCGTTGCGGTCGAGATCGCGCAGAAGAAAGGCGATCCCAAGATTTTCGACACCGACGAACATCCGCGCCCCGACACCACGCTGGAGCAACTGGCCAAACTCAAGGGCATCAACGGACCCGAACTTACGGTCACCGCAGGCAATGCCTCGGGTGTAAATGACGGCGCCTGCGCGCTGCTGATCGCCTCCGAGGCTGCTGCACAACAGTACGGCCTGACACCGAAGGCGCGCATCGTCGCCATGGCCACCGCGGGCGTGGCGCCGCGCATCATGGGTTTCGGTCCCGCGCCGGCGGTGAAGAAACTGCTGGCGCAGACCGGGCTGCGGCTCGACCAGATGGATGTCATCGAACTCAACGAAGCCTTTGCCGCACAGGGTTTGGCGGTCACGCGCGATCTCGGACTGGCGGATGACGATGCGCGGGTCAA
This sequence comes from Rhodocyclaceae bacterium, assembly GCA_006218025.1. GTDB lineage: Bacteria > Pseudomonadota > Gammaproteobacteria > Burkholderiales > Rhodocyclaceae > Sulfuritalea. The sequence continues at coordinate 36,929 of VBWA01000005.1, read as the reverse complement.
CCCCAACGGTGGCGCGATCGCCATCGGCCATCCGCTGGGCATGAGCGGCGCACGCCTGGTGACCACCGCGATGTATCAGTTGCATCGCAGCGGCGGCCGCTACGCGCTGTGCACCATGTGCATCGGCGTCGGCCAGGGCATCGCCATGATCATCGAGCGGGTCTGAAACCGAGGATCGGCACGCGACTAAGAACGAATGAATAAAGAACACAGCACGGAAGCGAGCATCGGAGTCGCCACGCTGGGCGGCGGTTGCTTCTGGTGCCTCGAAGCGGCTTTCGTGCAACTCGCCGGCGTCGAATCGGTGGTCTCCGGCTATGCCGGCGGACCGATGCCGAATCCGGACTACGGCAGCGTATGCGGCGGCGAAACCGGTCACGCCGAAGTAGTCGAAGTACGCTTCGATCCGGCCGTGATCGACTACCGCACCCTGCTGCAGGCCTTCTTTGCCATCCACGACCCGACCACACCCGACCGCCAGGGCAGCGATATCGGCAGCCAATACCGCTCGGTGATATTCACGCACGGTGCCGAACAGGAGAACACGGCTCGGGCGCTGATCTCCGAACTCTCAGGCGCCAAAATCTGGCCCGATCCGATCGTCACCGCCGTATCGCCAGCGCCGACTTTCTGGCCGGCGGAAAAATATCACCAGAACTACTTCGCCAACAATCCGCTGCAGGGATATTGCCAAGCCGTCGTCGCGCCCAAGGCGGCAAAGCTGCGCAAGCTGTTTGCCGCACGACTCAAGCGCTGACTACTCCGCGTCGGGCTGCAGCGCCGGCACCGATCCCGCGAAGGCCGGCAGTGTCAGACAGTGCTGGTGAATGCGCATCACCGTGGGCACGTGATCGAGCCGGGCCTTGAAGCGCTGCGCATTGAATATCTGCGGCACCAGGCAGACATCCGCGAGGGTGGGGCTGTCGCCGTGGCAGCAGATGCCGGTGCGTGGGTCATTTGCCAGCATCGTCTCGAGCGTTACCAGACCGGTCTCCACCCAGTGGCGGTACCAGGCGTTTCTCTGTTCCTCGGAAACCCTCAGCGTCTTGCTCAGGTAGCCCAGCACACGCAGGTTGTTGAGCGGGTGGATCTCGCAGGCAATCGCCAGCGCGAGCGCCCTCACCCGCGCCCTGCCGAATGCATCGGCGGGGAGCAGGGGAGGCTGCGGTCGCGTCTCCTCCAGATACTCGATGATGGCCAGCGACTGCGTCAATACGACTCCGTCGTCGTCCAGCACCGGCACCAGCGCGGCGGGATTCATCGCTGTGAACCCGGCGGCAAACTGCTGGCCACCCTCTTTCAGCAGATGCACCGGGACATACTCGTAGTCGAGGCCTTTCAGCGCCAGCGCAATGCGTACGCGGAAGCTGGCGGAGCTGCGAAAGTAGTTGTAGAGCTTCATGTGTACCTTTCGCGCGAAGTTTCGGTGGAGTCTGATGCCGGCATTATGTCCCCGCCGGAGAATGGAACCGGATTCCTTGCGAATTTCCACATCGCGCAGGCCCGGCGGCCGCGACAAAAAAGCAATTTGGGGGGTTTGCCCGCTCCTGCTCAGGCAAAGCGGGTAAGCGCGACAGCGGCTAGAATGGCAGCATTCTAGCGTTGTCCAATTCGATGCCAAAAGCCGCGGCCACCCCCGTTTCCAGTCGCCGAATGCCTATCGGCTGGTTCCTCGCCGCCTTGTCGGCACTGGCTCCGCTGCCTGCGGCCGCCGCCCCTGCCGCCACCCCCGATCCCGCCCTGCGACGCAGCGAGCAACTGGATCTCCGCCGCGTCGGCAAGGTGTCGGAGGACGAGCGCTCGGTACTGCGCGTCGAATGGCGCGCCGGCCTGAGCGGTGTTGAGGAAACCCAACGCGTGCAGGAGATGCTCGACAGTCTGCGGCGCATGGAAGGAACCGTAGCCGAGATCGGCCGCCTGATCCGCAGCATTCAGGTACAGAAGCCGGCAACTGCACCGGCACCCGGCCCGGCACAGAAACCGGTTGCTGCGCCGGTCGCGGCAGAGCCGTCCGACGCGGACGACGGCGACTCGCGACTCTTGCTGGCCAACCTTGCCGCAGGCACCTTGGTGGCCCTCTGGTGGTTCCGTCGCCGAAAATCGGGCAAATATCCCGAGGCGGCTCCCGGCACTGCCACGGAAGAGGCCCCACCCATCGCTGCACCGCTCACGGTCACGCTGGCGACGGCGCCGCCGGTCGAAAGCCTGCCCGCCAGTGCGCCAATAGCTGCAGTGCCTGCCGTCGCTCCATCGATCGCAGCGCAGCAGCCGGCCCCTGTGGAACCGGCCGCCGAACCTCGCCGTGAAGCAGCAAGGATCGAACCTCACATAGAGAGCAAAGCCTTCGAGGTTGTGCCTGCTCCGACACCGGTCGCTGCACCGGCGGTCGAACCGGCGGCCCCGCCGAAACTGGAGGAAGTCAAGCCGGCGGCGCCGCAGCCGGCCGAAGTTCCGGTCATCGACTTTTCGCTGGAAGAAGCCGATCCGGAATCCGTGGCGCGCGAGGAAGCCAAGGCGCGACGACCACGGAAGAATGTCTACCCCGCCGTTCCCGAGAGCACGCCGGAAACCAATGTCGAACCCACCCTGCAGCTGGCCGAGATCATGCTGTCGATGGGACTCGAGCAGGGGGCCGCGCAGGCCCTGCTCGAATACACCGAAGCCAACCCGCGCCAGGCCGTCTACCACTGGCTGAAACTGCTCGGCATTTACCGCAAACGGGGCCAGCAAGCGGAATTCGTGGAGACCGCCGAAAAGTTGCGCAAGCATTTCAACGTTCAGGCGGAAGACTGGATAAGGGCAGATACGGGCGAGGCCCCGACGCTGGAGAAATTCCCTCGTGTGGCAGAGCAGGTTCAGAAGACCTGGCTACAGCCGGCGGAGTGCATGTCCTATCTGCGGAACCTGCTGGAAGACAACCGCGATGGTGCGCGGGCAGGATTCCCGCAGGCAGTCGCCGAAGAAATCCTGTTGCTGATCGAAGTCCTCAAGGAGACTTCAGGCACCGGTCAAGCGGTCGGGCTGTAGCGCTCGACGACCTGATCGATGGCGCCGAAGATGCTGGCGCCGTGGTCATCCTGCATCTCGATTCTGACGCGATCACCGAAGCTCATGAAGGGTGTTTTCGGCTTGCCCCCTTCAATGGTTTCGTACATCCTGAGTTCGGCGATGCAGCAGTAGCCCACACCGCCATTGGCCACCGAGGAGCCGAACAGGCCGCCCTGCTTGTTCGATACCGTGCCCGAACCGACGATCGAGCCGGCTTCGAGTTCGCGCGTTTTCGCCACATGCGCAATCAGCCGGGCGAAGCTGAAAGTCATATCCACGCCGGCGTTGGGCTTGCCGAAAGGCTTGCCGTTGAGTTCGACCAGCAGCGGCAGATGCAGCTTGGCGTCCTTCCATGCCTCGCCCAGTTCATCCGGTGTAACGGCCACGGGGGAGAATGCCGACGCCGGTTTGGACTGCAGGAAGCCGAAACCCTTGGCCAGTTCCGCCGGGATCAGGTTGCGCAGACTGACATCGTTCACCAGCATCAGCAGGCGGATCTGTTTCGCGCATTGTTCCGGCGTGGCCCCGATCGGTACGTCGCCGGTCACCACCGCCACCTCGGCTTCGAAGTCGATGCCCCAGGCTTCATCGCAAGCCAGTACCGGATCGCAGGGACCGACGAAGCTGTCGGAGCCGCCCTGATACATCAGCGGATCGACATGAAACTCCGGCGGCAGTTCCGCGCCGCGCGCCTTGCGCACCAACTCGACGTGATTGATGTAGGCCGAACCGTCCGCCCACTGGTAGGCTCGCGGCAGCGGGCTGTTGCAATGCCGGGGCTCGAAGGCAATGGCGTGGCGCCCGTGCCCGTTGTTGAGCATGGCGTACACCAGTTCGAGTTTGGCAAGCGCCTCGCCCCAGTTGTCGAGCGCCTGCTGCAAGGTTTTCGCAATCTCGGGAACCGCCTGGCAGCGCGCCAGGTCGCGACTGACGACGACCAGCGTGCCGTCGCGACCGCCCTGCTTTAGCGTGGCAAGCTTCACCGCCCGGCTTCCGTTGCCGAATACGTGCCGTCATGCATCCAGCGTGCGTGCTGGGGCGCCTTGCGAGTTCTTGCCCACTCATTGAGCATGTCCCACTTCACGTCGTCGAGCCGCTGCATCATTTCCGATGTGCCGGTATTGACGGCGAGTTCCAGGCGATGGCCGCTCGGGTCGAAGAAATAGATGGACTTGAAAATGGTGTGATCGGTGGGGCCGATGACTTCGATGCCATCGGCTTCGAGTCGTGCCTTGGCGGCCAGCATTTCCTCCATGCTGCCGACTTCCAGCGCCAGGTGCTGGGTCCAGCTGGGCGTATTCGGATCGCGCCCCATCTCCGGCCGGGTCGGCAGTTCGAAGAAGGCGAGGATGTTGCCGGCCCCCGCGTCGATGAAGACGTGCATGTAGGGATCGGGAGCCTTGGTCGAGGGCACTTCGTCCTCGGCGATTGCCAGAATGAAGCCCATGTTGAGGTACTTGCCGTACCACTCGACGGTTTCCTTGGCATCCTTGCAGCGATAGGCGACGTGATGGACTTTTTTGACGAGACTGGCGGCCATGTTCAGACTCCTTCGCGGGCGACGTTGAGGGCTTCGCGCAGCGTGCCGATGTCGCCGATGTGATTGGCGAGCAGCAGGATCAGGCGCGCATTGAGCAGTTCGGATTGCTCGTCGGACAGATCGCGGTGTGCGTTGATGAGCATTTCGTAGAAGTCGTCGCCGGGCGAATAGGCGTTGAAGTAACGCTTGCCGACTTCGGAGAAATTGGGATTCAGGTTGAGTGCCATGCTTGAGGTTCCTTTCAGGCGTTGCACGTGGCGCGGGCCACCGCGGCCTTGACCTTTGCGGCATCGAGGCTGCGCCAGCGCGCGGCGACATGCTGATCGGGACGCAGCAGATAGACCGTGCCGGGCTTTGCGTCATAGCGCTGGGCGGCAATGCCACGCGGGTCTTCGAGAGTCGGAATGCCGCCGCCGACGGTGCCCGGCTTGCGCGAAACCACTACGGTGCGCAGCGGGATGTCGGCAAAAGTTATGCCTCCGGCGGAGCCGGGGGCGGTATCCCTTGCGGACGGCGCTGACGATACGGCGAGCACCGCGGGATCGAGCGATTTCGGGTCGTCCACAAAACACAAGAGGACAAACTCCTTGCCGACCTTGTTCAGCAACCAGCCCGCATCGCAGTTTTCAATTATCGGGGCGTCATCCATCGGCGCGCCCGGCACCATGCGCCCGGCAAATGTGTCGCCCGCGCAATCGGGGGTGTTTAGACTCGACGTGGTGAGGAAGGCCGGCACCGAAAGCCGTCCGGAATTGACCAGGGCACGACCAAAGGCGTGGTCTTTCGCCAGACCGAGAACGGCATTGCGGAAAGTCCGGCTGGCCTTGCTCTTGGGCGTGATGAAATCGGTCGAGCGCGTCGAATTCACCAGGTTCTCGTCGGCAGCGAAGATGCGCTCTTCCGAATAGCTGTCGAGAAGCTTTTCGGGCGCCTTGCCGTCCAGAACCAGCTTCAGCTTCCAGCCGAGATTGTCTGCGTCCTGCAGGCCCGAGTTGGCGCCGCGAGCGCCGAAAGGCGAGACCTGATGCGCGGCGTCGCCGACGAACAACACACGGCCGTGGTTGAAACTGCCCATGCGACGACACTGGAAGGTGTAGACGCTGACCCATTCCAGTTCGAATTCCCGCGCGGGTTTGTCAACCGCGCCGTCAAATGCGCCGAGCATGGCCTTGATCCGCGGCAGCACGTTCTCCGGCTTCTTCGCCTCCTCAGGATCGGCGTCCCAACCCAGTTGGAAGTCGATGCGGAACACGCTGTCGGCCTGCTTGTGCAGCAACACCGACTGCCCCGGATGAAACGGAGGATCGAACCAGAACCAGCGTTCGGCCGGAAAGTCGGCCTTCATCACCACGTCGGCGATGAGGAAACGATCCATGAAAATCTTGCCTTCGATGTCGAGGCCCAGCATGCGGCGGATCGGGCTGCGCGCGCCATCTGCGGCGATCAGCCAGTCGGTTTCGACGCTATAGAAACCGTCCTCGGTTTCCACCTTGAGCGTGACGGTCTTGCCGGTCTGCGCGACGGAGACGATCTTGTTCCTCCAGCGCAGATCGATGTTCGGCCGCGAGGCGGCACGCGCCGCGAGGTACTCCTCGAGGTAATACTGCTGAAGATTCACCATGCCCGGCCGGTGATGGTCGGGCTCCGGCACCAGATTGAAGTTGTACACCTCCTGCTCGCGGAAGAAGGTGCGCCCGACATTCCACGACACGCCCTTGCTGCAGACCGCATCGCCGACGCCGTAGCGATCGAGGATTTCCAGCGCCCGCTTGGCGTAGCACACGCCGCGCGAACCGATCGAGACCGTGTCGTCTTCATCCAGCAGCAATACCGGAACGCCCTGCTGCTCCAGGTCGAGCGCAGCGCCGAGGCCCACCGGGCCCGCGCCGACCACCACCACCGGCACTTTCAGCGTCTTGCCGCTGGCGATTTCCGGCGGCGTCCGGTATTCAAACTTCGGGTAGATGTAGGTCGTCAGCATCGATCCGTCTCCACGGATGAGTATGCAACCGCGTCACACCGCCTGCAGCGCATGCCACATTTCCTGGTCGCGCTGCGCGGTCCAGATGCGCGGGTCTCGTATGCCGGAAGCCTCGTCGTGCGCCCGCGTCACGTCGAAGGGCAGGCAGTGCTCGTAAATGAACACGCTGGCGAATTTCGGATCCATGTTCTTGCGCGTGTGGGCCATGCAGGCCGCCAGGTCCATGCCCTGGGCCACGGCTTCCTGCGCGCTGCGGTACAGCGTGGACACGAAGTCGCGGGTGTAGGCGAGCCCCTGCTGAACCCGCTCGGGATTCATCAGGGCCGGACCGCGACCCGGAATCATCTTCTCGGGCTTGAGGGCCGCCAGCGCGTCGAGCGTCGCCGGCCAGTCGGCCAGATAGGCGTCGCCCGTATAGCAGGCGGCATCCGCCTCGACCAGATCGCCGGAAAACAGGATCTTCTGCTGCGGCAGCCAGACCACCGTGTCGCCCTTGGTGTGGCCGCGACCAAGATGCATGATCCTGACTTCGAGATCGCCCATCCACAGCGTCAGCTCCTTGTCGAAAACCACGGTCGGCCAGGTCAGGCCGGGCACGCTCTCGACCGCGTTGAACAGTCGCGGGAAACGGCCGATCTCGGAATCCATGTCCTGCTGGCCGCGCTCGACAATCAGTTCGCGCGTCTGTTTCGAGGCGATGATGTCCTGCAGGCCGGCCGATTTGTAACCCGAGGCGCCCAGCACGCGCACCGCGTGGTAATGCGTCAGCGTCACATACTTGATCGGCTTGTCGGTGACCTGCCGCACGTAGCGGATCACGTCCTGCGCCATCACCGGGGTCGCCGTGGCGTCGATGATCATCACCGCATCCTCGCCGATGATCACGCCGGTATTCGGGTCGCCCTCGGCGGTATAGGCGTAGGCGTTGTCCGACAGTTTGTTGAAGCTGACCTTTTTTTCTTCGAGGTCGGCGTGGGAAGCAAACTTTTTCTCACTCATGGGGACTCCTTGGCGGTATTCGATGATTTACGATATCGTAATTCGATTGCTTATATCGTAAGCCAAAACACGTTTAAATGTCAAATATAGCCGAGCGCACCGCGCCTTGCAGCGCTCAGGGAGGGATGGGAGAATAGGCGGGCGCCTGGCTGGCGCTGCGCAGCGCAACCGCGGCCTGGCGATAGGCTTGCAGCGCCTCCTTGCGGCGACCTGCCGCTTCGAGTTCGCGGGCGCGGCGCAACCAGTCGTCGACCATGTCCGGCGGCGCGGCGCCTGCGCTATTCGCCGTCCCGCCAGCGCCGACTCCTGAGGCATCGACCCCGGCCGCCGGCGTGGCGTAACTCAGCGCGGCCGTCTGCGCGCCGGGCTTGCCGCGCCGCGCGGTAATCACCATTCCGGTTGCGGCGCGAGTCGCAGCGTTCGCCTTGGTCGCCGCCGTGTCGGCCTGACGAATCGTGGCGAGCGCCGCCCGATAGAGTTTCAGCGCCGCATCGCGACGTCCCGCCGCCTCCATCCTGCGGGCCTGGGCCAGCAGCAGATCGGCGCGATCCGGCACCGCTTGCGAGCGTTGCGGTCGTCCCCAGGAGGCGACCGGCCGCGCAACCGCCGCAGCGAAATTCTCGCGGCCGGCGATTTCCCGGGCGATTTGCAGGTTGTTGTAGCGCATCGCCCAGCGCAGTGCGTCATCCCCCTGCTCATTGACGATATCGGGCCGGGCTCCCGCGCCCAGCAAGGCCTTGGCAATAGCTTCCTTGCCTTCGCGTGCCGCCATCATCAGCGGTGTGGAGCCGTTGGTGGAAAGCGCATTGACGTCGGCACCGCGCTCAAGCAGATAGGCTACTACTTCCGCGTGTCCGCCGAAGGCGGCGTAGTGCAAGGCCGCCCATTCCCTGCCTGCGCGATTCAGGCGCGCGCCATTTTCCACCAGCCAGCGCACCGCTTCCAGGCGCCCTTTCCATGCCGCATGCAGCAGTGCCTGCTCGCCGAACGCATTGACTTTGTTGATGTCGGCGCCGCGCCAGAGAAACAGTTCCATCATCGGAATGTTGCCTTCCCAGGCGCCGATCATCAGCCCCGTACCGATCAGCCTGCCTTCGAAATCCGGGGCAAGGCCGGCGTCCAGCCACTCGCGCGCCTGGGCCAGATCGCCACGCTCGATGGCGACCGAAAAGCTCGTGGGATCGGGCAGGCCTGCAGCCCGTGCGGGGCTGAGCGCCAGCAAAAACAGCAGCAGAACTGAAAGAATTTTCATGGCGGGAAGTATATGTCCGTGGCCGCCGCGGCGGCGGCTGGAACTACAATCCTTCGATGCCGATCTACCTCGCCCTGCTACTCAGTTTCACCCTGCACACTGCGCTGATCGTCGCGCCGGCGTGGCTGACGGCACAGCAACCCCCGGCGCCCTCTGCAAACATCGAAGCGCGACTGATTGTCTCCGCTGCACCAGCGCCCACGGCCGACGCCGTGAGCACCGAAGCCCCCACCGCCCCCCCCAGCGCCGCTGTTTCGCCACCCCCGGCCATCCCGCCGAACACCTTGCAGGACCGCGCCCTGAGCCGCGCACAAGCTGCGCTCTCGCAACACCTGTTCTATCCGCCGGAAGCCATTGCGCTGGGGCTCGAAGGCGAAGTGGTCCTGCTGCTGACCCTCGCCGACAACGGCCGGCTGGTTTCCGCTGCAGTCGCCCGGAGTTCGGGCCACGCCCTGCTCGACCAGGCGGCGCTCGACGCCGCGCAGCGCATCGGCGCCCTGCCCGGCAACCCGCGCCAGACCTTGTTTCCCGTCAGTTTCCGCTTACGCTGATCATCCGTAGCGGCGAGGTCGGCGTCTTTTGCTGGCCCGCCCGCTACGCAGGGGCTTCATCAGACCGGATTGTCGATATCGACAAACTCGACATCGATGCCGAAGCTCTCCGCCAGATGCACGCCGAGCGCCTCCACGCCATATCGCTCGGTGGCATGGTGACCCGCCGCGATGAACGCCATTCCGGTTTCGCGCGCCAGATGCACGGTCTGTTCCGAAATCTCGCCCGAGATGAAGACGTCGGCACCGGTAGCCAGTGCGGCTTCGAAATAGTCCTGCGCGCCGCCGCTGCACCAGGCGATGCGCGTCACCTTGCGCGCGGGGTCGCCGATCAGCATGGGCGCACGGTCGAGCACCTGCTCCATCTGCTGCGCCAGCTTTCCGGCAAAAGTCGGCGCTGGCGGCACGCCGACAAAGCCGATGTCCTGCTCGCCGAAGCGGCCGCTGATCTCCCAGCCGAAACGCAGCGCAAGTTGCGCGTTGTTTCCCAGCGTAGGGTGCGCATCCAGCGGCAAATGGTAGGCAAACAGGTTGATGTCATGCGCCAGCAGGCGCGCCATGCGTTGCCTGCGAAAACCCGTGACGCGGCCGTCCTCGGATTTCCAGAACCAGCCGTGATGCACCAGCAACGCATCCGCCTGGCGCTCGATGGCCACCTCGATCAGCGCCTGGCTGGCGGTGACTCCGCAGACGATGCGCTGCACGTGCTCGCGGCCTTCCACTTGCAGTCCATTTGGGCAATAATCGCGAAAGCGCGCGGCTTCCAGCAATGAGTCCAGATAGGCGCGAAGATCCTCACGTAACACTGCATCACCCAACATTATTTACGCCCCGTCCGCCCGTCCCCGGCGGAGCCGGCGACATAACGAAAATCCGAAAACTCAAATTATGCGCCGCCTTTGGCTTGTTTTTGCCCAGACCATCACCGTTTGCGTTGCCATTCTGTTTGTCGTCAAGACACTGAAGCCCGAGTGGCTGACACAACTGCCCGGCCCCGGCAGCGGCGTATCCGAAGTGGCAACTGTGATCGAAGCACCCACCGGTAGCGAGATGCATCGCCCCGGTTCCTATGCCGATGCGGCGAAGAAGGCAGTTCCGGCAGTGGTGCATATCTTCACCAGCCAGGAGGTCAAGGGGCCGCGCCATCCCTTCATCAACGATCCGATCTTCCGCCATTTCTTCGGCGACCGCTTCGGCGAACAGACGCAGCGCCGCTCGGGGCTGGGCAGCGGTGTAGTGGTCTCTCCCGAAGGCTACATCCTCACCAACTTCCATGTGATCGACGGCGCCGATGAAATCGAGGTCGCGCATAACGACGGGCGCAAATACAAGGCGCAGGTGGTGGGTTCGGACCCCGAATCCGATCTGGCGGTGCTGCGCATTCCCGCCGACCACAAACTGCCGGTGATCGCCTTCGGCAGCAGCGACACGCTGCGCGTCGGCGATGTGGTGCTGGCCATCGGCAATCCCTTCGGCGTCGGGCAGACGGTCACGTCGGGCATCGTCTCCGCGCTCGGCCGCTCCCATCTCGGCATCAACACCTTCGAGAACTTCATCCAGACCGACGCCGCGATCAACCCGGGCAATTCGGGCGGCGCGCTGGTCGATTCCAACGGTCATCTGGTGGGCATCAACACGGCCATCTATTCGCAAAGCGGTGGCTCGATGGGCATCGGCTTTGCGATTCCCGTCTCATTGGCGAAAAACGTGATGGAGCAGATCGTCAGGACCGGTGGCGTCACGCGCGGCTGGGTCGGCATCGAGGTGCAGGAGATCACCCCCGAACTTGCCGAATCCTTCAAACTGTCCGGCACCGAGGGCGCGCTGATCGCCGGCGTGATGCGCGGCAGCCCGGCGGACAAGGCCGGCATCAAACCCGGCGACGTCCTGACCCAGGTGGCCGGCAAGCGGGTGAAGGATGCCCAGGTAATGCTGGAACTGATCGCCGCACTGGAGCCGGGCAAAACTGCGCGTTTCGACCTCAAGCGCGAAGGCCGCGAAGTGCCCGTCGAGGTCACCATCGGCAAGCGCCCACGGCCGCCGAAGGAATAGCGCCGCTACCTGAGCGAAGCGTTGAGCGCCACTAGCGAAGCGAGGCGTTGAGCGCCTCAAGCGCCTTGCTGCCGGGACACAGATAAGCGTCGCCGAGCTGGTTGAGCGGTTTCTCCACGGTATTCAGATGGCGATGCAAATCCTCGGCGCTGGTATCAACGTAGAGCAGACCGGTGACGATCTCGCCGAGCGCATGCCTTTCCTGCAGATGGTTCATGGCGCCGACGCGATCCGACGGATCGTAATCCTTGTCCAGCTTGCGCAGCAACAGAACCGAACCGTCATGCTGCACGATGCGGCGCAAGGAGCCGGGTGCGTAGGAAGTGTTGATCTGGTCGCGCGGCAGTATGAAATCGAGGCGGTTGACCGCATCGTTGTGCTCGCGCACATAGTCGTAGCTCTTGGTCGAGCCGGCATGGTTGTTGAACGTCACGCAGGGACTGATGACATCGATGAAGGCCGGACCGCGGTGGCGCAACGCGCCCTTGATCAGCGGTATCAGCTGCTCCTTGTCACCCGAAAAACTGCGGGCGACATAACTGGCGCCCAATTGCAGCGCGAGCGCGACCAGATCGATCGGCGTGTCGTTGTTCACGACGCCGCGCTTGCTCTTCGAGCCCTTGTCGGCCGTAGCCGAGAACTGTCCCTTGGTCAGGCCATAGACGCCGTTGTTTTCGACGATGTAGGTCATGTTCACGCCGCGCCGCATGGCATGCGCAAACTGGCCGATGCCGATCGAAGCCGAATCGCCGTCGCCCGAGATGCCCATGTACGTCAGATCGCGGTTGGCCAGCGCGGCTCCGGTCAGCACCGACGGCATGCGGCCATGCGTGGTGTTGAAGCCGTGCGAGGCACCGAGGAAGTAGTCCGGCGTCTTCGACGAGCAGCCGATGCCGGAGAGCTTGGCCACCCGGTGCGGCTCGATGTCGAGATCGAAACAGGCCTGCACAACCGCCGCACTGATCGAATCGTGACCACAGCCGGCGCACAGCGTCGAGATGGCGCCTTCGTAGTCGCGACGGGTATAGCCGAGAGTATTGCGAGGCGCATCGGCCCGCAGCAGTTTGGGTTTGGCGAGATAGGTCATGAGACCACCTGTTTGCGAATGGGAGTCACCTTGTGCTCGGAGAGCGCATCGGCGATTTTGCCGGAAATGAAGCGGGCCGTAATCGGCGTGCCGTCATAGTGCAGGACGCGGATCAGGCGTTTCGGATCGACCTCGCCTTCGTTGATCAGCAGCATGCGCAACTGGCCGCTTTCGTTCTGCTCGACGACGAAGACGCAGTCATGCTCGTTGATGAAATCGATCACTTCGTCGGCAAACGGGAAGCCGCGCACCCGCAGGATATCGACATGGACGCCCTGCGTTTCGAGCAGCGCAAACGCCTCGGCCATGGCCGGGCTGGTCGAACCGTAATAAATGGCCCCAAAGCGGGTGGGCTGTGACGCGCGCTGCACGATCGGCGCCGGCACCAGTTTCTTCGCGGTTTCGAATTTGCGCCGCAGACGCTCCATGTTGTAGACATAATCCGTCCCCGCCTCGCTGTACTTGGCGTAGGCGTTGCGCGTGGTGCCGCGGCTGAAGAAGGCGCCTTTGGTCGGATGCGTGCCGGGAATCGTGCGCCAGGGAATGCCGTCGCCGTCCACATCGAGATAGCGCCCGAAATTCTTGCCGGCTTCCAGTTGTTCGGCAGTCATCACCTTGCCGCGGTCATAGCGACGCTGATCGTCCCAGTCGAAAGGCTGGCACAGGCGATCGTTCATGCCGATGTCGAGATCGAGCAGCACGAATACCGGCGTCTGCAAACGATCCGCCAGGTCGAAGGCCTGGGCACCGAGCGTGAAGCACTCGTAGGGATCTTCCGGAAACAGCAGGACATGCTTGGTGTCGCCGTGCGAAGCGTAGGCACACGCAATCAGGTCGGATTGCTGGGTGCGCGTCGGCATGCCGGTGGAGGGGCCGCCGCGCTGCACATTGAAAATTACGGCCGGCACTTCGGCAAAATAGGCCAGGCCGAAGAATTCCTGCATCAGGGAGATGCCGGGGCCGGAGGTGGCCGTGAAGGCGCGCGCGCCGTTCCATGCCGCGCCAATCACGATGCCGATCGACGCCAGTTCATCTTCGGCCTGCACCACGGCATAACGGGCCATGCCATTGTCGGGGTCGGTGCGGTACTTGCGGCAATAACTGCCGAACGCCTCGATCACCGAGGTGGATGGCGTGATCGGGTACCAGCCGGCGACCGTGGCGCCGCCATAGACGGCGCCCAGTCCGCAGGCATCGTTGCCGTTGACGAAGATCTGCTCGCCGACGCCATCGGCACTCTCGACACGCAAGCCAATCGGGCAGGAGAGTTCCGCCCTGGCGTGGTCGTGCCCAAGCTTGAGTGCATTGACGTTGGCGTCAATCAACTTGTCCTTGCCGCGGTACTGGTCGGCAATCAACTTCTCGACAACAGTGAAATCCATGTCGAGCAGCGCGGTGAGCGCACCGACGTACATGATGTTCTTGAACAACTGCCGCTGCCGCAGATCGGCGTATTCGCGGTTGCAGATTTCGGTGAGGGGAATGCCCAGCACCGTGATGTCTTCGCGAAATCTCGAACGGGGCAGTGACTTGGTCGAGTCATAGAACAGATAGCCGCCAGGTTCGATCTCGGCGATATCGCGGTCCCAGGTCTGCGGATTCATCGCGACCATCAGGTCACAACCGCCCCGGCGGCCCAGCCAGCCAGCAGCCGAGACGCGCATTTCATACCACGTCGGCATGCCCTGGATGTTCGACGGAAAGATGTTGCGTGGCGCCACCGGCACGCCCATGCGCATGATGGCGCGGGCGAACAACTCGTTGGCGGACGCCGAGCCGGAGCCGTTCACGTTGGCAAACTTGATGACGAAGTCGTTGCTGCTCTGGATGGGTTTCATGGCACTCATGTCCTTCTCGCCTCGGTTCCCGCTTCGGCGCATTGCAGGAAGAATTTTTGCATGTCCCAGGCGCCGGTCGGGCAACGCTCCGCGCACATGCCGCAATGCAGGCAAATGTTTTCGTCCTTGACCATGACGCGTCCCGTCTTCAATACGTCCGAGACATACAGCGCCTGATCGAGAATCTTGGCCGGCGCCTTGAGACGGCCACGCAGATCCTCCTCTTCGCCGTTGCTGGTGAAGGTGATGCATTCCGTCGGGCAGATATCGACGCAGGCGTCGCATTCGATGCAGGTCTTGACGGTGAATACCGTCTCGATGTCGCAATTTAGGCAGCGCTCCGCCTCGGCGCAAGCCATGAAGGGATCGAATCCCAGCTCGAGCTCGAGCTTGATGTCCTTGAGGGTCTTTTCCAGCGCCTTCACCGGCACCTTCTTGCGCTCCTCCTCGGACACCTGGTTGTCATAGCTCCACTCGTGAATGCCCATCTTCTGGCTGGCAAGATTGACCATCGGTGGCGGACGCTGCTGCAGGCTTTTGCCGCGGCAGAACAAATCGATGGAAATCGCTGCCGCATGACCCTGCGCCGCAGCGGTAATGATGTTCTTTGGACCCAGCGCGGCGTCGCCACCGAAGAACACCTTCGGCAGCGTCGATTGCAGCGTCTCCTGGTTCAGCACCGGCATGCCCCATTTGTCGAACTCGAGGCCGATGTCCTTCTCGATCCAGGGAAAGGCATTCTCCTGCCCGATGGCCACCAGGACCTCGTCGCATTCCATCAGCACATCCGGCTCGCCGGTGGGAATCAGGCTGCGCCTGCCCTTGGCGTCGTATTCGGCCCGGACCTTTTCGAAGAGGACGCCCGTCAGCCGGCCGTTGTCATGAACGAATTCCTTCGGCACCAGCATGTTGAGAATCGGGATGCCCTCGTGAATCGCCTCCTCCTTCTCCCAGGGCGAGGCCTTCATTTCCTCGAAGCCGCTGCGCACCACCACCTTGACATCTTCGCCGCCCAGCCGGCGTGCCGAGCGGCAGCAGTCCATGGCCGTATTGCCACCGCCGAGGACGATCACGCGCTTGGCTATTTTCGTCGTGTGGCCGAAGGCGACATTGGCCAGCCAGTCGATGCCGATCTGGATATGCGCCGCCGCCTCCTTGCGCCCGGGAATGTCGGCATCGCGCCCGCGTGGCGCGCCGGTACCGACAAACACCGCATCCCAGTCGCCTTCGACCAGCTCGCGCAGGCTGCCGACCCAATGGTTGTAGCGGGTTTCCACTCCAAGATTGATGATGTAGCCGCACTCTTCGTCGATCACGTCGTCGGGGAGGCGAAATTTTGGAATCTGGCTGCGCATCATGCCGCCGGGGGATGCGCCGCTGTCGAACACCGTGATCTGGTAGCCGAGGACCGCCAGATCGCGCGCCACGGTCAGCGACGCGGGACCGGCGCCGACGCAGGCGATGCGCTTGCCGTTCTTCTTCTCCGGCGCCCGCGGCAGGCGGTCCTGAATGTCGTCCTTGAGGTCGGCACAGACACGCTTCAACCGGCAGATGGCCACCGGCTCCTTGTCCACCCGGCCGCGGCGACAGGCGGGCTCGCAGGGACGATCGCAAACGCGCCCCAGAATTCCGGGAAAGACATTGGAGCGCCAGTTGATCATGTAGGCATCCGAATAATGGCCGGCAGCGATCAGCCGGATGTATTCGGGAACGGGGGTGTGAGCCGGACATGCCCACTGACAATCCACGACTTTGTGAAAATAATCGGGGGCGCCGATATTCGTCGGTTTCACGTGCGCTCGGTCTCCACTCACAGTGTGCTGTGCCAAGGCCGTCAGCGGGACGCCGACGCCCAATTGGTGCACTGTAGCACCGTCTAGCCCCCAGCAAAACCCGTGGAGTGCATCTTCCAAAAAAACGCAGATGGTTTTTCCCTCATGGGGAAAAATCGGCTAGTCTTTCGTATCTACTTTTGTTTTGTGGTGACTCATCATGGCCCTGCGCGCGCTCATTTTCGATGTCGACGGTACCCTTGCCAACACGGAGCGCGACGGCCATCGCCCGGCGTTCAATGCGGCGTTCGCCGAGGTCGGACTGTCCTGGCACTGGGACGAGGCCTTCTATGGCACCTTGCTGGATGTGACCGGGGGCCTCGAACGGATTCGCTACTACGCCGAGCATTTCGACCCGGCCACTTGTGCGCGGCCTGATTTCGACGAATTGCTGCATCGCGTGCACGACATCAAGACGCGAAATTACCAGCGCCTGCTGGCCGCCGGAGCAATCCCCCTGCGTGCCGACATCGGCCAGTTGATCTGCGACGCACGTACCGATGGCGTGCGGCTGGCGATAGCGTCGAGTTCGAAACTGGAGAACGTGGTGGGTCTGCTGCGGGCCAATCTGGGTCCGAACGCCGATACCTGGTTCGATGCCATCGCCTCCGGCAGTGTCGCCGCGGCCAAGAAGCCTTCGCCGGAACTCTACCTATGGACGCTGAAACAACTCAATCTCCCGCCGCGCGATTGCCTGGCCGTGGAGGATTCCTCACACGGACTCGCGGCTGCGCTGGCGGCCGGCATCCCGACCGTGATCACGGTCAGCGACTACACCATCAACGAAAACTTCGACGGCGCGCGCATGGTCCTGCCCGAGGCCGACCAGGTATCCCTCGACAAACTGCGTCTGTGGCACGCAACGGCGAGTACATCCTGAGTGAGCTTCCCCCGGCAATTCGCCCTCCAAGAGATGGGGTATACCGCCCCGGCAAATTGGAAGGAGAAGCGAAGTCGAAGAAGATACCGAAGCAGGAATACGCGGCCGAGTTCAAGGATCTGGCGGTGAAGCGGGTGAAGGCAGGCCAGAGCGTCGGGGCCGTGGCGCGGGAACTGGGGCTGATCGAGCAGACGCTGCGCAATTGGGTAAAGGCGGCAGCGGCCGGCAAGCTGAATGGGCCGGGCAGCAAGGTGGTCACCCCGGAGCAGATGGAACTCTCCCGGGTGCGTGCAGAGAACATCCGGCTCAAGCGGGAGAACGAAATCCTGAAAAAGCAACGGCATACTTCGCGAGGGATGCGCTGTGAAGTATGCCTGGATTGATGAGCATCGACGGACGTATGGATTGGCGGAATCCTGTGCCGTGCTGGAAGTCAGCAGCAGCGGGTATTGAGCCTGGAAGCGCGGAGGTACGCCGGATCGCAAGCGGCTGACGGATGCGCTGATGCTGGCGCTGATCCAGGCGATTCACGCTGAACTGAAGGGCGCCTATGGCTCGCCCCGGATGGTGCGCGAATTGCGCGACAGAGGATTCAGGCCAGCAAGGAGCGGGTCGAGCGACTGATGCGGGCACGGCACAAGCGGCGCTTCAAGGCCACGACTGATTCCAAGCACTCGCAGCCAGTAGCGCCGAACCTGCTGACCAGGGACTTCACGCCGGCGGCACCGAATCAGGTCTGGACTGCCGACATGACCTACATCTGGACCGATGAAGGCTGGCTCTATCTGGCGGTGGTCCTCGATCTGTTCAACCGGGAAGTCGTCGGTTGGTCGCTCAAACCGCGAATGACAGCGGACATCGTGATCGATGCATTGACCATGGCCTGGTTCCGCAAGAAGCCGGCAGCGGGTCTGATCCATCATTCCGACCGGGGAAGCCAGTATGCGAGCCACGCCTTTCAGGCGCGGCTGAACGAGTACGGGATGGTCTGCTCGATGAGCCGCAAGGGAAACTGCTGGGACAACGCTCCCACGGAGAGCTTCTTCAACAGTCTGAAGAATGAGCGGGTGCATGGCACCCGCTACAGTACGCGGGTCGCGGCGGAGGCCGAACTGTTCGATTACATCGAACCGTTCTACAACCGGACTCGAACCCCATTCAAGGCTATGTGTCCCCGGATTTCAGAGTAAACTCAAAACCTTGGGGTAGGACAGCAGCCGGCCAACTGTCGGCAATCAAACCTTGCTTGCTGTTTTGTTGGATAGACGCGAGAATTTCCTTTTTAGCCAAATAGCCACGTATCAGTATGGAACTCCGAGAAATCCCTGTCGAAGAACTGACCTTCGGAACATTCGTCTCCAAGCTCGACCGGCCGTGGATAGAAACGCCTTTCGTATTTCAGGGCTTTGTCCTGAAAAGCAACAAGCAGCTTGACGTTCTGAAAAAGTACTGCAAACACGTCTTCATCGACCCGGAGAAAGCGGAGTTGCCGGAAATCGGCAAGGTTACAGCGGAGGATTTGGCGAAAGTCCGCGGCACGACGGTGTACAAGGAGATTGCGAGCGTCGAACTCGAATTGCCCAAGGCACAGAATGCGTATACAAACACGACGGTGATCGTAAAAGAGCTTTCCCGAGCAGTGGAAATCGGAAACTCGATCGATAGTTCCCGATCGCAGGAAGCCGCGGCTCAGATTACCGAGAGCGTCGTACGCAATCCGGATGCAATGGCTCTGCTGATCAAGCTGCAAGAGAAGAGTGGCGCGACCCTCAGCCGGGCTGTGGAGATTTCGGTCATGATGACCATTTTCGGGCGCTTTCTCCAACTGCCGCAAGAGCGTCTAAAAATCCTCGGTATGCTGGGACTGCTCCAGGACGTGGGCAAGCTCAAGCTGCCCGCCGAGTTGGCCGCGCGCGGGCCCATCAACGCTGCGGAAGTTGAGTTGTACCAGACCCACGTGAACCACTCGGTCAGAATTCTCAGCGACACACCGGGCCTCCCACCGGAGCTTCCCGGATTCGCGTCTCTGCACCACGAGCGTTTCGACGGTAGCGGCTATCCGCGGGGACTGCGCGGCGATGCAATTGCTTTCCCCGGCTTGATCGCTGGAATAGTGGATACATTCGACACACTCACGGCACCCAAGCCCTTGGGGGAAAACCTGTCCCCTGCAAACGCGCTGAGCATCATTTACAAGGGGCGCGGAAAGCAGTTTCACCCTGCGCTGGTCGAACAGTTCATTCAGTGTATCGGTGTTTTCCCTGTAGGTAGCGTGGTCGAATTGAACAGTGGCGAGGTCGCGATCGTGATCGCCCAGAACATGGTGCGTCGCATGCAACCGCGCATAATGGTCGTTAAGGACGCTGCAGGTAACCGGCTCATACCGTACAAGATGCTTGACCTGATGAAGGAACCCAAGGTCAGACCTGACGAACCTTACCGGATCCAGCGCTCCCTGGAGTATGACTCCGTCAAGATAGACCCGCGAGAACTGTTCCTGTGAGCAAGGCGGACTTCGTCGATCCGGCGGCGACATCGTGCGGCCCCTCCGCGTCCGACGCAATCCCGTTTCCGGAGGCGCTGCGCGGTGAAGTTGAAAAGAGGCGGGCTGATGGCGCGAATCTGGCCGTACTACTCATCGAATGCGGCGTAATCAGCCGCATAGACGCCGTGTGGGGCTACCACGTCGGCGATGCCGTACGCGACCGTGTAATTGCGTCGCTGAGTACCGACGTGCTTCGCCCGGGCGATTTTGTCGGCGAGATGGGCCGGGATGATTTCGCTTGCGTCCTTTCGCCTGTCGAGGGTCCCGCTGTGGCGCTGCTGGCGGCAAAGAAATCGCTGCGCGCGCTGAATACACCGTTCTGGATCGATGAAGAGGAAATCTTCGCCAATCCCGCGATTGGGATTGCAATGTATCCGGCTCACGGAGATCAGGCGGAAACACTGCTGCAACGAGCCAAGAGCGCCTGCGCTCTTGCCCGCGAGCTGGCGGGCCGCGTTGCCGACTATGGGGAAGACCGAGACCATTCGGCGGCATCGAAACTTCTCTATGAGAACCGACTGCGCACTGCCGTTTCGGAGGATGCGCTCGATCTCGTGTTTCAGCCGCAGTACGATCTGCGCCTTGGCCAAGTCATGGGTGCCGAAGGCTTGTTGCGCTGGCGTGATCCCACGCGCGGCATAATTGCCGCAGAGGATGTATTCGCCGCGGCGGAATCAGCGGACATGGTCACCAATCTGGTCTCCTCAATACTGAATCGAGCGCTGCGAAACGTCTCGGAATTCCGCTACAGCGCGGGGCTGGACTTGCGCATTGGCATCAAGCTGCCGGCACGGGCGCTGCGGCACACGGAGCTTCTCGACGTGGTCCAGCGTGCACTGGGCACATGGAGCCGGCGGCCAGGGACGCTCATCCTGGAGATTGGGGAGACTTCGGTGTTGGGCGCAGAGGCGACGGCGAGGGAAACACTTGGTCGGCTGAAGGAGCTTGGCGTGAAGTTGTCGATCGACGATGCGGGCATGGCGCTTTCGTCGCTGTTCTGGTTGTCAACAATGCCGTTTCAGGAAATCAAGATCGATGTTTCAGCCGCGCGCGACCTGGCCGGAGTGCCGAAGTCCGAGCGCATCTTGCAGTCGATCATCGAACTCGCCCACCACCTGAGGCTTGAAGTTGTAGCCGTTGGTGTCGCGGACGATGCGTCGGCGACCCGGCTCAAGGAGCTGGGCTGCGACTACATGCAGGCCGATTACAAGGGCCCGGCGCTCGACCCCAAACAATTCGTCGAGCGGATCGGATTCAACGCAGGCTGAAGCAGAACGGATTGGGCAAACTTGAAGGCGCCAGGGGCATGCTTCATTCGCTAGACCCCCAGCGCACCACGGTGGCGCCCCACACGTAGCCAATTCCAGCGGCGATGGCGACCATCAGGTCTCCGTCTTTCAAGCGGCCCTGCTGCAGGCCTTCATGGATCGACAGCATCAGGTCCACCTGCCCGAGGTGGCCGTAGTTCTCCAGGTACACCGACTGCTCCGGCTTGAGGCCCAGGGTTTCCAGCAGGCTGGCGTGCATCGAGCGCTTGAAGTGCAATACATTGAGGAAGTCGATATCGGCGCGAGTCGCCCCGCTCTTTTCCAGCGCCTTGTCGATGCAGCTCAGCCAGTTGGGCATCGATACTTCGTTGAGGCGCGCTTTCATGTGCTCAGGCTCGAATACGCGCAGACTGAGGTTGCCCCTGGCGCGCAGCGCGGCGAATTCCGCCTCCGGCAGCGATTCGATCGGATGCTCGGTGCCGCCGTACCAGACGCCGACGTCGCGCGCCAGCGAGCCATCGGTGATGATATGGGAACCGAGCACCTGGTTGCGACCCAGATTGCGGCGCAGGATCAACGCGCCGGCGCCAGCCGCGAGGTCGAACATGAAGGACGCCGCCGAATCCCGGAAGTCGATCAGGTCGCCGTTACGGTAGCCGCCGACGATCATCGCCGTGGCAATTTCCGGGTCGGCGATCAGCATATCCTTGGCGATCTTGATCGCGGCCACGGAAGTGTTGCAGCGCTGCTGTATGTCGATGCCCCAGGCGCGGTGTGCGCCGATGCGCTCCTGGATGTAGATGGCCGAGGTGGTCAGCGGATATTCCTTCCACTCCTCGCCCATGCACAGGATCAGGTCGATTTCCAGCGGGTCGATGCCGCTGCGGGCGATGGCGTCCAGTGCGGCACGGGCGCCCATCTCCTGGGTGCCATCTTCCGGCCCTGGGATGCTCTTCCTGACGATGCCGAGCTTGTCGCGCACCGCCGCTTCGCTCCAGTTTCCGCCGGTGGCCGCCGCGATGTCGGCGGCGCTCATGTGGCGATCGGGCAGGTAGAAACCGTAACCCAGTATTCCGACGTCGTTCATGCTTGCTCCGTTCGTACCGCCAGCTTGCTTTCCAAATTCCGTACCAGCACCAGCGCCTCGCCGTCGCAGACCACGCGACCGTCGGCGGCACAAACCCGGGTGGCAAGGTTGACCAGTTCCTTGTCTGCGCGAAGGCGCGTGATCGTCACCGTCGCCGTCAGCGCCTCGCCGGGATGGGCGGCCGAGGGATAGCGTAAGGATTGCTTCATCCAGCCGGTGCCGCGACCGGGCAATCGCGTGCCGAGCAGATCGGAGAACATGCCAGCGAGCAACGGCCAGGGCACGATGCGGCGCGTGAAGCCGCGCGCCCGTGCTTCGAGGTCGTCGCGGAAGATCGGGTTGCGGTCGCCGGTCAGGTCGCCGTATTCGTCGAGGTCGGCGGCGGCGAAGGTACGCGTGGTGCTGGCGTTCATGCCGGGGCGCAGGCCGTAGAGTTCGGCATCGCCCGGCTCTGCCGCGTGGGGCGCCGGCGCCACGGTGGGCAGGGCCGCGTCGGGCAAAACCACTTTGCAGCGTCCTGTCGCGGTGGCAATCGCCGTGCCGCCAGCGCCGACTTTCGAGACTTCGGTGACGATGTCCAGAATTCCGTCGGCTTCAGCTTCCGGCTTCAGGTTGACGTGGAGGCGTTCGCCGACATAAGTCGCATTGGGAAACATCAGCGTCTGTTCCAACTGCACCACGCCAGGCCCTACCTGTTCCGTCAGCGCCTTGCAGATGCAGCTGTAGAGCATCATGCCGTGGGCAACGGTGGCGCCGAAATGGCTCTTTGCGGCAAAATCCGGATCGCAGTGGATAGGATTGTCGTCATGGCTGAGCCGCGCAAAGCGGTCGAAATCGCCTTGCAGCAGGACCCGCTGGGCGGTGCTGGACTGCGTCACGCCTTGTCTCCGAATTCGGCACGCAGCCTGGGCTTGTCGACCTTGCCGGCGGCATTGCGCGCCAGCGCCGGGACGAACTGCACTTGTTTGGGCGCCTTGAAGCCCGCCAGCTTCTGCTTGCAGTAGGCGATGACCTGTTCCTCGCTGACCTGCGCACCGGGCTTGAGCGCGACGATGGCCTTGCCCACCTCACCCCACGTGGCGTCGTGGATACCGATCACAGCCGCCTCGGCCACGCCTTCCAGCTGGAAGATGACGTTTTCGACTTCGGCCGGATAGACGTTCTCGCCGCCGGATATGTACATGTCCTTGGAACGATCGACCACGTAGAAGTCGCCGTCGTCATCAAAGTAGACGATGTCGCCGGTGCACAGCCAGCCGTCCTCATACGACTTGGCCGTGGCCTCGGGGTTGTTCCAGTAGCCCGGCGTGATGGCCGGCCCGCGCAGCAGCATCTCGCCGCGCTGGTTGGCGCCCAGCCGCTGCCGGGTCTGGGTATCGACTACCTTGGCCTCGACGAACATCACCGGCTTGCCGACAGTGCCTACTTTGCTGCGCGCAGTGTCCTCGTCGGTGAGGAAAACCGTCGGCCCGGTCTCGGTCATGCCGAAGCCGAAGCAGATGGTGACGCCCTTGGCCAGGTATTGTTCCAGCAATATCCTGGGCACCGGCGCGCCGCCGGCCGCCCAACTGCGCACCCGCGAAAAGTCGGCGCTGGCGAAACGGGGGTGCTGGCTGAGGAACAGATAGATGGCCGGCACGCCGAACATTACCGTGGCCTCCTGCTCCAGCAGTTCCATGGTCTTCTCGACATCGAATTGGCGCATGATCAGCGTGGTCGCACCCAGCATCAGCAGGCAGTTCATGTAGAGGTTGAGGCCACCGGTGTGGAAATAGGGCAGCACCGAGAGCATTACGTCCTCGCGCCTCAGGCCTGCGTGAATGGTGTTGTTCAGGGTGTTGGTGACGTTCATGCCCCAGGTCTGCGGCACGCCCTTGGGCTTGCCTGTGCTGCCGGCGGTGTAGAGCAGGTACCAGACGTCGTTGTGCTCGCGCCAGGGCATCTCTACAGTGGCACCCGACATTTCGGCCAGCGCAGTTTCGTACCCGGCGACTGCCGGCCGCGCGGCGCCGGTCACCATGCAGTTCGTCAAACTGAAGGCTGCCATCAGGGCAGTGCCCGTAGCGTCGAACTCCTCACCCCAGACCAGCGCCGCAGGCTGGGCGTCGCCCAGCACGCCCTTGAGTTCGTCGACCGAAAGCCGCCAGTTGAGGCAGATCACCACCGCGCCGATCTTGCCGCAACCATAGAGCATCTCGACGTAGTCGGAAGAACTGTGCGCCAGCAAGGCTACCCGGTCACCCGGTTTGATCTGCCAACGCTCGCGCAGGAATTCGGCGAAACGGCTCGCCCGTTCGTTGAGCTGGGCATAGCTGACGCGACGTCCCGTATGGAGGTCCACCAGGGCGGTCTTGCCGGGAAACTGCCGCGCATGCTTGGCCAGATAGTCAGGTACTTGCATCTTGTCCTCCTGTTCCTTCCTGGGATTCAGCTGAATCGGGATAGTCCTGGAACCGGTGCAGGAAATCATCGACGCCGGCCCGGGCTTGCGGGGTATCGATCAGTTCAAGGAAACGCCTGCGTTCGGCTTCCAGGTCGGCGGCCAGGCGCTCGCGGTCGCTGCGCAGCAATGCCTTCGCGGCACGCATGGTGCCGGCGGGATAGGCGGCGATCTTGCGCGCGGCGGCGTTGGCGATTTCCTGTAATTGTTCGGCGGCCACCACTTCGTTGGCCAGCCCCCAGGCCACCGCGTCGTCGGCACGCACAGTTCGATTGAGCAGCAGGGCCGAAGCCGCACGACGCGGTCCTGCAAGGCGGCCGACCAGGGCCGTCCAGCCGCCGTCGGGACCAAAACCGGCCGTGGCGTAATGGGCCTTGAACGCCGCCTGCGGCGCGAGATAAACCAGGTCTGCGGCAAGCACCAGTCCGATCGAGCCGCCGGTGACCACGCCATGCACCGCGGCCACCACGGGCTGGGGCAGGTCGATCAAAGCCAGGATCGCCTCATTCAGCTTGCCGACCAGACCAGCGGCATAGGTGTGCAGCTGGCCCTGACGTTCACGCTGGAAGCGCCGCATGTCGCCGCCGATGGAAAATGCCGGGCCGTCGGCGGCCAGTACCACGGCACAACAATCGGCTGACTGGCCGACCTGACTCAGGGCAGTGAGCAAGTCGTCCAGCAGTTCCGGCACCAGGGCGTTTTGCATCGCCGGGCGCGCCAGCACCAGGCGCATCACGCCTGACCCGAGCGGCTCGATACGAACCAGGCTCATGTTTGTTCCCTTGCTGCGATGATGATCGTCACGACACGCCACGCAGACTAGATGAAGCCGAGCTTCTCCGCCTCTTCCTGGAGACCGGCGCGGAAATCCGGATGCGCAATCGAAATCAGCCGCCGCGCCCGCTCATTCACCGGCGCGCCGCGCAGGCGCACCGCGCCGTATTCGGTCACGACAAAGTCGACATTGGACCGTTGCAAGGTGACGGCGGCGCCCGGCGTAAGCATGGGCGCAATCTTCGAAATGGTCTTGCGCGTGCCATCCGGCTGCTTCACGTCGGCCGTCGAATAGAGGGCGATAAATGACTTGCCGCCTTCCGACATCTGCGCACCGATGGCCGTGTCGGACTGGCCGCCGGTGCCCGAATACTGGCGGTGGCCGATGGACTCGGAACAGACCTGGCCCGTCAGGTCCACTTCCAGTGTGGTGTTGATCGACACCTGCTTGCGATTGTGGGCGATGACGTAGGGATTGTTGACCCAGGACCCGCGCATCAGGGCCAGCCCCGGATTGCGGTCGAGGAAATCGTAGAGTTTCTTCGTGCCAAGGGCGAAGGCGGCCACCATCTTGCCGCGCATGATGCCCTTGTCCAGGCTGCGCGGCGCACGCGCTATGACGCCGGCCTCGAAGAGGTCCACCATGCCGTCGGTCAGCATCTCGGTGTGGATCGCCAGATCCCTCTTCTGCAGCAGTTCACCGGCCACGGCGTTGGGGATGCCGCCGATGCCGAGCTGCATGGTCGAACCGTCCTCGATGTGTTCGGCGATATAGCCGCCAATCTTCCTGTCGCGATCCCCGGTTTCGGGCGCGGGCAGCTCGAAAGGAGTCGATGAGTGCTCGACCAGGTAGTCGACCTGATCGAGGTGGATGACGGTATCACCCCACGTGAAGGGCACCTGATCATTGACTTCCAGGATCACGATGTCGGCCACCTCCATCAGGTCCCGTTCGTAGACGACTGAAAAGGCGAGGGAGACGTAACCGAAACGGTCTGGCGGCGTGCACGAACCGATGAAAATGGTGGGCTTGCGATACAGGATCCGGTCCATCGCCGCCGAATGCAGGTGGTTGGGAACGTAGGTGGAGGTATGCGCCTCCGCCGCGGCCTTGCGGATGTTGGCCGAATAAAACCAGGCGTGATGCTCGAAATGGCCGTTCATCGCCGGATCCATGAACCATTTGAATGGCCGCATCGGCAGGCAGGTGGATACGGACACGTTGCGCACCCGGTCGGCGATGGTGTGCAACTGGTCCAGCAAGCCGTTCGGCTCGGCGGCACCAAGCGCACTGACGATGCAGTCGTCGGTCTTGATTTTCGCCAGCGCCTGCTCGACGCTGATCAGCTTGCTCTTGTAGTCGTAAGCACTGCCCATGACAATCCTTTGATCAATGACGCCTGCTCTCGCACCGCTACCGCTGCCTAATTCAACCAGGCTGCGTCAGGCCGGGCGGTCGGACTTCGCCTTTGCTCCCGCGCGCAGCTTGCCGACAATACCGGCGGGGAAAAAGTACACCGAGAGCACGAACAGCACACCCAGCCACAACAGCCAGCGGTCGGGATGAAACAAATTGGCCAGCAGGGGAACGCCGGCCAATGCCGCGGAAGCCTCCTTCATCAATACCTGAAGGTAGTTCTGCATGAGGATGAACAGCGCGGAACCAATCACCGCGCCGTAGACCGTACCCATGCCGCCGATCACCACGATCAGCAGGATGTCGGTCATGACTTCGAAGGAGAGCATTGTCTTCGGCCCCACGTAACGCAGCCAGAGCGCCATCAGGACGCCGGCCAGCGTCGCAATCAGTGCGCCGAGACAATTGGCCAGGGTGCGGTAGACGACTGTGCGATAGCCCAGCGCTTCGGCGCGGAAATCGTTTTCGCGGATGGCCTGAAGAACCCGACCGAAGGGCGAATTGACGATGCGCAGCATGAACAGGAATAGCGCCAGCGCCGAAAAGAACACCAGGTAATAGGTGATCAGCTTGCCGTCGATGGCGCGCCCGAGGATTTCGCCATCGATCAGGTGGAAGCCCGGTTGCAGCAGTTCCGGCACCTTGAAGGTGCGGCCGTCTTCGCCGCCGGTGAGATCGGAAAGTTGCGACGCCAGCACTGCGAAGGCGGCAGCCACGGCAAGGGTGATCATGGCGTAGAAGATGGCCCGCACCCGCAGCGAAAACAGGCCGATCACCAGTGCCAGCACCAGCGAAACCGCCAGGGCCCCGGCGGTGCCGACCAGCACGGCCGACCAGCTGGGTCCCATGCCGTGCAGGGCGAGGCCGACGCCATAGGCGCCGATGCCGTAGAACATGGTGTGGGCGAACGACACGATGCCGGTGTAGCCCAGCAGCAGGTCATAGGAGGCGACCAGCACGACAAACACACAGATCGTCGCCGCGACGTTGAGCGAGCGAGCGCCATGGAACAGGAAAGGCGCCAGGGCGAGGCCGCAGAGAACGACCAGCAGCAGCGCCGAAAGCAGGCGGCTGCGCGGCAAGTCACCGGAGAGCAGGGTCTTGATCATGGCGGTACCGCCGGACCGCCCCAAGGTACTGACATGCCCCCTCGGGGGGGCAGCGAGCAAAGCGAGCGTGGGGGTCGTTTCATATTCATCGCTTTGCTACCGGATACAGGCCCTGCGGCCTCCACAGCAGGACCGTGACCATCAGCAGGATGTCGGATACGAGTGCCACCTTGGGCGCCAGGAAGCCGGCATAGTTGGCCACCAGCGCCACCAGCATGGCACCGATGAAGCAGCCGCCGACCGAGCCGAGGCCGCCGATGATGATGACGATGAACACCAGCACCGTGATCTCGCCGCCGATGGCCGCCGTCAGGGTTTCCTTGTAGAGGCCCCACATCACGCCGCCGAGGCCGGCCAATGCGGAACCCGCCATGAAGACGCCGACAAACAGGCGCCGGATGCGGTAGCCCAGCGCCTCCACCATTTCGCCGTTCTCGACACCGGCGCGGATCAGCAGGCCGACCTTGGTTCGGTTGAGCACGAGGAACATGGTGACGAACACCGTCAGCCCGACGCCGACGGCAATCAGGCGATATTTCTCCAATGCCGCGTCGCCGATGATGAACGCGCCGCGGAAGGTCGTCGGCAGTTGCAGGGGAATCTGCTCGGCGCCCCAGATGACATGGATCAGTTGCTCGGCGACGATCATGCCGCCCATGGTGATCAGGATCTGCTTGAGGTGCAATCCATACACGGGGCGGATGATGATGCGCTCGAAGGCCCAGCCGAGGATGCCGGTGACCAGCATCGCCAGCAGGATGGCGAGACCCACCACCGACAGGTTCATCCACACCGAATCTGCTTCGACCCAGCTTTTCATCGGCAGCAGCACCAATGTCGCAGTAAAGGCACCGACCGAAACAAACGCGCCGTGACCGAAGTTGAGCACGTCCATCAGGCCGAATATCAGTGTCAGGCCGCTGGCCATCATGAATACCATCATGCCCATGGCCAGCCCGGCCACGGTCAGCGTCACCCAGGTCGGGAAACTTCCCACCAGCGGCAGCATCAACAGCGCCAGCACCGGCACCAGCAGCAGCGGCAGCATGTCCACCCGCACTTTGGGAATCGCGGAATCCTGTGGCGCGGCTTGGGAAATCGTCGTCATGTTGTTGACCCTATTGATGCGCGTCCAGCGACAGGCCGAGCAGCTTGTGCTGCAAGTCCCTGTCGTCCGCCAGTGCGGCCATGGCTCCCGAATGCACGATGCGTCCGCCGTCCATCACCGCCACGGAATCACCCAGCGCGCAGACGAAGCTGAAGTTCTGCTCGACCAGCAGGATGGTCTCGGTTTGCTTGAGTTCGCGAAAGGCGGCGATCATGCCCTGGATGATGGCAGGCGCCAGCCCCTTGGTCGGCTCGTCGATCAGCAGCAGTCTTCGCGGTTCGACAATCGCGCGGGCGATCGCCACCATCTGCTTCTGGCCGCCGGACAGGGTGCCGGCCGGCTGGTTCCAGAACTTCTTCAGCGCACCGAAGAAGCCGAAGATCCATTCCAGGCGCGCCTCGTCCATCTCGCCCACCTTTTTCACGCTGCGCGCCGCAAGGTACAGGTTCTCGCGCACCGTCAGGTCGGAGAAGATGCCCATGCTTTCCGGGACGTAGGCTAGGCCGGCACAGGCAATATCGGGCGTGGAACTCTGGGTGATGTCTTCGCCGGCGAAGCGTACCGTGCCGCGCGAGGCGTGCCACAAACCCATGATGGTACGCAGGGTGGTGGTCTTGCCGGCACCGTTGCGGCCGAGCAGCACCGTAATGCCGCCCTTCGGCACAAGCAGATCCACGCCATGCAGGATGTGATACTGGCCGATGTGGGTATGCACCCCTTCCAGTTGCAGCAAGGGCTCAGACATGGTGCCGCCCGGCCGCCCGAAGGCGCCATGAAGTCAACAGACCGGAAGCAGCGGTCTTGTAAAAACCGTTGCTGAACCAAGGTCGCCCCCTTTTTTGGAAAAGGGCATGGGGGAAAAGCTCACACATGGTCGGCCATCCCGGTTCCCAGATAGGCTTCCTGCACTATGGGCGAGGCCATCACTTCGGCGGGTTCGCCGTCGGCCACCAGATAGCCGTTGTGCAGCACGATGATGCGGTCGGCCAGCGAGCGCACCACGTCCATCTTGTGCTCGACCAGGAGGATGGTCTTGTCGCCCTGGGCCTTGATGTGGTGAATCAGGTCGAGTACCACCGGCACTTCGTCCACGCTCATCCCGGCGGTCGGTTCATCAAACATGAAGATATCGGGCTCAAGAGCCAGCAGAATCGCGATTTCAAGCTTGCGCTTGTCGCCGTGCGACAGCGCGGAGGCCAGCTCGTGGCGACGTTCGCTGAGCGCTGTGACATGCAGGAAATGCTCGGCCTTCTCGATCAGCTCGACATGGCTGGCCCACATGGATGTCATGTTCAGCCCCAGTCCCGCATGGCTTTGCACTGTCAGGCGAACATTTTCCAGCACGGTGAGATTCGGAAACAGGTTGGTCAATTGGAACGCGCGGCCGATGCCGCGCTTGGTGCGTTGTGGCGCGCCGAGACGAGTTATGTCCTGGCCATACAGGCGCACCGTACCCGAGGTCGGCTGCAACTGACCCGATATCAGGTTGAAGTAGGTAGTCTTGCCCGCCCCATTGGGGCCGACGATCGCAGTGAGCGTGCCGGGGCGAAATTCGCAGCTCACGTTATTCACGGCGATATGCCCGCCAAAACGAATGCTCAGGCCATGGGTGGACAGAACCGAATGCGCGTCAGTCATGAGGTGATACCGTCACCACGGCCGGCACCGGGAGACATGGAGAAGGACACTGAGCCAGAAATGAAACCGGGCCAGTCTCTCTCACCATGTCACACGGCACCAGCCGTGGAAAATGGATTTTCAGCGCTTGTTGCGGATCGGCAGTGGCAGTTCGGATGCCGGAAACTCGCGCACCAGTTCAAGCAGATCCCACTCGTTGGCCTGGGCCTTCTTGATGCGGAAGTGGAACATCGACTGTAGCGCCTGATGGTCTTCCTTGCGGAAGGTCATCTTGCCTTTTGGCGTGTCGAAGTCCATGCCTTCCATCGTCGCGATAAGCTTTTCGGTATCGCTGGACCCAGCCTTGGTCAGCGCCGTCACGACAGCACTGGCGGCCGCGAAGCCACCCGCCGTGAAGAAATCCGGCGGCTGCTTGAAGCGCTTCTGATTCTCGGCAACCAGCCAGTCATTCATCGCATTTTTCGGGAAGGCATAGTAGTAGTAGATGCTGCCTTCCATACCGACGAGGTTCTTCCAGCCCTTCAGCACCGGCAGGATATTGCCGCCTGCCGCCAGCTCAATGCCGTAGCGCTCGGGCTTCATGTCGGCGATCTTGGTCAAGGGATTCGCTCCGGCCCAGTAGATGGAAAGAATCTTTCTGCCGGGTTTGTCCTTGAGTGCGTCAAATATGCGCTGCGCCGAGGCGGTGAAGTCGGTCGCCGTCTGCGGCGCATATTCCTCGTGCACCACCCTGGCCTTGCTCTTGACGGCCGCCAGCGAATCCTTGAAGGCCTTGATGCCGTCGCGGCCAAAGGCATAATCCTGCGCCAGGAAAGCAATATTCGCGTCGCCCATCAAGGCAGCGGCCGCGGCCAATCCGTCCTGCGACGAGTTGCGTCCGGTGCGGAAGATATAGCGATTCCACTTGTCGCCAGTAATTGCGTCGGCCACCGCTGGTTCGACCACCAGCACCTTCTTGTACTCCTCGGCCACCGGCAGCATCGCCAGCGCGGCACCCGACGAGGTCGTGCCGACCGCGATATCTACCTTGTCATCGCCATAGGCTTCCGCCAATGCCGCTTTGGCCAGATCGGGCTTGCCCTGGTCGTCCTTGACGATCACTTTGATCTTGCGCCCGTTAACCGTCATGGTTCCCTTGGTCAGGTACTCAAGGCCCATCATGAAGCCGATTTCGGTTTCCTTGGCATAGGCCTCAAGGGCACCGGTTTTGCCGGCAATGAGGGCGATCTTGAGTTCCTGCGCGCTGACCGGAGCGGTCAGGGTGACGGCCGCGGCCGTCAGGGTTGCAAAAGCCAACGCCTTGAATTTCATGTCTGGTCCTCCCATTATGAAGTGATTCCCCGAACGCACGGGTCCGACTTCACTCTATGCAGGAGCCGTGCCAACCCGCTGAAACACTGGCAAGTCATCTATATGACCCATTACAGCTTGCGCTAATTTGGACTCAGGCTGTCTTGTAATCCGGACATAATAATCGGTAACAACACGTAATGCATTGAAACAACTGAATATCAGTCATTCGTCCGAAATTCAGGACAAATATTCAAGTGTCTGCTTCCTCGGACACGATGCCAAGGATGGCGAGCTTTTCATAGAGTTGGGCGCGACTGATCCCCAGCAGTCTGGCGGCGTGCAGTTTGACCCACCCGGTCGCCTCAAGCGCACGCAGAATCTCGGCTCGCTCAGCTACGGCCACCGCCTCGCGCAATGGACGCACGCCGCTATTGACGGTGTCGGGCTCCGCATCGACCAGGCGCTGGATGACTTCGACGACCTCGGGAAGCATGGGAAAGTCGGCGCCGGCGAGACGGCGATTGTCCGATTGTGCAACCGCCTGCTCCAGCACATTGCGCAGTTCGCGGACATTGCCTGGCCAGCCATAGGCCGCCAGTCGCGCCAAGCCGTCCGCGGCCAAAGTGCGGGACGCTTCGCCCCCCTGCTCGGCAATCTGCTCCAGCAGGGTTTCGCACAACATCGAAACATCCTCGCTGCGCTCGCGCAACGGCGGCAGGCGGATCGGCAGCACATTGAGGCGATAGTACAGATCGGCGCGGAAGCTGCCGGCCTCGATCATCGCCTTGAGGTCACGGCTGGTGGCGGCGATCACGCGCACATTGACCGCACGCAGCTGATTGCCGCCGACCGGCTCCACCTCGCCTTCCTGCAATACCCTCAGCAACTTGGGCTGCAAGGCAAGCGGCATGTCGCCGACCTCATCGAGAAACAGCGTGCCGCCATCGGCGAGGAGAAATTTCCCGCTGCGCGACTTGGTTCCGGCGCCGGTATACGCGCCAGGCTCCACACCAAACAACTCGGCCTCCAGCAGGGCTTCAGGAATCGCTGCCGCGTTGATGCTGACCAGCGGACCCTCGGCGCGACGACTCGCCGCATGGATGGCGTGCGCCAGGAGTTCCTTGCCGGTACCGGTCTCACCCAGCAGCAGAACGGCGCCTTCACGCTCAGCCGCACGTCGTGCCTGCTCCTTGGTTTCCGCCGCAAGACGACTGGCGCCGACAAACTGGCTGATGCGGTACTTTGCCTGCCGTCCCGACGCCAGTTGCTTGCGCACGGTCGCCAGATCCGTCTGCATCTGCTGGAATTTGGAAACGATGGGCCTCAAC
Source organism: Rhodocyclaceae bacterium (assembly GCA_006218025.1). GTDB lineage: Bacteria > Pseudomonadota > Gammaproteobacteria > Burkholderiales > Rhodocyclaceae > Sulfuritalea. The sequence continues at coordinate 3,862 of VBWA01000005.1, read as the reverse complement.
GCCTGCAGGCGATCGTAAAGAATCACCCCCAGCGCCCCGATCACATTGCCCGCCTCGCCATGCAAGGGGATGCGCGACACCACCATCTGGCGTCCGCCCACCGTCAGCACGTCAAGCAGATCGGCATGCCCGGTCTCAACCACATGGCGCAAACGGCTATTGGGCAGCACGTCTTCTATGAGCCGGCCTTCAATGGCCTCGCTGCCATTCCAGCCGATCAGCGCCTTGTACTTGTCGTTGATCCAGGTGATGCGGCCGGCCTGATCGATGACGACAGCACCTTCATAGAGACTGTCGAACAGCTTGACCAGTGATGACGCAGCGAGGCTGCGAACTTCGGCATCGCTGGAAAGCCCCGCAGGAACTTGCCTGGCCACGATTTTCGGTCAGCTCGCCTGGTCGCGCGACCGCTGTTCGGCGCGATCGAGCTCCCGGTTCATTTCCTCGTCAGTCGGCGGCCGATAGTCCGGCTCGCCGACTGCTTCCGGCACCGGCGGCCGAACGATGACGCTGGCCAACACGATGCCGAGTTCGTAGAGCAGCCACAGCGGCACCGCCATCATGAACTGCGAAATCACGTCGGGTGGCGTAAATATCGCTCCCACCACAAAGGCGCCGACGATGACATAAGGCCGCCACTCGCGCAGTTTGACGACGTTGACCACCCCGATCTTGACCAGCACGATGACGATTACCGGCACCTCGAAGGTGACGCCAAAAGCGAGGAACATGGTGAGGACGAAGGAGAAGTACTTCTCGATATCGGTCATCCAGGCCACGCCCTCGGGGGCAAAATTCGCCATGAAGCCGAACACCATCGGGAAGAAGGCGAAATAGGCGAAGGACATGCCGACAAAGAACAGGATGACCGAGGCCGCCAGAAGCGGCATCGCGAGCTTTTTCTCATGGGCATAGAGCCCGGGCGCAACAAAGGCCCAGACCTGATACAGCACATAAGGCAAGACGACCAGGAAAGCCACCGTCAGCGCGACTTTCATCGGCACCAGGAACACACCGACCACATCCGTGGCGATCATCTGGCCGCCCGCGGGCAAGGTCGCCAGCAAAGGGGCAGCCAGCAGGGAATACAACTCGCGGGCGTAGAACGCCAGCGGCACGAAGACGATGCCGACCGCGATGAGGATGCGAATCAGGCGATCCCGCAGTTCAACCAGGTGGGAGAGAAAGGTCTCCTGTTCGTCAGCCATCAGGATTTCAATGTTTCGGCGGCCGCTGTGGCGGGCGCAAGCGTTTCCGCCGGCTGCTCAGCGGCGACCGGAATGGCCTCAGGAGTCGGCGCTGGCGACACGGCGGCATCGGCGGCCAATGGTTCGATCACGTCGTTCACCGATGATTCGACCTCGCGCATTTCGTGAGTTACGGAAGCCTCCAGGCTCGTCACCTGATCGGTCATCTGCTGCTGGAGTTTCTTCAGCTCATCGAGTTGCATCTCGCGATTGATGTCGGACTTGACGTCGCTGACGTAGCGTTGCAGACGACCGAGAAGCAGGCCGGCAGTGCGCGCCACCTTGGGCAAACGTTCCGGGCCGATGACGACCAGCGCCACTGCGGCGATGACCATCAACTCGGAAAGGCCGACGTCGAACATGGGTTCGTTGGGAACTGGGAAATGGTATGGCAGGCTCGAAATGCCGGGGCAGCCGACGCCCGGACACCGCTCAGCCGTGCAGGATCAGGACTTGGTCTGTTCCCTACGCGCCTCGACGTCGATGGTGTGACCGCTCACCTGCTGCGGCTCCGCCGGCTTGTCGGCGGGCTTGTCGGCAGAGGCCTCTTTCATGCCGTCCTTGAAGCCCTTGACCGCGCCACCGAGGTCAGACCCCATGTTGCGCAGCTTCTTGGTGCCGAACACCAGCATGACAATCACCAGCACGATCAGCCAGTGCCAGATGCTCAATGATCCCATTGTATTTTCTCCTCGCGCTCAATGAATCTTCAAGGCGCCTTGCGCTGCAGCATGGATCCCAGGGGCTCGGGGCCACCCAGAATATGAACGTGGAGATGATACACCTCCTGATGCCCGATCCGCCCGGTGTTGATGATCGTCCGGAAGCCTTCGTTGAGGCCCTGGCTCCGGGCCAGTTCGTTCGCCTTGGCCAGCATGCGCCCGAGCAGCATCTGGTGGCTCATGTCGGCCTCCATCAGCGAAGCAATGTGCAGCTTGGGCACGATCATGAAATGCACCGGCGCAATCGGGTTGATGTCGTGAAAGGCAAAGATTTCCTCGTCTTCATAGACTTTCTTCGACGGGATTTCGCCGCGCGCAATCCTGCAGAAAATGCAATCGCTCACTATTCAGGATTCCGACTGTTCTTCTCGTCGATACCGGAGATGCCTTCCCGGCGCCGAAACTCGACCATCACGTCATCGACGCCGATACCGAACTGGGTCAGCAGGATCATGCTGTGGAACCAGAGATCCGTCACTTCGCGCACCAGATGCAGGCGATCGCCATCCTTGGCCGCCATGATGGTTTCGGCGGCTTCCTCCGCCACCTTCTTGCAGATCGCATCGGTGCCCTTGGCATACAAGCTGGCGACGTAGGATGAATCCGGCGCCGCACCCTTGCGTTCGACCAGCGTCGCCTGAACCCGGCGAATAATTTCAAGATCGATCATTTGTATATCTCCTTCGGGTCCTTGAGGACGGGCTCGACATCCCGCCAGCCCGAGGTTTCAAGCCGGTTGAAAAAACAACTGCGTCTGCCTGTGTGGCACGCGATCCCGCCACTCTGCTCGATCTTCAACAGCACTACATCCTTGTCGCAATCGACACGCAGTTCCAGCACCTTCTGCGTATGTCCGGATTCTTCGCCCTTGTGCCACAGACGCCCGCGCGAACGGGACCAATACACGGCGTGACCGGATTCGGCCGTCAGCGCCAACGCCTCGCGATTCATCCATGCGAACATCAGCACCTCGCCCGTCGCCGCGTCCTGGGCGATCGCGGGGACCAGGCCCTGAGCATCCCAGAGCACCTCGTCAAGCCATTGGCTGTTTTGCGGCACGCTCACAGTCTTACCTCGATGCCGCGGCTGCGCATGTATTCCTTCGCCTGGCGCACCGTGTATTCGCCATAGTGGAAAATGCTCGCCGCGAGGACGGCGTCCGCGCGGCCTTCGGTAACGCCGTCGGCCAGGTGCTGCAGCGTACCGACGCCGCCGCTGGCGATCACCGGGATGCCGACTGCGTCGGCAACCGCACGCGTCAGCGCGAGGTCGAAACCGGCCTTGGTGCCATCCCTATCCATGCTGGTGAGAAGAATCTCCCCTGCGCCAAGGCCTTCGACCTTGCGTGCCCAGTCTATGACGTCGAGCCCCACATTCTTGCGCCCGCCATGGGTGAATACCTCCCAATGCCCGGGTGCGGTCTGCTTGGCGTCGATGGCGACCACAATGCATTGTGAACCGACCCTGCCCGCGGCATCGGCCACCAGTTGCGGATTGTTCACCGCCGCCGTATTCATGCTGACCTTGTCGGCACCCGCGTTCAGCAGCCGGCGCACGTCCTCGACCTGACGCACGCCGCCGCCCACCGTGAGCGGAATGAACACCTGCGAGGCCACCGCTTCGACAATATGCAGGATGATGTCCCGATCGTCGGAACTGGCCGTGATGTCGAGAAAGGTTATTTCGTCGGCCCCTTGCTCGTCGTAGCGACGCGCGATCTCGACCGGATCGCCGGCATCGCGCAGTTCGACAAAGTTAACGCCCTTGACCACGCGGCCGGCGTTGACGTCGAGACAGGGGATGATGCGTTTGGCGAGCATGAAGTGTTAAAGCATGTGAAGAAATCGTAGCGAGCGGGCCGCAGCGGGGTGCGGCCGGAGCGCAGCTACCGGA
>VBWA01000108.1 GCA_006218025.1 Rhodocyclaceae bacterium | reverse complement strand
CCGGAGCGCAGCTACCGGAATGTACGTCGTTGTACATGAGGATAGCGAGCACCGCCCAAGCCCCGATCTGGCACGCGCAGTAGATTTATTCATAAGCTCTCAGAACATTGCTTCGTCGAGGGCCAGTGCACTCGCCCCGCCCTGCACCACCTCCTGCGCCAAACCGGCTGCAGCGGCCATGACGTGGTCAGCGTAGAAATGCGCCGTGGCAATCTTGGCCGGATAGAAGGGATCGGCATCACCGCCGGCGATCTTGCCCTGCGCCACGAGTGCGGCGCGTGCCATCATCCAGCCGCCCGAAACGACGCCCATCAGGCGCAGGAAAGGCACGGCACCGGCCGCAACCGCGCGCACGTCGCTGCCGTACTTGGCCACGATGTAGTCGGTCGCCATTTTCAGGGCCTCGATCGCACAGGGCGTCAGCAAGGGGTACTGTTGCAACCAAGCACGACCGCCATGGCTACAGGAGCGAGAGACTCCCGTTCCAGTTGAACCCGACGCGGTGCGTATTGCTTTCACTTAGCATTTACGCCGTCGGGGTATTTGATGGCCCAAGATTTTGGCAATACCCATTTCAATATAAGTGGTTAAGCGTATGATCATTCCACAAGGCTTCATGCGTGCGCCCCATAGATTGCTCTTGGCACTCTGCTCATTGGAGGAATCATGACCGACCTCACCTCGATCAATCCGACGTCAGTCATCTTTGTCGACGGCTCACTCCCTGACCTGCATGCAATCCTGTCCGGCCTTGACCCATCAGTCACGACAATTGTCCTCGACCCGGTTCAGGATGGTATTCAGCAGATGGCCGATGCGCTGGTTGGCATAAGCGGCCTGAGTGCCATCCACGTTATTTCGCATGGTAGCAGTGGCCGGATCAATCTCGGCGCAGCCCAACTTTCGCAAAACACCCTTGCCCAATATCATTACCAACTCGCCGCCATAGGCCTTGCCCTTTCAGGCATGGGCGATCTGCTGTTGTATGGCTGCGAAGTGGCGCTGGGCGAAGTTGGGCAGACGTTTATTCAGGAACTGGCGTCGGCGACCGGGGCAGATGTCGCGGCGTCGGTTGATTTGACTGGGGCTGTCGGGCTAAGTGGGAATTGGGTGCTAGAAGCCTCAGCGGGCAAAATTGAAGCTGAGCCTAACAACCAAGTCAAATACATGTTCACCCTTGCCGCACCCACGTTTTCGATTAGCGGTCCAAGCAACGTGACTGAAGGCAGCAACGCGGT
>VBWA01000107.1 GCA_006218025.1 Rhodocyclaceae bacterium | reverse complement strand
GTCTCCATCAGCTAATCCGCAGGGGATACAGCACGATCGTTCGGTCCTCGAATATGCGGAACGACACCCGGAGCACAAGCAGGCTATCCTGGCGTCACAACGGGCTCTCGACCAGATGCCGATAGCTCAATCAACTCGCTATCAAGATACTCCTCGTAGCGGACACCAGCGACGTTACGATGATTACGACCGCGGCCGCTCTCGGGGTCGATATCGGCACGACGACGATGCATACTCGTCGCACGAAGACGATCGGCGTTTCGGCGGTCGTGACATCCGCATCGAGTCTACAACGAGCGGTAAGCAGGTGCAACCCGCTGCGCTGCCGGACGAAGGCGCAAACGCAGACGGCGACGACGAGCAGAGTCGCGATCACCCTACGGCGGCTACCAACGAGCGCCAGCAGGAAAACGGCCGGCAGAATGCGTCCGACAGTCACGCCGCTCACTCCGGTCGAGGCGCAAGCGCCGACGCAGGCGGAGGCGACGGAGGCGACGGAGGCGGCGGTGACGGGGGCGATGACGGTGACGGTGACGACGGTCGGGACCCGCGACGCCGGAACAGGTTACCGCCACGAGGCGGCGACGGTGGAGCTCCTCCACCGGGCGGCGGCGGCGGAGGCGGCGGCGGCCCACCTAACGGTGGAGGCGGCGGAGGCGGCGGAGGCGGCGGCCCACCGAACGGTGGAGGCGGCAGACGCCGACGAAGACGTCCTTCCCAGGACGGTTACTCGTCCGACCCGCTATCCGACGGCGAACCAGACGCGACACCCGAATTTGAACAACCAGCGTTTTGGAATTCGGTCGCGGGATACGCGATACACGACATTCAACGGCTATCGCGGCGTGCCGATGTTACGCGATTTCGCGGCGATCATCAACTTCGACCCGTACGAAAAGAAGGTTTCCGTCTCCGAACGCAACTTCAGCGTGTGGCACCCGCGATTCGCGGCGCTGTGCAACGCTCAAGATCTGTCGTTTATCGCTCGGAAAGGCGTTCTTCGCGTCAAGTTAACCGGGCAGGCACACGAGCTGCTTCACAATCTGAGCGGATACGGATACAAGTACATCGTCAAACGCCTCACTGAGCGGTTCGGGTACGGTTCACCAGCCGTCGGCGATCTTGAAGGATACGACCAACTGTATCAGCACGACGACGAGGTCGTGGACATGTATGCGGGACGATGGTTGCTCGCGTACCGACGTGCGTTCGGGTCCCGTTTCAATCCGGACAAGGAGCCGTTGATAATCAGCTTTATTAACACGCTCAGAGACGAACGGATTGCGGAGCAACTCGTCGTCAAACTGCACGAGTACCGCCATTTCGACGATTGCGTCCAACTCGCTCGTCGACTGGAGTCGCAATACCGGCTGGTTCGCGGTCGTAAGGACGACGAAGATAAACGCGATATGCGACGGGAGTACGAGCGCCGTCGTCAATCGGCAGACGCGTCAGAGCAGCTACGCGAGAAACGCGTCGCGCGGGCTCGTTCCGGACAGGCGGAGAAGAGGCTCTCGGACCCGACGCTGACGACGACTCCGAGTCGTGCGTCGTCGGAACGAGCTGCACCTTCAACGTCGTCGACGTTTCGACCTCGTTATCGTCCGGATCGCACCAGCAGCGGACGGACTCCGTCGCGCTCCGCGTACGTCGCGGACGTCCGGACGGATTCCCCGACGGGACTGTCCGAAGGCGTTCATTCCGCGGACGAGGGATCCGTCGACGACGGTAACGATGCAGCGTGTGTCGGCTACGGCGACGACGCTTCGGAAGCTGCTCAATTCATCGCGTACGCAGACGAGCTCGCCGAGGTAGTCTTCGCGGTCACCAACAAAAAGACGAACATAACGGCCGAGGAGCACGAGCAACTCAAAGCCGAAATGTGGGCTCTCAAACAAGTCGCTCGAGACCTGAAATTAGAGCTCAAGGCTCTCGGCACGGCTAAGTCGAAGACGGTCAATGAAGTCGCCGGGCGGGCGGTGATTCGCGGTCGGTGCTGGAACTGCGTATCGAGACTCGTCGGCGACGTCAGACGCGTATAAGATGCGCGACAATCGTATCGAGACGACGACGCAGTTCCCGTCCAGACGAGAATCGTCGAAGGTGACGAACACGACGGCAACTACGGTACGACCGGTCTCCGGATCTAGGTCCGACGGTAAACCGACTACGCCAGCTCTCAGAACGTCGACGGGCAAGCCAGCTGCGGTTACGACCGTTTCGGCAGAGAACAGTCGCGATGCCGCAGTTGAGTATGAAGATGCCTCAATCTCGACCATCTTTCTACGCGACGACCACGTTATGTCCGTTTCCCGGGCTGAGAATTCCGCACAGACCGGAGAAACCTCGCCTGCTGGCAGAGAACGGACGTTGCATGCACGATCCCGACGGGAAAAGAACGCTGCTACGATTCGCGGGGACGACCGCAACTTAGCGAGCGGTGTCCGTCGCGGAGACGACCACAGCTCAGCGAGCGGTGTCCGTCGCGGAGACGACCGCAACTCAGCGAGCGG
>VBWA01000106.1 GCA_006218025.1 Rhodocyclaceae bacterium | reverse complement strand
TGGCCTGCTGCCGGTTCGGTGGACACCGAGTTAAGGTGGTTCCATCAAATTGGAGGCCGATATGGCACGCAGGACATTCAGCCGCGAGTTCAAGCTTGAGGCGGTAAGGCTGGTTCAGGATCGAGGGGTTTCGGTGGCACAGGCCGCCCGTGATCTCGATCTGCACGAGAACATGTTGCGCAAATGGGTGAAGGACCTGGCCTCGGACCCTCAGGGGGCGTTTCCGGGTCACGGGCAGATGAAGGCCGATCAGCTTGAGATCGAGCGGTTGCGTCGTGAGGTTGCCAAGCTGAAGGCGGAACGCGACATCCTAAAAAAAGCCGCGGCCTACTTCGCGAAGGACTCCCTATGAGGTTCGGGTTCATCGCGAAACACCGAGGGGGCTGGCCGGTGACGTGGCTTTGCGAGGCGCTCGGTGTCTCGCGCAGTGGCTTTCACGCCTGGTTGAGCCGTCCGCCCAGCCGGCGGTCACGGCAAGACGCCGAGATTTCCGCCTCGGCCTTGGCGAGCTTTCTGTCCAGTGACCGCACCTATGGCGCACGCCGGGTGTGGCGCGATGTCCTGGCCGACGGCTTTGCCTACGGCCTGCATCGGGTTGAACGACTGATGCGGCAGAACGCCCTGCGGGCTCGTCCGCGTCGGCGCGGTTTGCCCAAGGATGGCGGCGAGCGCAAGTCCGAAGCCATTGCATGCAATGTGCTGGATCGGCAATTCAGCGCCGATGCTCCCAATCGCAAATGGGTGGCCGACTTCACCTACATCTGGACGGCGGAGGGCTGGTTGTACGTGGCAGCGGTGATCGACCTGTTCTCGCGCCGCGTCGTCGGCTGGTCCATGAACGCCGCCATGACCTCCCAACTGGTGGTCGATGCCCTGATGATGGCGGTGTGGCGGCGCGGCAGGCCCGATGCGGTGCTTCACCACTCCGATCGCGGCAGCCAGTACACCAGCGACCAATTCCAGCGCTTGTTGGCCGATCAGGGCATTCAATGTTCCATGAGCCGGGCCGGGAACGTCTGGGACAATGCCGCCATGGAGAGCTTCTTCTCGTCGCTCAAGACCGAGCGTACCGCCAGGAAGGTCTATCGCACCCGCGACCATGCCAGGGCCGATGTCTTCGACTACATCGAGCGCTTCTACAACCCCAGACGGCGGCATTCGACGCTCGGATACCTCAGTCCCATGGAGTATGAAATGCAGGCGTCATAAGCTAAGGATGGTGTCCACCAAACCCGCAGCAGGCCA
>VBWA01000105.1 GCA_006218025.1 Rhodocyclaceae bacterium | reverse complement strand
CAGGGCTGTTCAACGCTCTGTGCTTTGGTTTGACCGAGAGGGGTAAGTTTTCGCTTTTCAGGTCGGGAAGTGTCTGAATCTATGGGGAGCAGCCCGAATCAGAGGTTGCCCCGTGACGATGATTGATCTTGCATCCTGCCTTGCAGCCATCCCGGATCGGCGGCGCGCCGAAGGAAAGATTTACAGCCAAGTCGGCGTCATCCTGTTTTCGATTATCGCCATGCTGAGCGGCGCTCGGTCGTATCGGCAAATTCATGCCCTGGTCCGCACAAGGCTTTCCTTGCTCAATGCGGCTTTCCCTGAAGCTGCGCTGCGACGAGCGCCGGCCTACACGTCCGTGCGCGGGATCCTGCAACAGCTCGATCCCATTGAGCTCGAGCAGGCGTTTCGTCGTCATGCGGAAAGCCTCGACAGCTCCTGCGCCGCCGCTCCGTCCCGCTTCATCGCCATTGATGGAAAGACCTTGCGGCGAAGCTTCGACTCTTTCGCCGACCGCAAAGCCGCGCATGTGCTCAGCGCTTTCGCCGTCGACCATCAGATCATTCTCGCGCATGAAGTCATCGACGAGAAATCCAACGAGATCCCCGCCGCGCAGGCGCTGATTGCCGCCATGGGCCTGAGCGATCGCGTGTTCACGCTCGACGCTATGCACTGTCAAAAAAACGTTCGAGATCGCCCGTGAGACCGGCAATGAACTGATCGTTCAGGTCAAAGGCAATCAGCCGGGATTGTTGCAACATTGCGAGCATGTCGCCGCGACGGCGGCTCCAATCGCTGTCGCCGACAGCCGCGATCTGGCGCGCAATCGCCAGGAAGACCGGCATGTCGACGTCTATGCTCTCGGCGCCACCTTCGATGACAGCGAATGGGGGACGTTGATCGCCGCAATCGTGCGCGTCACGCGATTTACATTGATCCGTTCCGCGGCCACAGGGCTTTGGAAACGGCGAGAAGAAACCGCGTTCTATGTGTCGTCCGTCATGTTGCCTGCAGAACTCTTCGCAAGCGCCATCCGCGGTCATTGGGCTGTAGAGAACGAAAATCATTGGGTGCGCGACGTGACCCTTGCTGAGGACGCCAGCCGCATTCGCATCAATCCAGGCGTCATGGCGCGCCTGCGTTCGCAAGCCCTGAACATCGCCAGGGCAAACGGCGTCGCCAACATCGCCCAAGCACTTTGGAGCGGAGCACTCGATCCCGCCGTCACCCTCTCATACCGAGGCTTGTAAAGAGCGTTGAACAGCCCTG
>VBWA01000104.1 GCA_006218025.1 Rhodocyclaceae bacterium | reverse complement strand
TGACGTGACCCCCGTTTCTCATCCAGCCATAACGAGAGTCCTTGGTTGATCTGAACTGGTGTTGGCGGGGTTGGCAATAGGCCGGTCTGAGCAGCCATCAACCAGCGCAGCAGACCGGCCGCTCTGTCCGGTGAGCGCCTGTGCGTAGGCCTTCGGCGTCAACCATCCCAGCTTCGAGTGAGGCCGGGTTTCGTTGTAGTCGCGCCGCCAGGTTTCGAGGACGGCCCGGGCGTGCGGCAGCGATCGGAACAGCGTCTCATTCAGCAGCTCGTCGCGCAGCCGACCATTGAAGCTCTCGTTGAAGCCGTTCTGCTGAGGCTTGCCCGGCGCGATGTAATGCCAGCCCACGCCGGCGTCGTCGGCCCAGGCCAGGATGGCGTTGGACGTATATTCCGTGCCGTTGTCGCTGATGATCGTGTCCGGGCGTCCCCGCCGCAGGATGATGGCGTCCAACTCGCGCGCCACCCGTCGCCCTGACAGCGAGGTGTCGGCGACGAGCCCGAGGCACTCGCGCGTGCAGTTGTCGATCACCGTCAGGATGCGGAAGCGCCGCCCGTCCGTCATCTGGTCGGAGACGAAGTCCAGCGACCAGCGCTGGTTCGCGACCAGGGGAATCTCCAGCGGACGCCGCGTGCCTATGGCGCGTTTGCGCCCGCCGCGCCGGCGCACCGTCAGCTTCTCCTCGCGATAGATCCGCTGGACGCGCTTCTTGTTGACCGCATGCCCCTCGCGCCGAAGCATCACGTGCAGGCGGCGATAGCCGAACCGCCGTCGCTCCTGGGCCAGGGCCTTCAGCCGATCCCGCAGGACGCCGTCGTCCGGTCGCGTCGCCTGATAGCGCACGCTCGTCCGATCCACGCCCAACACCCGGCAGGCCCGCCGTTCGCTCATCGCGTAGGCCGACTGCAGGTGCGCCGCCGCCTCTCGATGCGCAGCGGGCGTCACCACTTTTTTCCCAGCAGATCCTTCAGCGCGACGTTGTCCAGCATCGAGTCCGCCAGCATCCGCTTCAGCTTGGCGTTCTCCTCTTCCAGCGCCTTCAGACGCCGGGCCTCTGACACGTCCATGCCGCCATACTTGGCCTTCCACTTGTAGAAGGTCGGTGAGCTCAGCCCGTGCTTCCTGCACAGGTCCGCCACCGGAACGCCGGCCTCCTGCTCGCGCAGGATCCCGATGATCTGCTCTTCCGTGAACCGTGATCGCTTCATTCTGTCCGTCCTTTCGAGGGGCGGACTCTAGCTATTCCTGGAGGAGTTTAAGGGGGTCACGTCA
>VBWA01000103.1 GCA_006218025.1 Rhodocyclaceae bacterium | reverse complement strand
TGAGGTAGACCGGCTTTCCCGGACACATTTGAAGGTAGACAATATCTTTGGAGGTGTCGAATGGGAAAAACAGTCAGCAAGGTCAATCCGCAACGCAAGCGTGTGCGGTTCAGCAAGGAATTCAAGCTGGAAGCCGTTCGGTTGCTCGAACTCGGGCAGAAGCCGGCAACGGACTTGGCGATGGAACTGGGGATCGCCCGCAACCAGCTGTACAAGTGGCAAAAGCAGTTGGGCAAGGTAGGCCCGGAGCACGCCTTCCGTGGCCCGGGACGGAAACCTGACGACGAGCGCGACGAGGTGGAACGACTGCGTGCCGAGCTCAAACGTGTGACGGAAGAACGCGACATCCTAAAAAAAGCGGCAGCGTACTTTGCGCGGGAACTGCCGTGAAGTACGCGTTCGTGGCGGCACATTGCCCGCAGTTCCGGATTGCTACGATGTGTCGGGTGCTCAAAGTCTCCCGCAGCGGCTACTACGAATGGCGAAGCCGGGCGCCGTCGGCCCATGCCTTGGCCGATCAAGCGCTGCTGCCCAAGATCCGGCACCTGCATGTCGCCAGCAAGGAAGCCTATGGCGCCGTCAAGACCTGGAAGGTGTTGAACCAGCAGGGCGTGTCCTGCGGCAAGCATCGGGTGGCCCGTCTGCGGCGGGACGCTGGCATTGAGGCTCGCCGCAAACGGCGGTTTCGCATTACCGTCGAACATCGCAAGATGCCCGACATCGCCCCGGATTGGGTGCAACGCCATTTCCATGCTGACGAACCGAACCGCATTTGGGTGGGCGACGTCACCTTCATTCGCACGCGTGCCGGATGGCTCTACCTGGCCATGCTGCTCGATCTGTATTCGCGGAAGGTGGTCGGCTGGTCGATGAGTGATCGTAATGACGAGGCGCTGACCTTGGCCGCCCTCGATATGGCCATCGCGCATCGGGAGCCTTCTCCCGGCTGCATTCACCATACCGACCAGGGCGGCTTGTACCGTAGTCGTGCCTATCGAGCGCGGATGGAGCAGATAGGCATGCTGCCGAGCATGGGCAACAAGGGGACGGCCTATGACAACGCCGTGGCGGAGAGCTTCTTCTCCAACCTGAAGAACGAGCTTCTTCATCATTGCATCTTCACCACCCGCGAGGACGCCAGGGCGGCGATCTTCAGCTACATCGAGCTGTTCTACAATCGGCAGCGGATTCATCAATCGCTTGGCTACCAGAGTCCGGAGAAATTCGAGGAACGGATGGTGTGCCCTGATTAAACCGTCCGGGAAAGCCGGTCTACCTCA
>VBWA01000102.1 GCA_006218025.1 Rhodocyclaceae bacterium | reverse complement strand
CGTGTATAGACCGGACACATAGGTAACGGGTGTGCGGAGACATAGGTAACACTATGCAGATGCCTTTGCCTCGTGCAGGTTAATCGAACCGAAGCGGTGATGGCAGAAGAATAGATCGAACAGACCATCCTCTGTAGGCCTTGGCCTTAGGGCAATGGGCAAGCCCTTAAGTGCGTTCGACACCTTGAATTGCTTTCCTCTCCACCGGAAATGGCCGTTCTCCTTGGGCACGCACACGTCGTCATCCGGGCCGTACTCGATCTGAGGCAGGCCCTCAGGATAGCAGCGGGCGCTGGATTGATAGCGTGATCCTGGCGTATCCAACATCAAGGCATCGTGCGGGCGCTCATGGTTGTAGATCGTGCGCCAATGGTCGAAGGCGTGTTGCGCGCAGTCCAGATTCTCGAAGCTTCTGCCCGCGTGAACTTCACAGTTGAACGAGCGATGAAAGCGCTCATCCTTGCCATTGGTCTGCGGGTGATAGGGGCGACTATGGCTGATGCGGATACCCAGGCGAACGAGCCAGACCGTCATTGCACTCAGCCCCGTCTCGGGCATGCGTGGCGTTCCCCATGGGGCCCCATTGTCCGCGTTGATGCGCACTGGCAGACCGTAACGGCGGAAGGTTGCAATCAACGTCGGCTGTATGTTTGCAAACCCGGTCTGCGCGCACGCGGCCAGTACGAGGTTGAAACGCGAGTGATCATCGAGCAGCGTCAGAGGATGGCAAGGCCCGGCCGGCGTATTGAAGAACCCCTTGAAGTCGATCTGCCACAACTCATTGGGTGCTGCATGCTCAAAGCGCTGCCAAGGTGGCGAGACCGCCGCCGGATTCTGCCCCAGCAGGGCATGACGCCGTAGCACTTCAGTGACTGTGCTCGGTGCAATGATGCTCCCCTGCGTATCGCGCAAGCGCCGACTGATCTTGCGCCCACCCCAGCAAGGATGTTCTTCGCGCAATGCCACGACGGCCGCTTCAATCGCCGGCGTGCAGCGCGCCGGCGATTGAAGCGGCCGTCGACTGCATTCTTCCAGACCGGACACACCGGATTGTGTGAAACGCTGCAACCACTTGTAGCCCGTCTTGGGACTGATGCCAAAACGACGGCACAGGTCTCGCCGATTACACCCCGGCTGACTGGCCAGTTCAACAAACTCTCGACGCAGACTCATGGCATCCCTTTCGTTCCACGGCATAACGCTCTCCCGGTGTGTTCTTCACACCCCGAAGCGTTACCCATGTCCACGTACAGGTGTTACCTATGTGTCCGGTCTATACA
>VBWA01000101.1 GCA_006218025.1 Rhodocyclaceae bacterium | reverse complement strand
TTCCATTTGGTTCACGGCAGGATGCGTCTATGAAAAGACTTTTTCTACAGCTTCGTTGGCCGTCTTACCAGTGGCCCCGCACTTCTCGCATGGCTTGTACCGCGTCCCGCCTGCCGCACTCCAGCCGACAGACCGCTCGCCACTCCCCATGCACTCCGCGCACTTGCCGGTTTTCTGTTCCCACTGCACCAGCCACGCCTCATGTTCATCCGGCGTAAAGTAGGCCGTTCTGATCGTGTCCTTTTCGAGCTTGTCCCAGTTCGGGTGGCCCTTGTATTTGCCGCGCGTCTTGATCGGCGCAACCGCACCGACGACCCGGATCAGTTTCGTCGTATCACTTGCGCGCTCCCGGCCAATCGCCTCCCACTCGTAGGCGTCCCACTCGGGCGGCATTGCCACCAACTCCCTTGCGTGTTCAGTAAAGAGGTTCATCGTTTCCCTTTCTTCGTAACCAGCCGGCCAACCCATCGGTCAACCTTCGTTCGCTTCGCTCACCGGACTGGCGCAATAAGGCCGCGCCAGCCGGGTTACCTCAACCGTTCGGCCTCTTGAACTATGGGCTGGACGCCTATGCGCCTTAGGCGTATAGTCACACAATGCATACCGTAGTCGAAACGTTGCTGTTCCAGCGGCAGTGGCCGCTCTACTGGACCGAAGAGGAACGCGGCGCGTTCGCTGCATATATCGCAGAACACCCCACCGCCGGAAATGTCGTGCCCGAGTCCGGTGGTATCCGTAAGGTACGTTGGGGAAGAGCAGGCTCGGGCAAGTCGGGCGGTGTGCGGGTGATCTACTTCACTCGCAACGCAGAAGGTGAAGTGGTTTTGCTCACGCTGTATGCGAAGTCGAAAACCGATAACCTCACCGGCCCCAAGTTGAAGGAGATTCGCCGTGTCCTCGAAGAGTAAGCCCCTTACGAAGTCTGAGTTGGCAGCCCATGAAGCCAAACGCGACCTTGGTGCCGACCTGTTGCAGTCAGTGCGCGAAATGAAGGCTGGTCAAGTTCATGTTGTTTCATCGCCTGTCATTGAGGCGCGAAAGAAAACTGGCCTGTCTCAGTCCCAATTTGCAGCGCTCATTGGCGTATCTGTTCGCACCTTGCAAGGTTGGGAGCAAGGCCGCAAACAACCGAGCGGTGCTGCTCGAACTTTGCTGGCTATCGCGAGCACAAATCCCAAGGCAGTATTGGCTGTTGCGGGTAGGTAGCGTGCGCCAGAGGCCGAACCCGTCGTTCCAGGGGACGCGCCGCGATGAAGCTGCGTCGCGCCCCTGAACTTCGACGTT
>VBWA01000100.1 GCA_006218025.1 Rhodocyclaceae bacterium | reverse complement strand
GGTACTGTAAACTAAAAGTGTGTAAATAAAAAAGAAGGGATGAGATAATGGAAATGTTTAGTAACCATTAAAATCATCCTTCCTATGAAAAAGAATAACATAAAGTTGCCACAATTTGCGAATGAAGAGAATTTGAATGAATTTTTGCTTAAATCAATGGGAGAGAATTTACAGCAAGCGATTCGAAGCACTGTGTCGCTGTTGATCAAAACCGAGATGGAGCAAGTGAGAAAACAACTGTTTGAAGAACAACAAATCATGTTGCAATTCAATGGGAGCTACCCCAGAAATCTGATTTCTCCGGCAGGGCAGATACCAAATATTCCAATCCAGCGATTCAGAAATGGAAGGATGGAATTGGATCCATTGCAATCCATGCAAATCTTTGAAGCAGAAAAAGAGCGATTTTTAAAGATCGTTGGAGAGCTGCATCTAGAGGGAATCAGCCAGAGAAAAATCAACCGATTATGTAAAAATATATTTGGAAAGGCAGTATGCCCTAAAACGACAAAAGAAGTTTTTGAAAATTTATTGGAAGAAGAAGCCTTCGGAGTAAATAAACAATCATTAGTGGAACTAGAAATCGAATATTTGTTTATCGATGGATTATGGGAAACCGTGAAAAGTTTACTTACAGGACAAAGCCGGAAAAAAGTTGTTCTAGTGGCTGTGGGATTGGATAAAAATCAAGAAAAGCATGTTCTGGGGTTTGAACTTGCATTTGAGGAAGATGAGAAATCATGGGTGGATTTTTTGGAAAAATTGATGAAACGAGGTTTGGATTTTTCCAAGGTGAAATTGATTTCGTTGGATGGGGGGACAGGCTGCCTGTCTGCCATAGAAAGGCTTGGTATCCAGACACCGCTACAGTCTTGCTTGGCTCATCGATATCGCAATGTGCTCCGAAAAACAGGACATCAATTTAAAAAAGAAATTGGGCGTGATTTGAAAGAATTGACGAAAAGTGAATCGAGAGAAGATTTTTTAAAAAAAGTAAAAACTCTGGAACAGAAATGGTCCGGAGTGGCTCCAAAAGCTATTGATAGCCTGACGAGAAATTTGCAGTTATCATTGACGTATTTCGATTTCCCCAAAGAGCTTTGGGTCAAGATCCGAACCACGAATATTATTGAACGAATATTTCGTGAGGTCCGATCCAGAACCAGAGTTCACTTCGATCATTACCAATCCGACAAATCTGCTTCCAATTACCATCAAGCTATTTTCGGAAATTTAAATCGTCATTTCGCCCAATCCATCAGCCCTTCTAAATAGTTTTACACAGGATTAGTTGACACTACC
>VBWA01000099.1 GCA_006218025.1 Rhodocyclaceae bacterium | reverse complement strand
GGGCACCTCTAATAATTGGTTATTTGGACTTCGTAAACGCGTCCCGATGATTTTTTTGTGGCGGTCAACTATGTGCGCGTATTTTTGAATGATCGTGTCGATCTTCCAGCTATTTTCCAAGTAACTCATGCCACTTTCGCCGTTGCGGGCGCACCTATCCCGTCGCGCCTGATGAGTTGCACCAGACGCACCATGTTGTACGCCAGATTCATCATCCCGATTTTGACCTTCGCACGAAGCAGGCCGATGGTGCGCACCCAATGTCCCCCCATCTGCGCCTGTGCACCAAAGATGTGTTCTACCCGTGACCTGACCTTTGACTTTGTGTGATTGTCGGCCTTCTGTTCTTCGGTGAGCGGATGACCGCGACTGCCTTTTTCGCAGATTTGGCTGCTGATGTTCTGCTCTGCCAAATCGGCCTCGCGTTCTTTTGAACGATAGGCGCTGTCGGCATACACGGGGCGCTTGTCGCCGTTGGCATCCGCTCTCTTGTCTAGCAGCTCGTCAATGGCCTGGCTGTCATGCACTGAAGCATCGGTGACGGTGTAGGTCTGGATCAGTTTGTGGGCTTGGTCGGCG
Source organism: Rhodocyclaceae bacterium (assembly GCA_006218025.1). Classification (GTDB taxonomy): domain Bacteria; phylum Pseudomonadota; class Gammaproteobacteria; order Burkholderiales; family Rhodocyclaceae; genus Sulfuritalea. Next base: position 727 of record VBWA01000099.1, on the reverse strand, counting down.
TTGATGTGGTTCTTGAAGCCGTAGTGGTTCTCGTTGTTCTTCTTTGTCCAGCGGGCATCTGTGTCCTTTTGTGCCAGCATGTTCTTGTTCTCTTTCTTGCCCCAGTCAATGGGGATGGCGTCTTCTTTGAGGAGGGAGTTCTCTTCCCGTGTGTTGCGTTGCCGGGGAACTTCAACAAAGGTGGCGTCAATCATTTGCCCCGATTTTGCAACATAGCCTCGCTGCGTGAGCTGTTCGTGGAATCGGGTGAATAGTGTTTCCGTAAGATTCAGCTCTTTGAGCCTCTCTCGGAACAACCATACCGTTTTGGCATCAGGGACGCGGTCTTCCAGTTGCAAGCCCAGAAACCGCATGAAGGATAGCCGGTCGCGGATTTGGTATTCGATTCGATCATCAGACAGGTTGTTCAGTTGTTGCAGCACCAGCACTTTGAACATGAGTGCGACATCAATCGGTTTCGCTCCCGCGTTGCTCTTGCGCGCTTTGGTATGGATTTTATCCAAGTCAGAACGAAATATTTCCCAGTTAATCTCAGCATTCAATCCAACCAGCGGGTCTCCCATTGCGGTTAGCTTGGTAGTCCGCTCGGCTATGTCAAAAAATCCGGGTTGCGTTGGCTTCTTCATCTCTTGTTCCATGTTCGTGATCGCATCCTTCAGTAACGTTTCTCTGCACTATTTCGATGACTTGCCAGATCATTTATTTCGGGTGATTTTTAGAGGTGCCC
>VBWA01000004.1 GCA_006218025.1 Rhodocyclaceae bacterium | reverse complement strand
CGCGACGCCGGCGGTGACCACGATCGTGGACACCATCGACACCACCACGGTGAGTTTGACAGGTCCAGCCAATGTGACAGAAGGAGCGGCAGCAACAGGTTACGTATTGACGCTGAGTAGCACACCTGTCAGCGATGTGACCGTGACTCTTAGTTACAGCGGCACCGCTACGGACGGCAGCGACTTCACAGGCGTTACCACAGTCACTATTCCGGGAGGCAGCACATCGGCAAGCTTCAACGTTGCGACGATTGATGACGCCTTGGCCGAGAGTGCTGAGAGCTTTACAGTCAGCATTGCCGGTGTGACCGGCGGCGGGTTTGAGGCATTGGCAGCCAATCCCGTGGCGAGTAACGTCACCACTACCATTGCCGCAAGTGACAATCCTCCTGTCACTACCGTTCCTGTCGCACAGACAATCCTGGAAGATACGGCGAAGGTCTTCAGCAGTGGCAACGGCAACGCCATCACGGTGGCCGACATCGACAGCACCAGCCTGACCACCACCTTGAGCGTTGCTCACGGCAGCCTGACGGCAGTGGCCTTTGCCGGCGTCACCATTAGTGGCAACGGCACTGGCACGGTGACCATCAGCGGCACGGCAGCGGCGATCAACGGCGCCTTGAACGGATTGAGCTATGTCAACACCACCGACTACAACGGTGCCGACACCCTCAATGTGTCCACCACCGACGGCACTTTGGTTGGAGCGGGCAGTATCGGCATCACCGTCACTCCGGTTGCCGACATTGCGGCCGACACGGTGACCACCAACGAAGACACGCTGGTAAACATCAACGTCAACGCCAACGACAGCTTCGAGAACGCCGGCCACGCCATCACCGCCATCAACGGCACGGCGATTGCAGTGGGCGGCAGCGTAGCGGTGGCCCACGGCAGCGTCACCCTCAAGGCTGACGGTACGCTCGACTACACGCCAACGGCGAACTACAACGGGGCCGATAGCTTCACCTACACGGTGACCAGCGGCGGCCTGACCGAGACAGCGACGGCCAGCATCACCGTTACCGCAGTCAACGACGCACCAGTCGGCGCTGGCGACACGGCGGCCGTCAATGAAGACGCGACCGCAACAGCCACGGCCGCCACTGGCGTGCTGGCCAACGACACCGACGTCGATAGCGGCGACACCAAGGTCGTCTCCGCGATCACCGGCGGCACCGTGGGCAGTCCGCTGACGGGCACCTACGGCACGCTGACGCTGAATGCCGACGGCAGCTACAGCTACGTCGCCAACGCGGCGACGGCGCAGACGCTGGAGGCGGGGCAGACCGCCAACGAGAGCTTCACCTACACCGTACGCGACACGGCGGGCGCCACCAGCACGGCCACACTCAGCTTCACCATCACCGGCACCAACGACGCGCCGGTGGCCAACGTGGTATCCGCAACGGGCCTTGAAGATCCGGCGGTACCGATTGCCATAACGCTGACAGGCTCCGACATCGACGGCACCGTCTCAAGTTTCACGATTTCATCCCTGCCGCCGACGGGACGACTCTATTATGATTCCGGCATGACCCTGATGGTCGGTATCAATGACGTGGTTCCGGCCACGGGCAATGCGGTGACGCTCTACTACCAACCCTTGGCCGAGTGGAGCGGCAGTGCCGCGTTCGACTACACGGCAACAGACAATGGTGGTCTGGCGTCCTCGGCAGCCACGGCGACGATCACCGTTACGCCAGTGGACGACGGCACGTCGGTGGCCGCTAACGACGGCATTACGCTGCCAACCGGATCGACTCGCTTCATCAGTATCGCGGAGTTGCTCGGCAACGACACGTTGTTCGACGGTGCGACAATTACCGCCAATACACCGACCGGCACCGGCACCCTGACACCCGTGTACGATGGTTTCAGTGTTCTCACCGGATACGACTTTACGCCAGCGGGAGCGGGCACAACCACCTTCACCTACACCATTACCGACAACCAACTCGTGCCGCAAACCAGCACGGCGACGGTTACGTTGACTGTCGTCCCGGCCGCCGACGATTTCGCCACCGTCGATGAGTCGGCGCTACCCTTGGGGAACGGTGGCGGCACGGCGGTGACCAGCGGCAACCTGATTAATGCGCCGGAACTGGCATCGGCCATTACCGGTATTGTTTACAACGCGGTAAATTACACGCCGAGCGGCGGTCTCATCACCATCACCACGCCGACCGGCACGCTTGTGGTGACGGCCGCCACCGGCGCCTACACATACACATTAACCAGCGCCGCCACCAACGGCGCGCCGGGTAGCGGCACCGATACCGCAGTGATCGAGAACTTCACCTACACCAAGGCCGATCTTACCTCGGCGACGCTGCACGTCACGATCCAGGACGATGCGGCGACGGCGACCAATTTCACGGTCGAAATTCCCGAAAGCGTACTGCCGAAGTACACCCTGGTGCTGGTGGTCGACACTTCCGGCAGCATGAGCGACGACGTCCAGTCGATTGCCGAGGACGGTACGGTGACCATGACCACGCGCATGGATATGGCCAAGCAGGCCCTGGTTTCACTCGTCAGCGAGTACTACAGCCAGACCGCTGACGTGACGGTCAAACTGGTGAGCTTCGAAAGCAACGGGACGTTGATGAACGGCGGCGCCGCCTACGCCAACATGGCGGACGCGATCGCCGACATCAACACCCTGACGGCGACCGGCGGCACCAACTATGAAGATGGCGTCACCCTTGCCAAGCAGGCGATGAGCGCCGGCTTCGATGCGACGCGGCAGAACATCATCTATTTCATTTCCGACGGCAACCCGACAGCCGGCAATGTCACCAGTCCGGCCACGGCGGATCCCCCTGGCTATCTGGCCTACATCACCGCCAACAACATCCGTTCCTACGGCGTTGGCATCGGTACCGGCATCACCGATGTGAGTCACCTCAATGCAATCCACAACGTCGATGCCGACGGCAATGGCATCGAGGAAGACGCCATCATCGTGCCGGACCTGAACAAGCTCGAAGAGGAACTGCTGTCCACAGTGCCGACGGCCTTCGGCGGCAACGTCGTGGCGGCAAACGGCGCGCAGAATGTCACCTTCGGCGCCGACGGCGGCTATATTCAGTCCATCAGTCTGGACCTCGACAGCGATAACAACGGTACCGCCGACACCAGCGTGACCTTTACCTATAACCCTGCCGGAGCCGGAACGATCAGCCACAACGCCGGTGCGTGGTTCGACCCTCTGACCACGTGGCCGCTGGCGGGCGAAGTGCTTAACCTCAGCACCAGCAATTCGCGTGGCTTTGTCTACGGCACGCTGATCTTCAATTTCGGCACTGGTGATTACACCTACTACACCGGCGGCGCGGCGAATGACGGCGATAGTTTCGACCTGACTTTCGTGGCGAAGGATGCCGATGGCGATCTCGCCTCGGCGGTGCAGACAATCAATGTGATCGACGGTGCGCCCGAAGCGAACAGCGACACCGACACGCTGAAGGCGCTCGACTCCTTCCTCGAAGGCAACGTCATCAGCGGCATGGGCACGGATGGCGGTTTGGCGCTTGGGGCGCAAATCACCGATTTCGCTTCCCAGGGGTCGGGCGTCGATACCATCGTCGATGGCGCACAGGTCAGTTCGATCGTGTTCAAGGGCGTGAATTTCGACCTTACCGCCACCGTTGCCAGCGGCGCGGCGGCAGCAGGTGGTACCTACGGCATTGCCAATGGCGTTCTGACGTGGAACCACGACACGAACGGCTCGCAACTGATTTTCGAGAGCGACGGCTACTACAAGTACATTCCGCCTGCCGCCGATGTGCCGAATGCTGCGGTACGACCGGAACTCATGGTATCGAACATCAGCGTGACGGAAGGCACCAGCCCGTATGCGGTGTTCACCGTCGGCCTCAGCGAGTTCAGCCCATTCGCCACCAAGGTGGCGCTGGCCCTGACCGCCGGTACGGCAGGCAGCGGCACCGACTATGGTCCAAACCTCGAAGTATCGACGGATGGCGGCGCGACCTGGACTGCGGCCACGACGGCCACCATCGCCGCCGGACAGGCCAGCGTGCTGGTGCGCACGCCGATTACCAACGACGCCACGCTTGAAGCCGTCGAGAACTTCACGCTGTCAGCCACGCGTTTGTGGGGCGTGACGAAGAACCTTTCCGCCACCGGCACGGCGACGATCACCGACGATGCCTCGGCGTTGCCGACGGTCAGCGTTGCCGACGTCATGGTGGACGAAGCGGCCGGCACCGCCACCATCGTGGTCAGCATGTCACGCGCGGCGGGCGCCAACGTCACGGTCAGCTATACCACGGCCAATGGCACGGCGACGGCGGGTTCAGACTACACCACGACGGCGGGCAATGTCACGATCGGCACCGGCGCCACGTCTGCCACCTTCACGGTGCCCATCACCAACGACACGAGCTACGAACGCGCCGAGAATTTCCTGGTCAATCTGACCGGGGTAACGACGGCCAACGCGACCCTGGCCGATGCGCAGGGCGTGGTCACGATACGTGACGACGGTACGGTGTTTACCCTGACGCCGGACTTGACGGTCTCCAATCCGACGGTGGTCGAAGGAACCAACACGCACGCCGTATTCAGCGTCGACCTGAGCAAGGCGAGTCCGGTGAATACCACCATGACCTTGGCGCTGACGGCAGGCACGGCCACCACGCCGGCCGATTACACGGGGACGACGCTGGAATACTCCATCGACGGCGGCACGAGTTGGACCGCCTACGCGGCCAACGTCACGCTGGTGGCCGGGATGACCAACCTGCTGGTGCGCACGCCGCTCGTCGATAACGCGGCGTCGGAGGGCATCGAAAACTTCACCCTGACGGCGACGCGGACCGCCGGTCTTACCACGAACGCATCGGCCGTCGGCACGGCGGCCATCGTCGACGACGACATGCCGGCTCCGATCCTGACAATATCCGATGCGCCGCCGGTAGTGGAGGGCGGTCTGGCAACCTTCACCTGGACCTTGTCGCAAGCCGCGAGCTCCGACCTGACGGTCAACTGGAACACGGTCGCCGGTACGGCGGTCAGCGGTACCGACTACACCAACGTGGGCGCCGGCACCTTCAATATCGTCACCGGGGCAACCAGCGGCACCTTCACCGTGACGACGCTCGCCAACAATACGGGCGAAACGGCGGTGGAAACCTTTTCGGTCAGTGCCACGCTCGCTGCCGGGTCAACAGCGTTTGCCAGAGTTGGTGACGGAACGGCCACCGGCTACATAGTCGACAGCGCTGCAAGTGCCGAACCGACCTACGTCGTCACCAATCCGACGGTAGTGGAGGGCGCGGGCTACGCCATGTTCGCCATCAACCTGAGCCACGCTTCAGAACAGCCTGTCACGCTGAATCTGGCGCTGAGCGGCACGGCGGCGGCAGGTAGCGATTACACCGGGGGCAGTTTGCAGGTCTCGACGGATGGTGGTCTGAACTGGAGCGCCACGGGCGCGACCTCGGTGACGTTTGCCGCCGGGGTCACCAGTGCGCTGGCTCGGGTTGCCACGCTCGACGACGCGACCGTGGAGGCGGCGGAAACGTTGATTCTGACGGCGACCACTCCTGCAGGGCTGACCACCAATGTCACTGCCAGCGGCACGACAAGCATTGTCGACGATGACACGGTGATTCCTGTGGTAAGCGTGACAGACGTCATATTCAACGAGGCGGCGGCGAACGTCACCTTCACGCTGCGGCTGTCTCAGGCCGCCGCGCAGGACGTGGTTGTTGGCTACGCAACGGGTGACGGCACCGCTACGGCGGGCTCCGACTACACCGCAAGAACGGGTACCCGTACCATTGCTGCAGGTAGCACCTCGGTGACTCGTACTGTGGCGATTCTCAGCAACAACGATGCGCCCGCGCAGGGAATCGAGAATTTCTTCCTCAATCTCACCAGCGTCAGCGGGCCGGCGCGCCTGGGCGATGCGCAGGCCACCTGCTACATCTGGGACATGAACCCGACGCAGCAGGCGAATCCCTATGTTTACGTAGCCACAGGGGGTGCCACCACGCCGGTTTCGACAGCCGATGTGATCGAAGGCTTCAATGGGTATGCGGTATTCACTGTGGGCCTGACGCGCACCAGCGCGGCAGCGGTGACCTTTGCTCTGGCACTGAATGACGGTACAGCCCTCGCAGGTAGCGATTACACCAACAGTCTTGAGGTTTCGACCAATGGCGGTACCAGTTGGACGCCCGCAACTGCCGTGACCATCGCTGCCGGCCAGACGACAGCTTTGGTGCGCGTTCCGATCCTGAACGATGCGGTGAACGAATCGGCGGAGAATTTCTCGCTGACGGCGACAGTTACTGCCGGCACCACTCTCAACGCCAGCGCGACGGCCGCAATGACAATCATCGACGACTCGCCGCCTCCCGTCATTAGCATCGACGACGCCACGCCGGTGATTGAAGGCGGAACCGCGACCTTCACGGTGCATCTGTCGCAGGCATCGGCTGAAGACATCACGCTGAACTGGTCCACGGCCAGCGGCACGGCGACTTCGGGTACTGACTTCACCGGAGTTGTTGGCGGTACGCTAACGATCGCTGCAGGCAACACCAGTGGCACGATCAGCGTGACGACTCTCGCCGATACGCGTGGCGAGGCGCTGGAGAACTTCACCGTAACAGCTACCCTGGCCGCCGGTTCGACCGGCCTGGCAACTCTAGGCGATGCAACGGCCACCGGCTATATCGTCGATACCATCGCTGCCGAGAGCCCCACTTTCATCGTCTCCAACCCGAGCATGGCCGAGGGCGCGGATGCGGTGTTCCGCATTGACTTGTCGCGGGCCAGCGACGCCGATGTAACTCTGGATCTGGCCCTGGCGGGCGGCTCGGCCATTAGCGGCAGCGACTTCGCCACCGCAACTCCGTTGGAAGTTTCCACGGTCGGCTCGGGCGGGCCGTGGGTGGCGGCGTCTTCGGTAACCATTGCCGCCGGGGCGACCAGCGTCTGGGTGCGGACCAATACCGTCGCCGACGGCTTGTCGGAGGGCAACGAGAGCTTCCAGTTGATGGCAACTCGGACGGCGGGCGCGACCAACAACAGCGTGGCCAGCGGCACCGCGATGATTGTCGGCGACATTGCGCCGCCGGCGGTCAGCATCGCCGACCTGCGGGTCGATGAATCGGCGGGTGTGGCCATGCTTACCGTCACCCTGTCGCACGCGGGCAGCGAGAGTATTACGGTGGACTGGGCGACGGCTGACAATACGGCGACCCAGCCCAACGATTATCTTGCCGGTTCGGGCAGCGTCATCTTCTCCGCCGGCGAAACCAGCAAGACCATCAGCATCCTGCTGGCCGACGGCATGTTCGCCGAGGCAACGCAGACTTTCAATGTCAACCTGACGCTCGACCCCGCGTCGGTAGGGAGTGCCGTTATCGCCGACGCCCAGGCGGTGGTGTCGATTCACGATACGGACGCCAACCAGGATGTTTCCGCCACTTTCACGGCGGATCCGTCGGCCAGCGGCATCACACTGCAGGGCATCGCCCGCGACAGCAGCGTGGCGGGATCGGGGACGGTGTTCTTCGACGGCGCCAACGGTGCCGGCGTGACCAGCGTCGGGGATACGCCCAACGCCAACGACCTGGGCGACCTGGAGGCGCTGCTGGTGACCTTCAACCGCGCCACCTATGCGCACGGCGTGGAGGGTGTGAAGTTCTACCTCACCTATGTCGGCAATTGCCCGGTGACCTTCACAGCCTACGACATCCACGGCGGTGAGATCGGCCAGGCGTCGCTGAACCTGACGACAAGCCAGTGGTTCGAACTGCCGAAGGAGTGGGCCCACGTCGGCTCGGTGAAGATTCTTGCCGGGGATTACAACTATTACATTACAACGCCGGAGCTGTGGGTGCGCGATGTCGCCTTCGACGTCACGCCGCTGGATGGCGGCGCCACGCCAATCGCGCCGGAAGTCATCCAATACACGCTGACCGACAACACCCTGGATACGTCGACGGCAACCTTGACCCTGAATATCGTCACCAACCAGACGTCCGGTACCGATGCCGCCAACGACACCATCGCCGGCACCAACGCCAACGACATGATCTCCGGCCTGGCCGGCGACGACACGCTCAGCGGCGGCACCGGCAGCGACATCCTGCTCGGCGGCGCGGGCAGCGATACGCTGACCGGTGAAGCCGACAATGACGTATTGTCCGGCGGCGACGGCGCCGACAGCTTGTCGGGCGGTGCCGGCAATGATGTTTTGCGCGGCGATGCGGGCGTGGACACGCTAGATGGCGGCGTGGGCGATGACCGGCTTGAAGGCGGCGCAGGCAACGACACTCTGACGGGTGGCGACGGCTCGGACACCCTGGCCGGGGGCGCCGGCGACGACACGCTGACCGGCGGTCTGCTGTCGGACACCTTCGAGTGGACGCTGGTGGATGCCGGCGCCAGGGGTACACCGGCGATGGATACCGTGACCGACTTTGATGCCGCGTCGCAGCCGTTGGGCGGCGATGTGCTGGATCTGCGCGATCTGCTCGCGGGCGAGAATCACACTGTCCTGACCGGCAATCTGGCCAACTTCCTGCATTTCGAGAAGTCTGGCAGCGACACCACGGTGCACATCAGTTCCAGTGGTGGTTTCGGTGGCGGTTTCACGGCGGGAGCGGAGGATCAGACCGTGCTGTTGCAGGGTGTGGATCTGATCGGCGTCAGCACCACTGACCAGCAGATCATTCAGGATCTGCTGACCAAGGGCAAGCTGATTACCGACTGACGCCGGCCCGCGTCCGCGGAGTTCCGGCGCGCAGAGCGCTGAAAAAACGCCAGCGCCGGCGGTCAGAAGTCGGCGCTGGTGATACGGCGATTTTGTTGCGCCCGGCCATGCTCGATGCCCAAAAGGCCGGCACCAGCCTTCGCTGAAACTGCGTCTTAGTGCAGCAACCGGGGTGCGGCCGGGTCCGTTGCCTCGGGCGTGATGGCGGTGCCGGTGGCGACGCGCAGGCTGAGCCCCCATTCCGCAGCGGTGGCGGCTTCCTGCAGCAGGCGCGCCAGCACATGCACCAGCCTTTCATCCAGTTCGAGGTTGATCCCCTGACCCTGCTGCGGCAGGAGAGTCAGCGTCTGGGTGTTGCCTTCCGGGGGCTTGACCGTGATGCGGGCGAGGAGGATGGGTTCCTCCCCCAGGGGAAACAGCGATCCATCCTGGTATGCGCTGCCAAAGTCTGCCTTGCTGACCGCTTCGCCATGAGCCAGTTCGGCCAGCGCGTTTCGCGCAAGCGGATCACCGGGTGCCTTGCGGCTGCTGAACGCGTCGGCCATTTTCATCAGCATCGGCCATAGCAGTGCCAGGTAGCGGCGGGTAATCCAGAAGCGGTATTCGGCGTCGTCGCTGCTGCGAACGCGCAGCAACAGCCTGTCCTGCTCCGAAACGTAGCTGGTGCTGAACTGCTCCAGTTGCGGTGGCTTGCTCATGTCGCCTCCGTCGGGCCGTCCCAAGGAGGCGACAAGCCAAGTAACCGGAAGCCGCGTAGCGGCTGAACCGAAGTCACCCCCTTCCTCGGGAAGGGGGCTTGGGGGTAGGGGGTCGTCATTTAGGTTCGATGTCGGCGACCCTGACTCCGGGGCCGGTCGCACCGTCGAATCCTACCGCACTCAGAAGGGCGAACTCGGATCCGCTGGCTACGCCTTCGGCGATGACCAGCAGGCCGATATTGTGCGCGATCGAACTGACCCCTTTGAGGAAGGCTTGATTGCCCGGATTGGTGTCGAGGCGACGGGTAAAGCTGGCATCAACCTTGATGTAGTTCAGACCAAGATCATGCAACTGTCCAATCTGGCTGAACTGCCGCCCGAAGTGTTCGACTCCCACTTGGCAGTGGTAGCTTCTGAGCACCTTGCACAAGCTGCGGAACGCCTCGACATGCTTCAGCACGCCTGTCTCGGCAATTTCGATCCAGAGCCGAGCCGCGGCCTTGCGGTGCTTGATCAGGAGGGCGTCGAGCTTCTGCTGGAAGCCCGCCGCAGCTAGCGAACTGGCCGACAGGTTGATGGCCAGACCTTTCAGCGCGGGCTTCTGTTCAAGGTCCGCCAGGCCCATTGCCAGCGCAGCGAGATCCAGTTCCGGTGAAAGACCCAGTCGCTCCGCAACAGGCAGAAAGCGCCCCGCCGGAAGCCACTCGCCCTTCGCGTCGTACTTGAGTCGCAGCGGACACTCTTCATGCAGCAGCCTGCCCCGCATATCGACGACCGGAAAAGAGACCAGGCGCAGCCACTCCGGATCGAGCGCCTTGGTGATGATCTGCGACCACTGCTCGGCGCTCCGCGGCGTGTCGGTATCGGTCTCGATCGCGGCTTCGCGGATGGTATTGATGCCTTCGGCCTCTGCCGCGATCAGTGCCGCATCGGTTTGCGACAGCAGCACACGCAGTCCCGTGCCCTGTTTGAAGATGCCCATGCCGATAAAGGCCGATGGGCCGCCCTCGACGAAAGCCTCCATGGTCTTGATCAGGGCCTGCAGCAGCGTCTCCGCGATCTCGCCGCTAGCCGTTTGTCCCGGCAGCAGCAGCGCGAAGTCGGCTCCGTTCATGCGCGCGGCGAGGCTCTCCGCCGTCGCCGTACCACCAGCGCCGACTGTCTCGCCAATCCGCCGCAACAGATCGTCGGTCGCCTCTCGCCCCAATCGCTTGTTGATGCCGGTCAGATCGGCAACGCGAATCAGGAACAGAGTGCCGCCGGTCGAGTTCTCGCCCTCGAGCGAAGAGCGCAACCGGGAAATGAAGAATTCGCGGTTGGCCAGTCCCGTCAAGGGGTCGCAGTTGGCTTCGCGGCGCATGGTTTCGAGTCTTGCGGCTTCGTCGTCGAACATCGTTTTGAGGCGGGCCACGGTCGTATTCATGGCGATTGCGAGTTGCCGCAGCTCGGGTACATCCGGCTCCGGGATGGAGATGAAACGCCGGTCGGTGATCGCTTCCGCCTGGGCGATGACCGCCTGCAGGGGGCGGCGCAGACGCCGCAGGATCAGGCTGCCAAGATAGCCGGCGATAATGCTGGCCAGCGTCAGGGCGGCAACTATGTTCTTGGTGCCGTTCCACAGCGCCTCGTAACCAAAGCGGCTGTTGCTGAGCAGCGTGACGGTACCAAACTGTTTCCAGCCGCTGGTAATCTGCGCGATGCCAGGATCGGGGTTGATCGGCAGGCGTTGCACGAACCAGGCCGGGGCGTTGGGTATTCCGGCCGGACCAGCAAGTACGATCATCGGCTTGCCATAGGGGTCGTCGACCCGAATCGAGTCGTAATGACCCTTGTCGAACAGCGCCGCAACGGTCAGTTCGACTGCCACCGCGTCCAGATTCTGCTGGCTCAGCGACAGCGCCAGGGCCGACGCATTGTCGGCATTCTTGATGCTCAGCTGTTGTTCGAGATAGGCGCGGCCTGCCAGTAGCGAGGTGATCAGACTTCCTGCCAGTGCCAGCGACATGCTGAGAATGATGGCGAGCCAAAGTTGGCGATACATGGACATGGCGGTTCCTTCCTTAAATTCTCGTGTGCTGCATGATCAATCGAATCCTTCGTTCCGAGCTCGTTGCAGCAGGTCCTGCCAGCGCGAAAGCTGGACGGTTCCGCCGTATCCCTGAGCGGCATTGCCGGCAACGCCATTCCAGATGGCCTCGCTGTTGAAGCTGAATATCGGTTGCAGGTCGCCGCGCTGCGAGGCCGGTTTGATAACGGGGACGAAATTGTCCAGGACCAAGGGTTCCGCGTTCGGTGTAGCGTAGTAGGCCAGCACCATATGCGCTTGCAGATAGGGGCCCGCGGGGCCGCTCAACCTCGCCTTGACATAGACCAGGCGCAGCTTGGCCAGGGGAACCCCGGCATCCCTGAGCGAGTAGTACTTGATGATCGCAAAATCTTCGCAGTCGCCACGGCCCTGGCCTATGGTTTCCAGTGGAGTGGCCCAGTACTCGCTTTGGCTCCATATCCATATGTCATCGTCGAACGCGATGCGTCGATTGATGAAGTCATTGACCTTTTTGAGCTTGTCGTTTTCGGTCAGGGACTTCGATCGGGCGAGCATCTCCTGCCAGTCATGCAGCAACGGAACCCGAGCCGGACCAAAACGGGCACTAAGCTGCTGTTGCAGCCGATCGAAGTCATAGGCCCAGACTGCCGATATCGCCAAAGTTAGCACGAGGCATCGCAGGATGCAGCGATACCAAGGCTCAGGCCGGAAGTGGGCGGGTTTGTGGGTTATGATTCGCGGCTTGCGAAGAGAACAACAGTTACTATAATCGCATGGTTTGAGCCATACACTAGGATTGAAGTTACCGGGATGGGAGTCTCACAAAAGGCCTTTTTGTTGGCAATCGCTTTGCTTTGCCTTCAGGCTGGCAAGGCGGCAGCGGCCGCCCATTTGACGCTGAAGGAGGTCGCGCAGAAGGTGGTGCTGACTAACCCCGAAGTGCTCTCGAAATGGCATGCGTTCAAGGCGGCGGGCGGTGATGTCGATGTCGCACGGGCCGGGTTTTTCCCGCGCCTCGATTACACCAACGCTGCCGCCAGGGAAACGCTCAAGCAGCCGGGGGTCGTCGATCGCGAATACAACCGCAATGGCTATACCCTCACCCTGAACCAGATGTTGTACGACGGTTTTGCTACGTCGAGCGACGTCAAGCGTCTGGACAAGGCGCGACTGACGCGCTATTTCGAATTGCTCGATGCGGCAGAAAACGCGGCGCTGGAGGCCGGTCGCGTGTACTACGACGTAATTCGTTATCGCCAGTTGATGTTTCTGGCCGAGAACAACTACGTCGAGCACCGCGCCAGCTACGAGCAGCTGCTGCGCCGCGCACAGGCCGGCGCAGGGCGGCGGGTGGATGTGGAGCACGCTGCGGGCCGTCTGGCATTGGCCGAACTGAATCTGACTACGGAGGCGGCCAATCTGCACGACGTGATGGCGCGTTTTTTGCGCCTTGTCGGTGACCGGCCGCCGCCGGTGATGTTCGGGCCGGCCCGTCTGGGAACGGATTATCCTGTCAGCGAACCGGAAGCCTTGAAGGCTGCATTCAGGAACAATCCGGCCCTGCGCGCGTCGGTAGAAAACGTCGAATCCGCCCAGCACGATGTCGAGGTGCGCCGTAGCGCATTTCATCCCAAGCTCGACCTGCGCATGCGCAACGAGAACACCGGCAACTATCAGGGGGTGAGTGGCACTCGCCAGAACAATGTCGCCGAAGTTGTCTTCAGCTACAACCTGTTCAACGGCGGTGCCGATATTGCACGACAGCGTGTCTACGCCGAGCGCAAGAGTCTGTCGGTGGACCTGCGGGACAAGGCCTGTCGCGACATTCGGCAGACCCTTTCCATCGCCTACAACGATGTGCTGCGTTTGAGAGCTCAGCTGTCCAATCTCGATCTTCAAGTCAGTTCAATCGAAAAGACACGCGATGCCTACAAGGCCCAGTTCAACATAGGCCAGCGCTCGCTGCTCGACTTGCTGGATACCGAGAACGAACTCCTCAACGCCCGCCGCACGGCAGTCAATGCCGATGTGGATCTGGCGCTGTCATATTTGCGCACCCAGGCCGGAATCGGCCGTCTGCTCGAGTTTCTCGGACTGAAGCGGATCGAGAGTGAGCAGACACCCGATTCCAGCGAGCTCGCGCCAATTGTCGCTTCCGAGATATGCCCGCCTGATGCGCCCAACAACTATCTGGTCGATCTCGACGCGTTGACGGCAAGGGCGCTGGCACTGCTGGACGTTCCTGTGCCGGCCAATGATGCGATCATCCCGCGTCCGGCTGCGCCACCAGCCTCGGCCCCCCCCTTGTCCTATCCGCCGCCGATGCCTACGCCGCGCACCTCGGCTGTGCCGGGGCATGCGGTTTCGCCGCTCATGCTTTCGTCCCTGGCGCCGCGCTCTCCGGCGCCGGCGTCCGAGGCACCAATGTCACCATCTGTCGGTCCCGAGGCACCCATGCCAGCATTGGCGGCCTCGGCTTCGCTGGGGCTTGCTGCCACCGAGGCGACGACGGCAGTTGCCGGCATTGAGAAGCAGGCATCTTCCGCTGAGCCTGCACCGTCGCAGGGCAAGATCCTTACCGATCGGGTAAAGGCGTGGGCCGCCGCCTGGTCGGCCAAGGCCTACGTCGCGTATGCCGGTTTCTATGCGCCCTCGTTTGTGCCGGCTGATGGTTCAAGCCGGGCGAATTGGGCAAGGCAGCGGGCGCAGCGGCTTGCCAAGCCGGATCGGGTCCAGGTCGAGGTGCGAAACTTCCGCCTGAATGAAATGGCAAAGGACGTCTTTGTCGCCGAATTCGAGCAGCGCTACAGTTCCGACAGTTACAAGGACAGAACGCTGAAAGTGCTGCATTGGGTCAAGACCGGCGGCGAATGGCTGATCGAGCGGGAGGCTGTGCGGCCCGCTTCCTCGCGTGTCCCGGATCGGCGAAGGTCCGGGCAATGAACATCCTGAGCTCGTGGCGTCTCGTCCTTGCCTTGCTGGCCGTAGTGGTGTCGGTCCCGACGGTTCGGGCGCAGGCCTACAACAATCCGACCCTCGAGAAAATCCGCGAATACGGTGCGATCTATGTCGGCCATCGCGAGGCTTCGATTCCTTTTTCCTACTTCGCGGGCGACGAAGTGGTGGGCTACTCGAAGGATCTTTGCGATCGGATCGTCGATGCCATCAAGGAGCAGCTCGACGATCCGACCCTGAAGGTCGTACTGGTGCCGGTGACCAGTTCTTCGCGGATGCTGATGTTGATGACCGGCATGATCGATCTCGAATGCGGCTCAACGACTAACACCAGGATACGCCAGCAGTCGGTTGCCTTCGGAGTCACGACTTTTGTGTCCGGAGTCAAGGCGGTGACGCGCAAGGACGTTGGCATTGAACGGATTGTCGATCTGGATGGCAAGGTAGTGGTGACCACGGCAGGAACGACTACTGAACGCATCGTCAAGACGGTACTTGCTGCGCGCAATGCTTCAGCGCGGCCCAAGAGCGCCCGGACCCATCTCGAATCATTGTCCATGGTCGTGTCGAGGCAGGCAGATGCCTT
This sequence comes from Rhodocyclaceae bacterium, assembly GCA_006218025.1. Taxonomy (GTDB): domain Bacteria; phylum Pseudomonadota; class Gammaproteobacteria; order Burkholderiales; family Rhodocyclaceae; genus Sulfuritalea. Next base: position 128,783 of record VBWA01000004.1, on the reverse strand, counting down.
CGTGCTGGACGATGCCATCTTGTCGGGATTACTGGTGGATTCGCCTGATGGCGACAAGCTGAAGCTGCTGGAGGAGAACTTCGGCTTCGAACCCTATGGAATCGCATTGCGCAAAGGCGACCCGGAATTCAAGAAACTGGTTGACGCCACCCTGATCCGGATGATGAAAGATGGGGAACTGGAGAAGCTTTACGCCAAGTGGTTCATGTCGCCGATTCCTCCGAAAAACGTCACCCTGAATATCCCGATGAGCGGCATGCTCAAAGATCTGCTGCGCAATCCCAGCGACAGCGGGATATAGATCCACCGCGGCCGGCCTGATGGCGCGAGTCTTGGACGAAATGCCCCTCGGGGCTTTGTGCAAAGCGGAAACTGTTTGACCGAAGGCGCGATTCGGGTAAAATTCGCGCCTCTTTAGAGCACCACCTTGACATGGTGGGGGTCGTTGGTTCGAGTCCAATCGCGCCTACCAACACCACGAAACGGCCGCAGGGTTATTCCTGCGGCCGTTTTGTTTTGTATCAGCCGTCGATCCGGCTGTGCCACCAGAGGCGGAAGTCGCGGCACAGTCCGCCGCCATCGAATTCGACGATGGCCATGCCATCCAGCGCCAGGCGCGGCAACGGATCGCCGGTTTGGCGTGCGAGCATGTTGGTTCCGGTCGATGCGGCCCACATCTTGAACATGTCCTCCGAAGTCACCTGATAGGTGGTGTGCCAGTGGGCGATGCCTCCGGTGGCGTGACGCTGCAGCACTTCGTAGGTGAGCTTGATGTCGGTCTGCAGCTTGGTGCGTTGCCAGTACTGCTTGATGGCGTCATGACCCTGCTGGACGGCAAACGGGGTGTTGCGATAAGTGCCGTCAACTGTGAACAGCGATGCCAGCAGGTTCTCGTCACTGGTTTCCCAGGCGCGCTTGTAGTTCTCCATGAAGCCGTCGATATCCATAAATCCCCCTTTTTGCGTGTGGCGAGAGCGGAATCATGCCGTAAGCCAATGAGGCGCTGTGATAAAATTTGCGCAAATTGATTGGCAGGGCGCACCGCGTGATTACCGCGTGAACCGTGCGCCCTGTTGCTTTTCTGGAGCAAGTGAAAATGCCGGTGATCACCCTGCCTGATGGATCGAAACGCGAATACCCGCAAGCGCTGACGGTGGCCGAGGTTGCAAGCTCGATCGGCGCTGGTCTGGCCAAGGCGGCACTGGCCGGTCGCGTCGATGGCGCGCTGGTCGACACTTCTTTTCTGATCGAGCGTGACGCCCAAGTCGCGATAATCACCGAAAAGGATGCAGACGGCCTCGACATCATTCGCCATTCGACCTCGCACCTCATGGCTTACGCGGTCAAGGAACTGTTTCCCGAAGCGCAGGTCACCATCGGCCCGGTCATCGAAAACGGCTTCTATTACGACTTCGCCTGCAAGCGCCCCTTCACGCCGGAAGATCTTGAGGCCATTGAGAAGCGCATGGCCGAACTGGCGAAGAAGGATTTCCCGGTGACCCGCGAAGTCTGGCCGCGCGACAAGGCGGTGGAGTTTTTCAAGTCCATCGGCGAGCAGTACAAGGCAGAACTGATTGCGGCGATTCCATCGGCCGAGGATGTCTCGCTGTATCGCGAGGGTGACTTCATCGACTTGTGCCGCGGCCCGCACGTGCCTTCCACCGGCAAGCTCAAGATCTTCAAGCTGATGAAGGTGGCCGGCGCCTACTGGCGCGGCGACCAGAAGAACGAACAGTTGCAGCGTATTTACGGCACCGCCTGGGCGAAGAAGGACGAACTCGACGCGCACCTGCACATGCTGGAGGAAGCCGAGAAGCGCGACCATCGCAAGCTCGGCCGGCAGCTGGACCTGTTCCACCTGCAGGAGGAAGCGCCCGGCATGGTGTTCTGGCATCCGCATGGCTGGACCGTGTGGCAGGAGGTCGAGCAATACATGCGTCGCGTCTATCGCGACAACGGCTATCAGGAGGTGCGCTGTCCGCAGATCCTTGATCGCAGCCTGTGGGAACGCTCAGGCCATTGGGAGCATTTCAAGCACAACATGTTCACTACCGAGTCGGAGAACCGCGATTACGCGGTGAAGCCGATGAATTGCCCGGGCCATGTGCAGATTTTCAATACCGACGTGCGTTCCTATCGCGAGTTGCCGCTGCGTTACGGCGAGTTCGGTTCCTGCCACCGCAACGAACCCTCGGGCGCGCTGCACGGAGTGATGCGCGTACGTGCCTTCACTCAGGATGACGGACACATATTCTGCACGGAAGACCAGATTCAGGCCGAGGTCACGGCCTTCAACGACCTGTTGCGCAAGGTGTATGGCGACTTCGGCTTCCACGATGTCGCCGTCAAGCTTGCCCTGCGCCCCGATGGGCGGGTGGGCGAGGATCATCTCTGGGACAAGGCGGAAGACGCCTTGCGCGCGGCGCTGACTGCGAGCGGCCTGACTTGGGACGAACTGCCTGGCGAAGGCGCTTTTTACGGTCCGAAGATCGAATTTCACATCAAGGACGCCATCGGCCGTTCCTGGCAATGCGGCACGGTACAGGTGGACTTCTCCATGCCCGGGCGTCTCGGTGCCGAATATGTCGGCGAAGACAACAGCCGTCACACGCCGGTGATGCTGCATCGTGCGATCCTCGGTTCACTGGAGCGATTCATAGGCATTCTGGTCGAAAACCACGCTGGGGCCTTCCCGCTCTGGCTTGCGCCGGTGCAGGTGGTGGTCATGAATATCTCGGAAGCGCAGACGGATTACGCCGAAAATGTGGCAAAAATGCTGCGTGAAGCCGGCCTGCGCGTCGAGAGCGATTTGCGCGGAGAGAAAATAAACTATAAAATACGCGAACATAGCTTGTTGAAGCGGCCTTACATCGTTGTCGTTGGCGACAAGGAAAAGGCCGCTGGGTTGGTCGCTTTACGTGCCCGCGGCAATCAGGATCTCGGGCAGATGTCCCCCCAGGCCTTGATCGAACGTCTGCTGCATGAACAATGCAACAGAAGCGTCGCGGTCTGATTTTTGAATTTTTTGGAGATTTGAACCATCGCTCAGGATAAATCGCAGCGTCTCAACGAAGAGATCACCACCCCCGAGGTTCGACTGGTCGGGGAAGACGGAGAACAACTGGGCATCGTCCCGATTCGTCAGGCGCTGGCGCTGGCTGAAGAAGCCGGTGTGGATCTGGTGGAAATCGCTCCAACGGCTGTGCCGCCTGTCTGCAAGATCATGGACATCGGCAAGTTCAAGTATCAAGAGGCAAAGCGCCAGCACGAGGCCAAGCTGAAGCAGAAGCAGGTGGTGGTGAAGGAAGTCAAGTTTCGCCCGGGTACGGACGAGAACGATTATCAGATCAAGCTGCGCAACGTGATCAAGTTTCTGAGCGAAGGTGACAAGGCAAAAATTACCTTGCGTTTTCGTGGACGTGAAATGGCGCACCAGGAAATCGGGATGCGCATGCTGGAGCGAATCAAGCTGGATCTCGAGCAGCAGGCGATGGTCGAGCAGTGGCCGAAAATGGAAGGACGTCAGCTCATCATGGTGCTGGCGGCTTCGAAGAAAAAGCCGCACTGAGTATTTAGAATTTGTTCCGCATGCCCGGCATGCGGAAACAAGAAGTGGTTGCAGGTCACCAAGCATTCCCGAGGCGGGAAACACCTGGCAGCCATGTAATAGGGAGATCTTCGATGCCGAAGATGAAGACCAAGAGCGGTGCCAAGAAGCGCTTTGTCGTGCGCGCTTCCGGCGGCATCAAGCGCGGGAGTGCGTTCAAGCGCCACATCCTGACAAAGAAAACCACCAAGAGCAAGCGCCAGTTGCGCGGCGTGCACACTGTGCATGCATCCGACGCGAAGTCGGTCCGCGCCATGCTGCCCAACGGTTAAGGAGAGACGCCATGCCAAGAGTAAAACGTGGTGTAACGGCGCGCGCGCGCCACAAGAAGGTTCTCGACCTGGCCAAGGGTTATCGCGGCCGTCGCAGCAAGGTCTACCGCATCGCCAAGGAAGCGGTGATGAAGGCCGGCCAATACGCCTACCGCGACCGTCGTCAGCGCAAGCGTCAGTTCCGTGTTCTGTGGATCGCCCGTATCAATGCGGCGGCCCGCGAACTGGGCATGAAGTACAGCACCTTCATGAACGGCCTGAAGAAGGCCTCGATCGAGGTTGATCGCAAGGTGCTGGCCGACCTCGCCGTGTTCGACAAGCCGGCATTCGCCGCCCTGGCCGAACAGGCCAAGGCAAAGCTGACGGCCTGAGGCTGGCTGTAACCGGAGAAGGAGGCCCAGGGCTGTTGGGGGTCTCCTTTTTTATTGCTGTCATTTTGTTCTGATCAATGGATAACCTGGATCGACTCGTAGCTTCCGCGACGTCCGACTTTGCTGCCGCCACCGAGCCGGCCAAGCTGGAAGACGCCAAGGCGCGCTATCTGGGCAAGGAAGGCTCGCTCACGGCGCTACTCAAGGGTCTCGGCAAGCTGCCGGCGGAAGAGCGCAAGAGCGCCGGTGCGGCGATCAACATCGCCAAGGAGCGCATCGAGTCGGCGCTGACGACACGGCGCGAAGCCCTGAAGAGCGCCCAGCTCGAAGCCCAACTGGCGACCGAGGCGCTGGATGTCACGTTGCCGGGCCGCGGCTTGCCGCGCGGCAGCCTGCATCCGGTCACCATCAGTCTGGATCGCATCGAACAACTCTTCCGCTCGATCGGATTCGAAGTGGCAGACGGCCCCGAGATCGAAACCGACTGGCATAACTTCACGGCGCTGAACACGCCCGAGAATCATCCGGCGCGTTCGATGCACGACACCTTTTATCTGCAGGGCGAGGACGGCAAGGTGCAGGACGACGTGCTGTTGCGGACCCACACCAGCCCCGTGCAGATCCGTTCCATGCTGGCGCACACGGAACGCTACAAGCATCTGGAAACGCTGCCCGAGTTGCGCGTGATCTGTCCCGGTCGCGTCTATCGGGTCGATTCCGATGCCACGCATTCGCCGATGTTTCATCAGGTCGAAGGCCTCTGGGTCGGGCAGTTCGTCAGCTTTGCCGACCTCAAGGGCGTGGTCGCAGATTTCCTGCGGCGCTTCTTCGAATCCGACGATCTCAAGGTGCGTTTCCGCCCCTCCTTCTTCCCGTTCACCGAGCCCTCGGCGGAAATCGATGTCGCTTTCATGGGCGGCGAGCTCGAAGGCCGCTGGCTGGAAATCGCCGGTTGCGGCATGGTCCATCCCAATGTAATGCGCTTCGGCGGCTTCGATCCGGAAAAGTACACGGGCTTTGCCTTTGGCATGGGCCCGGACCGGCTGACCATGCTGCGTTACTCGATTCCCGACCTGCGCCTGTTCTTCGAAGGCGACCTGCGCTTCCTTTCGCAGTTCCAATAATCCATGCAATTCTCCGAATCCTGGCTGCGCAGCCTCTGCAATCCTTCCCTTTCGAGCGAGGAACTCTGCCATGTACTGACAATGGCAGGCCTCGAAGTCGAGGAACGCCGTCCCGCCGGCGCCGACTTTTCGAACGTCGTCGTCGCCGAAGTGCTCAGCGTCGAAAAGCACCCCGATGCCGACAAGCTCAAGCTCTGCTCAGTCGATGTCGGCGAAGCCAGTCCGTTGCAGATCGTATGCGGTGCACCGAATGTCGCCGCAGGGATGAAGGTGCCGTGCGCACGGGTCGGCGCCAGGCTGCCGGGCATCGAGATCAGAAAGGCCAAGGTGCGCGGCATCGAGAGTTCCGGCATGCTTTGCTCGGCGCGCGAACTCGGCCTGTCCGACGATCATGGCGGCCTGCTGCCGCTGGCCGCCGACGCGACAGTCGGCGAGGACATCCGCCGCCATCTGGACCTCGACGATCACCTGATCACCCTCAAGCTCACGCCGAACCGTGCGGACTGTCTCTCGCTGCTCGGCATTGCGCGCGAACTCTCGGCCCTGACCGGTGCGCGGCTCCTGGAGCCAGAGGTCAAGCCGGTCGAGGCGGTGGTTGCCGACACGCGCCAGGTCGTACTGGATGCCCCCGCTTCGTGCTCGCGCTACTGCGGCCGCATTATCCGCGGCGTCAACGCCCGCGCCGCGACGCCGGAATGGATGAAGCGGCGCATCGAACGCAGTGGCATCCGCTCGATTTCCTTCCTGGTCGACGTCACCAACTACGTGATGCTCGAACTCGGCCAGCCGCTCCACGCCTTCGACGATGCCGAACTCTCCGGTGCGATCCATGTGCGCCAGCCCAAACCCGGCGAGCAACTGCTGCTGTTGAACGAACAGACCGTGACGCCGTCGGCGGACACCGCATTGATCGCCGACGACGAAAAGCCTCTGGCGATGGCCGGCGTCATGGGCGGCGAGCACTCGGGCATCAATGATTCGACCCGCGACCTGTTCCTCGAAAGCGCCTTTTTCCCGCCCACCGCAATCGCCGGCAAGGCCCGGGCGCTGGGCTTCAGCTCGGACGCTTCGCACCGTTACGAGCGTGGCGTCGATTTCGAACTGCAGCGCAAGGCCATCGAGCGTGCGACGCAGCTGATCCTCGAGACCTGCGGCGGCCAGTCGGGTCCGGTGACGGAAGCGGTTTCCGCCGCACATCTGCCATCGCGCAAGCCGGTGCGTCTCCGCACGGCGCGTGCCGCCAGAGTGCTGGGCATCAGCCTCGGCGCGGAGCGCATCGAAGGCATGCTTAAAGGCTTGGGTCTGATGGTGGAACGGCAGAATGACGATTTTCTCGTTACGCCACCGTCCTTTCGCTTCGACATTGAAATCGAGGAAGACCTGATCGAGGAAATCGCCCGCATCCACGGCTACGACAACATTCCTTCGCAGCCGCCCGTGGCAAGCATGACGATGATGCCGGCCACGGAATCGAACCGCACGCCGATGAGTTTGCGCCGCATGGTGGCCGAGCGCGACTATCACGAAGTGGTGGCCTTCAGTTTTGTCGAGGCCGCCTGGGAAGCGGATTTCGCCGCCAACGCCGCTCCCATCGTGCTTGCCAACCCCATCGCCAGCCAGATGGGCGTCATGCGTTCCTCGCTGATCGGCGGCCTGGTCGGGATCCTGGGCGCCAATCGCAAGCGGCAAACGGAGCGGGTCCGCATCTTCGAACTGGGCCGTTGCTTCCATAGAGATCCAGGCGCAGGTCCGGTTGGTGGATTTGCCCAGCCCCTGCGCCTGACGGGTCTCGCCTCCGGCTCGGCCTTGCCCGAACAATGGGGCGCACCGACCGTCCGGGTGGATTTCTACGATATCAAAGCCGATGTCGAGGCCTTGTTCGCCCCGCGCCGCCTCGAATTCATCAAGGCCGGGCATCCGGCCCTGCATCCGGGCCGTTGTGCAACTGTCAGCCTGGATGGCCAAGCGGTGGGCATTCTTGGCGAACTGCATCCGGGCTGGGTGCAAAAGTACGAACTGGGTACCGCTCCGGTGGTTTTCGAACTGGAATTGGCGGCCCTGCTGGCGACGCCATTCCCTCGCTATGATGAGGTTTCACGGTTCCCGGCCGTGATCCGCGATCTGGCCCTGGTGGTGGCTCAAAGCCAGCCCCTGACCCCCTTGTTGACGGCTCTTCGCGCTGCGGCCCCGGTAATCGTGCGCGATGTTGCGCTGTTCGACGTATATCAGGGAAAGGGGCTCGGCGAAAACGAAAAGAGCCTTGCCTTTCGTATAGTTATACAAGATACTCAACGTACTCTCGAGGATGCCGAAGTCGAGGCGGTGATCGCCAATCTGCTGGCAGTCGCTCGTCGCGACTTCAATGCGTCTTTGCGCGGATAAATGCAGTCGGAGCTGATATGACATTGACCAAGGCGGAACTCGCCGATCTCCTGTTCGAAAAAGTCGGGCTGAACAAGCGTGAAGCCAAGGATATGGTCGAAGCCTTCTTCGACGAAGTGCGTCTTGCGCTGGAGAAGGGCGACAGCGTGAAGCTCTCGGGTTTCGGCAATTTCCAGCTGCGCGAGAAGCCGCAACGCCCCGGACGCAATCCCAAGACCGGCGAGGAAATACCGATCACGGCTCGCCGCGTCGTCACCTTTCACGCCAGCCAGAAGCTGAAGGCGGCGGTCGAGGCTTTCCCGCGTGACAACGGCCAGTCATAGCCGGGACGAACTTCCGTCGATTCCCGCCAAGCGCTACTTCACCATCGGCGAAGTGAGCGAACTGTGCGGTGTCAAGCCGCACGTGCTGCGTTACTGGGAGCAGGAATTCACGCAACTGCGGCCCGTCAAGCGGCGCGGCAACCGTCGCTACTACCAACACCATGAAGTCCTGCTGGTGCGGCGTATCCGCGAACTGCTGTATCAGGAAGGCTTCACCATCAGTGGTGCGCGCAACCGTCTCGAGGATGGCCCCGGCAAGATACATGACGCGCCGGAGCCTTCGCCTGGGGGAAGCCGGGCATCACTGCGTGCCGAACTCGCTGCCATCATCGAATTCCTCAGCGCTGCCTGATATCGGCCCGTGCTCTGCACCGGGGCTTGCGCTTTATGTCCCGAAGCGACGGCATCGTCAGGCGGGACGCGCGCCGGCAAAGCGGAATTCCTGGCGCGCAGAGGTAGCGCACTTGCATGGGGTGCAAGGGGTCGCGAGTTCGAATCCCGCCGCCCCGACCAGCAATACCAAGGGTTTCCGGTTAATCGCCGGAAGCCCTTTTTCCTTGGCGGGTCATTAGCCGGTCCGGTTTCTATTCTCGCTCACGTTTCCGCGTATGACGAATCAAACCAAATTCTGCTACCACTGCGGCGCACGTCATCCGGTCGAGGAGATGCGCCAGATTGAAACCAAGGCGGGCAAGCGCTGGCGTTGTGTCCGCAGTATCCAGGCCACGCAGAAGACCACGGAGGCCCGCGATGCCTTCGGCCGTCAGGTGTCCGCAATGAATACGGCCGAGGCCAGGAGCCACGCGCGGCGAATGAGCGAGCTTCGCCAGGACAAGTAAAAGCGGTACAGCCACTGCAGGTGCTTGAGTGGCGATCCGCGGCCTTGATCGTGTTCAGGGCCATTTGGGAAGCGGAAACAAGAGGACATTCCCTGCCAATTTCGCGATTACAGCATGGCAAATCCTGGCGCAGGATGATGGAAAACACAGACCTCAAGAGGATAATCCCATGCGCATCGAATCCGTCGAACTGGTTGCCCTGCCCAATGCACCGGCGTGGCAGGAGAAGGTCTACCGGGCGCACCTCGATACCGGCGAGGACATGGATCTGTTCCAGCAGCACTGGGACGTGCCCTTGCCGCCGGAGAGCCTGGTCGGCCTCACGGTCGACGAGGCGCGGAAAAAGCGCAACGAACGGATGTTCGCCATTGCCTCCGGCAATCACTGAGGATTCGGTTGCGACGGGCGCTCAGTCTGTCGCCTTGAACGGCAGGTGGGTAGCGGTTTCCGCTTCGTAGTCCTGCATCGCCGAATCCTCGCGCACGATGAAGTCGGCCACGGCGCGGCGCATGCCGGGGTGGGCAATCCAGAATGCCGACCACGTCGGCACCGGTTCGAATCCACGGGCGAGTTTGTGTTCGCCTTGCGCGCCGGGTTCGAAGGTCTGCAGGCCATGGCGGATGCAGTACTCGATACCCTGGTAGTAGCAAAGCTCGAAATGCAGCCCGGGCATCTCGATCTCGGTCCCCCAGTGCCGGCCAAAGAGCGTCCCGGCATCGCGGTAGCAGATGGCCGAGGCCACCGGCGTCTCGTCCATGAAGGCGATGAAGACCACCAGCCGCCGGGCGAGCAGGGCGCCCGCTTCAATGAAGAACTCCACGGGGAAGGCCGGGTGATTGCCATAGCGGGCAAAGGTGTCGCGATACTGGCGGTGGATGACATGCCATAGGGATGCGTCAATTTCGTCGCCATGCCGGGCTTCCAGCCTCAGGCCGGATTCGCGCACCAGGCGGCGCTCGCGCTTGAGTTTCTTGCGCTTGTCGGCGGTGAAGCCGGCGAGGAAGTCGTCGAAATCGCGGTAGGCCCGATTGAACCAGTGGAATTGCACGCCGCGCCGCATCAGCAGCCCGGCTGCTGCGAGCAAGCCGCGATCGGCTTCTTCGACAAACAGGCATTGCCACGAGGATGCGCCGAGCTGGCGGGTGACTTCGAGGGCGGACTCGATCAGCGCAGGCGCCACGGCTTCCCGTTGGATGCCCCGCCGCACCAGCAGACGCGGCCCCGGCGAGGGCGTATAGGGTATGCCGCTGACCAGCTTCGGGTAATAGTCGAGTCCGGCGCGTTGCCAGGCCGACGGCCAGTTCCAGTCCCGCGAGAAGTCGCCGAAGGAATGGGTGCGCAGGTAGAGCGGCAGCAGCCCCGCCAGCAGATCGCCGTCATACAGGGCCAGATGCTGCGCCTGCCAGCCCAACGCCGTGCCGCCAGCGCCGACTTTCTCCGCGGTGCCCAGGAATGCGCGGCTGACGAAAGGATCTTCGCCGTGGTCGAGGAGGTTCCAGTCGGTTTCGGGGATGTCGGTGGCTGCGCCGTGCAGGACTATTTCCATTGTCCGTAATCCTACTCTGCGCCCGGAGCGCCCGAGCGCAGAGTAGCCCCTGATTGCCGTTCGCTGCACCTGGAGTCCTGGCCTGCCGTCAGAATCGGGATGGAGGCGTAGTCCTGTTCTTTTCCGGTCATCGGCAGCGGGCTGCGATGGGCTAAAATGAGCACCGGTTTTCCAGATCTTCGCGACTCAGACCCCCATGCGCATATTGCTCAGCAACGACGACGGCTATTTCGCGCCGGGGCTCGCCCAACTTGCGACCAGCCTCGCGGACCTAGGCGATATTTCGGTGGTGGCGCCGGAGCTGAACCGCAGCGGCGCCAGCAATTCATTGACACTGGATCGTCCGATGCACTTGCGGCGGGCAGCCAATGGCTACATGTATGTCAGCGGCACGCCGTCGGATTGCGTGCATCTGGCGGTAACCGGCGTGCTGGATCACCAGCCGGACATGGTGGTGTCGGGCATCAATCTCGGCGCCAACATGGGCGACGACACGATCTATTCCGGGACCGTCGCGGCGGCCACTGAAGGGTATCTGCTCGGTGTACCTTCGATCGCGATTTCGCTGGGAAGCTTCGAGGGCAAGCATTTCGCCACCGCCGGCCGCGTGGCGCGCGAACTCGTGCAGCGTTTCAGCAAGACGCCGTTCGCCGAGCCGATCCTGTTGAACGTCAACGTGCCGGACGTTCCTTATGAGGAATTGCGCGGCATCCAGGTCACGCGGTTGGGACGCCGCCACAAGGCGGAGCCGGCAGTGAAGTCGGTCAGTCCGCGCGGCGAGACGCTGTACTGGATCGGCGCCGCCGGTCCGGCCGCCGATGCCGGCGAAGGCACGGATTTCCACGCGGTGGAGCACGGCTGGGTGTCGGTCACCCCGCTGCAGATCGATCTCACCCATGCCGCGCAGCTTGCCGGCGTACGCAGTTGGCTCAAGCTGGACAAATGAACGCCGCCACGCTCACCGGCATCGGCATGACTTCGCAGCGCACCCGCACGCGCATGGTCGAGCGCCTGCGCGTACAGGGCATCAGCGATACGCGAGTGCTGCATGCGATGGGTCTGGTGCCGCGCCATATCTTCATCGAGCAGGCGCTGGCGAATCGCGCCTACGACGACACCGCCCTGCCACTCGGCTTCGGCCAGACCATATCGCAGCCCTATGTGGTCGCGCGCATGATCGAGATCCTGATCGCCGGGCGTGAACTGGGCAAGACGCTGGAGATCGGGGCCGGTTGCGGTTACCAGGCGGCGATCCTCGGGGTGCTGTCGAAGCAGGTGTTCGCCGTCGAGCGCATTGCGCCCTTGCTGGCCCGGGCGCGGGGCAATCTGAAGCAGCTCAAGCTGTCGCATATCCGCCTCAAGCACGCCGATGGCAATCTTGGCCTGCTGGAGGCGGCGCCATTTGATACCATCATATTGGCTGCGGCTGCGGCCGCTGTGCCGCAGACCCTGTTGGCGCAGCTGGCGCCGGGCGGCAGGCTGGTGATGCCGCTGGGCAGTGCGGAACAGGTGATCAGCCTGGTCGAGCGCAGCGAAGGCGGTTTTGTGGAAACGCGATTTGATGCGGTGCGCTTCGTGCCGTTGTTGCCGGGGGTGGAATGAGCGCTGCGCGTCTGATTCTCGCTTTGCTGCTGCCGATCATCGGCGGCTGCGCCAGCCATGCACCGGCGCCGGTGGAGGATCGCGGCGCCGCGCTGGCGGCGGCCAAGCCTGCAGCCGAGGCGGCGAAGGGAGCGGCGCCGGCAGCTGACCACGGCGTTTATCACACCGTCAAGAAGGGCGAGACCCTCTACAGCATTGCGCTCGACAACGGCCAGGACTACAAGGATGTGGCCGCCTGGAATAATCTCGACAATCCCAATCGGATCCGCGTCGGCCAGCAGTTGCGCCTCTCGCCGCCTGACAACGGCGCTCCGGTGGCCGTCGCCAAGCCGGTGACTTTTGGCGGGCCGGTGGAGGTCAAGCCCGCCTCTGCGTCCACCGCTGCCCATGCGGTTGCGCCACCCAGTGCGAACACCGAGACCCACAAACGCGAGCCGAAGGGCGGCAAGCTGGCCTATTCCGACGACGCGCTGGCAAAGTCACAGCAGGGAGACGCAGCCGAGAAGCCGGCAGAAGTCAAACCCGAGCCCCGGCCTGTGGAATCTGTGCCCACAGAGAGGCCGGTGCTTGCCGGCGACGAGCTTGACTGGATGTGGCCAGCCAACGGCAAGCTGATCGCGCCGTTCGCCGAGAGCGGCAGCAAGGGCGTCGATATCGCCGGCAAGGCAGGAGACCCGGTACTGGCGGCTGCAGGCGGAGTCGTCTCCTATGCTGGCGCCGGTCTGCGCGGCTATGGCAATCTGGTGGTGCTGCGTCACAACGCGACGTATCTGTCCGTTTACGCCCACAACAGCAAGATTCTGGTCAAGGAAAAGCAGGCCGTCACCAAGGGCCAGAAGATTGCCGAGATGGGCAGCACCGACGCCGAAAGTCCGCGCCTGCATTTCGAGATCCGCCGTCAGGGCAAACCGGCCGACCCGCAGAAGTTTCTTCCCGCCCGCTGATCTGCCATGGGCGGCGACGCTTTTCTCCCGGAGCGCGAAGATGCCGAAGTTGTTCCTGACTCGCACGAGTCCGGCTTCATCGAAGACATCACCCAGGTTTATCTGCATGAGATCGGCGCGACGCCGCTTCTGACCGCCGCGGAGGAAATCAAGCTGTCGCGTGCGGCGCGAAAGGGCGACTTCGTCGCACGCCAGCACATGATCGAGGCCAATTTGCGCCTGGTGGTCAGCATCGCGCGGCACTACCAGCATCGCGGCCTGCCGCTCGACGACTTGATCGAGGAGGGCAATCTCGGCCTGATCCATGCGCTGGAAAAGTTCGATCCCGAACGCGGCTTTCGCTTCTCGACCTACGCTACCTGGTGGATTCGCCAGCATGTCGAACGCGCGATCATGAATCAGTCGCGTACCGTGCGCCTGCCGATCTATGTGATCAAGGAACTCAATATCGTGTTGCGCGCGATGCGCCAGCTGGACCGCGAGCGCGGCGCGCAAGACGATCCCCCGGGCGCCATGCTGGAAGATGTCGCGCGCCTGCTTGATCGTCCGGTGGAGGAAATCCGCCAGTTGCTGGTGCTCAACGAGCGCTCCGCCTCGCTCGATTCTCCGCTCGACATCGATCCCGAGTTGTCGATGTCCGATTCGCTCGCGGATGAGGGGGCCGAAGATCCCGCCGCCCACCTCGCCCAGCAGGAGGCCGAACTGCTCGTCGCCGACTGGGTGACGCAGCTCACCGACCGGCAGCGCCTGGTCGTCGAACGCCGCTATGGTCTCGGCGGGCAGGATGCGACCACGCTGGAGGTCATCGCGACGAATCTGGGCCTGACTCGCGAACGGGTGCGCCAGATCCAGATGGAAGCGCTGTCCAAACTCAGAATGCGCATTGCCCGGGACGGGCTGACGCCCGACGCGCTACTTTGAAGCGCGCAGCTCGGCAGCCAGGTCCATGACCGCCGCCGCATAGAAACTGCTGCGGTTGTAGCGTGTGATGACGTAGAAGTTGTTGTAGCCGAGACGGAACTCCGTGGCTGCGCCGGGAGTGATCAGGTCGATCAGGGCGGCCGGCCGGTTGGCAATCGCCGTATCGCCAGCGCCGACTCCCGCAATGCTGACATTGGCCGCTTCCAGTTGCCATGGCGTGCGTTGCGGCGAGATGCCTTCATCGATCAGCGCCTGCACGCCGTCGCCGGCAACATTGACGGCGACGGCGATCGGCCCGTCTTTTTCCCAGCCGTGCGCGGCCATGAAATTGGCCACGCTGCCGATCGCATCGACCGCGCTCGCCGTGAGATCGATGCGTCCGTCATTGTCGAAGTCGATGGCGAAACGCCGGCGAGAGGATGGAAGGAACTGCGGCAAGCCCAGGGCGCCCGCGTAGGAACCGGTGTAGGCCAGGGGACTGCGATGTTCCTCGCGGGCCAGCAGCAGCAATTCCTCCAGCTCCCGGCGAAACAATTCGGCCCGTGGCGGATAGTCGAAGGCCAGTGTCGTCAGCGCGGCAAAGGTGCCGAAGCGGCCCATCTGCCTGCCGTAGATGGTCTCGATGCCGATCACGGCGGCAATAATCTCGGCCGGGACACCGAAGCTCGTCTCGGCCGTCGCGAGTTTCGCGGCATGGACGTGCATGAAACGGCGCCCGGCGGCGATGCGCTTCGGCTCGACAAAGCGTCCCCGGTAGGCCTGCCAGGAGCGCACCGCGGGGTCTTTGGGTGGCATGATGGCTTTGATCACCGCGGCGATCGGCTTGGTCTGGCCGAACAGCCCGTGCAGATGCTCTGCATCGAAGCCATGCTTCTCATGCATTTCATGGACAAAGGCCCGCACATCATCTCGATGCGCGTAAGTCTCCGCTCGCGGACCCGAGCCGAGCAGCACCAGCACTGAAAGCAGGAGCAGTCGTTTCATGGATGGAAGGCGGCGATCATCTGCTTGAGCCGGACGAGGTCGCCCTCCTGCGGGGCGGGCCCGTAGCGCATGCGCGCATACAGCGCGGCAATTTCACCGATGCTTTGCGCATGACGTGGGGCCTGCCCGGCGGCCCGTTGGGCAAAGGCCAACGGTCCTTCCCAGGGCTGCCAGACAATGCCGCGCCTGGCCAGTCTGGCTGTAAAACGCCGCCATGCGGCAAACGCCGGATCCACGCGCAGGCGATTGCGCAATATCCAGATGGTGAGGCCAAGCATGACGCCGCCGCAGAGCACGGACAGAATGGCGGTCATGCTGCGCCAATCAGGCTCTTTCATGCCGAGACCGGCCAGCAGATCGCGCTGGCGCTGGGGGTTGTAGCCCAGCACCCATTGGTTCCAGCCATTGGTCACGGCATCCAGCCGATAGCGCAACTCCCGCAGCCAGGCCAGATCGCTACGGGCCAGGAAAGGCAGTTCCTCGCCGGCCGGCACGGCGGCGGCCAGATTGCTGTTGATGCGGCTGGGCGCGGAAATCGCAGTCGGATCGATACGCACCCAGCCGCGTCCGGCAATCCAGGCTTCGGCCCAGGCATGGGCGTCGTACTGGCGCACCACCAGATAGCCATCCACCGGATTCACCTCGCCGCCCTGATAGCCGGCCACCACGCGCGCCGGCACGCCGGCGGCGCGCAAGGCGAAGACAAAGGCCGCGGCAAAGTGCTCGCAGAAGCCGCGCTTGGAATCGAAAAGAAACTCATCTACGATGTCGCCACCCAGCAGCGGCGGGTTCAGCGTATAGATCAGCAGTTGCTGGCTGAAAAAGGTCTCTGCGGCAGCGAGGATCGCCGCACCGTCGTTGCCGTGTTGCGCGCGCCAGCTTGCGCTGACGGCACGCGTGCGCGGGTTGCCATCTCTGGGCAGCGCCAGCGCGTCGCGCAAGACGCCCTGCGCTTCATTCACGCCGGCGATCGCATTGGGCCATGCGCGCTGCGTATAGCGCATGCGGTTGCGCACGGCCTGGCGTGCGATGGGCTGGTAGTCGCTGGTCAACGCGCTGTCGGGCGGCAATGTGGCGGGCAGTTCCAGCGCAAACAGCCAGAATTTTCCATGCGGTTCCAGCGTCACTTCGTAATCCACCGCTGCGCCGAGTCCGTCGTATGGAACTTCGGCATAGGCGCCAAGAGTCTGCCGCACGCGCCAGGTGCGTCCGTCGAACGAGGGCATCACCGGGCCGCGCCAGTAGAGTTGCGATTGTGGTGGAACCTCACCCTGGAACTTCGCGCGGAACGCGATCGCGTCGGATTGCGAGAGCAGCGCGATCGAGCCGGGCGACATGGTGTCGGACAATCCGGAGACGGCAGAAAAGCGATCCTGCGGAATGCCCCACAGCGGCCCCTGCACCCGGGGAAACAGCAGGAACAGCAGCAGCATGAACGGCAGCGCCTGCGCCAGCATCAACCCCGCGTGGCGCAATTGCGGTTGCGGTTGCGGGCGGTCGTCGCTGGCTGCCAGCAGTGTGGCGGTGGTGATCAGCACGGTGAGGCACGCCAGCAGTGCTGTGGGAATGGTCTGGGTAAACAGGAACTGGCCGAGTACCAGGAAGTAACACAGCAGTACCGTCGCCACTGCATCGCGCGCGGCGCGCAGTTCAAGCAGCTTGAGCGAGAGAAAGACCACCAGCAACGCGATTCCCGGCGTGCGCCCCACGATGGTCCGGTACTGCAGGAAGACGCCCACCGTGCCGGCGATGACCAGCAGGACCAGCAGCCAGCGCGGCGGCAAGTGCCACTGCCGCCATGTCAGTGCCGCGCGCCAACTGAACGCCGCTCCGGCGGCAAGCGATAGCCATAGCGGAACCTGCGGCGCAAGCGGCAAGCTGGCAGCCAGGGCGGTCGCCAGCAGCCACCAGGCCTGGCGCTGGCTAACGGGGCGGTTAGTGCGCGCCATGACTGAAAAGCGCCAGCGCTTGCAGGCCGGCGCTTCGCTGCGCGGGCCCGTTGTCGGGGGCAAGGCGAACCGCCGGTAGCCGCAATCCCCAGGCGAGTCCCGCCGCGTCGGCGTCGAGAATCCAGCGGGCGAGAATGGACAGGCGCTGCTCGGTGTCGATCGTGTCCGGCAGCGCTGCCCAGTCCAGCCACAGCTGTTGCGCAGCCGCGCCCGAGAACAGCTTGGTCAGGAGCGGGCCATCCTGCTGGCGCGCGACGGCCTTCCATGCCACATGGCGCGGGGCATCGGCCACCTGATGCTTGCGCAAACCGGAAAAGTCGTCCGCCCCGCGCCCGTCCTTGGCCGACCCACGCGCCGAGTCGCTGCTCCAGGGCAGGGGCGGCGCTTTGGCCGCCGGGGTCGGATAGACCAGGCAACTGAGATCGGGAACGGCATAACTCCAGGCGCGGATGAGCCCCAGCGGCCACGTGGTCTCGATGGTAAAACGTGGCATCGGCAGCCAGCCGCGCTTTTCGGCAGGGACACCCAGTGGGGTCGCCCTGCTTGTGTGGGGACCGATGTCGACTTCGATCGGATCTTCTTCGTCGATGAACAGGCGCAGGCTGGTCCGGGCATCGGATCTGCGGTTCTCCAGCAACAGGCCGAACTGCGCACGCCCGCCGGCGAATACGGGTTCGCAGCGGCCCGGGCGAATCGAGAGGAGAACCAGATTGCGGAAGGTGTGCAAAATGGCGACGATGCCCAATCCCGCCAGCAGGAACACCAGGGCGTACCCCAGACTGAGGTTGTAGTTCATTGCGCCGAGCAGCATGACGCCGAGTGCCGCGCCGTAGGCAAGCCCGGCGCGCGTCGGCAGGACATAAACGCGGCGCTGGGTAAGGATGATCGGCGCCGGTTCCGGCGGGCGTACGCGCAGGGCCCAGCGGACGAATGTTTCGTGCAGCCGGTGGCGCAGTTTTCCGAGCATCTTCAGGGCAGAGGGACTGCCTCGATCAAGGCGGCGGCAACCGTCTCCGCATCTCTGCGCGCGGTATCGTCGATCGGCCTCAGGCGATGTGCGATGACGCCGTGCAGCACGGCCTGGACGTCCTCCGGCAATACATGGTCGCGGCCATCCAGCAGGGCCCAGGCGCGCGCTACGGCCAGCAAGGCCAGGCAGGCGCGGGGCGACAGACCCTCCTGCCAGCCAGGTGAAGCCCGCGTGTAAGCCGCCAGCGTTTGCACATAGTGGATCAGGGCGGGTGAGGCATGCACCGCGCGTACTGTGTTCTGCAGTTCGATCAAACGCTGCGGCGTGATTCGCGGAACCAGATCGGCGACCAACTGACGCCGGTCGGCTCCGGCGAGCAGTTCGCGTTCGGCCGCCGGATCGGGATAACCTAGCTCGATCTTGACCAGGAAGCGGTCAAGCTGGGATTCAGGCAGCGGGAAGGTGCCTATCTGATGCGTCGGGTTCTGCGTGGCAATGACGAAGAAAGGCTCGGGCAGAACCCGCGTCTTCCCCTCGGCCGTCACCTGTCGCTCTTCCATCGCTTCGAGCAGGGCGCTTTGCGCCTTGGGCGTGGCGCGATTGATCTCGTCGGCCAGCACCACCTGAGTGAAAATCGGTCCCGGATGAAAATGGAAGGCGCCGCTGTCCCGGTCGAAGATCGAAACGCCAATGATGTCTGCCGGCAGCATGTCGCTGGTGAACTGGATGCGCTGAAAATCCAGGCCCAACACGCGGGCCAGGACATGGGCCAGGGTGGTCTTGCCGACGCCGGGCAGATCCTCGATGAGCAGGTGCCCGCGTGCCAGCAGGCAGGCAAGCGAGAGGCGGATGGGGCGCTCCTTGCCGAGGATGATGCGGTTGATGTCCGCCAGAATGGCGTCAAGTTCGGGGAGTCGCATGGGGCTGGGGGTTTTGGCCGGGCTTTGATGGATAATATGTTTTTGGGCATCATTGTAATTCATCAGGCAAGACACCCGTCATGACAACCACCGCCTTCATTACCCACCGCGACTGCTGGCAGCACGACATGGGAACCCATCATCCGGAATGCGCAGACCGACTTGGGGCCATCAATGACCGCCTGATTGCTTCAGGACTCGATATGTACCTCCAGTTCCACGATGCGCCGCTGGCAGATTTGGAGCAGTTGCTTCGCGTGCATCCGCGCGACTACATCGACCACTTGCATAACAGCAGTCCTGCACACGGTATCGTCCATCTTGATCCCGATACGGCGATGTCGCCGGGCACTCTTCAGGCAGCTTTGCGCTCGGCCGGTGCGGGTTGTCTTGCCACCGATCTGGTGATGCGGGGAGCGGTGCAGAACGCCTTCTGCGCGGTGCGCCCACCGGGCCATCATGCGGAGCGCGCAAAGGCGATGGGTTTCTGCTTCTTCAACAATGTTGCCGTTGCCGCGCGGCATGCGCTCGAGGCTTGGGGGCTCTCCCGGGTCGCGATCATCGATTTCGACGTGCATCACGGCAATGGCACCGAGGAAATTTTCGGCGGCGACCAGCGCGTCCTGATGGCCAGTATTTTTCAGCACCCGTTCTACCCCTATTGCGGAACCGAAAGTCCCGCGCCCAACATGTGCAACGTGCCCATGCCTGCCGGAACGCGCGGCGACGAGTTTCGCCAGGTGGTCTACGACATCTGGATGCCGCGCTTGCGGGAGTTTCAGCCGGAAATGATCTTCATTTCGGCTGGTTTTGATGCGCATTACGAGGATGACATGGCTTCGCTGGGTCTGGTGGAGTCCGACTACGCGTGGGTCACGGAACAGATCAAGCAGCTGGCCGGCGAGTGCGCCAAAGGGCGCATCGTGTCGCTGCTGGAGGGCGGTTACGCACTCTCCGCGCTGGCGCGCAGCGTTGCCACGCATATCAAGGTGCTGGCTGATTTGTAAGCCAAGATTGCAGGGTGTGCCGCCGCATGGCCATCAGTTAGAATTCAGCTTCTTTTGCACTCATCTCGCTGCCACTAGCGACTAACGACTAGCGGCAGCCGGTTTCGGATACGTTAATGAAGACCATACAGGGTTCCATTCCCGCCATACTTACGCCGATGCAGGACGACGGTTCGCTCGACCTGCCCGCACTGCAACGCCTGCTCGACTGGCACATCACGGAGGGTTCGGACGGCGTGGTGATCGTCGGCACCACGGGTGAGTCGCCGACGGTGAGTTATGAAGAGCATTGCGCGCTGATCGAAACGACAGTGAAGCACGTCGCCGGGCGCATACCGGTGATCGCCGGCACAGGCGCCAACTCCACCGCAGAGGCCATCGAACTGGCGCGCTTCGCCAGGCAGGCCGGCGCGGATGCACACCTTTCGGTGGTGCCCTACTACAACAAGCCGACGCAGGAAGGGCTCTTCAGGCATTTCAAGGCGATTGCCGAGGCGGTCGATCTGCCGATGATCCTGTACAACGTACCGGGACGCACCGTAGCCGACCTGGCGAACGACACGACCCTGCGCCTGGCGCAGGTGCCCGGCATCGTCGGCATCAAGGACGCGACCGCCAATATCGAACGCGGTTCCGATCTGCTGAAGCGTGCGCCGGGAAGTTTCAGTGTGTACAGCGGTGACGATGCCACCGCCATCGCCTTGATGCTGCTGGGCGGCAGAGGTTCCATTTCGGTGACGGCGAATGTCGCGCCACGCCTGATGCACCAGATGTGCGCGGCGGCTATCGGCGGTGACCTGGCGACGGCGCGGGCGACGAATTTCCGGCTGCTGGGCTTGCATCGCAACCTGTTTCACGAAGCCAATCCGATTCCGGTGAAGTGGGCCGTGCAGCAGATGGGACTGATCGGTGGCGGTATCCGCGTGCCGATGACACCTTTGTCGCCGGAGTTCCACGAGCGTGTGCGAATCGCCATGCGCGAAGCCGGCATCGCCCTCTAACAGGAAACTGATATTCAATGAATCGTTCACTCTCGCTGCTGTCGTGGTCCGCTTCCGTACTTCTGATTGGCTTGCTTGCCGGCTGCGGCGGCAACATCCTCCCCGAATCCAAGAAGATCGAATACAAATCTGCCGGAAAACTTCCGCCGCTGGAGATTCCGCCCGACCTGACGCAGCAGAGCCGCGATGAGCGCTATGCGGTGCCGGATGTTTCCGCCAGCAAGGGTTCCGCTACCTACTCGGCCTACTCAAGCGAGCGCGCCGGGCAGACGCGCACCACGACGGCGCAGGATGTGCTTCCCCAGGTCGACAAGATGCGCATCGAGCGTTCCGGAACGCAACGCTGGCTGGTCGTCAGCGGTTCTCCTGAAAAACTCTGGCCCGGCGTCAAGGAGTTCTGGCAGGAATTGGGTTTTCTGGTGAACGTCGAAGTGCCTGAAGCCGGGATCATGGAAACCGATTGGGCCGAAAACCGCGCAAAACTGCCGCAGGATGTCATCCGAGGCGCCTTGGGCAAAGTCTTCGACAGCCTCTACTCCACGGCGGAACGCGACAAGTTCCGCACCCGTCTGGAAAAAGGTACCGAAGCCGGTACGGTCGAGATCTACATCAGCCATCGCGGCATGTACGAGACATATATCAACGAAGGCAAGAGCGAAACCCGATGGCAACCTCGCCCGGCGGACCCCGAACTTGAAGCCGAGATGCTGCGGCGCCTGATGGTGCGTCTGGGGGTCGAGGAATCCCGCGCCAAGACGATGGTTGCCGCCGCGCAACCGCAGGAGCGCGCAAAGCTGTCCCGTGCGCAGGATGGCGCCGGCGCGCTGTTGCTGGAAGAGGCCTTCGATCGGGCCTGGCGTCGCGTCGGTCTGGCGTTGGATCGGGTCGGTTTCACCGTGGAAGACCGCGACCGGTCGCAAGGACTCTACTTTGTGCGCTACGTCGATCCCGAGCTCGACAGCAAGAGAAAGGATGACGACAAAGGCCTGTTGTCCAAGCTGATGTTCTGGAAGGGTGGCGCGGCCGACAAGCCGAGCCAGGCCCAGTACCGCATTCACGTCAAGACGACGGGTGAATCGACGACAGTTCAGGTGCTTACCCGCGAAGGAGGCGTCGATCGGTCGGATGTCTCCAGGCGCATCCTCGGATTGCTGCACGAGCAATTAAAGTAGGCGGCAGACAGGCGAACGCAGGTGCGTTTCGCTTCGCTCGGCAGCGGCAGCCGAGGCAATGCCTTGGTGGTCGAGGCCGGCAATACCCGCGTGCTGATCGATGCCGGATTTGGTCCGCGCGAAATGACGCGGCGGCTCGAACGGCTGGGTTTGGCGGCCAACGACATCGCCGCAGTGTTGGTCACGCATGAGCACTCCGATCATATCGGCGGCGTTTTCGCCTGTGCGCGGCGTCTCGGCTGGACCGTCCTGCTTACCCACGGTACCCGGGCCGCGAGCCGTGACGATGACGCCAATGCTTGCAGCACGGTCATCGACAGCCAACAGCCGTTTTCAGTCGGCGATCTATGCGTGCTCCCTTTTCCAGTTCCGCACGATGCCCGCGAGCCGGTGCAATTCGTCCTCACTGACGGTACCAGGCGGCTTGGCGTGTTGACCGATGCGGGCCATGTCACGCCGCATATGGTGGCCATGCTCGATGACTGCGATGGTCTGGTGCTTGAATGCAATCACGATGCGCAATTGCTGGCGATGGGAAGTTATCCGCCGGCCCTGAAGCGCCGGATAGGCGGTCTCTGGGGCCATCTGGACAATGCGGCGGCAGCCACCTTGCTGTCCCAGCTAAGGCGCTCAAGTCTGCGCCATGTTGTGGCTGCCCATCTTTCCGAGGAGAACAACAGCCCGGCGCTTGCGCAGGAGGCCTTGTCGGCAGTCCTGGATTGCAACCCCGAGTGGATCGGCATCGCGACCCAGAACGGGGGATTTGGCTGGCGCGATCTCTGAACCGGAAGGGCAGAAATCAAAAACAAAAAAACCAGCCCGAAGGCTGGCTTTTTCTTGCCCGAAGGCGGGTGAAAATTTACTTCTTTGCGGCAGCGGCAGCAGCCGGGGCAGCAGCAGCAGCGGCAGCCGGAGCAGCGGCAGCGGCGGCAGCCGGAGCAGCGGCGGCAGCGGCAGCCGGAGCAGCGGCGGCAGCGGCAGCGGTGTCTGCGGGCTTCGGAGCTTCAGCAGCGGGCTTCGGAGCTTCGACCTTGGGGGCTTCAGCGGGCTTCGGGGCTTCGGTTTTGCCGCAAGCGGAGACAGCCAGGGCGAGGAGGGCAGCTACGAGGAGAGATTGCTTCATTTTTGGAGATCCTTAACGTTATGGAATTGCGTGGCCAATTGGTTGATCGGAACGTTTCCATTTCGATCAACTAAATATTTTATCATGTCGATCAGCATCTGTGGTGCAACACATGAGGCGGCAGGCGTCCGAGTTTCCTGTTCATAGCCCGGTCATGTTGAACCTCAAGCAGGGAAGGGATAGTTCCCACAGCTCCTCGAAGCGTTGCTGCCATGGCTGAATGTAAGCTGGGTCATCCACAATCAGAGCGCTGCGCGGCTGATCGGCATGGAAACGCCGCACGCCGCATGTTTCGTCCGCGAGCACGTGCGTATCCGCCAGATGGCGCAGGTTACCCGGACTCTGCCGGACGTCGATGCAATGCGAGAAACGGCCAAAAAGCTGCAGCAGGCGCGGCGAATTGCGCTCCAACGGCCCGGGATCGTGCAGCACGACGCGGATTCTGCGCAGGCTGTCCATCCGCAAAAAGTCGGCCAGCGCCTCGAGGCGTGCTTTTTCTTCGAGCCGCAGCGCGGTCAGATCGCGATCGAAAATCAGGATCTCGTGTTCGGCGAGAGCCAGAATCGTATCGCAGGCCTGCCGATACTCGGCTTCACTGGTAATCAGCGTGTAGGCAGGACTCATCGCTGAATATGGGCGGCGCGACTGAGTTTCATGGGCCGATTATAATCGGCCCCTTTTGTCGAACGGGCTCCAAAACTCGCCATGCCGCTTGCACATATCGAATCCCTTGATCACGAAGGACGCGGCGTCGCTCATGTTGACGGCAAGGTAGTTTTCATCGAAGGCTCACTGCCTGGCGAAGTGGTCGAATACGAAAGCTATCGGCGGAAACCGAGTTACGAAAAGGCCCATGTCCTTCGAGTACAGCGAGCTTCCAGTCAGCGAGTTGCGCCGCCTTGCCCGCATTTCGGGACTTGCGGCGGTTGTTCGATGCAGCACCTCAATCTTGCCGGGCAGACTGCCGCCAAGCAGCGCGTGCTCGAAGATGCCCTGTGGCATGTTGGCCGGATCAAGCCCGAGCAGCTTTTCCCGCCCATCGCCGGTACCGGCTGGGCCTATCGACTGCGCGCCCGCCTTTCGGTGCGCTACGTCGCGAGCAAGGGCGGCGCGCTGATCGGGTTTCGCGAAAAGCACAGCAGCTATGTGGCGGTGATGGATTCCTGCCCCGTGCTGCCCCCCCATGTTTCAGTACTGATACCCGCGCTCAAGGCCCTGGTCGAAGGCATGTCGCAGCCTGATCGCATGCCGCAGATCGAGGTTGCCGTGGGCGGATTGCGGACGGTGCTTCTGTTGCGCCATCTGGAGGCGCTGACGTCCGACGATCTGGATCGTTTGCGGCAGTTTGCCGATGCACATGGAATTATCTGGTATCTGCAGTCCAAAGGGCCGGAGACCGTGATCCTGTTTCATCCCGCCGATGCGCCGCTGCTGAGCTATGAACTGCCGGATTTCGGCCTCGAGTTGCTGTTCCATCCGACCGAATTCACCCAGGTCAATCACGGCGTCAATCGCATGCTGGTGCGTCGCGCCATGGCCCTGTTGAGACCGCAGGCCGGCGAACGCATTGCCGATCTGTTCTGCGGCCTCGGCAATTTCGCCCTGCCGATCGCTCGGCTTGGGGCCTGCGTGCTCGGCGTCGAGGGCAGCGCCGCCCTGGTCAAGCGCGCGACGGAAAACGCTGCGCACAACGGGCTGGCGGCGCGCTGCGAATTCGCCGTAGCCAACCTGTTCGAGGCGACCGAGGAAAGTTTTGCCGCTATGGGACGCTTCGACAAGTTGCTGATCGACCCGCCGCGTGAGGGGGCAATCGCGCTGGTCAAGGCCTTGCCGGCCGAAGGCGGGCCGCGCAGCATCGTGTACGTCTCATGCAGCCCGGCAACGCTGGCGCGGGACGCGGCAGTGCTGGTGCATGAGAAAGGCTATCGCCTGTGTGGGGCGGGAATCGCCAACATGTTCCCGCATACATCTCATCTCGAATCGATCGCCCTGTTCGAGAAATGACCGATCTTGGCATCCCGCCGGGGGATACCGTCTCCGGCGAAGTGCGGGGACATAACAAAAAGCGGCGACCGCAGATATCTGCCGTCGCCGTATTTCTTGGGTGTCGCCGTGTCACCAGCGCCGACTTTTGCTCCCGTCGGTTTCAGTCGCGCTCGCCGGTGAGCATCATCAGCAGATTGAGCAGGCTGACGAAGACGTTGTAGATGTCCAGATACACCGCCAGCGTTGCCGTGATGTAGTTGGTCTCGCCGCCTTGCATGATGCGGTTGATGTCGTAGAGGATGTAAGCGGAGAACAAGACCACGCCGATGGCGGAAATCGCCAGCGCCAATGCGGGGATCTGGAAGAAGATGTTGGCGACCATCGCCACCAGCAGCAGGATCACGCCGGCAAAGAGAAACTTGCCGATGTTGGAGAAATCCCGTTTGGTGGTCGAGGCGATACCGGCCAGAGCGACAAAAATTGCCCCGGTCCCGCCCGCTGCCATCGCGATCAAGTTGCCGCCGTTGGCAAATCCGAGCGCGACCTGCAGGATGCGCGAGAGCATCAATCCCATGAAGAAGGTGAAGCCGAGCAGCAGGGCCACGCCCATGCCGCTGTTCTTGGTGCGCTCGATACCCCACATGAAGCCAAATGCCACGCCGAGGAACAGCATGAAAGCAATGAATGGACTGCCGGCCAAAAACGAAAACTTCAACTGAATACCGATCAAAGCGCCGGCAATGGTCGGCGCCATCGAGAGGGCGAGCAGGGCATAGGTATTGCGCAGAACGCGATTTTGCCTTTGCGCGAGATCCTGCGTCGCCGCTTGCGGGTAGGTATGGACGTTTTCCATGGTTTTTGAAGCCCTCCTGTGAGATGAGTCCAGCACATTCGACAGCCACCGGGCAGCCAAGTTCCTGACAGTGACAGGCATCCGAGTGCTCGGGCGATTATAACTGCGAAATATTCCGGGGAGACATACCCGCTTCGACTGCTTGCCGAGTCCAATATGTCCTTTGCGGGAAAGCGGTTGCGTGCGTTCCGATGGGAGTCTAAGCTGATCCCACATGAATGGCAGGAGATGTCGTGGCTTCCCTCGATCGCATTCGGACAGACGGCTTCCGGCGCTGGTATGAGCGGCAGCTGATCGAATGCCATGCATGGTTGGTGAGCTGGTTTCTTGGCGTCATCGTCCTTGTCAGCGGGATCGAAGTGGCCGGAGCAGGCGGCGCATCGCGCATGTCGGGCGCGCTGCTGCTCTTGGGCGGGCTGGCGGTCACCCTTTACAGCTGGAAGCGCTACCACTTGTTGATGGAAGTCGCGGAACGCCTCGGCGAACAGGCCGCATGCCCCGGCTGCCAAGCCTATGGCAAGTTCAGCATTCAGGCCTCGGGACCCGCGCCCTTGCCGGATGGTGGCGACCCGGCGCTGGAAAACCATGGCGGCGGCGTCTGGCTGCGGGCGCAGTGCCGCAAATGCGGCGACGAGTGGACCATCAAGTAGATGACGCTCGCGGCACGGAATTGGCGGATGGGGTGAGATTCGAACTCACGGAAGGCTTGCACCTTCGCCGGTTTTCAAGACCGGTGCATTCAACCGCTCTGCCACCCATCCGTCGGGCCGCGGATTTTAGCACCGCGGTCGCCTGCTCTTTCCGCCGGGTCTAGTTGAATTTCGCGAAATCCGGCCTGCGCTTTTCGAAGAAGGCGGCGAAGGCTTCCCTGGCATCGGGCGACACCAGCCGCTGCTTGAACACCTCGGCCTCGACGTTCATGGTTTCGCCGATCAAGGCCTGTTGTGCGCGTTTCATCAATTGCTTGGTGAGGCGTAACGATGCGGCCGGCTGGGTGGTCAATTTGCGACAGCGCTCGAGCGCATGCTCCAGCACTTGTGCATCGGGCAGCACCGCGTTAACGATCCCGACTTCCAGCGCACGCTGCGCGGAGAAGGCTTCCCCCAGCATCAGCATCTCCGCGGCCCGCGCGTGACCCGCCCGCAGGGGCAGCAACAGGCTCGACGCGGCTTCCGGCGTCAGGCCTAGATTGGCGAAGGGCAGGGCGAAGCGTGCGGTGGCCCCTGCATACACCAGGTCGCAATGCAGCAGCATGGTGGTGCCGACCCCGACAGCGACGCCTTCGACGGCGGCGACGAAGGGCTTCTGCAGCCTGGCGAAGCCATTGATGAAGCGGAATACCGGCGCGTTTTCATCCATCGGCGGCTTGTCGAGGAAGTCGTGCAGATCGTTTCCGGCAGTGAAGTTGCCACCCGCGCCGGAAATCAGGATGACCAGCACCGCAGGATCGGCCTCGGCGGCTGCAAGTGCATTCGCCATCGTCTGGTACATCTCTGCGGTGAGCGCATTCTTCTTCTCCGGCCGGGCCATTTCAATGTGGAATACGCCATCGGTCAGCCCGGTACGGACTGTCTTGCTCATTTTTTTGGTCGCGACATGAAGGCTTCCATGGCCGCCTTGCGGTCTTCGTTCACTTTCTGCGCGTGCGGCCGTTCACCAATCAGTTTGAGGTAAGCCTTGGCTTGCGGCAGAAATTCATCGATGAAATCACGTCCGTAGATCTTGCGCGTGGCCTGGCTGACGAGGGGCAGATGCACCCAGGCGGCGCAATCGGCGTGGGTAAAACTTTCGCCGCCGATGAAGGGCGAAAAACGGGCCAGCCGCGCCAGACTCTTGAGGCCT
Source organism: Rhodocyclaceae bacterium (assembly GCA_006218025.1). Classification (GTDB taxonomy): domain Bacteria; phylum Pseudomonadota; class Gammaproteobacteria; order Burkholderiales; family Rhodocyclaceae; genus Sulfuritalea. The sequence continues at coordinate 101,045 of VBWA01000004.1, read as the reverse complement.
TTTTCAAGCAGGGACGCGACTTCCTTCTTGGTTTCCTCGGATACCGTGCCGCCAAAAAAAGCTTCCGCATACAGGCGCCGCGCCGGCAATTCGACATGCAGTTCGAGGTGTTCGATCAGTTCGCGGCATTTCGCCCGCTCAAAGGCGTCACGCGGATAGAGCGCGGGCTCGGGCCAGCTGTCTTCGATGAACTCGGTAAGCACCTGCGATTCGCTGAGTACGCCTTTGGCGGTCCGCAGAAACGGTACCTTGCCCATCGGCGACTCGGCCAGCATCTCTTCTTTTTGTGACGTGAACACGAGCGCTTCGGCGAAGGGAAGGTCTTTCTCCAGCAGGGAAAGCTTGACCTTGTTGTAGTAATTGCTGACGGCAAAGCCGCAGAGAGTAATGGGTGTCGTCAATTCATGCTCCAGGAAAACGAAGTTTCAGTAAAGGCTAACGCCGGCTTTATCGGCGTTAAGCAGAGCGGCCGTCGCTAAAACGATAATCACGCAGGCGCTCGCGCAACTGCAACTTGGAAAGCTTGCCGGTGGCTGTGTGCGGCAGGTCATCGACGAAGACCACATCGTCGGGTATCCACCACTTCGCCACCTTGCCTTCGTAGAAGGCAATCAGCTCTTCACGGCTGACTTCCTGCCCGGCCTTCCTGATGACGACCAGCAGCGGGCGTTCGTCCCACTTCGGGTGGGGTGCGCCGATTACCGCGGCTTCGGTAACCGCCGGGTGGGCCACGGCGATGTTTTCAAGGTCGATCGAGGAAATCCATTCGCCGCCGGACTTGATGACATCCTTCGAACGGTCGGTGATCTGCATGTAGCCATCCGGATCGATGGTGGCGACGTCCCCGGTGGGAAACCAGCCGTTGCGCAGGTCGCCGCCTTCGCTCTTGTAGTAGCCGCTGGTGATCCACGGGCCGCGCACCAGCAGATCGCCAAAAGCCTTGCCGTCGTTTGGCAGCGCATCGCCATTGCCGTCGACGATCTTCATCTCCACGCCGAAGATGCTGCGGCCCTGCTTGAGGCGGATGCGGTCGCGTTCTTCCGCCGACAGTGCCAGATGTTTCTTCTTGTAGGTGTTGACGGTGCCCAGCGGACTCATTTCGGTCATGCCCCAGGCATGCAGCACGGTGATGTCGAACTGCTCGTCGAAGGCGCGGATCATGGCCGGTGGCGCCGCCGAGCCGCCGATGACCAGACGCTTGACGGTGGACAGCTTGAGCTTGTTGGCTTGCAGGTATTGCAGCAGGCCGAGCCAGATGGTCGGCACACCGGCCGACATGGTGACGCCTTCGGCCTCGAACAGTGAATACAGGCTGGCGCCATCCAGATGCGGCCCCGGCATGACGAGCTTCGCGCCGGTCAACGCCGCGGCGTAGGGCAGACCCCATGCATTGACGTGAAACATCGGCACCACCGGCAGGATGCATTCGCGCGCCGAGGCTCCCAGCCCGTCCGGCAGGCTCGACCCAAATGCGTGCAGCACGGTGGAGCGGTGCGAGTAGAGGACGCCCTTGGGATTGCCGGTGGTGCCCGAGGTGTAGCACAGCGACGACGCCGTGTTTTCGTCGAACTCCGGCCATTCGTAGTCGTCGCTCTGCGCTGCCAGCAGCTCTTCGTAGCAGAGCAGGCTCGGTATCGCATTCGACGGCATTTGGTCGCGGCTGCACATTGCGACCCAGCCCTTGACGCCGGGACAAAGCGGCGCCAGCGCCTCGACCAGACCGGCGAAGTTCACGTCGAAGAAGATGAAGCGATCGTCGGCGTGGTTGGTGATGTAGGCAATCTGCTCGGGGAACAGGCGCGGGTTGATGGTGTGGCAGATCGCGGCCATGCCCGAGACGGCATAGTAGATCTCGAAATGCCGGTGGGTATTCCAGGCCAGCGTGCCGATGCGGTCTTCCGCGTTGACGCCCAGGGCCAGCAGGACGCGTACCAGTTGCCGCGAGCGGTGGTGGGCATCGTGATAGGCATAGCGATGCGTTCCCCCGACGGGCAGGCGGGATACGATTTCAGTATCGCTGTGGTTCTGGCTGGCGTGCTGCAGGAGCGCTGAAATCATCAGCGGCCGATTCATCATCAAGCCATGCATTTGTCGTTCTCCTCTCTGTTTTCTTGGTCGTGCGCCAATTGACGGCAACCATAGCATTGGAATACCCGGGAAACAATTGCCAATTGCAGAGAAACGCGAGTCGTGCCATTTTGTTCCGCTGAGCGGAACCGGTGGCGGACCGTCAGGCGTCAGGCGAGATCTTCGCGTGTCGCATCGGCCCAGCAGTTGGGAGTCTCGTATAGCCGGATTCGCTCGAGGTGCAGATGATTGCCGTAACTGTCGCGATACAGCGGATCGAGAATCGAAAAGGCGATACGGGCCAGATTCTCCGCGGTCGGGACGGCGTCGAGCACGACTGTCTTGTGGTCCGGCAATCCGGCGAGAAAGCTCGCTATCGCCTCGTCGCCGCGCCAGACCAGAAAAGCATGGTCCCAGGCGTCCACCACGTGCTGCTTGGCGATGGCCTTGACTTCGGAGAAGTCCATCACCATGCCATCGTCCGGCCGTCCTGCCGCGTCGATGACGCTGCCGCCGAGCGTGACTTCAAGCGCGTAGCGGTGCCCGTGCAGGTGGCGGCACTGGCTCAGATGATTCGGAATTCGGTGGCCCGCGTCGAATTCGAGGCGGCGGGTTATACGCATGGTCGGGAGTGCCGTGTTTGTGGCAAAGTGGTCGCTGAGGCCAGTGGCAGGTCTGGCGCGCATTATAGCCGTGCCGCCGCGCCGTCCTGCCAGCGCCGACTTCTGGCCTTGCCGCAATTTTCCGACACTGTTGATTTGCCATGTCCCGCATTCTGCTCAAGACGGAAGACCACTCCCGCGACAGCGCCGCCATGCGCTATGTATATCCGGTCATTTCGCGCAGGGCCGGCGGCGTTTCGGTTGGCATCAATCTGAACCCCAACAATGCCTGCAACTGGCGCTGCATCTATTGTCAGGTTCCCGGTCTGACGCGTGGCGGGCCGCCACCGATTGATTTGGCGCTGCTTGAGCGCGAACTGAATGAGTTTCTGACCTGGGCCTGCTCAGGCGACTTCATGGCGACGCGCGTTCCCGCAGGCGCCCGCCGACTGGTCGACCTGGCGTTTTCGGGAAATGGCGAGCCGACCAGCGCTGCCGAATTTGCGCAGGCGGTGGCGCTGGCGGAGCGCGTGCTGGTCGCACACGGTCTGGCCGGCAAGCTCGTCATGCGCCTGATCACAAACGGGAGCCTGCTCGACCGCAAAGCCGTGCAGACGGGCATTGCAGGAATCGGCAAGGCAGGAGGCGAGGTCTGGTTCAAAGTCGATGCCGGAACCGCGACGGGCCTGGCTCGCATCAATGGCACTCGTGTCCGGCCGGAACGTGTGGCAAGGCGCCTGGCCGCTTGTGCGGCATTGGCGCCGACCTGGGTGCAGACCTGCCTGTTCCGCATCGACGGCGAATTGCCGTCCGAGCAGGACATCCAGGCCTATCTGGGGCTGCTGGCTCCTTTGGCGCCAGCTCTCGCCGGCGTGCATTTGTACAGTCTGGCGCGGCCATCCCTGCAAAAAGAAGCGCCCCGGTTGGGGCGCATGGAAGCGGAATGGATGGAGGAAATGGCGGAACGCATCCGCCAACTCGGGCTGGCGGTGCGCGTCAGTCCCTGATCCGGCGTCAGGCGCCCTTCTTGCTCTTGAGGGCGGCCTTGGCGTCTTTCTTCAGTTCCTTGAACAGACCCGGCTTGGCCGAGCGCAGATACTCGACGACTTCATAGTCGTCGCGCTTGATCTTCTGGATGTCAATTTGCTCTACGTGAACCAGGCGCAGCAGTTGCTGAACCGGGCGCGGCATGTTGCGGCCGCTCTCGTAGCGCGAGCCGCCGCTCTGTGTGACACCCAGCCTGGACCAGAACTGTTGCTGATTCATGCCCAGCTTGCGGCGAATTTCCCGGGCATCGACTTTGTCGTTGGCTTTCATCTAGCTACTCCTTGAGTTTATGGTCGTCAAACGAATACATTGGGATACACCAAACGTCTAAAACATATTACTGAAGTAATATGTCCAAAACTATAGGACAAATTCCTCTGCCATACAAGGAAAATTGTTGCGACATAAATGCGCAGGAGTAAAAAGTCGTTGCAACGGGTGTTGGCCAGCGGGTGGTTTTGCGATGGGAACTATCGGGTAAAATTCGTGGTTTTCCAAAGGCGAAACACGGCAATGGCTTTGATAGTTCAAAAATACGGCGGCACATCGATGGGGTCACCGGACCGCATTCGCAGCGTCGCCAAGCGCGTCGCGCGCTGGAAGGCGCAGGGGCATCAACTGGTGGTCGTGGTATCCGCCATGAGCGGCGAGACCAACCGCCTGATCGCCCTGGCCAAGGATGTTTCGCCGCAGCCCGACGCACGCGAGCTCGACGTGATGATTTCCACCGGCGAGCAGGTCACGATCGCCCTGCTGGCGATGGCGATCCGCGATCTCGGCCTCAAGGCCAGGAGTTACACCGGTGGCCAGGTCAGGGTGCTGACCGACAGCACCTTCACCAAGGCGCGCATTCTCCAGATCGACGATGCCAATATGCGCCGCGATCTCGACGACGATACGGTCATCATCGTCGCCGGCTTTCAGGGGGTTGATGCCGACGGCAACATCACCACGCTGGGGCGCGGCGGCTCGGATACCTCGGCTGTGGCGCTGGCGGCAGCGCTGACGGCGGAGGAATGCCAGATCTATACCGATGTCGATGGCGTCTATACGACCGACCCCCGCATCGTGCCCGAGGCGAGGAAGCTGGATCGCATCACTTTCGAGGAAATGCTGGAAATGGCCAGCCTCGGCTCCAAGGTGCTGCAGATACGCTCTGTCGAGTTCGCCGGCAAGTACAAGGTCAAGTTGCGTGTGCTCTCCAGCTTCGAGGAAGAAGGCCAGGAGACCAGCGGCACGCTCATCACTTTCGAGGAAGACAACACCATGGAACAACCGATCATTTCCGGCATCGCCTTCAATCGCGACGAGGCCAAGCTCACGGTGCTTGGCGTGCCCGACCGTCCCGGCATCGCCTACCAGATTCTCGGCCCGATCGCCGACGCCAACATCGACGTCGACATGATCATCCAGAACGTTGGTCACGACGGAACGACGGATTTTTCCTTCACGGTCAATCGCGGTGAATTTGCCCGCACCAAGAAACTTCTGGAAGACCAGATCAAGCCGCACATTGGCGCGCGCGCCATCGCCGGCGACAACAAGATTTGCAAGGTTTCTGCCGTCGGCGTCGGCATGCGTTCCCATCCGGGCGTGGCCAGCAAGATGTTCCGCACCCTGGCCGAGGAAGGTATCAACATTCAGATGATCTCGACCTCCGAAATCAAGATTTCGGTCGTGGTCGACGAGAAGTACCTCGAACTGGCCGTGCGGGTTCTGCACAAGGTCTTTGAACTGGATCAGCAACCGGCCTGACGCTGGCTCGAAACGGATCTTTCCGTCGCGGCAAGACAAAGCCCCGGCCGCGCGCCGGGGTTCTTGTTTGGGGACTGCTAGAACGCGCCCATGGCCAGTCCGGCCGCCAGTGCCGCGCCCAGTTCCCTGCAGCGATCGAGGTCCATTCGGGCGATGGCTTTCGGCGCGAGAATCTCTTCCGCCGTTTGCGCCTGGGTACATACGATCACTGGCTCGGCAACACGCCGCAGGCGCCACCCGGTGGCGATGCGCTCGATCTGCCGTACCGCGTTCTGTCCGTCGCTGCCGGCACAGACCAGAGCCGCGTAGGGCCTGCCGTTGATCCGGTCGAGCGCGGGGTAGTAGCAGCGGTCGAAGAAATCCTTCATCAGTCCCGAGATTGCCGCGAGATTTTCCGGGGTGGCAAATACGTAGCCATCGGCGGCGATCACATCGGTGGCTCGCGCGTCCGAGGCATGCAGCAGACGCGTTGTGACGCCATCTTCTGCAGCGGCACCGGCGGCCAGCGCCCGCACCATCTGTTCGGTGCCGCCGGTCATCGAGTGGTAGGCGACGAGCAGAGTTTTCATGGTCGTGAATTATGCACTCCTCGAGTCCACCCATGTCCATGCTCCTCGCGTAGGATTCAGCCTCGCTACGCGCTTTGCCTGAAACAAGAAACCTTCATTGAACTCCGCCCTTGATGATGACGGAACTTATCGATCCACGCACATTTCTTCTCGTCGCCAACTTGCTGGGGATGTTCTGCGCACTGGTGCTGTGGGTGCAGGCAAGGAGTTTTCCTGACGATATCGAGGGATTGAACGATTGGGCGATGGCGGTCGTACTGATCGGCAGCGCGTCGGGGCTTGCTTCCATGCGTGGAATCTTTCCCGATGTTCTTGCCATCGTTGTCGCGAGCAGCGCGCTCCTGTTGGGGCAGCTCCTTCTCGTTGTCGGATTGCAGCGCTATTCGGGACAGCAACCGAAGTGGCGCCCGACGCTTGACGGCATAGGCGCGGTCGTGATCCTGATCGTGTGGCTTACGTACGGTAGCCACAATTATCAGGGACGTATCTTCATCATGGCTCTTGCCCATATAGGCTTGTTTTCGGCTGGGGCAGTTCTCGCCTGGCGCGCCAAGCCGACAGGATTTGGAAGTCGCTTTCTCTGCGCGTTTTTCATGCTTGGCGTCGCCGTAGCGGTCTGGCGCATCACCACGCTGTCAATCGCTGTGGATCAAACGGACGACATCTTCGACCGCAACCTGATTCAGCAGGTGTACCTGGGGATGTTTTCGCTAGGCGTCCTGGGTTTGTCGGTCGGATTCATCCTGCTGACCAACGAGCGGTTGCGGGCCGAACTTGAGTTCATGGCGACACGTGATCCGATGACCGGCGCGTTCAACCGCCGGGCGTTTTTCTCCCAGGCAGCGATGGAGTGGGCGCGCAGCACTCGCGCGCATCGACCACTGGCCGCAATTACGTCCGACATCGATTTCTTCAAGAAGGTCAACGACAAGTACGGCCACCACGTGGGCGACCTTGTCATCAAGGATTTCACTGTTCGTGCGTCGCATATGCTGCGACTGCCGGATATCTTCGCCCGCTTCGGCGGCGAAGAATTCGTGATTCTTCTGCCCGATACCGGTATGGTCGAAGCCATGAATGTCGCGGAGCGTATTCGGCGCGAGATCGAAACGCATCACAACAAGGCATTGCCGGCTTATACCGTGAGCCTTGGTCTCTCGGTAGCGCAGGGCGACGTCGGGCAAGCCTCCGATGTCGAAGCATTGATTGCCGAGGCGGATGCGGCGCTTTACCGGGCGAAGCAGCGTGGCCGGAATCGGGTCGAGGTCTAGCCTCGGTCAGGCATCGCAAGATGCATAACAGCTTGAGCTGTTATGCAAATGGAATTGGTGGGCGGTACTGGGATCGAACCAGTGGCTTCCACCGTGTGAAGGTGGCACTCTACCGCTGAGTTAACCGCCCGCGAAAGAGGCGCGCATTTAACCATAGATGGCCTGCGACGGTCAATGGCACCGTTGGCGTGGCGTAGAATTCACAACTTTCCCCGAGCCCTGAAATCCCATGAAGGTACGCACCCGCTTCGCACCCAGTCCTACCGGTTTTCTGCATATCGGCGGTGCCCGTACCGCATTATTTTCGTGGGCCTATGCGCGCCGGCATGGCGGCACGTTCATTCTGCGCATCGAGGACACCGACGTGGCGCGCTCGACGCCGGAGGCGTTGCAGGCGATCATCGACGGCATGCAGTGGCTGGGGCTCGCGCATGACGAAGGCCCCTTCTATCAGATGCAGCGGATGGCGCGCTACAAGGAAGTGATCGGCGAAATGCTGGCGGCAGGGACTGCCTATCACTGCTACATGTCGATCGCGGAGCTCGATGCCTTGCGTGCCGAGCAGGAAGCCAGGAAAGAGAAGCCTCGCTACGACGGCCGCTGGCGGCCCGAGCCGGGCAAAACGCTGCAGCCGCCGCCGGCCGGGGTGCCTCCCGTGGTTCGCTTCCGCAACCCGCAGGAGGGTGTGGTGGCATGGGACGATCAGGTCAAGGGTCGCGTCGAATTCGCCAACAGCGAACTCGATGATTTCATCATCGCGCGGGCCGACGGGACGCCGACCTACAATTTCTGCGTCGTGGTCGATGATCGCGACATGGAGATCACGCACGTGATTCGCGGCGACGACCATGTGAACAACACGCCGCGCCAGATCAACCTGCTGCAGGCGCTCGGAGCGCCGGTGCCGCGGTACGGTCATCTGTCGATGATCCTGGGTGACGATGGGCAGAAGCTGTCCAAGCGCCATGGTGCGGTATCGGTGATGCAGTACGAGGAGGAGGGCTATCTGCCGGAGGCGGTGTTGAACTACCTGGCACGGCTCGGCTGGTCGCATGGCGACGAAGAAGTATTCAGCATGGAGCAGTTCGTGCAGTGGTTCGATCTCGATCACATCACGGGCTCCGCCGCGCAGTTCAACACCGAAAAGCTGAACTGGCTCAACACGCATTACCTCAAGCTGGCCGATCCGCAGCGCCTCGCCGCCGAGGCCACCCGCCGTCTGGCGCAGCAGGGCGTGGCCGTCACCGGCGGTCCCGAGATGGAGCGAGTGGTCGTTTTGTACCGCGATCGCGTCGGCAACCTGAATGAACTGGCCGACGCCGTGCATCCTTTCTTTGTGATGCCGAAACCGACCGATGAGGTGCGTGCCCAGCACCTGACGGAAGCTGCGCTGAAGGGCCTGGGCGCGTTGCGCGAGCGCCTGTTGGCCTGCGCCTGGCAGGCGGCCGAGCTGGGGCAGATCGTCAAGCAGACCGCGGCCGAATCGGGCCTGAAGATGCCGCAGTTGGCGATTCCCTTGCGCGTGGCCCTGCTGGGGATGCCCCAGTCGCCTTCGATCGATGCGGTGCTGGAGGTCCTGGGGCGCGAGCGCGTGCTGGCGCGCTTGGCCGCGGTGCTGCCGGCCTGAAGCGGCTCGGCAATCACCCGGTCCTGGGCGTGAGCGGGTCAGGTTTCAGGCAGCGCTTGCTGCGCTGCCTGCTTCCGGTCGTTTTCCTGACCGCCTGCGCAACTTCGCCCGAGGGGCGCAAGCAGTTGTTGGCGCCTGCCCCGTTGCAGGGCTTCAGTGCGGTCTACTCGGAATTCGACATGCACCTGCAACTGGTCACGGCCACGAACGCGCCGTCATGCCAGGAGGCGGTATGCGCTGCAGACCGGGCTTTTGACCAGCGCATTCTCGCGCTTGGACGGCGCCTCGCCGACGCCGCCTTTCGCGAGCACGCCGATCTGCATTTGCGTTTCCCTCGCTTCGAGTTCGTCGTTGCCGACAAGGCGGATCCAGGTGCCGCATCCAGTGCGGGAGGGACGGTGGTGGTCTATCGCGGCCTGCGCGGACTCGATCTCGATGACGCGGCCCTGGCTTTTGTTCTGGCGCGGGAAATGAGCCACGTGATTGCAGGCCACCACGATGAGAACGTGACCACCAGCATATTGGTGGCGGTGGCTGCGCAGCTTCTGTTTCCGGTGCTGAATATCGGGACCCTCTTTGCTGGCAGCGCCGCGACGACTGCCGCGGCGTCGACTGCCGCTACTTCAACTCTGGCGACTACGGCGGTTGCATCGGCCGCGTCATTTGCCGGTTCACGCGCGCTGCGCGCCAGCGATCGTCCGCAACAGGTGCGCGAGGCCGAGGCGATTGCCATGAAATTGCTGGCCGCTGCCGGATGGAATGGCCGCGCGGTGAGCGATCAGCTGGAGGCCTTGCGCCCCGCACTGCCTGAAGAACCGTCTTGGACGGAGGAGCTGCGCGAATCGGCGCGACATATCGCCAGTCTGATGCAGGGGCCTGTTCTGCCGGAAAATCCCGGGCTTGGGGACAGCCTGGGTCAGGCCGGTCCAGCGCTGCCTTTCGGCCTGCCACCGCCCATCGTCATCAAGCCGTATTAGTTGCGGCCGCGGCGCAGGGCGCGCAGGTGGAAGCGGGCCGGATCAACCGCCTTGGCGAGTTCCCGCTCTATCGGCAGGGGGGCGCCTTCCAACTGGCTCGCGAGCAGTTCTGCCGCCAGCGGCGCCCAGACCAGGCCACGGGCAGAAAGCCCCAGCAGGGCATGCAGACCGTGCCGGCGTGGCAGGCTGTCGAGCGTCGCGTCGTTTCGGGCGGATGCCTCCGTGTCGGGCAGCGTCCCGACCAGCGGCAGTCGATCAGGGGCGGCCGTGCGCAGTCCGACACGGCCATCGAGCCGTGCCGGATCGATGCGCATGTCAATTCCATGGACGGTGCCCGGCAGCAGTTCGTCCAGTCGCCGCAAGTTGCCGGTGTGGTCGGCGGCGCGAATCCGCAGATCGGTGTCGCCGCTGTCAAAGCTGGCCCCGACGCAGACCGTGCCGGCGTCCGGCGGCGTGATGTAGCCGGAGCGGCAAACGACGTGATGCAGGGGCGGCCCAGTGCCTTCCAGAAGCTGATCCGGTAGATAGCTGATCTGGCCGCGTATCGATGTCAGGGGCAGTGCGTCGAACAGCAGCCGGTTGGCGGCGTGGGCATTCGCCAGAATGACGTGAGGCGCGCTGGCCAGCAGTTGGCCATTGGCATCCAGCGCCTGCCAGGCGTCTGTCGTCTGCCGCAGTGCGCTGACTTCCGTGCTGAAATGCGGACGGACGTGCGCGCCGCAGGCGGCCAGCAGGGCGGCACAGAGGCTGCCCGGATTGACCCAGCCGCCGCCGCGGAACCACCAGCCGCCGTGCGCCAGTTCACGGCCGATCAGGGCCTGGGCGGCATCGTGTTCGAGAAAGGCGCAAAAGTCTTCGGGCAGCTTGAGTTCTTGCACCGTCGTACGCTGCAATTCCTCGTGCGCTGCGTCGCGCGCGACTTGCAGCACGCCGCAGGGCGACCAGCGCACGGCGGCCAGGACGGCGAAGCGGCGCAGTGCATACAGATAGCAGGCGCGTGACAGCCGCGCCGCCAGCGCATCGTCTTTCGCCAGATGCGGCAGCAGTATGCCGGCCGGGTTGCCCGAGGCTTCCTGTGCAGGTTGAGCATGGCGCTCGAACAGCTCGACCTGCCAGCCGCGGTTGGCCAGTCGTTCGCTGATTGCGGTACCCGCCAGCCCGGCACCGATGACTATGGCGCGGCGCTCCCGAGGTGGCTGCGACAGGCGGAAAGTCGGCGCTGGTGACACGGCGTTTTCAAGGCGCCCGACCAGCATTTCGCGCTTGGGGGCAAAGCCGGGGCGGCGCTCCAAATCCCAGCCGGCACGCTCCAGCGTGCGGCGCAATTCGCCCACCACGCTCCAGGTCGCCAGTGTTGCCCGGGGCTTGGAGAGCCGGGTGATTGCCATGATCAGCGCAGGCGACCACAACTCGGGATTCTTTGATGGGGCGAAGCCGTCGAGATAGACCGCATCGGCGCTGGCGGCCAGTTGCGGCAGCAAGGCCTGTGCATCGCCCAGGAGCAGGTTCAGGGTGACTTTGCCGTCGTCGAAATGCAGGCGATGAAAGCCGGGTACAAGCGGCGGCCATTGCCGCAGCAGTTCGCCGGACAGGGATGCAAGTTCAGGATAGGGTGCCAGCAAACGGGCCAGATCATCGCGGCGGAAGGGATGCTTTTCGACAGAGACAAAATGCAGCCGGCCGCTTGCCTTCGATTCGCGCCATGCCTGCCAGGTGACGAGGAAATTCAGGCCGAGGCCGAAACCGGTCTCGAGAATGACAAATCGGTCGGTACCGTGCCAGCGCGCATTTTCCCCCAGCAGATCGTTACCGGCGAGGAAGACGTGGCGGGCCTGCGCCAGAGCCCCGTGAGCCGCGTGATAGACATCGCCGTAAATGCTTGAATACAGCGTGCCGTCGCCGGCTGCCGCCGGTTCGGCGGGAACCAGCGGAGATGGCATCACTCCGGCATCACTCCGGGCGCATCTGCGGGAAGAGGATAACGTCGCGGATCGATGCCGAGTTGGTCAGCAGCATGACCAGACGGTCGATGCCGATGCCGCAGCCGCCCGTCGGCGGCAGGCCGTATTCCAGCGCCCGGATGTAGTCGGCGTCGAAGTACATGGCTTCCTCGTCGCCGGCTTCCTTGGCCTTGGCCTGCGCCATGAAGCGCGCCGCCTGGTCCTCGGGATCGTTGAGCTCGGAGAAGCCGTTGGCGATCTCGCGGCCGACGATGAACAGTTCGAAGCGCTCGGTGATGTCCGGGTTGTCGTCGCTGCTGCGCGCCAGCGGCGAGACTTCGGCGGGGTAGTCGATGATGTAGGTCGGATCCCACAACTCGGCCTCGGTGGTTTCCTCGAACAGCGCCAATTGCAGGGTGCCGAGGCCAGCGCGCGCCATGTGCGGTGACTTCATGTCGACCCTGAGATCGGCGAGCTTTTGCCGAAGCCAGTCGACATCGTTCAGTTGCTCGAAGCTGTAGCCGGGGTGGTAGTGGTGAATCGCGCCGACGATGGTGAGGCGGGCGAAAGGCTTGGACAGATCCAGCGTGCGTCCCTGGTATTCGAACACCTCGGTGCCCAGCGCCTCGCGCGCCGAGTGGCGCAGCAGGCCTTCGGTGAAGTCCATCAGGCGGCGGTAATCCGTGTAGGCCTCGTAGAACTCCATCATGGTGAATTCGGGATTGTGGCGCGGGCTGAGTCCCTCGTTGCGGAAGTTGCGGTTGACCTCGAACACCTTCTCGAAGCCGCCGACCACCAGGCGTTTCAGATACAGCTCCGGCGCGATGCGCAGGAACAATTCCATGTCCAGCGCATTGTGATGGGTGGTGAAGGGCTTGGCGCTGGCGCCGCCGGGGATGGGGTGCATCATCGGCGTTTCGACTTCGAGGAAGCCGTGATGCATCATGTAGCCGCGGATCGACTGGATCATCCGGCTGCGGGCGACGAAGGTGAAGCGTGTCTGCTCGTTGGTGATCAGGTCCAGTTCGCGGCTGCGGTATTTTTGCTCCACGTCGGTGAGGCCGTGGAACTTTTCGGGCAGCGGCCGCAGCGACTTGGTGAGCAGGCGGATGCTGCTGCAATTCACGGTCAATTCGCCGGTCTTGGTCTTGAACAGCGTGCCAACGCAGCCGACGATGTCGCCCATGTCCCAGCCCTTGAACTGCTTGTGCACATCCTCGCCCGTGCCGTCGTTGCTGACGAAGATCTGGATGCGGCCGGAAACGTCCTGGATGCTGGCGAAGCTGGCCTTGCCCATGACGCGCTTCAACATGATGCGGCCGGCAACCTTGACCTCGATCGGCGTGGCTTCGAGTTCTTCGCGCGTCTTCGCGCTGTACAGCTCGTCGAGCTTGCCGGCGAGGTTTTCGCGCGAGAAATCGTTGGGGAAGGCCTTGCCTGTGGCGCGCCAGGCGGCGAGCTTTTCGCGACGCTCGGCTATGAGGCGGTTTTCGTCGACGGGTTGCTGTGGCTGCTCGCTCATGATGATGGTCCGATGGCGGAATTGATAAGTTAGACGCCCTGCTTCAGGCTGGCTTCGATGAACTGGTCGAGATCGCCGTCGAGCACCTTCTGCGTGGCGGAGATTTCGACGTTGGTGCGCAGATCCTTGATGCGGGAGTTGTCGAGCACATAGCTGCGGATCTGGTGGCCCCAGCCGACGTCGGTCTTGCCCGCTTCGAGCTTGTCGGCCTCGGCCTGACGCTTGCGCAGTTCGAGTTCGTAGAGGCGCGACTTCAGCATCGCCATGGCCTCGGCGCGGTTGCGGTGCTGCGAGCGGTCGCTCTGGCACTGCACTACGATTCCCGTCGGGACGTGGGTGATGCGGATCGCCGAGTCGGTTTTGTTGATGTGCTGGCCGCCGGCGCCCGAGGCGCGGAAGGTGTCGGTGCGCAGGTCGGCGGGATTGATCTCGACCTCGATCGAATCGTCGATTTCGGGATACACGTAGAGGCTGGCGAAGCTGGTGTGGCGTCCGCCCGAGGAATCGAAGGGCGATTTGCGCACCAGCCGGTGCACGCCGGTTTCGGTGCGCAGGAAGCCGTAAGCGTAGTCGCCCTCGACCTTGATCGAAGCGCTGCGAATCCCGGCCACGTCGCCGTCGGTCTGCTCCAGCAATTCGGTCTTGAAGCCCTTGCGTTCGCAGTATTTCAAATACTGGCGCAGCAGCATCGAGGCCCAGTCGCAGGCTTCGGTGCCGCCGGCGCCGGCCTGGATGTCGATGAAGCAGTTGTTGGGGTCGGCCGGATTGTTGAACATGCGGCGGAACTCGAGGTCGGCCACCAGCTTTTCGGCGTCGTCGAGATCGGCCTCGACGGCCACCATGGTGTCTTCGTCGTCTTCCTGCTTGGCCAGATCGAACAGGTCGCGGCCATCGGCAAGTTTTGAACCGACGCCGGACAGCGTGCCGACCACGGCTTCGAGGGATTTCTTTTCGCGTCCCAGGGTCTGGGCGCGTTCCGCATCATCCCAGAGCTTCGGGTCTTCGAGGACCTGATTCAGTTCGGCGAGTTTTTCCGCTTTCCCATCGTAGTCAAAGATACCTCCGCAGTTGCTCGCTGCGACCGGAAAGGTCGGCGATACGGTTGGCAACGGCGTTGATGCGTTCGGCTTCCATGACTGTTCCTGCGCGGGGCGAAAGCCGACAATTATACGCGCTACGCACCCCGGCTTCGGGCGCGTCTGCTGTGCAAAATCCCGTCAGGGAGGCGATGTGATAGCTTCTCCATTTTGGATTCCGGGCCCATTGAAATGTCCGAAATGATGTTCTACGAGCGGGTCGTGGCGCTCAATGACCAGACCCACGCCCAACTGAAGGTGCGCCCCGCCGCCAATTTCGCCTATGCGGCGAAGACCAATTCGGTGCCGCTGCTGGCGAGCGAGTTTTTCGAGGCCGCGCGCGAATATCCGATTGTATTTGCCCGCGGCGAGACCGGCCCCGTTCCGGCGGCCCTGCTCGGTCTGCGCGAAGCCGAAAATCTTTACGTGGATAGCGATGGCAAGTGGGATGCCCGCTATGTGCCGGCCTTCGTGCGGCGCTACCCCTTTGTCCCCGGCATGGGCGCGCAGGGGGAATTGCTGGTGTGCATCGACGAGGCGTCGCCGTGCTTTGACAGCCAGGAGGGCGAGGCCCTGTTCGCGGCGGGCAAGCCGACCGCGCAGCTGGAGCATGCGCTCAAGTTCCTCACCGAGTTCCATCAGGCGGCGGCTGCGACCGAACAGCTGGGGCGTCGGCTGCAGGAACTGGGTCTGTTGCGGCAGGCAGATTCGGTCGCGCAGCTCAACGACGGCACCCAGCTCCGCCTCAACGGCTTGAACGTGGTGGATGAAACCAAGCTGCGCGCCCTGGATCGCGATGCGGTCCAGGAATTGTTTGCCAGCAACACGCTGGCCGTGATCTATGCCCATCTCATGTCGCTGGGAAACCTGGGTGGGCTGGTTGATCGCATGGGCCGGCGCGGGGCCGTCGGCAAGGCGGCTCCGCCCCGCTGATTCGCCGGCGACCGCGCCGGATCGCCCGTCTGGCGCGGGGTTTCAATCGTGCGGGAAATTTCCGCTATCATTGGAATTTCCCGCAGCTGCCGCAGCCGCAGCGTACTTCATGGTCAAATACGTTTTCGTTACGGGCGGTGTCGTGTCCAGTCTGGGCAAGGGGATTGCCGCCGCCAGCCTGGGGGCAATCCTTGAATCCCGCGGCATCAAGGTCACCCATCTCAAGCTCGATCCCTATATCAACGTCGACCCCGGCACCATGTCGCCGTTTCAGCATGGCGAGGTGTTCGTTACCGAGGACGGCGCCGAGACCGATCTCGATCTGGGGCACTACGAGCGCTTCACCAGCGCCAAGATGGGCAAGCGCAACAACTTCACCACCGGGCAGATCTACGAGTCGGTGATCAAGAAGGAGCGGCGCGGCGAATATCTGGGCAAGACCGTTCAGGTCATCCCGCACATCACCGACGAGATCAAGATTTTCATCAAGCGTGGCGCCGAAGGCGCCGACGTGGCGATCATCGAGGTCGGCGGCACCGTGGGCGACATCGAGTCGCTGCCCTTCCTCGAAGCCATCCGCCAGATGGGCATCCAGGAAGGCCGCAACAACGCGTGCTACATCCACCTGACCCTGGTGCCGTGGATTCCCACCGCCGGGGAGCTGAAGACCAAGCCGACCCAGCATTCGGTCAAGGAACTGCGCGAGATCGGCATCCAGCCGGATATCCTGCTGTGCCGCGCCGACCGTGCGATTCCGGAGGAAGAGAAACGCAAGATCGCCTTGTTCACCAACGTCCAGCCCGAGGCGGTCATCTCGGCGCTGGATGCCGACAGCATCTACAAGATTCCGGGCATGCTGCACGACCAGATGATCGACGAGATCGTCTGCCACAAGCTGGGCATCCTCGCGCGTGCCGCCGACCTGTCGGTATGGAAGAAGCTGGTGGATGCGCTGGAGCATCCGGAGCATGAAGTCAATGTCGCCTTCGTCGGCAAGTACGTCGATCTCACCGAATCCTACAAGTCGCTGACGGAGTCGCTGGTCCATGCAGGCATCCACACCCGCAGCAAGGTGAACATCCAGTACATCGACTCCGAGGACATCGAGAAGAACGGCCCAGGCGTGCTGGCGTCGATGGATGCGGTGCTGGTTCCCGGCGGCTTCGGCCGGCGCGGTACCGAGGGCAAGATCGCCGCCATTCGCTACGCGCGGGAGAACAAGGTGCCCTATCTCGGCATCTGCCTCGGCATGCAGCTCGCCACCATCGAGTTCGCTCGCCATGTCGCTGGTTTCGAGAAAGCCAACAGCACGGAGTTCGATGCCGACACGCCGCATCCGGTGGTCGCGCTGATCACGGAGTGGCAGGATCGCGAGGGGCGCGTCGAAAAGCGCGACACAAGTTCCGATCTCGGCGGCACGATGCGCCTCGGCGCCCAGCGCTGCCCGATCAAGCCCGGCACACTGGCGTCGACGATCTACGGCGCCGAGGTGAACGAAAGGCATCGTCACCGCTACGAGGTGAACAACACCTACGTTCCGAAGCTCGAAGCCGCCGGCATGGTGATTTCGGCGCGCACGCCGACCGAGGATCTGCCCGAGATGATGGAACTGCCGGCCGCAACCCACCCGTGGTTCGTCGGCGTTCAGTTCCACCCCGAATTCACCTCCAATCCGCGCACAGGCCATCCGCTGTTCATCGCCTACGTCAAGGCGGCGCTGGCACGGAAGGGCATCAAGTGAAGCTCTGCGGCCCAACATGGAAAGCCACACCATGAAGCTCTGCGGCTTTGAGGTCGGCCTCGACCATCCGCTGTTCCTGATCGCCGGTCCCTGCGTGATCGAATCGCGCGAGATGGCGCTCGATACCGCTGGCCAGTTGCGCGATATCTGCCGCAAGCTGGGTTTGAACTTCATCTACAAATCGTCCTACGACAAGGCCAATCGCAGCTCCGGCAAGTCGTTTCGCGGGCTCGGCATGGAACAGGGGCTGGACATCCTGGCCGACGTGAAGAAGCGGTTCGGCGTGCCGGTACTGACCGACGTGCATGCGGAGCATGAGGTCGCGGCTGTCGCGTCCGTGGTCGACGTGCTGCAGACGCCGGCCTTCCTGTGTCGCCAGACCGACTTCATTCAGGCCTGCGCCGCGTCGGGCAAGCCGGTGAATATCAAGAAGGGCCAGTTCATGGCGCCGGGCGACATGAAGCAGGTGGTGCTGAAGGCCAAGGAAGCGAATGGCGGCGCCGACAGCATCATGGTCTGCGAACGCGGCGCTTCCTTCGGCTACAACAATCTGGTGTCCGACATGCGCAGCCTGGCCATCATGCGCGAGACCGGTTGCCCGGTGGTCTTCGATGCCACCCATTCGGTGCAGCTGCCGGGCGGGCAGGGCGACCGTAGCGGCGGTCAGCGCGAATTCGTGCCGCTGCTGGCGCGGGCCGCGGTGGCGGTCGGCGTCTCCGGCCTGTTCATGGAAACGCATCCCGATCCCGCCAAGGCGCTATCGGATGGTCCCAATGCCTGGCCGTTGCCGGGCATGAGCGCCTTGCTCGAACAACTGATGGAACTCGACGCACTGGTCAAGCGCAAAGGAATGACGTCATGAGCAAGCCTGCTTACATGGTGGTGGACGCGCGTTCCAGCGATCCGGAGCGCATGTTGGAGTATCGCCGCCTGGCGCAACTCGCCGTCGAGAAGTTCGGCGGCCGTTATCTGGTTCGCGGATCGCCTTACGAAACGCTGGAGGGCAACTGGCAGCCGCAGCGCCTGGTGGTCCTCGAATTTCCGGGCATGGACGCCGCCAGGACGTTCTACGATTCTCCGGAATATGTTGCGGCACGCGCTGCGCGCGCCGGCGTGTCGGATTTCGACATGCTGCTGGCAGAGGGTTACTGAATTAACTGATGAGGAAACAGCCATGAGTGCAATCGTTGATGTCGTCGCCCGCGAGATTCTTGACTCGCGCGGCAATCCCACCGTCGAAGCCGATGTCCTGCTCGAATCCGGCGTCATGGGCCGCGCGGCCGTGCCGTCCGGCGCCAGCACCGGTTCGCGCGAAGCCATCGAGTTGCGCGACGGCGATGCCGGCCGCTATCTGGGCAAGGGCGTGGTGCAGGCCGTGGAGAACGTCAATACCGAGATTTCCGAAGCCATCATCGGCCTTGACGCCGAAGAGCAGGCCTTTATCGACATGGCCCTGATCGATCTGGACGGCACCGACAACAAGTCGCGCCTCGGCGCCAATGCGATTCTCGCCGTGTCGATGGCCGTGGCCAAGGCGGCCGCCGAGGAAGCCGGCTTGCCGCTGTATCGCTATTTCGGGGGTTCGGGCCCGATGCAGATGCCTGTGCCGATGATGAACGTCATCAACGGCGGCGCGCACGCCAACAACAATCTCGACATCCAGGAATTCATGATCCTGCCGGTGGGCGCCGACAGCTTTCGCGAGGCCCTGCGCTGCGGTGCCGAAGTCTTCCACAATCTCAAGAAGCTGGTGGACAAGAAGGGCTATCCGACTACGGTAGGCGATGAGGGCGGTTTCGCGCCCAACGTTTCCGGCAACGATGAGGCCATCGAACTGATCCTCAAGGCGATAGAAATGGCCGGCTACACGCCGGGCCAGGACGTCGTGCTGGGTCTCGATTGCGCCGCTTCCGAGTTCTACAAGGACGGCCGCTACATCCTGGCCTCCGAGAAACTGGAACTGACATCGGAAGCCTTCACCGACTATCTGGCGACGCTGGCCGACCGCTACCCGATCATCAGCATCGAGGACGGCATGGCCGAGGGCGACTGGCCGGGCTGGAAACTGCTGACGGACCGGCTGGGCAAGCGGGTGCAGATCGTCGGCGACGACATCTTCGTCACCAATCCGAAGATTCTCAAGCAGGGTATCCAGCAGGGCATCGCCAATTCGATCCTGGTCAAGATCAACCAGATCGGCACCCTGACCGAAACCTTCGCCGCGGTCGAAATGGCCAAGCGCGCCGGCTACACCTCGGTGATCTCGCATCGCTCGGGCGAAACGGAGGATTCGACGATTGCCGACATCGCCGTCGGCCTGAACGCGATGCAGATCAAGACCGGGTCGCTGTCGCGCTCGGATCGCATCGCGAAGTACAACCAGCTGCTGCGCATCGAGGAAGATCTCGGCGACACCGCGGCCTACCCGGGTCTCGACGCCTTCTACAACATCAGGAAGTAGGCGGCCCTGCGCGCACTGCGATGAACTGGCCGACGCTGGTGCTGGTCGTCCTCATCGCCCTGCTGCAGTATCCATTGTGGCTGGGCAAGGGCGGCTGGCTCCGCGTCTGGGACTATGACCGCCAGTTGCAGGCGCAGCGCGACACCAATCAGAAACTGGAACAGCGCAATGCCGCGCTGGATGCCGAAGTGCGCGATCTCAAGTCGGGTTACGAAGCGATCGAAGAGCGCGCCCGCTATGAACTGGGCATGATCAAGGAAGGCGAGATTTTCGTCCAGGTGCCGCAGAAGACACTGCTCGCGCCTTCGTCGCAGCCGTCGCCGGCGCCGTCGTCCACGTTGAAACCCGCGGCGAAGCCCGCCGTGCCGCGCTGAATCAGTCTTCCTGTTTCAGCGCGCTGCGGTAGCGCAGCGCATTCGCCACATAGCCCTGGGCGGCGCCATGCAGAAATGCGACTTCCGCGTCGCTCAATTGGCGTACGACCTTGCCCGGCGAGCCCATCACCAGCGAGCGCTCGGGAATCACCTTGCCTTCCGGGATCAGCGAGTTGGCGCCGATGATGCAATGGCGGCCGATGACGGCCTTGTTGAGAATCACCGACTTGATGCCGATCAGCGTTTCATCGCCGATGGTGCAGCCGTGCAGCATCACCATGTGGCCGACGGTGACGTTGGCGCCCAGCGTGAGCGGCACGCCTTCATCCGCATGCAGCACCGAACCATCCTGAATATTGGTGTTGGCGCCGATGCTGATCGTATCGTTGTCGCCGCGCAGCACGGCGTTCCACCAGATGCTGGCGTAGTCGCCGAGCCGTACGTCGCCGATCACGGTCGCATTCGGTGCGATCCAGACGTCGCGTCCGAGGCTGGGCTGTAGGTCACCAAGGCTGTAGATGGCCATGAAAACTCCTGCTCGTTCTGAACTGTGGCGCGGGTTCAGCGTTCCCGCTTCTTCCACGCCGGCTTGGCGCCGTCGGGCTTCTTCCAGTCCGGCTTCTTGCCGTCGCGGGCAGGCGCGGCACGGCGCGGCGGGCGCGTGTCGACAAACTCGCCCGGCTCCATGACGCGGGTCTTGAGCGCGAACTGGCGCACGCGGATGCGGCGCAGGATGTCCATCAGATCGTCCGACAGATTGGCCGGCAGTTCCACCGAGCTGTAGTCTTCGAACAGGTTGATCTGGCCGATGTCCTTGCCGGCGATGCCCGCTTCGTTGGCGATCGCGCCGACGATCTCCTTGGGCAGCACGCCCTGGTTGCGACCGATCTCGATGCGATAGCGTTGCATCGTGGCGCCGTCGGCGAAGCTGCGCTGCTTGACCGGCGTGTCGCTGCGGCCTTCCTTCGCCGGGCGCTCGCGGCGCGGCTCGGCGGCCGGATAGTCTTCGGCCGGCTTGGCGCGGGCCTTGAAGTCCGGCTTGCGTTCGGTGTCGCGGCTGAAAGTCGGCGCTGGTGACACGGCGGCTGGAGTCGAGGCCGTCTCGCGCGGCGCATGGTCGCTGGCGCCGGGCATCTGCAGCGGGCGTTCGCGCGTTGCCAGCCAGGCCAGCGCGGCGGCGATTTCGCGGGCGGCGATGTCCTGCTCGCCTTCCATGCGGCGCACCACGTCGAAGAAGAAATCCAGCTTCTCGGTCTTGATGATGTCGACGATCTGCTGCGTGAACTGGGCGACGCGGCGGTTGGCCACCTCGCCCGGGGTCGGCATGGTCAGCGCCGTGATCTTCTGCTTGGTGGCGCGCTCGATGAGCTTGAGCATGTACATCTCGCGCGGGGCCAGGAACAGGATGGCGCGGCCGGTGCGGCCGGCGCGGCCGGTGCGGCCGATGCGGTGCACGTAGGCCTCGGTGTCATAGGGCACGTCGTAGTTGATGACGTGGCTGACGCGGGCGACGTCGAGGCCGCGCGCGGCGACGTCGGTGGCGACCACGATGTCGATGGTGCCGGCTTTCAGGCGTTCTATCACCTGTTCGCGCAGGCCCTGGGTCAGGTCGCCGTTGAGCGCCGCGACGGAATAGCCGCGCGCTTCGAGCTTGTCGGCGATTTCGACGGTGGCGGTCTTGGTCCGCACGAAGACGATGGCGGCGTCGAAGTCGTCTTCCACTTCGAGGATGCGCGTCAGCGCTTCGAGCTTCTGCCCGCTGTGCGTCTGGCAGTAGGACTGGCTGGTGGTGACCACGGTGGAGGTGGCCGTGCGGATCTTGATTTCCTGGGGCTCGCGCAGGTGCTCGCGCGCTACGCGGCGGATCACGTCCGGCATGGTGGCCGAGAACAGAGCCGTCTGGCGCTCTGCCGGGGTGTGTTCGAGGATCCACTTGACGTCGTCGATGAAGCCCATGCGCAGCATTTCGTCGGCTTCGTCCAGCACCAGCATCGACAGGTTGTTGAGTACCAGGCTCTTGCGCTCGAGGTGGTCCATGACGCGCCCCGGGGTGCCGACGATGACATGGGTGCCGCGCGACAGCGCGCGCAGCTGCACCACCATGCTTTGCCCGCCATAGATCGGCAGCACATGGAAGCCGGGCAGATGCTTGGCGTACTTCTGCAGCGCCTCGGCGACCTGGATCGCCAGTTCGCGCGTCGGCGTCAGGATCAACGCCTGCGGCACGGCACGCTTCAGGTCGATCTTCTGCAGCAGCGGCAGGGCAAAGGCGGCCGTCTTGCCGGTGCCGGTCTGTGCCTCGCCGAGCAGGTCGTGGCCTGCCAGCAGCGGCGGAATGCAGGCCGCCTGGATCGGGGACGGGGTTTCGTAGCCGACATCGGCGAGGGCTGCGAGCAATGGCGCTGCGAGCCCGAGGGTATCGAACCCGGTGGGGATATTTTCTTGGGAGGTGGTCATGGCGTGCCTGCGGGTGGCAGGGAATTTCGGAGGAAAGGCGGGCTGAAAATGCTCGATTCGGCCGCAGAACCGCGCATTATCCCAGAATCGGGGCCAAAAAGCCCGCTTTTATTCTCCGGCGCCGTGCCGTTCGATCACGCTGTCGATGAATTTGCGCAGAAAGCCCTCGGTTTGGGCGCTGTGGAAGCGGTCGATTTCGACGCCGCGGCTGTAGGCGATCACGGTCGGAAAGCCGCGCACCTGGTGCCTTCCGGCGATGCGCATGTTCTCGTCGGCATCGACGTTGGCCAGCAGGAAGGCGCCGCCGTAGCCCTGCGCCAGGCGGTGCAGCAGCGGCCCCAGCACGACGCAGGGCGCACACCAGTCGGCGCCGATGTCGACCAGCACCGGCGTCTGCTGCGAGCGGGCGACCACGGCCGAGTCGAAATCCTCCTCGGTGACGTCGAACACCGTCGCTGCATCGTTCTGCTCGTTCTGCTTCAAGTGCATTGCGAACTTCCCCGGCCTCAAACCCGCAACAGGGCAACCTTCAGCGGCGGCTGGCCGTCGGAACTCGGGAAGTCGGCCTCCGGCATGATCCATTCCATCTCGCGGATCGGCCGGCCGGCCTTGGCGGCGCTGCGCTGCAACTGGTCGAGCCAGACATCGCGCTGCACGTCGGCCACGTTGTTGGTGCAGATCAGCGTGCCGCCTGCGCTGGTGCACAGCAGGGCCGGCTTGAACACCGAGGCGTAGTCGTTGATCAGGTCGACCACGCCAAAGACGCTCTTGGCATAGCGCGGCGGATCGAGGAACACCAGGTCGAAGGTCTGCGCGTCGAGTTTGGGGAAAGGAGGCATGACCTTGCCGCGCACCCGCTCGGGCTGGCCGATGCCCGCGTACTGGCGCATCGCGGCGAAGGCGTCGCACTTGACGAAGCGCGGGCGCACCGGCAGATCGTTGAGGCGCGCGTTCTCCTTGCCGATCATGATGCTGGAGTCGGCGAAATCGACATTGACGACGAAGCGCGCTCCGGCCTTGGCCGCCGCGACGCCGACGCCGCAGGTGTAGGCGAACAGGTTGAGCAGCGACTTGCCCGGCGCTTCCTGCATCACCCGCCGCCGTGCGGCGCGCAGGTCGAGAAACAGCCAGGGGTCCTGCCCGGCATGGCGTCCGGCGATGCGGTAGGTGACGCCCATCTCGTGCATCTCGCGCGCCATCATCGCCGCTTCGAGCTGATCGCCCAGCAGCGGATTGCCGATGCGCGAATTGGCGTGGCTGCGATCGTTGTAGACCAGCGCCAGGCCCGGCAGCCGGGCGGCGTAAAAGCCCTCCACGGCGGCCAGCGTTTCCGGCGCCAGCGGGCTGTGGAAGCACTGCACCAGCAGCAGGTCGCCGTAGCGGTCGATGGTCAGGCCGGGATGGCCCTCGACGCTGCCGTGGAACAGGCGGTAGGCATCGGTCTGCTCGGCATGCAGGCGCGGCAGGAGGTCGGCGCGGGCATCGAATGCTTTCGCGAGCAGTGGAACGAGGGAATCAGGCATGGTGGCTTCTCGGCAAGGGCCGGGTCATTGCGGCAAGGCGGCGACCACGGAAAGGGCGACATCTTACGCGCATGCGGACATTGCGTCGCTGGGTCGCCGTATTGCCAGCGCCGACTTTCACCGGCAAGCCGGTCCCTCAGTGCTGCGCCCTGCGCAATACGGGCTCAAGCATGCCTAGTGAAATTGACGCCCCTCGCCAGCAGCAAGCCGATCAGCGAGGCGATCCCGGTGGCGACCCAGGTCCAGTGCCAGCCGCCGGTCTGGCTGGCCAGCCATGCCACCAGCGGCGGGCCGAGGAATTGCCCGGTGGCCGAGCATTGCTGCATCCAGCCGACCGTCGTCGTCACCGTTCGCTCGCTCGGCGCCACATGCACCGCCAACGAGAACAGTGTGCCGGGGATAACGCCGCCGACCGAGGAGAACATCAGCACGGCGAGGTAGCGGATGGCCGGCGCCTCGCTGGTCAGTTGGCCGAAGGCGAGAAACGTGGCCACGCCCATGGTGCCGAAGCCGACATACAACAGGTGCCGGGCCGAAACGCCGCGATGCAGCAGGCGGCCCGCGGCGATGTTGCCCGTGATATTGACCAGGGAAGCCAGGGCGGTCAGCGAGCCCGCCATCTGGCCGCTCAGTCCGGCCTGGGCGTAGATCGAAGGCAGGAAACCGATCACCGCCAGCCACTGGCTGGAATACAACAGAAAGGCGATCGCGACGCGCCACGGGCCCGAGCTGCTGAGGGTCAGGCGCAGGCGCTGCCACCAGGCATCGCCGGCCGCCGCAGGGCTTGCGGCCGGTGCCGCAGCGCGGTCTTTGTGTTCCGGCGGCACTTGCAGAAAAACCCACAGCGCCATCGCCGCCGAGAACCCGCCGAGCAGGCCCCACCAACCGTGCCAGTCGAGGAGACTCATCATGGCGGGTGCGCAGAACAGCGCCAGTGCGGTGCCGGTGGGCATATAGGTGCCCCAGAGTCCGAGATGAAATGCCAGTTGGGTCAGCGGCACCAGTTGACGGATCACGCTGGGCGCAGGCAGCACCACCAGCAGAAAACCGAGGCCTTCGAAAGCCCGCAGCAGCAGCAAATCGGCCGGGTGCTGCGCCCACATGCCGCTGACGCTGGCGATGGCGAGGATCAGCTGACCGGCGATGATGCTGCGCCGCCGACCGACGCTGTCCGTGGCGACGCCGACCAGCACGCCCACCGTCATCCCGGCCAGTTGCACCATCGACAGCAGGAAGCCGGCCTCGACCAGCGTCATCCCCAGCGCTTCGCGCAATACCGGAATCGCCGGCGGCATCTTTCCGATATGCAGGGCGGCGACCACCCCGGACAGAATGACGATGAACGCAGGTGCGATACGAATGAATCTCATGAGTCTTGTTTGATCTATCCCGCCCGCTTGAATTCAGGAAATTCCGGGGCCGGTGGCGGTGTCACGGTTTGCGAAGGACGTACTCTACTTGATGTCATTCCTCGAATCAGCACTCGCCGGTCGCGTGAACAGCCTGCGCGCCAAAGCCGCATCCATCGGCGCGCCCAATCGCCGTACCGCCAGCGCCGTACCGCCAGCGCCGACTTTCGGAAGACGTCCAGGGCGCTAGACCAGCGTCGCGTTGGCCAGCTTGACGCCGAAGCCGATGAACAGGCCGCCGACGCTGCCGGTCGCGGTGGCGGACAAGCGGCGGTGGCGGCGGACCTGCTCCGCCAAATGGGTGCCGCCGAAAATCAGCGCGGAGAGATACAGGGCGCTGCAGATCTGGACGATGATGCCCAGAATCACGAAGGACAGTTCCGGATGCGGATACTCCGGCGAGACGAACTGGATGAAGAAGGAAATGAAGAACAGGATCGCCTTCGGATTCATCAGGCTGATCATCAGAGCCGTCCGGAAAGGGCGGGCGGCATCGAGGGGCTTCGACACGGATGCGGTCTCCGCGGGGCTCCGCCAGGTCCGCAACGCGGAGTACATGAGCCCGATCCCCAGCCAGGACAGGTAGGCAGCCCCGGCGTACTTCAGAACCATGAACAAGGCGGGGGTGGTCTGCAACAGGGACGCCACTCCCGTCGCCGAAAGAATCATCAGGATCAAATCGCCGACAAAAATGCCGCACGCACCACGATAACCGGCGGCAATGCCCCAGCGCGAGGCGACGGTCATGACATAGAGCGAATTCGGGCCGGGCAGCAAAACGATGAAGATCGTGCCGAGGACGAAGGTCGTAAGGTCGGTGATGCCGTAGAACATGTGAAGTATCCCGTAACCGATACGCGATATTTTATGCGCCGCGAGTCTGGCCGGTGAAATTGCGCAAGGCTTCATGGCCGGAGTCAGTCTCAGCCGCCATGCCGCGCGAAGGTCACAGACGGCGCGAGACTCACTTCCTCAAAGGCCTCTTGGATCTTCTATCCTTCAGGCAGGTGCGCGCAGTGAACAAGCATTACACCGATGTCCCGGTGATCAGTGCGGTGCAGGAAGGCGCCTAACTGGCGCGGGCGCCACGGCAAGCAGGATCGCTTGCCGTCCTGCGATCAGTCGGAATTGACGATCGCAGAACTCCGCTGGATTCTCGTCGCGGACAGGTCGCGCAGCAGCCGATCGAATTCGGCAGAGCCCCGAAGTATCCTGCGGGCGGCGGAGACCAGTTTATCCACCTCGTCCGCGGGCAGCGCGAACGCTGTCGGAATGGCCAGAAGGCTTTTGCGAACCTTCGGCTCGGGGTGCTCGCGCAGGCTTGCATCAATGACATACAACTCGACGGACGGGGACAGCGCGCGGCTGCCCGCACCTGCCGCGTCGCGCAGCCGCACGCGCCATCGATCGATGCTGCCCGCCAGAATCGTCCTGGTCTCGCGCGAACGCCTGGCAAGACTCGCCGACGA
Organism: Rhodocyclaceae bacterium; assembly: GCA_006218025.1. Taxonomy (GTDB): domain Bacteria; phylum Pseudomonadota; class Gammaproteobacteria; order Burkholderiales; family Rhodocyclaceae; genus Sulfuritalea. The sequence goes on along the minus strand of VBWA01000004.1, from coordinate 74,225 downwards.
GACGGCGTCAAGCACCTCGTAGGCCGACGGAACCCTGTCGCTGCGATCGAGGGACGCATTCGAACCTTGTTCGGCATCGACGTTGATGATGATCAGTTTTTCGACGTCGCGAAAACCGTTGCGCTCGATCGGTCTGGCCATTTCGCCAGAAAGCGCGATGTTGTCGATGATCCAGCGCACCGCCAAATTGTCCGACAATCCACCGTCCACCAGATGAATGAATGGACGCTCCGCCGAGTCCAGGTAGATGCCCGCGGTTGCGGCAACTCGCGGGCTGGCTGGCGATGCGGTGCACTCGCCAGCGTAGTTCTTCAGCGTAACCGGGCTCAGAACCAGCGGCACCGCGCTCGATGCCGCGACGGCAAAGGCAAGCGGAACCCGGTCGAGGCGGGAACAGAGAATGTCGAACTGTTCCTGCGAAAACTCGAAACCGGTGCCGTGGGTGAGATCGGTAGCGCCGACAAGAAGAAGCGGTCGGCTGCGTCGTTTCGCCAGGTCGCCATAAGTGATCCCGTGAAACAGAGTCTCGTCGAGCTGCTCGGCCAGCAGGTGCCCGCGTCCAAACCACGGCGAACTCAACTGCAGCGCATTGTCGGGGCTGCGCGTCCGCGACATCAGATCGCCCTGAAAATCGGACTTGAGAAACGTCGGCTCGAAACTCCGGAAAATCTCCTTTCCGAACGCGGCGAAATAGGCCGCCGTGACACTGCCGCCAGACACTCCTGCGACGACGTCGACTTCGTCAAGCAGCGTGGTCGCCTCGCCCTTTCGATCAATCGGCGTGTTCTCGAGCTCGCTCAGCACGCCATAGGCAAACGCCGCGGCGCGGGTGCCTCCGCCGGAGAAGGTCAGAATGACGACAAGGCCGTCGCTGTTGCCGCGCTGCGGGGCCAGGTTCTGCAGCCGGTATTCCGTCATGCCGGTTGCGGCAGATGCGGTCTGGTCCAGGGGCTGGTTCAATGGCGGGCGCATCGTCGAGCAACCGGCCAGTGCAGAACCGATAACCAGCAGGGCGAGCCACCCGTGACGATGCGTGGCGAATGTCATCGGCGGCCATCCGCCTTTCCATGGAACTGCTCGACGAAAGGCTTGCGGAATGTCTGATGGCAGGCGAGACAGGACGACTGTAGCCTGTGGAAAGCCGCGATGACATCTTCCCCATTGCCGCCTTTCGCCGCCTTGGCCAGCGCCGTCGCGCTGTCGTGGGCCGCGCCGTCCATGGCCTTGTAGCGAGGCGCGTCGGTTCCGACAAAGGCCATGAGGCGCATCTTTTCACCCAATGGCGGCTGCGGATGGCCGGCGATCGCCAGCGCAGCCTTCTCCACTGCCGCGTAATCCTCCCGGGACGTGCCGTCCACGATCGCCTGCATGCCCCTGCCCATCTCCTTCATGATGCCCTGCAAGGCCAGCGGCTCGGCCGCGGGGCTGGCGAGAGGCTGCCCCGCGCAACCCAGCGCGATCAGCCACGCCCACGGCACGGCGCGCCAGCGGCGGCTACTGGTCATCGCATTCGACGAAGGCTGCATTTTCTTGCCCTTCTCCGGAAAATCCGGTCAGTTGAATAGGCCATCGCGGCGTGACGTCGGCGCCGCGAGGATGCCATCGAGATAGACGGGGAACGCGGTCGCCGCGTCGCGCAAAAGCATTTCCGGCCGACTGGTGCCGGCGCTCATTCCCAGCGCCAGGTTCTGGATCAGTCCGACCAGAGCGGCGGCCGCGGATTGCGCGTCGACATTCGGCCTCACCAGCCCTTGCTGCTGCGCCCGGCCGATCAGGCGGGACACGCGCCTTTCATGGCGTTCGATGGCACTCCGAATCCGCGAGCGAACTCGCGCATCGCCTGTTTGCGAATACCAGGCCAGAATCGCCAGGGGAACGGACGGGTGTTTCGCCATAAGCGATACTTGAAAATGGAACCCGCGTTCGAGCGCCTTCAGCGGATTTTCCTCGCCCTGGACGCCGCGTTTCAAGGCATGTGCCAACGCCCGCTGAGCCCACGACAGCAGCACGCTCCGACTGCAATGAAATTGCGAGACCGGATGGCGCGTGGCGGATTCGATCATCTCCACGTTACCCGAATCCGCGCGCGGGGCGAACAGATACTCGCGGCTACGCTGCAACCACTTCGCCAGATGCTCGGGCCGGAGGCGGCATGTTTGGTCGTCGTTCATGATGTGACGTCACCTCTCTGATTCAACGATTGCGTCCGCCGCCCATACCGCGTCCGCTACCGCCCTGTCGCGACTCGTATCCCCGCCCGTAGCCGCCGTGCATGCCTGCATCTTGTCCCCGCTGCGAATTCTCCATTCGAGCGCGGCCGTCGGCGCTGCTGTCGCGCATGAGCTTCTGTTCCTCCGGCGTCATGCTGCGCATTCGTTCCAGAAATTGTTCGCGAATCTGCTCGCGCTGTTGCACCGGATCCACGACGGACGGCGATTCTTCCGCAGGGGTAGTGCCGGCGCCGAGCAAAGCGATGCCGAGCATGGCCAATCCGCTATACCGTGATGCCTTCATCGTCGTTCCTCGTTGTTGCGTGCTGATGGACCGAAGCGAATTCGAGTGCGCTTCGTGCTTGAGTCTCATTGATGTATCGCTGCGGCCTCTTCATCGGACTGGACGCAGCCGCCTGGCAAGGAAGTCGAAACTGCTTTCCATACAGGCCTCGGGAGTCTGGTCCGCGCTATCGACCACGAGATCCGGCGCGGCAGGCACGTCGTAGGGCGCGTCGATGCCGGTGAAGTCGCGCAACAGACCATTGCGGGCCAGGCAATAAAGTCCCTTGGGATCGCGACGCTCGCACGTCGCGATTTCCGCCTGCAAATAGAACTCGAAAAACGGCCGTCCTTTTGCCGCCGAGCGGGCGAGGTCGCGATCCATCGCATGAGGCGATATCGAGGCGGCAATGCACACGAAAACGGCATCTGCAAAAAGCGCCGCCGTTTCGCCGACCCGGCGCACGTTCTCCCGCCGCGACTGCGGCGTGAAATCCAGGTCGGAATTCAGTCCATGTCGAAGATTGTCGCCATCGAGCACATAGACCATGAAGCCCACATCGAACAGCTTGCGTTCGAGATTCATCGCCAGGGTGGATTTCCCCGACCCGGACAACCCCGTAAGCCAGACGATCGCGCCCGCATGGTCGGACCGGGCGATCCGCTCGGTATCGGCTACCTGATGGGAAACGCGGCGAAGTATGTTCGCCTGCCCCGATCGCGGCAACCTTGTCCCTGGACAATGGTCGCCGGCCTGTCCGTGCTCAGGCGAAAACATGATGCTGCGTGTTTGCTCTGGCAAATTGCCGGAGTGATTCATGAATACTCCGCATTTCGTGCAACCGGTGGGCATTCGCGAAGGTCGGCTGCGCCGAGTCCTTGACACGAACGATCCGGCCCGCCATGATCTTCTTTGATATGTCGCCGTACTTGGGCCGCCCCGTATGCTTGAACAACCGGTAGTCTTCGGAGAGTCCCGGAGCGATGCCCAGATAGCTGCCCAGGACCGATAGCGTTTCAGCCGTTCTTGCAACCAGTGCCTCGGAATCCATATAGAACACGCGCCCCTGGCGACGTTCGATCAGATCGCGCAGTGACGCAAGGCGGGACGCGTAGTAATCGCAGGCGCCATCCAGATCGCGGATGCCGCCGGACTGTATCTCCAGAATGCTGCGGATGGTTTGCACAGGATCGCGCACCATGATCACGATCGACATGTCGTCGCGATCGAGAACCTTGCGCCGGATCGGCAGGTCATGCACGATCTTGTCCAGCACGTGGCGCCCGGCCGCGAACTTGCCACTGGCATCTTCGGCCTTGGCGCTGAGTTCGAGAAGGTCCGGCCAGCCGCGCAGTTTCTGGTGCAGTTCCGCATAGCCGCAAACCGACGGATGGCTTCCGACGATGTGGCTCAGCAGCGTGGTGCGCGCGCGCATGTGGCTGCACAGCAGGATGAAGCCGCGGCGCTTGAGCAGCGAGTTGTCGCCCCAGCACCGCGGCAGCAGGCGGATTGCCTTGGCCAGTCTCATCTGCCGTATCCACTGCTCGCGATCCGATGTCCGCCCATGATCACGAACGTCCGCGCCCGCCGCCACCCATGCCGCCACCTTTGCCACCGCCTTGTCCGCGTCCCTGCCCGCTGCCGTCGCGGCTGCGCTGGCGTGTTCCCTCGTCCGCCGAGCTTTCCACGCGGGCGCGGCCGTCGGCGCGCGTGTCGCGCATCAGTTTCTGTTCCTCCGGCGTCATGCTGCGCATACGTTCCTGCATCTGATCCCGGTAGGCGGTGCGATCCTCGGCGCTCATGCCTCGCATCTGCTCGCGTTGTTGCACGGGATCCGCGGGCAAGGGCAGATCGTCCGCAAGAACACTGCCGGCACCCAGCATGCCGATGCCGATGAGGGTGAAGCTGAAAACTCGTGCTGCTTTCATGATTTTCTCCTGTGGTTGAACGTTGACTTCGATGGCCGTCGTGACGGCGATTTGCTGCGTGTGCTGAAACGAGACGCCCGTCATATCCGCTCAGTGTTCGCCGTGCAGGCCGATCCGGCGTCGGGCGAACCAGGCGATGCCCGCCCACAGCGCCGTGCGCAAGCTCATGGCGCCGACGGTGCGCATTTCAAACTGCGCGCCGGTGAGGATGAACAGGCCGAAATAGAAGAACACCAATGCCGTGGCGACCGCGATGACGAGCGCCAGGTGCGCCGCCCAGGCTTGCCGGGTCGCCAGGCCGAGCGCCGCGGCGACATAGGCGAATCCGGCGAGGAAGTTGAACCAGACGACGAAGGGCAGGTAGTGGCCGGCCGCCTCGCGCGCCGCCTCGCTGCCGAACAGCACCTGGCCGCCGGAGACGATGGTGAGCAGGCCGAAGGCCAGGGCGATGCTGGCGATGGCGTAGAGTGCATAGCGCGAGAGCGTGTCGTTCATGGGATTTCCCTTGGGTGAAGAGTTGCCGGTCAGAAGCGGTAATTCACGCCGACGCTTGCCGCCACCTGGTTCCTGCTGCCCAGGGTCGCGACGATGGGGCTGTCGGCCGCGTCACCGATCAGCCGCGTGTGGCGCAGCGAGGCGAAGCCGCCCCACTCGCGGCTGATCGCGTAATCGGCCATGAGGCTGGCACCGACATGCTTGAAGCCGGCCCCCGCCGTGTATTGGGCGATGCCCGAGTTCGCCGACTGGGTTGCGTCGATGCCGTAGAAGGTGCTCATGTAGGCGGACGAAGCCCAGGCCGTGTCGAGATTGGCGCGCAGACGCAGCTTCTGGCTGACGGGCATGCCGTAACCGGCCGAAAGCCGCAGCGTCGTACCGCCATCGCCATTGCTGACATCCTTGCGCAGATCGGCTCGCGCCTGCCAGCCACCCTTGTGCAGGCGGATGAAACCGCCTGCATCGAGGCTGCGGTCGATATCGCCCAGCCCCCTCAATTCGGCGTGGTCGCCTTCCTCGCGACCGTGGCGCAAGGCCAGCATCGGTCCGGCGCTGATGCTGATGTCCTGAGCGGTGCGGTGCCTGAACAGATTGGCACCCGCGCTCATGCCGCTGAGAAACCATGTATCGCCGTAAAACAGCCTGATGTTCGGCGTGAGTCGCGTCTGGTTTTCGCCGGAACCTTCATAAGCGGGTCGCACCCCGACTCCAAGACCGATGGCGCCATGCAAGCCCTCGCGCCCCGGCTGCGGCATGTCCCCGTCCGCCGCCGCCGGAGCGGCGGCGATCATCATCAGCAGGGCCATGGTTGGCATGGCGGCATGGGGCATCGGTATCAAGTTCATTGTCAAGCTCCTAGGTTGGCGGTTTCGATGGACGCATCATGGGCACCGCCGGTAACGCCGCCATGTCGCGCCCGCATCGGCGCGTATCAGTTTGTTTCAGAGCGTTTCCGGCAACGCGGTGGGTCGCGGCCGCGCGTTACACTGCGCACATGAGTTCTTCCGCACCCGCGCGCATCCTGGTGGTCGACGACGATCCCGCGTTGCGCGATCTGCTCGCCGAGTACCTCGATGCCAACGGTTTCGCGGTGGAAGCCGTCGGCGACGGCGCGGCAATGCGGCGCGCACTCGGCCAGGGCATGCCCGATGCCATCGTGCTCGACCTGATGCTGCCCGGCGAGGACGGCCTGAGCCTCGCCCGCGATCTGCGGACGCATTCCGCCGTGCCGATCCTGATGCTGTCCGCGCGCGGCGAGGAAATCGACCGTGTGGTCGGCCTCGAAGTCGGCGCCGACGACTACCTGGCCAAGCCCTTCGGCCCGCGCGAATTGCTGGCTCGACTGCGCGCCTTGCTGCGCCGCGCCTCCGGCAGCGCCCACTCCAATGCCGTCACCGCAAAGTCCGCCGATGAGCAGGCGACCGAACGCCGCTTCGGTCCCTTCGTGCTCGACCTGGAGGCGCATCGCCTGCTGCGCGCGGGCGTCGAAGTTCGCCTGACCGGCGCCGAGTTCGACTTGTTGCGCATATTCACCGAGCGCCCCAATCGCGTGCTCTCGCGCGACGACCTGGTCGATCGGCTCAAGGGCTTCGCACGCGACCCTTTCGACCGCAGTATCGACATCCGCGTCACCCGCCTGCGACGCAAGATCGAGACCGATCCTGCGGCACCGGCCTATGTCCGCACCATTCGCGGCGAGGGCTATCTGTTCAACCCGCGCGGCGAAGCCACATGAGCGGGAACGCGGCGGGCGCCACCAGTCTGGCGCGCCAAAACGCCCTGCTGCTGGCCGCCGTGTTCATCGTCTTCGAACTGCTGATGGCGGCGGCCGTGGTCTGGCTCCTGATGCTGCCGGTGGCGCGCCGCTCGGCGGAGGACCTTGCCGGGCTGATGGTGCTGGCGGCGCAAACCTGGAGCGAGCTGCCGCCGCAGACCCGGCCGGATTTCGAGCGGGAACTGGCGCAAGCGCACCTGCTGTCCCTGCGCGCCGAACTTCCGCCGGCCGGGGCGGACGAGTGGCATGGCCCCTACCTGAACATCCTCGAGAGCGTCCTCGCGGAAAAGACCGGACGCCCGCGGCATCTGTCGCGCGAAATCATTCAGGGAGAAACCTGGTACTGGATCGCGCTGCCTTCCGGCGATGCCAGCATCGCGGTCGGCTTCCCGGAATCGCGCCTGGGCGCCCAGCCGATTCGCACCCTGCTGATCTCCGCCATCGCCGGCGTGCTGCTGGCCATGCTGGCCGCGGTCTGGCTGGCGCGGCGCACCGTGGGCCCGCTGGCCCGTCTCGAACAGGCGGTGACCGAGGTCGGCCGCGGCGAGTTGCCTGAGCTGCTTCCCGAAACCGGGCCGCGCGAACTGGCGACGCTGGCGCGCCGCTTCAACCAGATGGCGCGCCAGGTCCGCGAGCTGCTTGCGGCGCGCACCACGCTGCTGGCCGGCGTTTCGCACGACCTGCGCACGCCGCTGGCACGCATGCGCCTGGCGCTGGCGCTGCTGGAAGAGCGGCCGACAGCGGAGCGGATCGCGCGGATGGAAAAGGACATCGAGGAAATGGACAGCCTGATCGGGCAGGTACTCGATCTCGCGCGCGGCATGGAACGTGAAGCTGCGGCGGAAATCGACGTACCGGCCTTGCTCGCCGACATGGCGGCGGGGGCACCGGACGGCCGGGTGCATGTGAGGGTCACGCCGCAAGCCTGCCAGGTTCAGGCGCCGCCATCGGCACTGCGGCGGGTGATTGGCAACCTGCTCGACAATGCGCTGCGCTATGGCGTTGATCAGCCCGTAGAACTGGTTGCCGAGCAGACCGCGAAGAAGGTCCGCATTGGCGTCCTCGACCGTGGGCCGGGCATTCCAGCGGAACAGATGAGCGCCGTGTTCCAGCCGTTTCATAGGGTCGAGACGTCTCGCAGTCAAATCACCGGAGGCGCCGGATTGGGGCTGGCCATCGCGCGCCAACTGGCAGACACCCATGGCTGGCAAGTGGACATCGGTTCCCGTTCAGAGGGTGGGCTGGAGGCCTGGTTGACCCTGCCCACGGAGTGATCGCCTGCATTGGCACCGACTGCCGATTCGAATACCAGGAGTCGGTCGCGGCGGGACGGCGCGGCGCGGTCGAATCGCGGGCCGTGTCCGCCCCGTTTATTCCCGCTTGTTTGCCGCGGATCGAACCGGTCTGGTCCAGTTTTTCAATGGAAAGCCACCGGCCAAGATGGGCGGTCGCTTCGGAAGGCCCGCCTATAGCGCGTAATTCTTCTCCATGAACAGCCGCAGCCAGGCCTCGGCCACCGTTTCGTCGTAAACACATGCTCGAAGCGGTGCGGCAATCGAGCGATGTTGCCGTCCCGCGCGCCGTATCGCCATCCGCTACGGCGAGGAGCGCGTTTCTTGCACGACCGTCTTGTAGCGCAGGGCCTTCATCAGCGCCGACTTTTCAGAACTCAGAAAACGATCTCGACACGCCCGCCCGCGAGCGTCGCGTGGCGGGCGGCCGTTGCGCCGCCCGGATGGCGGATGTATTGCAGGTCGGGTTGCAGCGCCAGCCAAGGCGTGATCGCCACGCGCCAACTGATTTCGATGGCATCTTCGCTGGTCGCCGTGTCGGTGCCGGCAGCCGCCTGAGCCGCGCGCCATTTCGATGCCAGACGGCTGCGCGTCCAGCCGATTGCAAGACTGTCATCCGGCCGGCTGGCGAACGGTCCGCGCAGGCGCAGGCCAAGATTCCACATGCGGTCGATGGACGTCGAATCGCCGCTACTGAACGAGTAGCGGCCAAAGGCCGTGACGTCCCGTCCGGCGTCGCCGCCGAGACTGAAGAGCGTCCGCTCGGCGAGCAGGTAGCCCCCCTGCGAGCGACGCTGCAGCGGGTTGTTGTCGGCGTCGACGTCGAGCTGGTCGGCGACGCGATTGCCGTAGCGCCAGAGGCCGATGGCATACTTGCTGAGGCCCCCGTACTTTTCATGGGCGACAAGTCCTGGCGTTTGTCGCACTTGTGCCGGGTCGACAGGCTCGAAGCTATGTCCCGTTTCCAGCGGCATCCAGCCGATTTCGCCGATGACGAAGGCGCCATCGCCTTTGGCGAAGCGGATGGCTGTGGCTTTCGGTCGCGCCGGATCGTTGGGAATGCCGTCCATCAGGGCCGCCATCGCATAGACCTCGCGACCTTCGGAAAACCATTTGGCGCGAAGGCCGAAGGCGGCGTTGTTGAACACGGACGGCGTATTGGTCAGCGCCAGATCGGCGGGCGGGCCATAGGCCGGATGCAGCAGCGTCGCCGCCGAATCCATGGTGAAGAATTCCGAGTCGATCGGATAGATGCCGACCAGCAGGGAGAAGCGATCGTCGAGGAAACCCTTCTGTACCCAGGCATGGAACAGGCGCGTGGTCGGCACCGGCACCTCGATGTTGCTGACCCCCATCAGGCTCCCGGTGTGCCGCGCGTTGATGCCGGACCCGGCGTCGGTGTTGCTGTTGACGTAGGCGACGGCATTGCTCCAGCCCATTAGTTTTTCCAGGTCGGCGCGCAGCTTCAATTCCAGGTGGCTGAGCGTGTGGCCGCCATCCGTCGCCCCGCCGCGGTTGTGCAAGCTATCGAGCTTGAGCCCGGCTTCGAGCGCCAAGCCGCGCTGCCAGAGTTCGCTGCGCGCGCCGTTCCAGTCGCCAGTCAAGGTCGTCCCGGCATAGTCGGGGGCGGCTTCCGGCTCGGCCGCCGCCGGCATTGCGAGACCGGCGAGGAGCGCGACGGCCGCTGCTTGCAGTCGCCCGTTCAGCAGGTTTCTACCTACCGTGCCGCCAGCACCGAGGGTCCCCGTGTCTTCGGAAATCATTGGGTGAGTAGCATGTACGGTCCCATCGGCCAATAGACCAGCCGATTCCGGCAACTGCTCTCGCGCGGCTCGTGTCCTCAATTAAACCCTCCTTCTTTCACTCATGCGAATGCCTGACATCATCCGCCCGACGGGCTTCCGCAAGATTTCCCAGGACGAGATATTCGTGACGATGTGTTACGGATAGTCACCGGATACCCAAGGATGCCGGCAAATACCGTAACAACGGTTCGGCGATGGTCAGTGCCAGGCGGTAAATGACGTAGGCCTATCCGGTCGGTCGGTTCATCTTGGGATCATGCTGGGATCATGCTGGGCTGACGCCCCTCCGGACAAGCTACACGCAAAGTTGGCATCGCTTCGTCGCACTACGCCATTGACAGGCGCTGCAACGCGGCGAATGTCGATCCCGGTCTCGGCGCGGGGCACGATTCCTGCCGAAATGGACTCCCAGTCATCCATCGGGCCGCTATCGCCTGCGTCAGATTTTCGAACTCAGCGCCTTCCTCGATCACCGTAACCAACTGTCACCAAACAGTTTCATCCGGGAAATAACGGGTGGGCTGCCACGCTATATATTTTGCCGAAGTTCAAAGAATAAGAATTATGCCGGCATGGTTGCTGGCAAAAAGCATCGTTTTGTTCAACCACAAAAGGAGGGGAAACAATGAAACAGAAAGCCGCAGCAATCTGCGCCAGCGCGCTCATCTCGAGCGGGGCCATGGCCAACAACGGCGACCAGATGGTCGGCTATAGCGCCATTGCCAATGCCATGGGAGGGGCGGTTGTCGCCATGCCTCAGGATGTCACCACGGCACTCAGCAACCCGGCTGGACTGTCCTATTTGAACATGGGGGAAAGTCATACCCGTTTCGACATGAATCTGTCGCTACTTAACCCGAAGCGCAGCATGAACGGAGTGGATAGCGACAGCAACGCATACATCATGGCAACCGGTGGTTTTGCCTTCCAGAGTGAATTGTTCGGACGGGACTATACCGTCAGCGTCGGCGCCTATCCGATATCCGGCGGCGGTGTGGACTTCCCGGCAGAGGCATTCAAGTTGGGACCTGCCAATGCGGCGGTTGTTGCCAGTCGGGTGTCGGTGCGCATCGGCCCTGCCATCGCGTACAGAGTCAACGACCGACTGTCGGTCGGCGCCAATCTGAGCCTCGTGGTCAATCAGATGTCGATCAAGAACTTCGATACGTCAACCCTGCCGCCAAAATCCATGAACTTTCCGAACGATGTCGCTTATGGCGGCTCTTTCGTGCTTGGGACGATCTATCGGATCAACGACCGCACGAACTTCGGCGCTGCTTACACCAGCCGTTCATACAACGAGGATCTGGAGTGGAACATGGATGACGGCAAATGGCGTCTTTCATTTCAGGATCCTCAGACCGTCTCGGTCGGCATTTCCCACCAGCTAACCGAGAAGCTGCTTCTGGAGGCCGACCTCAAGTGGCTCAATTTCAGCGATGTGCGTACTACAGCCACGCTTGTTGGCCCGACCGCTGCAAAAACCAAGAATCTGGCCTACAACTGGACGGATCAGAACGTACTGGCGCTGGGCGCCAAGTACCGTTTCTCCGACAACATCTCGCTGCTGGCCGGCTACAACTATGGCAAATCGCCGATCGGCGAAAAAGACATCAACAACAATGCCGGCGTCACCGCCATCGTCGAACATCATCTATCGGCCGGGATAACAGCCAAGGTCAGCAAAAATTCGGCACTCACCTTTTCGCTCAGTCATGGCCTCAAGAACGAGATGACCGCGAGCGTCGGTGCTCCGACCAGGGTGAGCTTCGAGACCAATCTCGTGACCATGCAGTTTACCTACCGCCACTAAAGACCAAGAGTTCTTGCGCACTTATCACCAGAGGAGCTGAAGAACACGATGAAATATCGCACATTTCAATTGTTGCGCAAGACCCTGTTCCCCGTGGCACTGGCCGGCACGCTGGCTCTGGCGACAGCCGGTTGTATGGGGCCAACGATGGGGCCGGTTGTGTCCGATGCGGGCTGGAACACCAGCTATGAGGACGCCTTGAGTCCACATACCCAATTGGCACTGGGTGTCATGCAGGCACTCAAGGACGACCCCGATACGGTTCCATCCGGCAGCCGCCCCGAAATAGCACGCCACTGGCAGAAGCTTGCCAACCTGATTGAGTCCAAGGCACTTCCGGCGGATATCAACCGTGCCCGGCTTGAGGTGGAACATGCCCTGGGTGACAACTTGGTCACCAAGATCAAGGCCGAGCAGACGACCCGGGGTGACCTGATGGGATTCATGATGTCGAGCGGCGTAAGGATTCCCAAGGGTGGCATGGCGAGCCTCAACCCCGATCACGTTGCTGCGACCAAGGCGGTGGAGGCGCTGAATAAATAGCAAGCGAACGACAGGAAATTATCGCCATCGGCGTGTTCGATTCGCAAATCGAGCACTGGCTATCCCACTGACCAAGGCGGCCTGCAAGTCCACCTATTTCAATGCCTACTTTAAGGATTGAACTATCGAAAAATATTTACCGTTTTCCTACGCCTAAGTTGCAACAGGGGCCGACCTGGAACGGCTTCAACCAAGAAATCGACTCGGAAATCCAATAATCAAAGGAGGAACAAATGAAGAAATACACGTTAGCCACCCTTGCCGCAATCATGCTGCCAGTCTCGGTCTGGGCAGCGGACCCACCGTCGCCGACCGCATCGAAAATGGTAATAGCCATGAACAAGGCTGGTTCCCCCACGGAAGCGCTCTCCGCGGTGGAAAATCTGGCCTTGGGTACCGCACTGTTGCTAGCCAACGAGCGAGACAAGTTCGAAATGCAACAGGTTTTCCGTCTGGCGCTCTACTTGCGACCGCTACGCCGCCAGTATGACCCCAGTCCGGACTTGGTGAGGATCGACGAAGACCCGCAGCATATCGAGAAGGTGTATATGGATCGCATCCGGAACGTGCTCAAGCCGGAACTGGTTACGCGCATCGGCGCGATGAAGTTGACACGGAAGGACATGGATAATTATCTGGAGAAGCACGGCGGGCTATTTGGCGTGGACCGGAAAAAGACACCGACCTTCGCCTTGCTTGAGTTCGCGGTGAACGATTTCCACGAGCAAATTGCCCCACCGAACACCATCGCGGCAAAAGACAAGCCTGATTACTTCATCGCCGACAGCATAAAGAGCATCAGCGGCAAGAATCCGGGCGATGGCAAGAAGCTGTTCGAGGGTGCTTGCTCTGCGTGCCACGGCATGGATGGCCAGGGGCGTTTCCCGCCGATCGTAATGAAATCCTACCTGACGCTGCACAGTGATCACGAGCACTTTGAGATCGTCAAGGGCGGGCCACCGCAAAAACCCGGCTCACCCATCGTGATGCCGACCTTCGGAGATAAGCTCAACCAGGACCAGATTTGGTCGATTGTGAAATATCTGCGCACTTGGGAGAAGGCATGGACCGGTCCGAAGAATGTGCGTCGCGGCGAAGCCGAAGCCAGGGCAGCGGGTGTGAAGTTCTACAGCACCCCTGAGCTACTGGCCATATGGAAAGCCAAGAATCCCAATGTGCTGCTTCTGGACCTGCAGAGCGACATCGCTTTCCGCATCATGGGCCATATCCCCGGCTCCCGGCACATCCGGCCGGAGGAATTTGACGGAAAGATGAAAACGCTGCCGAAAGACAAGGAAATCATCGTCATCGACATGTTCGGTTCGCAGGGGCTGGTACCGGCCGCCGCGCTGGCCAAGGCAGGTTACAAGACCAGCTATCTGAGCGATGGCATGATGGATTGGCATATCGCGCGCAACTACCAGACCGCTTACTGACATGGAGCAGGGGCCGTCCCGTCCGGGACGGCCCGCAAACGTAAGAACAAGGAGAAACACCATGGTAAGAACAAGGAGAAACACCATGAAACGGTTGGTGTTGACCACGTTTGTCGCAGCGACGCTTCACACCTCTGCGTGGAGTGCGGACGCGCCACCCCTGGACAGCGTCAAGGTGGTGGCTGGCGGCTATGCCAAGCAGATGAAATCCGGCCTAATCGAACAGATGAGCAAGAACGGTCCCGAAGGCGGCATAGCTGCCTGCTCGGTAAAAGCAGCTCAGCTGAGTGCCGAAACTTCGACCCAGACGGGTTGGGCGGTCAAGCGGGTGTCCTCCAAGGCCAGAAATCCCCTGGCCCTGCCGGATGCCTATGAGCAGGAAGTGCTCAATGGGTTCGAGAAGGAAATCGCCGGTGGCAAGGAAGACGCCAGCCGCTACGAAGTCGTGCGCGAGGGAGGACTGCGATACGCACGCTTCATGAAAGCCGTCCGAATCGAACCGCTGTGCCTAACCTGCCACGGTGGCAGCGAGGTGCCACCGAATGTAGAGCAGAAGCTGTCTGAACAATATCCGCACGATACCGCCCGCGGCTACAAAGTGGGTGACGTGCGCGGCGCTCTGTCGGTCAAGATCAAGCTGGATTAACCAAGCAAGAAAGGCAGATAATGAAATTTATCACCAGCAAACGCCTTGCCGCGTACGTTGCAGCTATGATCATCATGGCAGGTATCACACTCGAGGCCATAGCCGCGGAAGACCTCCAACCGATCGGCCCAAAGCTGACACCACGCCTGAAGCAGATGCTATCCGAGGAAATGTTATCGGTGAAACAGGCTGTCAAGATGATCCTTGATGGCCTGATCGTCGGTGACCACCCTCTGGTGGCCACCCAGGCGCAACAGATTCACGATAGTTTCATCTTGGCGCGCGGTCTTACGGAGCAGGACAAGAAAGATTTGATGAAGGCGGCGACACCAGAGTTCCTCAAACTGGACGGCGAATTCCACTTGACCGCCAAAAAGCTGGCCGATTCGGCATTGCGTAAGGATTATGAGCTGCAACGTTTCTACTACTCACGCTTGGTAGATAGCTGCCAGAATTGCCACAGCCAGTACGCCACTGATAAATTTCCAGCCTTCTCCGGCGCGCAACCGGAAGGCCATTCACACTGATTCAAGGCATAGGCTCCTCGGCTTGCTGGCAATCCATCCGGTTGCCAGTCTTTTTTCCTTTTCTAAAACACCAGGCTCGCCACAAGGCCGCCCCCATCGCGTGGGTTAAGCACCAACGACCAACCGTTACTGTCGGCCAACTGCTTGGCGATCGCCAAGCCCAGTCCGCTGCCGCCAGTTATGCTATTACGCGACTTATCGACTCTATAGAACGGCTCGAACACCGCTTCCAGTTCGCCAACCGGAATCCCGGGCCCGCGGTCGGCAATGCTTATCCTCAGCTTTTCACCTTCGCATACGCAGGTAAGGTCGATCGGCCTGCCTTCGCGATAGCGGACCGCGTTATCGAGCAGATTGGTCAGGATGCGGCGTAGCGCCATTGGTGCTACCAGGCGCACGTATGCGCGTCCCGGTTGCAGGTGAATTTCTGCGCCACCCCGCTCGGCCTCCTCGGCCAGTTCCTCGATGAGTTCGGCCACATCCACTTCATGGCTAGGGTCACGCCCCAGGCCACGGCTGAACTCGATAGACTGGTTGACCAGCCGGGTCATGTTGTCCAGTCCTCGCAGCATCCGTTCCAATAGTTCCGGATCGGCTGACGGCGGAAGTACTTCCAAGGCCAGCCTCATTCGCGCGATGGGAGTGCGCAAATCATGGGCGATACCGGCCAGCAGGGTGGAGCGGCTGGCGAGCAGGGTTTCTACCTGGTGTGCCATTTTGTTGAATGCGCGCACAAGAGTAACGAGTTCGCTTGGTCCAATTTCCGGCAATGGTTCCACGATTCCCCCTCGGCCGATACGCTCGGCTGCATCCGATAGCAGGGAAAGAGGTCGCGTCAGCCGGCGTACCAGGATGAGTGTGGTCACGAGGGTAAGCATGGTACCCAGCACGAGTATCAGAAAAATGGCTGGGGGGGCCTGAATGTTGATTCGCTGTCCGGAGAAGCCAGCCCGTAGCCGTTGGCCCTCGGAATCGAAGTCGACCCAGTACCAGTCGATTCCATCAGAATGTTCCGCCTTCATCTGAATTGGTCGCTGCGTGCGCTCCGCAAGTGCCTTGCCCAGAAACAGCACATACGGCAGGTACACGGCGGACCCAGGCAAGTTGGCGTTGTCATCTGTCGGCAACAAAATCAGGCCCGCGTCCTTCCGCAACACTTCTTGGAACTCGGCCCGGCCGCTGACCGGCAGAGCAGCCCACGTTCGGGAAGAAAGCAGCACGAAATCGGCCATGTCATTCGCGGATCGACGGGCGACAGGGATTAGCAGGTAATAGGCGATCACCAGTGTGGTAAATACTTGAAACAGAACCAACACTACGGCAATGGTGAGTGCGGTCTTGCCGAACAGGGTGGCGGGAAAGCGGATACCCACTACCCGGCCTCGCGGTCGGGTGTAAACATATATCCCTCACCTCTCACGGTACGGATAAATACCGGTGCGGCAGGATTGTCCTCGATCTTTCTCCTCAGTCTGGTCACGCGTACGTCGATGCTACGATCGAACGAGGCACGCTCGTAGCCCTTCAGCATGTCCATTAAAGTATCGCGGCTCAACAGCTGGTTGGGGTGAAGAGCAAACAGGCAGAGCAACTTGAAATCAGCGGTGGTCAGAGCAACGTCCTGGCCGCTTCTGGTTAAATAGTGTGTTTGCATATTCAGCCGGTAGGGTCCGAACAGATGCGTCTGCATTTCCACCGCGCGCGTTCCGCACGTCTTGTCGGTCATCCTGCGGCGCAGCATGGCACGAATTCGCGCCAGCAGCTCTCTCGAATTGAAAGGCTTGGCTAGATAATCGTCGGCGCCAACTTCCAGGCCGACGATGCGGTCGACATCGTCGCCCCGAGCAGACAGCATGATGACCGGCAAATCGCGGCCGCTTCGCAGTTCCCGTGCAATAGTCAGGCCGTCTTTACCGGGCAGCATGAGATCCAGGATGACTAGATCAGCGGGTTGGCTCTTGAGATACTTTTCCATTGCCAGACCGTCGGCAACCGCGACAACATCAAACCCGTTGGTTTGCAGGTAGCGCACCAGAAGATCCCGTAATTCCGCATCGTCGTCGACAATCAGCAAAGTACATTTCCGCTCCGTGCTGCAAACAGGCTGGTCGGCCAATACTTCGTCCACATCGGGTTTCGCGCTCATGCTTTGCCTTCTTGAAGAGGTCGGTTTCTGCCGGGAACGACAGCGTCAGGAAAAGGGTCAGCGGTAGGTGCCGCAACAATACCGATACCCGACCAATTTGCTATTTCGATCTTGGTCCGAGCATTTTCGCAGTGTGCTGTAGCAGCGCCATGTCTTCATGTCTTCATGGATTCAATATGTTTCCAATTGTTTCAGACGGTTTTCGTAGCATGGGACAAGGGACTACGATTTCCGCTCATGCCGCATGCAGTTCGGCGCGGCGCGGTGGAATCGCGGGCCGTGCCGCTCAGGCAACGAGCGGCAAGCGCAGCACGGCGCGCAAGCCGCGTTCGGCACGATTCTCCAGCGACACGGTGCCGCCGTGGCTGCGGGCGATCTGGCGGACGATGGCCAGACCGAGGCCGACGCCGCCGGTGCCGCGGTTGCGGGATGTTTCGATTCGATAGAAGGGTTCGAACACCCGCTCCAGTTCGCCCTGCGGCAGCCCCGGCCCGTCGTCGGCGATGGCGATGAGCAGTTCGCCGTTGGCGGCGGACAAGCTGACATCTGCTCGCCCGCCGTACTTGAGGGCATTGTCGATCAGGTTGGCAAACGCGCGGCGCAAGGCCCGCGGGCGGGCGACAACGCGCAAGGACTCCGGTTCCCGAAGCGTCACGATCCCTCCCGCTTCGTTGAAGTCGTCGGCGAGACTTTCGGCCATGGCCACCAGGTCCACCGGCTGCATGGCTTCCTCGACGGCCTTGCCTTGCAGGAAATCCAGCGCGCCGCCGAGCAGGTCCTGCATGTCGTCCAGATCGTGCAGGAAGCGTTGGCGTAGCTCGGGGTCGGCCAGCAGTTCACTGCGCAACCGCAGGCGGGTCACCGGCGTCTTGAGGTCGTGGGACACCGCGGCGAGAAAGCGTTCCCGCTCCTCGATGTCGTGGCGAATGCGCATCTGCATGGCATTGAAGGCATGCGCGGCCTGGCGCACTTCGCTCGGTCCGTCCTCGGCCAGCGGCGGTCGCCGCAGGTTCTCGCCGAGATCGCGCGCCGCCCGCGCCAGGTCGGTTAGCGGTCGCACTGTGCTGCGCGCGGCAAACCAGACCAGCAGGATCACCGCCGCCAGCATGACGCCGAGATTGACCAGCAGGTGCCAGGGCCAGGCGAAGATTTCGGTCGGCGCATTGCCCTGGATACGCAGCCAGTCGCCGGCGGCAAGCCGGATATGGAAATCGAAGACGAAGTCGCCGATGCGCGGCATGCGTACTGCGCGGACTTCGACGCCCGGTCCCAGCAGGGCGGCGATGCCATCGAGAATCTCGGGGAACGTCGGGGCTTCTTCGCTCGCCCGCGGCGCCAACGTCTCCAGCGTCAGTTGCTGGCGCGGGGTCGACAGCAGCCTGGCCAGGCGCTCGCGCTCCGCTCCGGTCTGACTGTCGATCGCATGATAGACGGCCGTAATCCGCTGCGCCAGTTCCTGGCTGACGGTGCGCCCCACGGTACGCCGCAGTTCGCTCAGGTGCAATGCTGCGCCGAGCAACTGCGCCAGCAGCAGGCCTGCCGCCATGAGCAGCACCAGGCGGCCGAACAGGGTGCGCGGTAGCCAGGCCATCAGGCCTCGGCGACCGCGGCCGCCAGCACGTAACCTTCGCCGCGCACGGTCTTCACCAGTTGCGGTTCGCGCCCGTCGTCGCGCAGGCGCTTGCGCAGGCGCCCGACCAGCACGTCGATGCTGCGGTCGAACAGGATGGCCTCGCGGCCATTCGCTAGTTCGAGCAACTGGTCGCGCGATAGCACGCACTGTGCGTGTTCGAGGAACACCCGCAGCAGGCGGTACTCGGCGCCGGACAGGGGCACCACCAGACCGTCCGGCGCCACGAGATGGCGGGCGCCCACGTCCAGCGTCCAGTCGGCGAAACGAAAGGCGGCGATATTCTCGGCTTCGAGGTTCGGCGGCAGGGACTGGGCGCGCCGCAGGATGCTCTTGATGCGCGCCAGCAGTTCGCGGGGATTGAAGGGCTTGGCCAGGTAGTCGTCGGCGCCCATCTCCAGGCCGATGATGCGGTCGACTTCCGTGCCGCGTGCGGTAAGCATCAACACCGGCAGATTGGAGCGCGCGCGCAGGTCACGACACAGCGCCAGTCCGTTCTCGCCGGGCAGCATCAGGTCGAGTACCACCAGGTCGACGCGATGGCCGTCGAGCATCCGCCGCATCGCCTTGCCGTCGGCCACGGCGGTGACGCGGTAGCCGGCCTGCTCCAGATATTCCGTGAGCAGCTTGCGTATCTCGCGATCGTCATCGACCACCAGCAGATGTTCCGGCATGATGCTCCTGTCATTCATCCGTCAATGCAGTTCACTCCAGCAAGCCGTTGATCGCCGCCACATCCTCTTCGCCCAGATTTCCGGCCGCCAGCTTGAGCCTCAGCAGCGCCGCAAGGGTGTCGAGACGCGCCCTGGCGAGTTTTTGTGCGGTATCGTAGAGTTGGGTCTGCGCGTTCAGTACGTCGATATTGATGCGCACGCCGACATCGTAACCGAGCTTGTTCGAATCCAGCGCGGATTGCGAGGAGACCACCGCGGCTTCATACGCCCTGACCTGTGACAGGCCGGAGGTGACGCCCAGGTAAGCTTGTCGCGCCGCCAGCGCCGCGCTGCGTCGGGCATTGTCGAGGTCGGCTGCGGCTTTTTCCTTCAGCGCCACGGCCTCGCGATCCTTCGACGCTACGCCACCGCCGGAAAACAGGGGAATGCTCAGCTGCAGGCCGATGGTGGCGGTTTTGCCATCGACCCCGGTGCCGGCCGTCGCGCTGTAGCTCTGCGCACTGTTGCCGCGCGTGGCGACCAGGTCGAGCGTCGGGTAATGGCCGGCACGCTGCCTTTCGATTTCGCGCCGCGCGATTTCGAGGCCGACCTGTGCCACCTGCACGGTCGCCGCGCCGGTCTCGGCCAGATCGACCCAACGGTTCATGTCGGCCGGTTGCGGCGACGCCAGGGTGACGCCGTGCCGCAAACGCCCGAGCGTTTCGGGCGGCTTGCCGGTCAGCATCTGAAGCGCATGCTCCTTGACCTGGAGTTCGTTCTGCGCGGCGATTTCCTGTGCGACGACCAGGTCGAAACGGGACTGCGCTTCGTGGCTGTCGGTAATCGTCGCGGTGCCGACTTCGAAGTTGCGTCTGGCCGATTCGAGCTGCTCGGCGGTCGCGGCTTTTTGCGCCTGCGCCGTGGCAAGGACTTCCCGCGCCAGAAGCACGTCGAAGTAGGCTTGCGTCGTGCGCGCGATCAGATCCATCCTGGCGGCGCCGAACTGCGCCTCGGCGGCGAGCACGGCAAGCTGCGCCTGATCGTAGGCAAGCCAGTTCTGCCAGCGGAACAGCGGCTGCGTCAGGGTGATGGTCCAGCCATTGCTGTTGTAATCCGCCGGCGTGGCCGTGGCGCCATTGAGCCGTGGCGTGCTTTCGGTTTCGTTCCAGGTCGTGCCGGCGGCGAGGCCGATGTTCGGCAGCAGGCCGGCGCGAGCTTGCGGCGCTTTTTCGCGTCCCGCCGCGAGAGCCGCGCGCGCCGCGCTGAACTGGGCGTCATGGACCAGGGCGTCGCGGTAGACCGCCAGCAGATCGGCGCCGTGGACCGCGCTGGCCACCGTGCCGGCAAGGGCTGCCGCGAATATCAACTTCAGGGCCTTGTTCATCGAAATATCACTCATGGATTTGATGGCGCAGTGGCCGGACTTGAAAGCTTCATTCGATTTCCCGTCCCTCGCCGGCCTCTTCCACCGTTCGCCCGTCGCGAATGTGATAAATGCGCTTGAAGGTCGGAATGATCTTCTCGTCGTGGGTGACGACAATGATCGCCGTCTGGTACTGGCGCGCCATTTGATTGAGGATGCGCATCACCGCCAGTGCGCGTTCGCTGTCGAGCGGCGCCGTGGGTTCGTCGGCGAGGATGACCGGCGGCTGGTTGGCCAGCGCGCGGGCGATCGACACGCGCTGCTGCTCGCCGCCGGAAAGCTCCGAAACCTGCGCCCTGGCGCGGTGCGCGACGTCGAGTGCCTGCAACAGTTCCAGCGCCCGCGCGCGCGATTCGCCATTCGGGCGGCCGGCCAGCATGGGCAGCAGCGCCACGTTGTCGGTCACGTCGAGAAAGGGAATCAGGTAGGGCGCCTGGAAGACGAAGCCGATGCGGTCGCGGCGCAGGGTGCGCAGGTCGGGAATTTTCCAGCCTTGGTCGTAGATCACTTCGCCGCCCAGCGTCATCTGTCCGCGCGTCGGCTCGATCACCGCGCCCAGACACTTGAGCAAGGTGGTCTTGCCGGAGCCGCTGGGGCCCACCAGCCCGATGACTTCGCCGGGCGTGACGCTCATGTTCACGTCCTTCAGCGCGTCGACGGCGGTATCGCCCGCGCCGTAGCGTTTGCTCAGCCCCGCGATGTGGATGCCGGTGTCCGTCGTCGCTGTCATGAGTGTCAGCCTCCGATGGCCTCGGCCGGATCGACCTTCAGCGCGGCGCGAATCGCCAGGGTGCTGGCCAGCGCGCAGACCACCATCACGATCATGAAGCCGCTGATCGCATCGGCCGGTTCGAGCAGCACGAATTTGGGAAACGCGGGCGCCCAGACGGTCGCCGCGATCTTGCCCACCACGAAGCCGATCAGGCCGAGCCCCATCGCCTGTTGCAGGATCATGCTGGCGATGGTGCGGTTGCGCGTGCCGATCAGTTTCAGCACCGCGATCTCGCGGATCTTGCCCAGGGTCATGGTGTAGATGATGAAGGCCACGATGGCCGCGCTGACGATCACCAGAATCGCCAGGAACATGCCGATCTGCTTGGCCGCGGTGGCGATCAGCTTGGCGATCAGGATGTCTTCCATTTGCGCGCGGGTGAAGGCCTCCAGATGCTTCCAGCGGCGGATGTCGCGCGCCACGGATTCCGCCGCGATGCCGTCGGCAACCCGCACCAGAACTGCGTTGACGTTGCGATTGCTGGACTGCGAGGCGTTGATCGCCTCCAGCAGGCCCGGCACGCTCGGGCGGTTGAGTGCAGGATTGGCGGCGGTGCGCGCTCGATCCGCGATGACGGCGTCGTTGTCCTTGAGAAACTGGGCCTCCTGCGCATCCTTGAGCGGAATGAAGACCATCGGGTCACCTCCCGAGGACACCATGCGGCGCGTGAGACCAACCACTTCGTATTCGTGGCGCCGAATTGTGAGGCGATCGCCCAGGCGGGCGCCGGTCCCAATATCGGCGATGGCTTCGTAATGGCTGCGCACCAAGCGTCGACCGGCCATTAGATAGCCCGGCTCGCCAGGTTGGCCGGGCTCGAAGCCGACGACCATGGTGCGCTCCTCCCGGCCGCCGCGGCTGGCATTGCGTACCTGCATGGTGAGGTAGGTCACGTTGGCGGCCTGCGCCACCCCGGAGAGTCCGAGGATCTGCCGATAGACATCGTCCTTGATGCTGGATGATTCGGCGTAGGGTCCCTGCGTATCTTTCTGCACTACCCACAGATCGGCGCCGCTGTTGGTCAGCAGCACCTTGGCATCATCGACCATGCCGCGATAGACGCCGGCCATGGTCAGCGTGACGCCTATCAGCAGGCCCAGGCCGAATCCGGTGAGGACGAATTTGCCCCAGGAATGCAGAATGTCGCGACCGGCGAGGCTGATCATGAGCGATTCACCATGGCTATTGTCATGGCCCGATGGTCAAGAGCCCGGCGCGACGAGCGAGGAAACCACCTTGATGCGACTGCTGCCGTCGATCTCGCGCTCGCTATGCACGACGACCGTATCGCCCTCCTTGAGCCCCTCGACGATCTCGACCTTGCCGTCGACCCCGGTCACGCCCCGCCTGACCGGCACGAAACTCAGGCTGTCGCCGTCGTACCGCCAGACGCCGGCCTTGCCGCCGCGCATGCGCAGTGCGGCGTTGGGCAGGACCAGCACATTCCTGGCGACCGGCCGGCGCAGCGTCACCTCGGCCATCTCGCCGACCGACACGCCGGCGGGCGGTGTGTCGAAAGCCACCTGCGCAATGCGCTCCTCGGTCACGCTGTCGCTCAGGAGTTCGATGCGCGCCACCGTTCCCGGCAGCGGCGCTCCGGGCCGCGAGCGCAGGGCGATCTCGGCGGCAAGGCCCGGCTGCAAACCGGCGGAACGGTTCTGGTCGAATCGCGTCCTGATCCACAGGCTGTCGGGCGCGATCAGTCTCACTACGCCCTGTCCGGCGATGACGGTTGACCCCGGCTCGGCATCGCGCGCGGTGACCACGCCATCGATCGGCGCCAACAGGCGGATGTTGGCGCGCAACTGGCCGACGCCTTCGCGCTCGGCGCCCAGCCGCAGCAGGTCCTGGCGAGCGCCGGCCAGGGTCGCGCCGGCAGCGGCCACCTGGGCCGCGGCAGATTTTTCTTCCTGCGCCTTGCCTTCGACCACGCTGGAGCTGACGAAGCCCTTGCGGCCGAGATCCTCATAGCGGTGCGCATTGGCGGCCGCGACCCGATGCCGGCTCTGGTTGTCCGCGAGCTGCGCCTGGGCCGCATCGATGGCGCTCTGCGCCCGCGTCACGGCGGCGGCGGACGAGACCATACGCTGGTCGAGATCGACCGGCTCCATTTCCGCCAGCAATTGCCCGGCGCGAACCGTGTCGCCGACATCGACATGCACCTGTTTGATCCGGCCGGCCGCCGTCGGCCCCACCAGATAGCTGCGCCGCGCCTCGACTACGCCGACGCCGAACAGAATCGGGGCGACATCGGCCCGACCCAATATCGTCACCGTCGCCCGTGGCGGCGCCAGCGGGCCACTGCGAACCACCACCCAGATCAGGCCGGCAAGCAGTGCAATACCGGCAAGAATCACGCCGAGATTTCGTATGGAGGGTAGTTTCATGATCGATTCGTCGAAAATTTGGATTGGGCAGTCCGGTTTAGCGGCTACCCAGCCCCATGCGTGACAGCAATCCATCCTTGATGATGAACTGGTGATACGCCGCGGCCAGCACGTGCAGGGCGATCAGCCCCATGGCAATGCGGGAAAGCAGGCCGTGAACCTTGCGCGGGATGTAGGCCTTGAAGTCCTCGGGCAGCACACCGCCGAAGAATGCCGCATCCAGAGCACCACTTTGCAGGACCAGCAACATGCCGCTCATGGCCATGAACAGGATGGTCAGATTGAGCAGGACATGACCGACGTGGCCGACTTTGCCCATTGTGTCGCCGGCGGCGGGCGCCGGCGCCGGATGGACGCGCCCGAGACCGAGACGGGTCAGCACCAGCAGGCCGGCCAGGCCGCCGAGAATCATGTGGATGCGCAGATTGCCGATCTTCTCCGTTGTGTTTGGCATTTCGGCCAGCACCAGGCTGCCGGCGCCGAGCAGGAACAGGATCAGGGCCGCGGCGAGCCAATGAATGGCAATCCGCGGCAGGGCGTAACGAAAGTTCTGCATGGCGATACTCCGGAAGAAAGGATGGAGCGAATTGTCCGCTATCGCCGTCGTCTGCCGCGGCCACTTTGGTAACACACTGTGACAAGCCGCGTCCTGTCATCGAGGCTCACCAGAAAGTTGCGCGAAGCCGGGCGGCGCCTGCCTGCGCAATTCAAGGCGCGCGTCCCGCAAAGCATTTATCCGGCGGTCACTTCGATTCTCCGGCTGGGGCTCAGAGCGCGCAGTGCACGGTCGTTGCTGATGTGCATCTGAAATACAGTAGCGGCCGTTATGGCGGGACTTGCCGGCGACTCATCAAGCCGGCAAGACCGGAAACGCGACACGACCGCCCGAGCAATGAAAAGAATCATCGTCGCATGACGAACGACTGCTTCGGCATTTTCGGCATTCGCCGCGAAGGTCCGGTTCCATTTTCCGCCACCGGCAGAAGGGCACCGAGCGGTAGTTCATCCAAACCGAGCGATTGCCAGCCAAGGCCGACCAGCCGCCCGTCAGGCCTGACCGCCTTCGCGGTCTTTCGGAGCCGGGAAATCGGCTTGGTCGCCGTCCCGCCAGCGCCGACTTTTGGCCGGCTTCAGGCTTCGCTGCAGACCGGGCTCCAGTCGAGAGCAAGGATCACGTTGGCGAAGCTGTCCTCCAGCGGCGCGGCAATCGATAGCGCACGGCCGTCCCGCGGGTGGCGCAGTTCGAGGCGGGTGCAGGCCAGCAGCAGGCGGTGGCAGCCGAAGCGTTGCTGGAAGAAACGGTTGTGGATTCCCTTGCCCCAATTGGCGTCGCCGATGATGGGGTGGGCGATGTGCTTCATATGGCGGCGCAACTGGTGCTGGCGGCCGGACTGCGGCGTCAGCATCACCAGCGCATAGCGCGAGGTCGGGTAGCGGTCGACCGCTTCGGGCAGTTCGACGGCGGCCAGGCGGCGGTATTCGGTCACGGCGGGCAACGCCGGGGGTGGGCTGCCGGCCGTGAACTTGCGGCCGTAGTCGTCGAACTGGCGCGACAGCGGATGGTCGATCACGCCGGTTTCCGGCGGCCAGCCGCGTACCACGGCGAGATAGCGCTTGCGCACTTCGTTGCGCTCGAACTGCCCGCCGACTTCGCGCGCGCTGTCGGCGTCGAGCGCGAACAGCAGCACGCCCGAGGTGGCCTTGTCGAGCCGGTGTGCCGGGTGCACGCGCTGCCCGATCTGGTCGCGCAGCAATTGCACGGCGAAGCGCGTTTCGTGGCGATCGATGTTGCTGCGATGAACCAGCAGCCCGGCGGGCTTGTTGATCGCGACGAGGAAGTCGTCGCGGTAAAGGATGTCGAGCATGCGGCGCGGCTGCTGCGGCCCCCGGCTAGTACTGGACGCCCTGCGCCTCGCAGAGAAACTTCATCAGCGGTGCCGCGGTGGCGAAACGCTCGGCCGCGAGCTTGACCAGTCCGGGTCCCGTGGCTTCGGCGAAGGACAGCGGCGCGAGGCCGATGAAGTCCTTGCGCTTGAGATCCTCGATCGCCGGGTGCTCGGCGGCATAGCCGCGTGGCGGCCGCGTCAGGCTGTCGCCGGCCAGAGCCCAGTGTGCGGCGAACGTCTTGTCGTTGCGCACGGCGAACCAGCGTTTCGGCTGCGCCGCGACGAGGTCGCGGATGTGCCCGAGCATGTCGGCCTCGGGATGCCAGCAGCCGGCGCCGAAGAAGCATTCGTCGGTCGCGATATGCAGGTAGAAGCCGGGCGCATGGACATCCTTGCCCAGTTCGTGGCGGAACTGGATGCCGATGTTGGTCTTGTAGGGGCTCTTGTCGCGGGCGAAGCGCGTGTCGCGGAACACTCGCATCAGCGAGCCGCCCATCTTGCGCGGCTCGGCGCGAAAGTGCGGGGCGAATTTTTCCAGCGGGGTCGCCATCGCCGCGATGAATTCCAGCGCCGGCTCGCGCACCAGCGCTTCGTAGCGCGGCTTGTTGGTTTCGAACCAGGCGCGGTCGTTGTTGGCGGCCAGTTCGTCGAGGAAATTGAAAGTGGCTTTGCTGAACATGGCGTTGCTCCCCTGTGCGACGATCGATTCAGGCCGTCGCCGAAGCTTTCAGTCCGAGGCGGCGGTCCAGCCAATTGTCTATCTTCGCCGCAGCCGTTGTCCATTGCGGTTCCATCATCAGCATATGGCCGGCGCGCGGTATGACGCAGGTTTCCGCGTTCCAGCCGGAAGCGGTGAAGTGCAGCAGGTTGGACGGGAACAGCGCGTCGAGTTCGCCGCCCATGACCAGCGCCGGAATCTTCGGCCGCCGCTTCGGCGGGCGCCAGGCCAGCGCCATCATTTCCGTGATCGCGGTGGTCGATTCATCCTGAACCAGCGGCTTGAAGGATTCGAATTGCTCGTGCGTCACATCGGGCGAGAAATACACTTCGCGCATGACCCTGGCGGTGTTCTCGGTGTACTTGCCGCGCACTGCGTAGGCGGCCTCCCGCAGGAAATCCGGCTGCCGCTGGGTCAGCTGAATGGTGCAGGCAGAGAGTCCGGTGGTCGGCACCGGCGCCATCATGATCACTCCGGCCGCCTGCCCTTTTTCGAGGTAGCGCTGTACCACCAGCGCACCCATCGAATGCCCGATCAGCACGGGCAGGCTCGGCAGTTCCGCCACCAGCTGGGCGACATCGGCGGCGTAATGGTCGATGTCGAAACTGTCCAGGTTCTCGCGCCCTTCGCTGGCGCCGTGGCCCGAAAGATCGATCGCGTGGCAGTCGTAGCCGAGGGCGCTGAAGTGGGGCAGGAAGTTCAGCTCCCAGCAGCCGGCGTGGACATAGCCGCCATGGACGAAGACCAGCGGCGGCTGTCCGTTGCGTTTCTTCGCGAGGCGACGGAGGGTGTTGAGTTTGCGGGTGGTCAAGGGCGTGCTCCTGATGCGGGGAATTCCGCTCAGAACAGTATCACGCCGCGCGCATTGCGCCCTTCGGCCAGATCGGCGAAGGCCTGCGGCGCTTCCTCGATGGTGTAGGTGCGCGTGATGAGTTCGTCGAGCTTGAGCCGGCCGCTGCGATAGAGGCCGATCAGGCGCGGGAAATCCTGCTGCGGACGGGCCGAACCGAAGTAGCTGCCCTTGAGCGTCTTTTCCTCGAAGGTGAGGCTGGAAGTGCGGATGGTCGTCGTGTCCTTCGGCCCGGCCACGCCCACTACCACCGCCGTGCCGCCCTTGCGCAGGCAGCCGTAGGCCTGTGCCGCAATCTCGCCGAGGCCCACGCATTCGAAGGCGTAGTCGGCACCGCCTTCGGTCAGCTTCTTCAGGGACTTGACGATGTTCTCTTCGTTCTTCGGGTTCACGGTGTGGGTGGCGCCGAACTGCTTCGCCATTTCGAGCTTGGCATCGGAGGTGTCGACCGCGACGATGATGCGGGCGCCGGCAATCGCGCAACCCTGGATCGCGTTGAGGCCGACGCCGCCGCAGCCGAAGACCACGGTGGCCGAGCCCGGCTCGACTTTCGCCGTGTTGACCGCGGCGCCGACGCCGGTCATCACGCCGCAGCCGATCAGCGCGGCCTTGTCGAGCGGCACCGCGGCGTCGATCTTGACCACGTTGTCGATGTGCAGCGTGGCGTACTCGGCCATCACGCCGCAGCCGGAAAAGATGTTCAGCGGATTGCCGGCGGCATCCTTGAAGCGGTTCGTGCCGTCGGGCAGCGTGTAGGCGGCCTTGGCCGCCTGGTCGCACAGCTGCGGGCGGCCGGTCTGGCAGTAGCGGCACTTGCCGCACATGCTGACGAAGGAACTGACGACGTGGTCGCCAATCGCGAAACCCGTGACGCCTTCGCCGATCGCGATGATCTCGCCGGCACCTTCATGGCCGAGCACCACCGGCGGGGGGAAGGGGATGGTGCCGTTGGTTGCGGAAAGATCGCTGTGGCAGACGCCGCAGGCCGCCAGCTTGATCATCACTTCGCCGCGTTGTGGCGCATCGACGCTGACGGTCTCGACGACGACGGGCTTGCCGATTTCGCGGCAAACGACTGCACGGGCTTGCTGGGTCATGATGACTCCTTCATGGAAGAGATGAAACTGCGTAAACCGCTATTCCTTGTACCAGACCAGTTGCTGAGTGGTCGCCAGCAGCGTGCCGTCGGTGCTCCAGACGTGGCCGTGATGATCGAAGTGGCCGTCGCTGAAGGCCTGGGCCTGGGCGACCGCCAGCACCGGTGCGGCGCCCTGGCGGAGCAGGGCGTCTTCGCCGGCATGGAAATAGATGTTGATCGACACCGTGCCGATCGGCACGAATTCGGGCCGGCGCAGGAAGATGCGCGGCAGGAAGCTGTCGCACAGCGCGGTCAGCGAAGCGAAATCGAGCGGGCGCGGCGGAATGTCGGAGACCCAGACCTGGCTCAGGCTGTCTTCGTTCACGGCGAAGGGCTTGCCGCGCACGATGCGGAATTCATAGCGCTGGAGAAAGCCGGTGGCTTTGCGCGGCGGCGCCACCGCGCAAGCTTCGGCGGGCGGCACCTCGGGCGGCGCGGCTTCGACGAGGCTCCAGGTTTCGCGGCGCTGGGCACAGATGGCGATCGCCTGGGCCAGCACGCGACCGGCCTGCGACAGGCGGATCGCCCAGTGCTGGCTGTTGCGGTTGGCGCGCACCAGTTCGGTCTCGATCACATAGTCGCCGGCTTCGATCGGGGCGAGGAAATTGAGCGTGAAGGCCAGCGGCGTGCCGCGCCGCTCGGGATGGTCGAGCATCGCCTGCATCATGGCGCCCGCCGTGACGCCGCCGTAGGGGCTGACCATGTTCCAGTAGTCTTCGCTGGTGTGGCCGTGCCAGCGGTTCGGCGTTTCCGCCGTCAGCGCGATGGCGATATCGAAGGGGTGCGGGTTTTCTCCCTCTCCTTCAAGGGGAGGGTCGGGGAGGGGATGGGGTGACGTGACCGTATGAGCTTCTCGATACCGTCCCCCCTCCGTCTCCCCCCGTGAAGGGGGGAGGGCACTGTTGGCAGGCGCTGGACGGTTTGACTTCACGGCTGATCTGCCATGACGTTCAGCCAAACGCGATCTCCCTCTCCCTTGACGGAAGAGGGCTGGGGAGAGGGTGGCGCGAGCGTAGGAGCTTCCCGATGCTGTGCTCCCCCCTCCACCGCTGCGCGGCCCACGGCTGGCTTTGCACAGCCAGCCGGCTCAGGCGGCGCGACGCATGCGTCGCGAATTCCCGCCTCGCCCCCCCGTGAAGGGGGGAGGGGTGCATTGGCAGGCGCTGGGCGGCCTATCTTCATGGCCAATCAGGCTTCATATTTTGCGCTCACGGCCGTTCCAATACGCATCGCGGATCTTGCGCTTCTGCACCTTGCCGTTGTCGTCGCGCGGCAACGCCGCCACGATGTCGATTTGCCGCGGTACCTTGTAGCCGGCGATGCGTTCGCTCAAGGCACGGCGGATCGCTTCGGCGTCGAGCGTGGCGCCGGCTTCGGCGACCACCTGCGCCGCCAGCGACTCGCCGTATTCATCGTCGGGGATGCCGACCACGGCGCAGTCGATGATGCCGGGCAGGGTGATCAGCACATGCTCGATCTCGGCCGGATAGATGTTCACGCCGCCCGAGATCACCATGTCCGAGGCGCGATCGCAGACGAACAGGAAGCCCTCGTCGTCGAGGTAGCCCATGTCGCCGACGCTGACCAGTCCGTCGCGCTCGACGGCGCGGCGGGCGGCGTCATTGCCGTGATAGCTGAAGTCCGAATAGGCCGGCTGGTGCGCGTAGATGGTGCCGATTTCGCCGGCGGGCAGGACCTGGCCGTTGTCGTCGAAAATGCGTATCTGTGCGCTGCCGACGGCCTTGCCGGCGCTGCCGGGCTTGCGCGCTGCGTCTTGCGGGCGCATCACGGTGATATACCCGGTTTCGCTCGACGCATAGGCCTCGAAAATCACCGGTCCCAGCCAGTCGATCATGGCCTTCTTCACGTCCGGTGCGCAGGGCGATCCGGTCGAGGCGACGAAGGTGAGCGAGGACAGATCGTAGCGCGCACGCACGTCAGCCGGCAGCCGCAGCAGGCGCACATACATCACCGGCACCAGGTAGGCGGTATCGATGCGGTGGCGTTCGATGAGCGCCAGCGTGGCTTCGGCGTCGAACTTCTCCTCCAGTACGAAGAGCGAGCCCTGCAGCAGCGACTGCTGGGCGAAAGAGCTGGGGGCGCTGTGATACAGCGGCGCCGAGAGCAGGCTGCGGACGCCGGGATAGATGCCGAGCGCATCCTTCGCCACTTGTGCGGTCAGCACCTGCTGCTCCGGCGTCGGCGGCAGGCGGCGCACGCCCTTCGGCCGGCCGGTGGTGCCCGAGGTGTAGGCCATGTGTCCGCGCGGCGTGCGCGGCGGGCCGGCATAGGGCTGCTGTGCCGCGAGCCAGGTTTCGAAGGCGGCGGCGTCGCTTTGCGTTTGGCCAACGACGATCACCCGCACCTGCGACGGAATCGCGCCGGCAATTGATGCCAGCAGGTCGGGCTGAACGAACAGCACTTTCGCGCCGCAGTCGGCGAGGATGAAACCGGCCTCGTCCGACTTGAAGTGCCAGTTGATCTGACAGTAGTACGCCCCGGCGATGCGGCAGCCCTGAATGATGTCCACGTAGGCCGGGTCGTTCCTCAGCATCACTGCGACCACGTCGCCGTCCGCCAGGCCGTGGCGGGCCAGTCCGCCGGCCAGCCGCGCCGCGCGTTCGTCGATCTCGGTGCCGGAACGTTCCAGCGCGCCGAAGATCAGCTTCGCCGTCATGCCGCGCGCGCGAGTCGGACGAAACGCTGCAGATGCATGTCGGTGTCGCCGAAGCTCATTTCGATGGCGGTGAGGCGCTTGAACCAGTGGCTGAGCATCAGCTCGTCCGTCATGCCCATGCCGCCGTGCAGTTGCACCGCATTCTGCGCGATGAAGCGGCAGGCCTGGCCGACGGTCACCTTGGCGGCAGACAGTGTGCGCTGGCGTGCGGGCCTGTCTTCGCTGGCGCAATGCATGGCGGCGAGATAGCTCATCGAGCGCGCCTGTTCCAGATGCAGCAGCATGTCGGCCATGCGGTGCTGCAACGCCTGGAAGCGGCCGATGGGCTGGCCGAACTGCTGGCGCGTCTTGAGGTATTCCGTGGTGGCGGCGATGGTGGCGTCCATGATACCGACGGCCTCGGCGCAGAGTGCGGCGAGGCCGATGTCGAGCGCGGCCTCGATGGCATTCGCCGTTACCTGCCCGCGAAGCGGATTTCCAGGTACGCAGAGCGAGCCAGCGCCGACTTTTATCGCCGGCGCGTTGTTCAACACCAGGTCAGCCGCGCGCTGGCCGTCGAGGGTCGGGTAGTCGCGCAGCGCGACGCCTTCCGCACCGGGCGTGACGGCGAAGAGCCCAATACCGCCGCCGGCGGTTCGCGCCGAGACCAGCAGCAGATCGGCGCAGGCGCCGTGGGCGACGACGGCTTTGCGGCCGCTGAGCTTGCCTTTGTTCTCGGTGACCGCTTCGCCACGCGCGTCGGCATGCGCCAGCACGACGATGGCTTCGCCGGTTGCGATCTTCGGCAACCATTCGCGCTGATAGTCGGCGCTGGCGGTACGGCGAATCAGCGCCGGCGCGATCACTGCGCCGGCGAGATACGGCTCCAGCAGCAGCCCGGCGCCGAAAGCGGCCATTACCAGCCCGGTTTCCTGCGGGCCGTAGCCGAGGCCGCCGTGCTCCTCGTCGATGTTGAGCGCCAGCACGCCTAGATCGGCCAGCGCCTGCCAGACGTCGCGGCTCCAGCCGGCGCCGGAATCGCGGATGGCGCGGCGCTTCTCGAAGCTGTAGTCCCTGGCGATGAAGCGCTGCACCGTGTCGGCCAGCGCGCGTTGTTCTTCGTTGAAGTCGAAGTTCATCCTGGAAACCTCAGTTCAATCCGCAGATGACGCAGATTACGCAGATTACGCAGAGCGAACAACGCAGTGTCCTGCGAATGCGCAGACCCATCTGCGTCAATCGGTGAAATCTGCGGATCAAATGCTCTTTGCAAGTTCATATCACAAGCCCATGATCATCTGCGAAATGATGTTCTTCTGGATTTCGTTGGAGCCGCCGAAGATCGACAGCTTGCGCAGGTTGCAGTAGCCGGCACCGAGGTTGGCGGCATAGTCGGGGCCGACGTCGGCCTGCCTGAAGGGCAGGGCATAGGCGCCGACCGCCTGCATCATCAGCTCCGAAATCGCCTGCTGGATTTCGGTGCCCTTGATCTTGAGGATCGAGGCCTCCGGGCCCGGCGCTTTCCTGGCGCGTTCCGCGGAGAGCACACGCAGGTTGGTGATTTCCAGCGCGATCAGGTCGATTTCCACCTGCGCCACGCGCGCTGCGAACAGCGGCTCGTCGAGCCGGCCCTCGGCTGCGGCGATGCGCTTCAGGCGCGCCAGCTCGCGCTTGGCGATGCCGATGCCGGCGATGTTGGTGCGCTCGTGGCCGAGCAGGAACTTGGCGTAGGTCCAGCCCTTGTTCTCTTCGCCGATCAGGTTTTCGACCGGGACCCTGACCTCCTCGAGCCAGACTTCATTGACTTCGTGCGCGCCGTCCAGCGTGATGATCGGGCGCACCGTGACGCCCGGCGTCTTCATGTCGATCAGCAGGAAGGAAATTCCGCTCTGCTTTTTGGCCTCCGGGTCGGTGCGGACCAGACAGAATATCCAGTCGGCGTATTGGCCGAGCGTGGTCCAGGTCTTCTGGCCATTGACGATGTAGTGGTCGCCTTCGGTTGAGTTAATTCGCACTGCACTGGTCTTGACCGAGGCGAGGTCCGAGCCGGCGCCGGGCTCGGAATAGCCCTGGCACCACCATTCCTCGGCCGACAGGATTGTCGGCAGGTAGCGCTGCTGCTGCGCCGGGCTGCCGAAGGCCATCAGCACCGGCGCGATCATCTTGAGGCCGAAGGAGATCAGCCGCGGCGCGCCGCCGGCTGCGCATTCCTCCTCGAAAATGTACTGCTCGGTCGGCGTCCAGCCGGGGCCGCCGAATTCCTTCGGCCAGCCGGGGCCGCCCCAGCCGCGCTGGTGCAGGATGCGCTGCCATTGCACGTGCTCGTCGCGATTCAGGTGCACGCCGTTCATCACCTTGTGACGAATGGGCGCGGGCAGCTTCTCCGCGACGAAGTTGCGGACTTCCTCGCGGAAGGCATTCTCTTCGGGGCTGAAGTTCAGGTCCATGGTCAGGCGTCGGATTTGGAGGGCGCGCCGAGCGGCGCGATCGTGCCTTGCGCCGTGGCGCAGAGTTTTTCCTCGGTGCCGGTGACGGCGAAGATGTCGCAGCGGCAGACGATCTGGGTCTTGCCGGCGTAGAGCACGCTGGCGCGGGCGATCAGCACGTCGCCGATGGCGGGGCGCAGGTAATTGATCTTGAATTCGGAGGTGACGACGCCCTGGCCCGGATTGGCGCTGCCGCCGGCGTAGGTCAGCGCGTTGTCGGCCAGATAGCTTACGACGCCGCCGTGCACGAAGCCGTGCTGCTGCTTGAGTTCCTGGCGGACCGGCAGCCGCAGCTCGGCGCGGCCGGGTTCGAATGCGGTGAGTTCGGCGCCGAGCAGAACGCTGAAGGGCTGTTCCGCGAGGATGCGGCGGCCGAGTTTCAGGAGGTCGGAATTCATCGTAACGGCTTCTTGTAGGTCTGCATGGCGGAACATAGTTCTGTTAAGTACGGCAAGATGTGAATTCTTCCCGCGTGCGTCGCAAAAGTCAATGATCGCTGCCAATTGAGTTCCTTATGCTTGATTGAGGGGCTGCCCACGACCCCACGTGGCTTGACGCTGCTTTCCGTGCTGTGCCACTATCCGGAACACGATACTGATTCTGGAACACACTAATTTCACCCATGAGCGCCGAAACCGAAGCCCGGCAGCAGGAAGTGGCGGGCATGTTCGACCGCCACGGTCCGGGCTATCGCTGGTGGGCGGTGCTCACCGTGATGCTCGGCACCGTCTCGGCGATTATGGAAGCCACCGTGGTCAATGTCGCGCTGCCTGAAATCATCCGCGCCTTTCATCTCGGCCACGATCAGGTGCAGCTGCTGTCCACCGGCTTTCTCGCCGCCACCACGGCCTCGATGCTGCTCGCGACCTGGGCCATGCAGCGCTTCGGCATCCGCCGCACCTTTGTCGGCGCGCTGCTGCTGCTGGTGATGTTCTCGGTGCTTGCCGCGCTCTCCGATCGCTTCGAACTGCTGGCGCTGTGCCGCATCGGCCAGGGCAGCATCGCCGGCCTGATCCAGCCGCTGGCGATGCTGGTCATCATCGACGTCTTCCCGATCCACGAACGCGGCCGGGCGATGGGCGCCTATGGCCTCGGCATCGTGCTGTCGCCCGCCGTGGGGCCGGTGCTGGGCGGCCTGCTGGTCGATCACTACGGCTGGCGCGCGGTATTCCTGGTGACCGTGCCGCTGTGCCTGGCGGCCATTGCGCTGGCGCCGCGCTTCGTCATCGCCGGCCGGCCGCTGCCCGGAGCGCACAAGCGCCCCTTCGACCCGATCGGCCTGGTGCTGGTGGTGGCCGCGTTATGCGCGCTGCTGGGCGGCTTGGCGGCGCTGATCCGCGCGCCGGCGCTGGGCAGTGCGGCCATCGCGCTCGGCATCGGACTGGCGGTGGCCTTCGTCGTGTGGGAGCGCAGCACGCTGCATCCGCTGCTGGATTTGAGCATCTTCCGCGAGGCGGGCTTCGGCGCGGCGGTGCTGGTGGCGGCGGCCTATGGCGTCGGCATTTATGGCTCGACCTATCTGGCGCCGATCTTCGCCCAGATCGGCGCCGGCTTCTCCGCCTATGAGGCCGGCGTGATGCTGGTGCCGGGCGGCATCGTGCTGGCCATCGTGCTGCTGCTCTCGGGACGGCTGGCGGATCGCTTTCCGCCCAACCGGGTGGCGATGGCGGGGCTGGCCTTCTTTGCGGTTTCGGCCATCCTCATGGGATTTTCCTCGCGCGCGACCGGCTTCTGGATGCTGGCGCTCTGGGTGGCGATCGGGCGCATCGGCCTCGGCCTGATCATTCCGGGCCTCAATGCCGGCGCCCTGCGCCTGCTGCCCCACGGCACCGAGGCCGCGGGCTCGGCCTCGATCAATTTCTTTCGCCAGCTCGGCGGCGCGCTCGGCGTCACACTGCTGGCGCTGTTCCTCGAAGGGCGCGAACGCCATCTGGATGCCCTGCATGGGCTGCAGCCCATGCAGGAGGGTTTCTTCCTGATCGCCTTCGTCTATTGCCTTGCCCTGATTCCCGCCTGGATGATGACCGGCCGGACACAGCGCCCACTATCCGTTTAGGAGAATCCATGCCCCTGCCCAAAGTCCTGCAAGACAATCTCGCGCTGCCGGTGATCGGCGCGCCGATGTTCATCGTCTCCCAGCCGCAACTGGTGCTGGCGCAATGCAAGGCCGGCATCGTCGGGTCGTTTCCGGCGCTGAACGCCCGGCCGCGCGAACTGCTCGACGAATGGCTGGCAACCATGACGGCCGAAATCGACGCCGCGCGCCGCGCCGAGCCGGGCCGCAAGATCGGGCCGTATGCGGTGAACCAGATCGTGCATCACTCCAACGACCGGCTCGATCACGACATCGCGCTGTGCGTCAAGCACAAGGCGCCGATGATCATCACCAGCCTGCGTGCGCCGGGCGACGTGGTCAAGGAAGTGCATGGCTATGGTGGCATCGTGTTTCACGACGTGATCAACGTGCGCCATGCGCAGAAGGCCCTCGAAGCCGGTGTCGATGGCCTGATCCTGGTGGCGGCCGGCGCCGGCGGCCATGCCGGCACGCTGAGCCCTTTCGCGCTGGTGTCCGAGGTGCGGCGCTTCTGGGACGGGCCGATCGCGCTGTCGGGATCGATCACGCGCGGCGGGCAGATACTGGCGGCGCAGGCCATGGGCGCCGATCTGGCCTACATGGGCACGCGCTTCATCCCGACTCCGGAAGCCAATGCGGTCGACGGCTACAAGCAGATGATTCTCGACAGCGCCGCGGCGGACGTGGTCTACACACCCTACTTCACCGGCGTGCATGGCAATTACCTGCGGCCGAGCATCGTGGCGCAGGGGCTGGACCCGGACAATCTGCCCGTGCGCGACAAGACCAGCATGAGCTTCGGCTCCGACCGGACCAAGGCCTGGCGCGACATCTGGGGCGTCGGCCAGGGCATCGGCTCGATCGACGAAATTCTTCCCGTAAGTGAAGTGGTGGCGCGCCTTGGACGAGAATACCGGGCGGCCCGTGAAGCGCTATGCGCGCTGCCTGCATAAAAGGAATGACATGAGCAAACAGAACAAGGTCGCTGCTGCGGTTGCCACTGTGCCCGCCGCAGTTATCACCCAGGTTGCAACCAAGCTTGCAGACAAGACCGCCGGCAAGGAAGATCGCCATTTCGTCACCGCGCTGGCGCGGGGGCTGTCGGTGCTTTCCTGCTTCAGTTCCGGCGAGAAGCTGCTGGGTAACCTCGACATCGCCAAGCGCTGCAAGCTGCCCAAATCCACCGTCTCGCGCCTGACCTACACGTTGACCAAGCTCGGCTACCTGGTGTTCGTCGAGGAGAACGGCAAATACCGCCTGGGTACCTCGACGCTGGCGCTGGGCAGCGCGATGCTGGCACGACTCGACGTGCGCGATTTGTCGCGGCCGTTGATGCAGGAACTCGCCGATTTCTCCAAGGCCATGGTGTCGCTCGGCAGCCGCGACCGGCTGTCGATGATCTATGTCGGCAACGCGCGCAGTTCGGCGGCGCTGACGCTGTCGCTCGATGTCGGCTCGCGTATTCCGATCGCCACCACGGCGATGGGCCGCGCCTATCTGGCGATGATTCCGGAGCGCGAGCGCGAAGACATCATGGAGCGCGTCAAGGAACTCGACGAAGTGGCCTGGCCGACGATCCGTGCAGGCATCGAGCGTGCGCTGCAGGAATACCGCGAAACCGGTTGCGTCAGCTCCTTCGGCGAATGGCAGTCCGATGTCAATGCCATCGCCGTGCCGCTGCGCCCCGGCGGCGGCCTGCCGCCGATGGCGATCAACTGCGGCGGCCCGGCGTTTACGCTGTCGAAGGAGTTTCTGCTGGGCGAGGTGCGGCCGAAACTGATCGAACTGGTGAGGCAGCTGGAGGCTTCGCTGGGGATGCGGGGGTAGCGCCCCGGCTTGCCGACTGCCCCACGCTTGCGGCCCAAGGCGTCAGGCCACGCGCGGCAGGAAATAGTGATTTTCGCTTGCTGGAGGGAAGAGACGATCCGCCTGAGTCAAGAGTCGGCGCTGGCGACACGGTGAGCAGATCACTCCGGCGGCAGGTAAAAGATCGCGCGGAAGACCCCGGCCACACGGGTCGGCTTTGCGTCAATGTTCAGTGCTCCATCGAGTGAGCAGTCAAAGCCCGTTTCAAGGCCGTCCTGACGAATCGGCTTGACAAAGCATAAACATATTGTTTATGCTTTGCTTCGTGATTCAAGCATTCGCCGATGCCGAAACTGAGCGCTTCTTCGCTACGGGAAAGTCGCGGCGGCTGCCAATAGAAATCCTGAAGCGGGCGGCGATGCGCATGAGTCAGATAAATGCCGCCACGCGGATCGAGGATTTGCGTCTGCCACCGTCCAATCAACTGGAAAAGCTTTCCGGTGATCGGGAAGGTCAATGGAGCATTCGCATCAACGGGCAGTGGCGGGTATGTTTCCGGTTCGAGGGCGGCCATGCCTTCGAAGTTGAAATCGTCGATTACCACTGAGGGGTTTTGTCATGGCTAAAAATGGGTTGCCTGCCATTCATCCAGGCGAGTATCTGGCGGAGACGCTGGCAGAGTTGGGCATGTCGCAGGCGCAGTTTGCCCGGACGATTGGTGTGTCGCCGATGCGGGTGTCGCATGTCATCAATGGTATGCGCCCGGTGACGGCTGAACTGGCTTTGCTCTTTGGCCGCGCCTTTGAGCAGACGCCGCAGTACTGGCTGAATTTGCAGGCTGAATTCGACTTGAAGAACGCCGAGGCCAGTATCGGCGCGCGTCTGGGTTCGATTCATGCTGTTGCGCATGCTTGATCCGGTGTAGCCAAACGGGGCAGCTTCGCTTAATTCAAGGCTACCCAGCTCACGCCGCCCGGCAAGTCAGCGCAATGAGCGACGGATAGTAAGTGAATGTAATGCCGGCCCCAATGGCGTTCTGGGGCTGCCGGGCTGGACGAAACCGGATTTCGAATTGCGCAGCAGGGACCGCAGCTTCAATCCGAAGCCTGTTGCATTATTTATGGAAGGGCGCCTATGAACACCATTGCACCGTTGCTTCTTGCCGCGAGCGCGGCCATCATTCTGCTGCTCGGCATCGCTCATCTCCTGTTTACGTTTCGCGGGCCGAAGCTGCATCCGCGCGATGCGACGCTCACCGCGAGAATGAAGGAAGTTTCGCCCGTGCTGACGCGCCAAACGACGATGTGGAAAGCCTGGATCGGCTTCAACGCGAGTCACAGCAACGGCGCCATCTTCTTCGGCCTGGTCTACGGCTACCTGGCGCTGGCCCATGCTTCTTTCCTGTTCCAGTCGCCGTTCCTGCTGCTGGTGGGGCTGGCCATGCTGGTCGGCTATGTCTTCCTCGCCAGGACCTATTGGTTCAGCATTCCGTTTCGCGGCATCACGCTGGCGACCGCGCTGTATGTCGTCGCGCTGGTGGTCAATCAAACATCCATCGGAGGTTTTCAATGAGTACAGCGCTGGTAATTGTCGACATTCAGAATGACTACTTTCCGGGCGGCGCCATGGAACTGGCGGGCAGCATCGAAGCCGGCGAGCGGGCGGAGAAGTTGGCAGAGGCCTTCCGCAGCAAAGCGTTGCCCGTCATTCACGTGCAGCACCTGTCCACGCGGCCCGGTGCCACTTTCTTCGTGCCCGGGACGAAGGGAGTGGAAATTCACCCCTGCGTGGCGCCCCGCGAAGGGGAAGCCGTCATCCAGAAGAACTTCCCCAACAGCTTCCGCGATACGCCGCTGCTGCAGCATCTGCGCGACAAAAAGATCACGCGGCTCGTCGTGGCCGGCATGATGACGCAGATGTGCATCGATTCGACCGTGCGCGCCGCCGCCGACCTCGGCTTCGAGTGCCTTCTGGCGCATGACGCCTGTGCCACCAAATCGCTTTCGTTCGGCGGCGTGGCAGTTCCCGCGGCGAGCGTGCAAACCGCCTTCCTCG
This sequence comes from Rhodocyclaceae bacterium, assembly GCA_006218025.1. Taxonomy (GTDB): domain Bacteria; phylum Pseudomonadota; class Gammaproteobacteria; order Burkholderiales; family Rhodocyclaceae; genus Sulfuritalea. The sequence continues at coordinate 34,793 of VBWA01000004.1, read as the reverse complement.
CGGCGCTCAACGGCTTGTTCGCCAGGGTGCAGTCCGTCGACGAGCTTTGCGGCACGCTGTAGCATTCGGTCGAAGTCGGCGCCGGTGGTACGGCTCAGCAATACAACCCCTACGGGTCTGCGAACCCCGAAAGCGACTCGCTGGAGGTCCAACCAGAGGTTTGAACCCCAGGTACGGGCCAAAAGCGCGTCCACCGATCCCGCGCCATCCGTTTGTCCGGCGAGTCCTGCTCCACGCCGCGGCGGCGCTTGTCCTGCTGTTGTTCTCGCTGATGCCCGGCATGCTTGGCTACGAGCACTTCGAGCAACTCCCATGGCGCGATGCATTCCTGAATTCTGCGATGCTCATGGGCGACATGGGTCCTGTCGATGCGCCACTGACCGATGGAGGCAAGGTGTTTGTCGGCCTCTACGCGCTCTATGCGGGCCTGGTATTCATTGTCGCTGGGAGCCTCCTCTTCGCGCCGATAGTGCACCGCCTGATGCACAAGTTCCACTGGGAGCAAGACGCTCGGCAGGTTTGCTTGACGAGCATGCTTCCGGGCTTTCCGTCGAACGGACTGTCCCGGCGGCAGGCCGGAAGATGAATCTGATGCCGAGCCGGATTGCGATTGCTGGCGCTTGATCGACGCCGCCACGTTCTGATGCAGTGGGGTATCCTGTCCGCCATGAAGATACCCAGACTGAACAAGCCTTTTGCCATGATCCGCGAGTTCCACCTCGCCGACTGGTTCACGCTGGGCAACGCGGTCTGCGGCATGGGGGCGTTGTTTTCGGTCATGACCTACCTGCAGACGAGCGAGGTCATGCATGTCTACTTTGCGTGCGGCATGGTGCTGGCCGCTCTTGTCTTCGACGTTCTGGACGGGCGAATTGCCCGCTGGCGGCAGGAGGCTTCGACCATGGGCCGCGAGCTCGACTCGCTTGCGGATGTCATCTCCTTCGGCGTCGCGCCGGCGGCGATCGCGTACGGTTGCGGCATGCAGGGCTTGTACGACCGGATCGTCCTGGTCTATTTTGTCGCCTGCGGCGTATCTCGCCTGGCGCGCTACAACATTACGGCCGAGGCGCTGTCCGAGGGTGGCAGCAAGGTGAAGTACTTCGAGGGAACTCCGATCCCGACGTCCCTGTTGCTGGTGGCGCTGATGTTCGTCGCGGCCTGGCAGGGTGCATTGCGCGAGTCTCTCTGGTTCGGGCAGGTCGAGTTCGCGGGCTTCGTGCTGCATCCGCTGGTCCTCGTTTTCGCGGTTTCCGGCTCGCTCATGGTCAGTCGCATACGGTTTCCGAAAATCTGAGTCGCTGTCAGCCCTGGGCAGCGAAGTGCCTCCCGGACTTCTCCCCACAGCAGAAAGCTTATGCGCCATGAATAGAATTGCGATTGTTGTCTTGTCTTTGTCACTGATGCCAATGGCGAGCCAGGCGCAGGTCGAAGTCAAGGAGATCAGTCCGCGCCCGGGCGTCACCTTGCGCTTTGTTTATGCGAAGGCAGAAAATCCGGTTGCTGCCGCGGTGCTGTTCCAGGGCGGTCCCGGCGCTATCGGAATCTTCCCCAATGGCTCGATGCGTGTCGAAAGTTTCCTTTCGGGCGGCGCTCACAGATTCACCCAGAACGGTATCAGCGTCGTGATCCCCGATGTTCCCTCGGACCGGCGCACGCTCGACGAATTTCGGGATTCGCCCGAGCATGCGCAGGACAACGCCGCATTGATCGCATTTCTCCGCGAGCAATCGAAGGTCCCCGTGTGGGCGATCGGCACCAGCAACGGTTCGCTGTCGGCTGCCGCGGCGTCGACCCACCTGAAGGAAAAGGGGCCGGACGGACTGGTGCTCACCTCCACGGTTACCAGTGCCCCTGTGGTGGCAGCGCATTCCGTCATGCTGGCTCCCCTGCATGAAGTCAAAGTGCCGATACTGCTGGTTCACCACAAGCAGGATGGCTGCAGGGTCACGCCCTACGACGCAATGCCGGGACTCATGGCTGCGCTCAAGTCGGCAAAGAAGGTTGAATTGATTACCGAGGATGGAGGCTCGGCGATCGGCAATCCCTGCCACACGGGCTACCATCAGTTTCTGGGGACCGAGGCGGCAGTCACCAAAGACATTGCCGACTGGATCAAGCGCTATCAGTCAGGGGCTGCGAAAGGGAGCTGAACGGGCCGGCTTCGTGGTCAGCGACTCCCTATTCGACACCGGCAACGCTCAGGCTCGCGTTTTCGAAAGTCGGCGCTGGCGGGACGGCGAGTTGCGAATAGGCGGAGGCCTCTTGCGGGGGGTGTGGAGCCGGTTTCGATGATCGAGCGCGTCGCAGCGGACCTCATTGTCATTGTGCATTTCGGCTTCATCCTTTTCGTCGGTCTCGGTGCTTTCCTGACGCTGCGCTGGAAGCGGGCCGCGTGGCTGCATGTGCCTGCCGCGATTTGGGGGGCGGCGATCGAGTTTCGTCACGGCGTCTGCCCGCTGACGCCGCTTGAGCAGAGGCTCAGGGCGGCGGCCGGGGATGCGGGTTACTCGGGCAGCTTCATCGACCACTATCTGATGCCGATCATCTATCCTTCCGGGCTGGATCAGCGGGTCCAGTATGTTCTCGGCACGCTGGTCCTTGTCGTCAATCTTGCGGTCTATGGATGGCTGCTGTCCCGGCGGCGCCATGGTTCCGCAAAGCCTTAGGCGCGGTCATTGCTTTCAACTCCATTCGCCAAATAAGCCAAACCGCCGGCCGCGCCAACCGGGTCAGCATCGCAATATTTTCCTGGTCGTGAGAAATTTGCAGTCGCAGATCCCGCTTTCTCCCGTGAGCACATCAGTAACGCGCTGGCCGCATTGACGGCGGTTTGCACTATTGCTAACCTTTGCTCATGGCGTTCTTTTTGAGCAGATCCATTCCCGCGTCGAGGCCGCAGAAAGGCACACTCGGTCGGTGGCGTCGTTGAAGTAATACGCTGCCGCCGCTGGTTGCACGTTGAAAATGGAACTCGTTCCCGCCAATCCTCGACGGGGAAAGCTGGCAAGCCCTGTCGCCAACCGGTCCTTGCGGGACAAGGCCGCGCAAAATTGTCTTCGAGCTTGAATGCGTCGATTTCCGCCAGGGAGTGATCTCATGATCAAGAGTGGGTTGTCCGCCATCGATCCAGGCAAGTATCCGGCCGCGGCGCTGAAAGAGTTTGCCGGGTCGCAGGCGCAATTTGCCAGGGTAGTTGGCGTTTCGCCCATTGGGGTGTCGCATGCCATCAAGGGTAACCGCAATTGATTGGCCCTGTGATGGCGAATCCAGACCAGGAGTTGAGCTGTCCGGTTTGTAGCGACGCGTGTTCGCTGCTCGATGTTGTTGACTTCAACAAATCATGCGAGGAGGCACGAGGCAAATTCCTCGGCCTTGCAGGCATTCCCGTCTACTACGCCCTTTGCGGCAAATGCGGCTTCTGTTTCGCTCCCGAACTCGCGGCATGGCCTTTGGAGAAGTTCGAGGAAGAAATCTATAACGATCAGTATGTCAACGTGGACCCGGACTACGTCGATGCGAGACCGCGGGCAAATGCCGGAAATCTGATTGCGATGTTCGGTGATCGGGCGCATTCGATCAGGCATCTTGATTATGGTGGCGGTAGCGGGCTGCTTGCCGGTCTCCTGAGAGAATCCGGCTGGCAATCCGTCTCCTACGATCCTTTTGTGGATCGAAGCATGAGTGTGGAGCAGATCGGGGAATTCGATCTGGTGACGGCATTCGAAGTTTTCGAACATGTTCCCGACGTGCAGGGATTGATGGGGAATTTGCGTTCATTGTTGGCGCCGAATGGTCTTGTAGTGTTCTCGACCTTGTTGTCGGACGGGAACCTTCAACCTCGCCAAAGGATAAGCTGGTGGTACGCGTCTCCCCGCAATGGACACATCAGCTTGTTCTCGAGGAGTAGTCTGGCCATTCTTGCCCAGCAATACGGGTTTCGTTTCGGCAGTTTCTCGGATGGCTTTCATGTGCTGTTTGCCAAGGTGCCACCTTGGGCCGACCATCTCATTTCCGTCAAGTAGGGCGGGAAGGCTGTTCGGCGGCGGGACGAAACAGGGCAATATCGCGATACGCCCCTGTCCATAACGAAACGATTGCCCTCATGTCCCACGACAAACAGCACAGCTACGCCATCCGCACCGAATGGACCGGCAACCTCGGCGAGGGCACGACGAACTACCGCGCCTATTCGCGCGACCACGTGATGTCGGCGGCGGGCAGACCGGACCTGCCGGGGTCGTCCGATCCGGCGTTTCGCGGCGACGCGTCGCGCTGGAATCCAGAGGACTTGCTCATCGCCTCGCTGTCGTCCTGCCACATGCTCTGGTACCTGCACCTCTGTGCGCAGGCGAAGATCGTTGTGCTGGCCTACCACGACGATGCGGTCGGGACGATGGTGGAGGACGCCGGTGGCGGCGGCCGGTTTTCGGCAGCCACGCTGCGGCCGGTGGCGACGCTCGCGGCCGGCGGCGATGCGGCACGGGCGACGGCGCTGCACGAGGAGGCTCATCGACTGTGCTTCGTTGCCAACTCCGTGAATTTCCCCGTGCGCATCGAGCCGACGGTGCGGCTTGCGGACTGACAGGCGGTAAGTGTATTATCCATTTAGGTGGCATGGTTATTTGGAACTTGACTGCGACGACTGAAGCGGCCGGGACAGAGCTGCAATCAGTCCTTTGAGGAGACAGGAATTGCGCGTCATTGAGTGGACGAATGATTTCGCGCTCGGCATCGACGAGATCGACGAGCAGCATCGGACTTTGGTCGGCATGATCAACGCACTCGATGCGAGGACTCATTGCGATTCGGAGCCCGAAACGATGCGCCGCCTGCTGGCGCAACTCAGTCACTACGTGCGGGATCACTTCGGCCTCGAGGAACGTTTGATGGGTAGCGGTGGTTGTTCTCCCGACCTGGTTGGCCGGCATTTCGCGGAACATGCCTACTTTCGCAGCGTGCTCAAGGATCTGACGACCGATTTCGAGAAAGGGCGGCGCAACGTCACCATTCCGCTGATTGAATATCTGGTGCATTGGTTCCTGCACCACATCGTGGTCGTCGACCGGGCGATGACGCATCAGCTCAATGCCGCCGAGCCGGATCTGGCGACACGCGTGGCGGCCGCGAGGCTGCAGCACCTTACCGATGAATTGAGCGAATCGGATCGTCGCCTGCTCGTCGAGCGGCTGTCGAAGGAGCAGGCGGTCCGCCGGGCGTGAGATTGGCTGCCGGGCTCAGTCCTCGGCCAGAAATTCCCGGATCGCCGCGCTGACTTTTTGCGGCTGCTCGTGGATGACCCAATGGCTGCCTTCGGGGATGCGCTCGATGCGCAGGTCGGGGACGAGTTCTTCGAGTCCGTCGAGCAGCACGATGCCCAGCGCGGTATCGGCTTCGCCCCAGATCACCAGCGTCGGCACCCGCACCGTGAGCGCCACCGGATCGAGCTTGAGCGCTGCGGCGCCGGGGTCTTCGGGTGTCGGCGGATACAGCGGCGAGGCGCGGTAGAGGTTGAGCGCGCAGCTCAGTGCGCCGGGCTGCGACCAGGCGGCGCGATACAGCGGGATTTCCTCGTCGCTCAGCGCGCAGTGGCCGTCCGCCGTGCGGCTGAACATCTTCAGCAGGCGTTCGTAGTCGTTGGCTTCCAGCACGCGCTCGGCCTTGGGGTGGCGCAGCAGCAGCATGTAGTGGCTGGCTTCCTGCTGTACCGGGTCGCTGGCCAGGGCGCGGGCGAAGGGCACGGTGTGCGGGGCATTGATGATGACGAGTTTCTTCACGTACTGCGGATACGCGGCGGCGAAGGTCCAGGCGATGGCGCCGCCCCAGTCGTGGGCGACGAGGATGCAGGACTTGTCGGCGCGATCGGCCTGCAGATGCTCGATCAGTTGCCGCAGGTCCTGCAGCAGCGGCTTGACGCGATAGGCATCGACGCCTTCGGGCTTGTCGGAGAGATTGTGGCCGCGCAGGTCGAAGGCGACCGCACGGTGGTCCTTGCCGAACTCCTCGAGCTGGCTTTTCCACGCATACCAGAACTCGGGAAAGCCATGGATGAAGAGCATCAGCGGGGCGTCTGCCGCGCCCTCGGCCGCGCAGTGCAGCTTGATGCCGCTGGGCAGTTCAGCATAGAAATGTTCCACGCAATCAGTCCTTGAACACGGGGTCTCGCTTCTGCATGTTCGCGGCGCCGGCCTCGAAGAGATCCTTCGACAGCAGCATCGCTGCGTTCCATGTGGCGATGTAGTTGAGGCCGTCGGCCACCGAGTGATCGCGGCCGTAGGTGATCATTTCCTTGCAGCCGCGAATCGAAAGTGGCGACTTGGCGGCGATGGTCCGCGCGATTTCCATGACGCCGGCCTCGAGCGCCTCGGGGGTTTCGAAGCAGCGATTGACCAGATGCATCTGCTGCGCCTCGGCGCCTTCGACGCGACGTCCGGTGTAGGCCAGCTCGCGCGCCATGCCTTCGCCGATCAGGCGCGGCAGGCGCTGCAGGGTGCCGACGTCGGCGGTCATGCCGACATCGATTTCCTTGACCGTGAAGTACGCATTGGACGAGCAGTAGCGCATGTCGCAGGCGGTGATCAGGTCCATGCCGCCGCCGATGCAGGCGCCGTGCACGGCGGCCAGCACGGGCTTGCGGCAGCGCTCGATGGACGTCAGGGTGTCCTGCAGCCTGAGGATCAGGCGGCGCAGCTTTTCGCGGCGACGGCCGTCGTCTTCGTCCTCGATCTTGGAGCCGAGGCCCATCAAGAGCGAGAGATCGATGCCCGAAGTGAAATACTTGCCGCGCCCGACGAGCACGCCGACGCGGGCTTCGGGCGTCGTGTCGAGCCACTCCATGGCCTGCTCGATTTCGTACCACATCGGCTCGCTCATGGCGTTGGCCTTGTCGGGCCGGTTCAGCGCAATGGTGGCGACGCCGGCGTCGAGCGTGACTTCGAGGGTGGTGAATTCCATGTGCTGTCCTTTCGGGGCGGATCAGATGGGTGCGGCGGGATGGAACAAATCGCGCAGTTCGCGCTTGAGAATCTTGCCGATCGCGCTGCGCGGCAGGGCGTCGACGATCTCGACGGCGGCGAGGCGCTGGGTCTTGCCGAGGCGTTCGTTGGTCCAGTTTTGAAGCTGCGTCGGCGTCTCGCCAGCGCCGACTTTCAAGACAACGAAAGCCACCGGCGTTTCGCCCCAGCGTTCCGAGGCGACGCCGACCACGGCGGCCTCATTCACGGCGGGATGCCGGATCAGCACCGCTTCGAGGTCGCTCGGATAGACGTTGAAGCCGCCCGAAATGATCATGTCCTTCTTACGGTCCATCAGCGTCAGAAAGCCGTCGGCGTCGAAGCGGCCGACATCGCCGGTGCGGATGAAGCGCTTGCCGTCGGGCGCGTACCACTCGGCCTCGCGGGTCTTGTCGGGCTGGCGGTGGTAGCCGCTCATCATGGCCGGCGAATGACCGACGATTTCACCAATCGCGCCGATTTCGCCGCGCTGCACTTCGCGGCCGGCTTCGTCGATCAGGCGGATGTCGTGGCCCTCGGCCGGCGCGCCGACGGTGGCCAGCTTGTCGGGGTGTTCGTGCGCGGCGAGGATGCAGGTGCCGCCGCCTTCGGTCATGCCGTAGTACTCGACCAGGCCGCCGGGCCAGCGCTTGAGGATGTCGGCCTTGAGCGCAGCGGAGAAGGGTGCGCTGGTGCACAGCTTCATGCGGAAGCTGGAAAGGTCGTAGCGGTCGAAGTCGGGATGGGCCATCAGGCGCTGGTATTGCACCGGCACCAGCATGGTGTGAGTGGCGCGGTGCTTCTCGGCGAGGGCCAGATATTTCGCGGCGTCGAACTTCGCCATCAGGATGACCGTGCCGCCCAGCGTGACGGTGGGGAAGACGCTGACCAGCGTGGTGTTGGAGTAGAGCGGGGTGGCGATCAGGGTCACCGCATCGGGGCCGTAGCCCTGCGGCCGCGCGCGCTGCACGTGCGACCAGCGCATGCCATGGGGCTGCACGATGCCCTTGGGCGTGCCGGTGGTGCCCGAGGAATAGATGATGTTGAACGGCCACTCGGGGCGGATGTCCACCCGTTTCGGCACGGCGCCGGCGGGCTCCAGCCAGCGCGAAAACGCTTCGCCGGCGGCGTCATCGTCGAGGGTGATAAAGCGCGCCGCGATGTCGGAGCGGACTGCGGCCAGCTGCTGCGCCGTGGCGGCATCGACGAACATCAGCCGTGCTTCCGCATTGGCAGCCATGTCGACCAGGCTTTGCGCCGTCGAGGAAGGGGCCAGCGGCGCCACGGCGACGCCGGCGCGCAGGGCGCCGAGAAACACGGCCGCATATTCGAGCGAAGTGCCGGCGCAGATCGCCACGGCTTCGGTGGGCCGGATGCCGTCGCGCTGCAGCGTGGCCGCGACGCGATCCATCATGGCATCCAGCGTGGCGAAGGAGACGCTGCGCTGGTCCTGGATCAGCGCGAGATGATTTGGGCGACTGCGAGCCTGGGCACGAATCAACTCGCCATAGGTGCCGAAGGGCAGCTCGATCAGTTCGGCGGCTTTCATTCTTCCTTCGGCGCTCCGGGGTTGCGCCGGCGGTACATGCCGTAGCCTTCCATTTGTGCGACTTCCTCGTTGTTCTGGTTCAGCACTTCCCAGCGCACGAGGACCAGGCCGACGTGGGGCTTGCTTTCCATCGGTCGCGCCTCGATCACGACCGAGCGCACGCGCAGCGTATCGCCGGGGCGCACCGGTTTCAGCCAGCGGATGTTTTCGAGGCCGGGCGAACCGAGGCTGGCGGTTTCCAGCAGATATTCGTCGCACATCATGCGCATCGCAAGTGCGCAGGTGTGCCAGCCGCTGGCGCACAGCCCGCCGAACAGGCTGTTCCTGCCGCCTTCTTCGGAGAGGTGGAAGGGCTGCGGATCGAACTTCTTCGCGAAGTCGATGATCTCTTCGGCAGTGACGGTGATGCCGCCGAATTCGCTGATCTTGCCGACCGGAAAATCTTCCCAGTAGTACTTGTATGTCTTGCTCATGGCTTGCCTCGGGATGGATCAGACGGGACGCAGGGCGCCGTCCTGCAGCAGCGGCACCACGTCGTAACAGCTTTCCTGCGCGGCGAAGGCCACTTCGGCGTCGAGCCGGCGCGCCAGCATCATGCGGCCGACGCGAGCGCGGCGCAGCGCATCGAGGCCGTCGCAATGGTCGTGCAGCAGTTCGGCGGCGAGCGCCGCATCCGAATAGTCGGCGCTGGCCGCGTTGGCCAATAAGCGGCGACGGAACAGCGAAACCAGGTAGCCGGCGCCGTAGAAGTCTTCCAGGTTGAAGTTATCGGCCGAGCCGGAACAGACGATCAGGATGGTGCTCTCAGGGTGGTCGGCGACGATGCGCTCGACCACGGCGCGGCCGTTGAGCAAGGCCGCGGCATAGACATGGGCGGCACCCTTCGACTTGGCCAGCGCCACGGTACCGTTGGTGGTGCAGTAGATCAGGCGGCGGCCGGCGATGCCTTCCGCCAGCAGCGCCTTCGGCGTCGGATGGACGAAGCCCTCCAGCGTGTCGGCGTTGAGTTCGCCGGACAGCACGTAGGAGCCCGCCGGATATTTCTCGGCTGCCGCCTGTGCCGCGCGGCCGTCCAGCGTCGGAATGACTTCCGTGGTGCCGTGGGCCAGTGCGGTGACGATGGACGAAGTGGCGAACAGGATGTCGAGCACCACCACCACCTTGCCTTCGAGGCGCTGGGCGTCGAGTTCTTCTTTCTTCAGCAGGACGTGAATTTTTTGCACGTCAACCCTCCAGCTTCTTGCGGTCGACATTGCGCACGGTGACTTGCGCCGTGGCGCACAGAGTTTCCTTGCCGTCGCGCACGGCAAACACATCGGATGTGCCGACGCCGACGGAGTAGCCGGCGCTGATAACGCGGCCGCGCGCGACCAGCCGTTCGCCCACCGCCGGAGCGAGGAATTTCACGTTCTGGTCCAGCGTCAGGCCGATGCGGTCGGCCGCGAGCAGGGTGCCCAGAGCCGAGGTCGCGGCGAAATAGGCGACGGCGGAAACGGCCGTGCCCTGGAAGTGGCCGGGCCGGTAGCTCAGTTCATCGCGGTAGGGCAACACCGCTTCGAGATGACCCGGGCGGATGTCGGTGAACTCGACGCCGAAGAAGCGCGCGATCGGCATGCCCAGCGTGCCGCGGCGTATGGTCGCGGCGAAATCGGGATCGGCGGGAATCAGGGGGTCTCTGGCGGACATGGGGGCCTTGTTTCTGGTTTGGAGGACGCGGTAGTGGTGACAACTCAGCCATCGGTTTGTTCTTTGGGTACCACCGGTTTCATCAGTGCAAAGACGCCGCTGCCGGTCATGATGCAGCGCTCGCCGACCAGCAAGCGGCAACTGGCATAGGCCAGGCGGCCGCCCATGCGGTCGATGTCGACATGGGCTTCGACCCAGTCACCGGGGGAGGCTGAGGCGATGAAATTGGTGGTAAGGCTCACCGTGACGATGGGCTGCGCCGGCTCGCGCGAGCTGGAGACGACAATGCCCAGGGCCGTGTCGACAATGGTGACGAGGAAGCCGCCGTGGGCGATGTGGCGGATGTTGGTGTGGCGATCCTCGATGCGGATGGCGAGCACCAGTTGGCCTTTTTCGCCCTTCGCTTTATCGATGCGGTAATACCAGGGGCCGAGACTGCTCAGGTAGCCGCCGCCGCGCTTGAGCGGCGTGAAGCCGACCGGGATGTTCAGGCTCATGGCTTGGCTCCGTGAATCTTCCCGGGATCGGGCGCGCGCTTCTCAAGGAAGGCACTGATGATTTCTTTGGCCGCCGGGGCGGCGACGAGGTCGGCGAAGTAGATCGCTTCTTCGTCGATGGTCTCGATGGCGCTGCGGTCCGGCGGACGCTTCATCAGCGCCTTGGTGACGGCCAGCGACTGGCTCGGCAGCGCGGCGAGTTTCCTGGCGGCGGCCATGGCCGTCTCCATCAACTGATCGGCAGCGACCACGCGATTGACGAATCCTGCCTCGCGCGCCGTTGCGGCATCGAAGGGTTCGCCGAGCAGCAGCAGTTCGGCCGCGCGCTGGTGGCCGGCAAGGCGCGGCAGCAGCAGGCTGGAGCCGGCCTCGGGGCAGAGCGCGAGATTGACGAAGGGCAGTTGGAACTTTGCGTTGTCGGCGGCATAGACCAGGTCGCAATGCAGCAGCATTGTCGTGCCGATGCCCACCGCATTGCCGGCGACGGCGGCTACCAAAGGCTTTTCGAAAGCGGCCAGGAGGTGCAGGAAGGGAATCGCCGCGCTCGGGTCGTTTACCTTGCGATGCAGGAAATCGCCGAGATCGTTGCCGGCGGTGAACAGGTCGCTCTGCCCCCTGATGAGCACGACCCTGACGTGGTGCTGCTCGCGGGCGTGGCACAGGGCATCGCTCATCGCGCGATACATGTCGCTGGTGATGGCGTTCTTCTTGTCGCGGCGGCTGATCTCGATGCAGAAAATGCCGTCGCTGTCGGTGACGAGGATATTGGGGTGGCTCATGGCATTAGAAACTTTCGTGGGGCATGGTCAGCGTGGTGTCGTCGAGGCTGCGCAGCAGTTCGTGCCACTGCCTCGTCTTGGGCAGTTCCCAGCGGTAGAACCAGCGACAGGCCGCCAGTTTGCCACGATAAAAGGCCGCGTCCGTTACGTGGGCAAGCGCGCCCCGTTGCAGCCCGCGCTGCGCCGCCAGCGCCTGACGCAGCCAGATCCAGGCGATGACCGTATGCCCGAAGGCTTCGAGGAACAGCACGGCGTTGGCCAGCGCAAGCGTCGGATTGCTCGCCAGCACGGGGCCGAGCGCCTGCAGCGTGATCGCAATCTCGCCCAGCGCGGCATCCAGTTCGGCGGCGTAGCCAGCGAGGGCCTCGTCCGCCTTCGCTGCGGCGATAGTCTCCTGCGCCTCGCGCACGAACAGCTTCATCGCCGCGCCGCCGTTCATCACCGCCTTGCGGCCCAGCAAGTCCAGCGCCTGGATGCCGTGCGTGCCTTCGTGAATGGGATTGAGGCGATTGTCGCGGTAGAACTGCTCGACCGGATATTCGCGGGTATAGCCGTAGCCGCCGTGGATCTGGATGGCGAGGCTGTTGGCTTCGAGGCACCACTGCGAGGGCCAGGACTTGGCGATCGGGGTCAGCAGGTCGAGCAGCATTCCGGCCTCCTGCTTCGCCGTATCACCAGCGCCGACTTTTGTTTCATCGACCAGCCGTGCGCAATACAGGCACAGCGCGTAGCCGGCTTCGACATAGGCTTTCTGTGCCAGCAGCATGCGCTTGACGTCGGCATGCTCGATGATCGGCACTTGCGGCGCGGCGGGATTCTTGTTGGTCGGCGCCCGTCCCTGCGGGCGCTCCCGCGCGTAGTCGAGCGAGGCGAGGTAGCCGCGGTAGCCGAGCATCACGGCGCCCATGCCGACGCCGATGCGCGCCTCGTTCATCATGTGGAACATGTAGGACAGGCCCTTGTGCGCCTCGCCCACCAGTTCGCCGACGCATTGGCCCTGCTCGCCGAAAGCCAGCATGGTCGAGGTGGTTCCGCGATAGCCCATCTTGTGGATCAGGCCGGTCAGCGTCACGTCATTGCGCTGGCCCAGAGTGCCGTCCTCATTGACGCGGAATTTCGGCACGATGAACAGCGAAATTCCCTTGACCCCGGGCGGCCCGCCGGGAATTTTCGCCAGCACCAGATGCACGATGTTTTCGGACAGTTCGTGATCGCCGGCGGAAATGAAAATCTTGTTGCCGCTGATCGAATAGCTGCCGTCGGGATTGGGCGTGGCGCTGGTCGTGATGTCGGACAGGCTCGACCCGGCTTGCGGCTCGGTCAGCGCCATGGTGCCGAAGAAACGGCCGGCCAGCAGCGGGCCGAGATACTTCCGGTGCTGCGCTTCGGTTCCGAAGCGGTGAATGACGTTGGCGTTGCCGATGGTGAGGAAGGGATAGGCGGCGGTGCCGACGTTGGCGCTCTTGAACAGCGAGAAGGCGGCCTGGGTCATGACCACCGGCAACTGCATGCCGCCGCGCTCGAAATCGTGCGCCGCGGCGATGAAGCCGGCCTCGCAGAAATGCTTCAGCGCCTCCTTGACCTCGGGGATCATGCGCACACTGCTGCCGTCGAAGGTCGGTTCGTTCTCGTCCGCCTTGCGGTTGTGCGGCGCGAACTTCTCGGTTGCCATCGCCTCGGCCGTATCGAGCACGGCGAGGAAGGTTTCCTTGCTGTGCTCGGCGTAGCGCGGGCGCGAAGTCAGGGCTTCGGTGTCGAGGACTTCAAAGAGCTGAAATTCGAGGTCGCGGCGATTGATGATTCCCGTCATCTCAGGCTGCCAACAAGCTGTCGCTGAACTTGCCCAGATGGTAATCCGCGTCGCCGAAAGTCAGGCCGATCATGGTCAGGCGCTTGAAGTAATGGGCGACGTTCAGTTCATCGACCACGCCCATGCCGCCATGCAGTTGCACCGCCTGCTGGCCGACCAGGCGTGCCGACTGCGTGACGTAGGCCTTGGTGGCGGCCACCGAGCGGCTGCGCTCGGCGGCGTCACGCGAGTCGACGCGCACCGCGGCCAGCGTGGCCATCGAGCGGGCCTGCTCGGTGGCGATCACCATGTCGGCCATGCGGTGCTGCAGCGCCTGGAACTTGCCGATGGGCACGCCGAACTGCTTGCGCGTCTTGAGGTATTCGAGCGTGACTTCGTTGAGCGCCGACATGATGCCGACAGCTTCGGCGCAGAGGGCGGCGTTGGCGTAGTCGAGCGCGCGCTCGACGATCGGCAGTGCGCCGCCGGCCGTGCCGATCAGCGCGTCGGCGCCGACAGTCACATTGGCCAGCTTGATGTCGGCGGCGCGGGCGCCGTCCTGCGTCGGATAGGCGCGCAGCGTGACGCCGGGCGCCTTGGCGTCGATCAGGAACAGCGAAATCTCTTTTCCATCGCGCGCTGAAACGATCAGCTTGTCGGCGGACGGCGCGCCCAGCACGACGGCCTTGGCGCCGTCGAGCTGCCAGCCGGAGCCCTTGGCGGTCGCAGTGGTGGCGACGTGATCGAGTTCGTAGCGGGCGCCGGGCTCGAAGTGCGCCAGGGCCAGCATCAGTTCGCCGCCGGCGATGGCGGGCAGCAGCGCTTCTTTCTGCGCCGAGCTGCCGGCATCGCGGATCAGCCCGCCGCAGAGCACGACAGTCGGGACGTAGGGTTCCAGCGCGAGTCCGCGGCCGAGCATTTCCATGACCAGCATGGTGTCGACGGCGTTGCCGCCATGTTCACTAATGCCGCCGAATTCCTCCGGAAAGGGCAGGGCGAGGATGCCGAAATCGGCGAAGGTTTTCCACGCTTGGCGATCGAAGCCGTCTGCGGATTTCGCCAGCGCACGGCGGTGTTCGAAGGCGTAATCCCTGGCGATGAAACGGCGCAGGGTGTCCTGCAGCGCGAGTTGTTCTTCGGTGTAGTTGAAGTCCATGGGGTGCTTTCCTTACAGGCCGAGAATCATCTGCGAGATGATGTTTTTCTGGATTTCGTTGGAACCGCCGTAGATGGTGGTCTTGCGGAAGTTGAAGTAGCGGCCGGAGAGCGGCGCGGCATGGTCGGCATAGGCTTCCATCAGCGCGTCGCCGGTCCAGGCCGCATCCAGCGCCTCCTCGATCCAGGGCAGGGCGTAGTGGCCCAGTGCCTGCATTTGCAGCTCGGTCAGCATCTGCTGGATTTCGGAACCCTTGATCTTGAGGATGGAGGCCTCGGGTCCGGGCGCGAGCTTCTTCTCTCCCTCAGCCGAAATCACGCGCAGGTTGGTGATCTCCAGCGCCATGAGTTCGAGCTCGACCTGCGCGATGCGGTCGCGAAAGCGCTGATCCTCGATGAGCGGCCGGCCGTTGGCGGTCTCCTTGCGGGCGATTTCCTTCAGCTTCTTCAGCTCGCGCTTGGAGCGGCCGACGCCGGCGATGCCGGTGCGCTCGTGGCCGAGCAGGAACTTGGCATAGGTCCAGCCCTTGTTCTCTTCGCCGATCAGATTCTGCACGGGAACCCGGACGTCCTCGAACCAGACTTCGTTGATCTCGTGTTCGCCGTCCAGCATGATGATCGGGCGCACCGTGATGCCCGGCGTCTTCATGTCGATCAGCAGGAAGGAAATGCCTTCCTGCTGGCGTCCTTCGGTGCTGGTACGCACCAGGCAAAAGATCCAGTCGGCGTACTGGCCGAGGGTGTTCCAGGTTTTCTGGCCGTTCACCACGTAATGGTCGCCCTCAGGTGAGTTGACCCGGACAGCGCGCATCTTGAGCGAGGCGAGATCGGAGCCCGAGCCGGGCTCGGAATAGCCCTGGCACCACCAGTCGCTGCCGTCGATGATGCGTGGCAGGAAGCGTTGCTGCTGCGCCGGATTGCCGAAGGCCATGATCACCGGCGCCACCATCTTGAGGCCGAAGGGCAGTTGCAGCGGCGCTCCCGCATCAGAGCATTCCTCGTCGAAGATATGCTGCTGCACGGCATTCCAGCCGGTGCCGCCGAAGGCCGTGGGCCATCCCACCGCACCCCATCCCTGCGCGTGCAGTATCTGTTGCCAGCGGACGAAATCGTCCTTTTCCAGGCGCTTGCCGCCGAGCACTTTGCGGCTGATTTCGGCAGGCAGTTTCGCCCGCAGAAAGCGGCGCACGTCTTCCCTGAACGACTGCTCCTCGGCAGTGAAATTGAGATCCATGGATGTCGGGTCCTATGATGGGTGCCGTCTTGCGGCTGAAAAGCCTGCAGAACTGCATAGTGGAACAATGTTCTGCAAATATCTTACGCGAGTTCAGATGGGGTGACAAGCTCAGGATGGTTGATTGCTTGATTCTTTTGCTGCCATCTTCCATAATTCGCCCCCTGCCGAGCCGGGTCTTCTTTCCGGACGGCGTGCAGTTTCGGTGGTGGCCGTAGCTCAGTTGGTAGAGTCCTGGATTGTGATTACGGAGCCCGCGGGCTCCGTTTTTTTTCGACATTTCCCCGATGCGGAATCGCGCGGTCAGGGGCCGAGGCCGAGCAGGCGCCGGGCCTCGCCCGGCGGCACTGCCTGGCTGCAAAGATAGCCCTGATATTCGAGGCAGTGGTGCTGCCGCAGGAATTCCAGTTGCTCCGGAGTCTCGACGCCCTCGGCAATGACCTTGTGTTCCAGTTCGCTGGCAATGGCGATCACCATGCGCACGATAGCGATGGTGCTAGAGCTGGCATTTTTGAGTAACCAGCAGCTCGATAGGCAGCCTTGCGGTGGCACCCGAGTGCAAGGCGTGATTGACGAACAATTGTATGCTCGCGCTTTATGACAAAGATACAGGCATAGGATAGATGTCACGTTGGGCTCTTCTTTAGTCCGCAATTCGTGCGAGCGTGCGGTTGGAACGCCACCAAATATTCACTGCAAAAACGACGTGCGCAAAAAAGCGGAGGGTGGTCGATGTCAAACGCAACATTTTGGTCATCCGGCTTGGTCCAAGGAGTTTGGTGCAATAATGCCAGCAACACCCACCAGCCATCCTATAAGCCTTAGCGCTGAAGCAATTTGGACATCTCAGCGCCAATCAAGCCGAGTTGATGCGTTGCATTTATCCCTAGCGAAGAAGAACAATGCGGAACAAGAACTACGTCGTAGCGACCAGTGCACTCAAGGATAACCAGCGTCGCATTTCCCTTCGCCAAGAAGGCGAAAAGGGGCAACTTGTTGTCATGCTTCCAAGGTATTCGCTTGTAGGGCCGAAAACCGAATTGAATATCTCGGTGGGCCATTCCCCAAGTATTTCCATCGTCTCGACTGAGGACGCAAATGACCTCATTCCTGTGTTACCTGTCTTCAGCGAAAGTGGGAAGGTAACGTTGGGTAGTTTTCAGGTTGCATACGATGTACATGAACCGCACCGTCCAGATGATTTCGCTTCACTCCATTATCTGGAGCAATTTCACTACAAGACGTTTGAAGCTCCCGCGGCTGACGACGCCGACCCAAAAAAGCGTGCGCCCGAAGGCGGGGGACGCAAGGCGATTTTATTGTGTTATTTGCGCCTTGAAGACACAACGGTTCCGGTCGGTTACGTTGAGATCCAAATGCCGTTGCTCATGGTGAAGCCGCGGCATGACTTATTCGCAAACCCATTCACGCATCCAACCCGGCCAGTATCCTGGACTTGTTGGGACCAAGATGCGATGCGTCAGAATGTTAACTTGATTGCGCGGATAGCTCGGGTAGTTGTGGCCCCGGAATTTCGAGGGCTTGGGCTTGCGCGTACTCTAATAGAGGCCGCAAAGCGTTTCTCACGCACCCGTTGGCACATTGCAGGAAGGCGCCCGCTGTTCCTTGAGATTTCTGCAGAGATGCTAAATTACATTGACTTCGTTTCGGCGGCTGGCTTTGTTCTTGTCGGAAAAACCGAAGGGAACCTTCAGAGAATCGTATCTGACCTTATCCAGATGCGAAAGGGTCAGAAGATAAACTCAGGCATCATGACGCTGCAACAAAAATATCTTCGCTCTTTAGAAAAATATTGCAGGGACAGTGGGAAGGATTTTGATGACGTATTGCGGAGACTCGAAGATGTCGTTAACACAGAGAACCCTGCCGCATCACTATCGCCAACGGAGTGGTTGTCATTTCGAAATGTGATTCGATTTCCCCTCCCATACTATATGTGTGGGCTCGACGATGCGACTGAAGAGTATCTAGCGAAGTTTGCAAATTACAAATCATCTCGGGAGCAAAGTCGAAAGAGATTTCGTGGCAGCGCGGCTTCCTTAAGGCTTAAGGGAATGCGCGTTAGTACAAACTACAAAATTCCACACACGCGCTACACCCGGCTGATTATGGATGCCTTTGGAATCAAGGGCGATTTATTGCAGCAACTTGTATTTGGCCCAATTGATTTTGAAGCGTCAGCCGGAAATCTGATCTTTGTGGCCGGCGCAAGCGGAAGTGGGAAAAGCGTCTTGCTTCGCGCGCTTGATCCAGATGGTGTTTCAGACAATGAGAGCCTCATTCTGTCCTTCAAAGGAAAGCAGGATTATTCGGTTGCATGGTTAAAGCCCATTAATTCAGACAAACCCATCTTTGACTATTTTTCTGAACGCTATTCTCCGGAAGCTACATTCGCGGCACTAAGCAATGTTGGACTTTCGGAGGCATTCGTTTTTCTGAAGCCATTCAACTTCCTGAGCCGTGGCCAGCGGTATAGGGCGATGCTTGCAGATCTATTGCTTCGAGATGAGCCAGTATGGCTAATAGATGAGTTTTGCTCTGATCTTGATCCATTGAGCGCCAAAATTCTTTCGCATAATCTTCGGCGACACGTTCTTCGTACCGGTCGAATCTGTTTTGTTGCAGCGGCAAATCACTCACATTACATAGACGTCCTCCGACCGACTTCAGTGCTCGTTCTCTCTGCTGGGGCTCATCCTAAATTTGTTACGTACAAAGACTACCGCAATGAGTTTCTCTACAAAATTAGCTGACAGTTTTGGCAAGGTAATTGATTCGACGCCCTATACGGCCGTCGACCCCATAGTCAAAATTAACTATATTGCAAAGGGAAACAATGTAATTTTTGGTGGTCATGGAGTGGGTCAGTCACCCCATAACTTGATATACATCGGCAAGATTTTTGAGGGGGCACAAGCTAAGAGCTATCTGGGCGCCGATGCTTGGGTCAACGTCAGCTTCCCGCACGTAATCTATGTATCTGGGACGAGGGGAAGCGGAAAGAGCTTTGATCTGGGGGTGTTGGTTGAGGGTCTCTCTTCACTCACAAACCCGTCAAATGTGAGCATTGATGTAGAGCCAGTTTCTACGGTGCTTATTGATATGCAGAGCCAATTCTGGACGCTACGTTATGCCCCGAGACACGATGTAGAACAAAACAAAGGCCAACTTGATGCATTGAAGGAGTGGAATATTCAACCCAATTCGCTCTCGAATTGTGTGATCTATGTTCCAGAGGGGGGGCAAGGTTTTCTCGGTGACGAAAAAACTTTGCAGATAAGGCCAAGAGATGTCCCGCATGAAGATTGGTGCAGATTGCTTGGGCAACAAATCTATAGCCCGCAAGGCCATGTGCTAGGAGAAACGCTGCGATACCTCTCTGATCAAGCATTTTCAATTGAGGATATGCTTAATTACATTGGAAATGCGCGTAACTTTCCAAATATCCCTGATGCTTCAAGAAACGCGATTCACTATCGTCTCCTGGAGTACAACGAATCCAAACTGTTTCACAAAGATGGCTTAGATATTTCTGATTTGTTGAAACCTGGGCAGTGTAGCGTGCTTATGTTGCGTGATCTACGGGATGAAGATAAGTCGCTTGTAACCGCACTGATTGCTCGAAAGCTATTCACAGTAATGGGGGAGTACCATAGACAGAAGAAAGTGGCTGATTTCTTTAAGCAGCCAAGCAAAGTAATGGATGTGCCGAGCAAGGTATGGCTGCTCATCGACGAAGCACACGTGGTGGCACCAAAAGATGTGGACTCGCCCGCTCGGGACGCGCTGGTTGAATACGTCAAGCGCGGGCGCGATGCAGGGCTTTCATTGGTTCTTGCGACCCAACAGCCCTCCGCTGTTGATGATCGAATTTTGAGCCAAGTCAATTTGAGCTTCAACCATCGCCTAGCTTTCCAAACAGATATCGCAGCCGCAGTCGCTAGGGTTCCCACCAAGCCACTTTCTTGTCTAAAGGTATCGGGAACACAGTTAAACGATTTCAGCGACATGCTACGGCTCTTGGAGTCAGGGGAGTGTTTTCTTGGGGATCACTCGACGAGTCGGACCGTAATGGTAAAAATTCGCCCGAGGATAACAGCCCATGGCGGCTATAGCCCCGTCTGAACCGTATAGCATTTTCATAAGGAAGATCGGTTGGTCCGTCGGGCTCGAGGATACGTTTTCGAGAGTGCGCGATCTGGTGCAACTCTACGTTGCCGATAAAGAAATATCCCCTGCGTCTTGGGACCGCTTGGTTCGTGATGAAAAAAATGGATGGGGTCTGCAGACCAACAATATTGCCGATTTCTTCAACGCTCTCCAACTCATAAAAGTCCAAAAACGCGAGGTTCATGTTTTACCGTGCTTGGACGCCCTAGCCCTAGCTTATTTGGATATCGAAAACGATCAGCAGTTCTCGGATGCCTTGAAGTTCATCTTGGGCAGCCAATTGATCTTGGCAGATGGTGATATTTTCTTAAACTTCCTCGCGGGTCAATTTGCACGGGAGAAGGTCGAGCCTCTCTTGCGTGGGATGATCCTCGAAAAGCGTGCCAGACTATTGAATGTTGTCAGGGCTCCTCAGCTATCAGAGCGGGTCATTCGTTCCATTTCAATCGATGTCCAGCACACGAATATGGGGGGAGCGGCTGTAGGAAAGTCACTCTCTGAAACGAAGCGAACTACTCCCCTTGCCTCAAGAACTGCGCCTCTCTCGAGTCGATTGGACCCGCAAAAGGTGGAAATCTCGGATGACTACTTTCGGAAGGTGACTGGCCGAAGAAGGGACTGGGCTCGATCTCTTGGACTCATTGACAACGACTTAGCATTGACAAAGGTTGGTACCACACTCTTGTCTTGCTTTAGAAGGGCAATGGGCTGCTCGGATGACGGACCAATTACCTGTTGGCCGCTTTCGCTTGACCTAGAACGCTTACATCTCTTACCTGAGAAGTTATCAATCCCTAGGATTTCGCTATGGGATCACATCTGTACTGTGAGGGAGGGGTTGAAATTTGATGCGGCAGGCACTACAGAGGCTGGGTCTGCCACCCAGGAGGTATTCACACAGTTTGAAAGCATGTATGCGTCTTATAGAAGACTTTGTCCAAAACGCGATCTTCTAAGGCGTGAAATTCCCATCGGCGTGTTTTTCCACGCAGTCGTCGCGTGTTACATCGCAAAGTGCCGTCCGTTGCCTGACTTGCGCAGCACAATGGAGGCTCTCGGTTCGGATAGTAGCGGGTCAATAATTTACCGAAACTCAAAGAATTTCGAAGCAACGATTTCGCTTAGAGCATGAGCTAATTATGGCGATATTCTTTTATGAAGAATTCTTAACGGACTTGAGGACAGAAGGGGATTCCAAGTTTGCAAGACGCGTACTTTCAAAAATCCTAGACTCGACATGTAAGTTTCCATCCTCAACCACCGACCACCGCTACCATGGGATTGATGATGCATGGATTCGTTATGTGAGTATGGGGGGCGCCGCAATTCGTGTCATTTACATTCAGAAAGGTGCGGACATCTTTCTATATAGAGCCGGTCCGCACTCGGTTGAGGATCACCTGTCTCCGCCGCTGCTTGGAGCAACGCTAATACCCATCATTCCATTTTCCGCTGGAAGCTCCGTTACATCAAGCGCATCGAGTCCGGCAAGCAGGGCGGCGGTTTTGGACGGGCAGCTGCTACAGAATTATCAGCCCACCTACATTCGAATGGCCCTTCTAAGTAGGCGATTTATCAAGCATGACGCAATTACATTGATTAGCCCATACTTGTCCGAGGAGTTATTTTCTATTTTTTCTCCTTTCGGGAAGGTGCTCCACGACCTAAAGGAAGAAGGTACCAAACTAACTTTGATAACGCGCCCCCCTCAGTCGTTGGAGGGGTTAGCTTTCTTCTCGATGCTTGAAAAGGATGGTATTAGTATCCTGTTCCACAGCAGGGTTCATGCAAAGCTCTATCTTTTTGAGGAAACGGCGGACAATGTGCGACCAGCGAAGCGTGTTGCGCTAATCGGCTCGGCGAACCTCACTGTTATGGGCCTCGCGATCGGTGCAGATTCAAATGAAGTGAAAATGCCAAACGAAGAGCTTGCTTACGAACTCCCAGAACATCAATTTGAACATGCGCTCGACTTTGCTTGCTACTTGTCTCTCGCAGCTACAGACATACCAAAGGAACGAGTACGACTAATTCGGCGCAAATAGCAAAAAACATAGATATTCCTTGGGGACAAAAAAATGACACCGCAAGAGTTTTATAGACAATCGAACCTTATAGAAAACCCGTTTCGCTCCAACCCGGTATATGGGGCCGATCCGCGCATGAACATTTGGGTTGGTTATGAGAAGCAACGGCATCAGCTAATTAAATATCTTTCACGCTCAAGAGCTGATCAAGTCGGCAACTCGAATTTCATAATGATCTATGGAGACTATGGAGTTGGAAAGTCTCACGCGTTGCTTTGGGCTAGGTACCAAATACTTCAACATCAACAAGAAGAATTTGATGCGCTTTGCTACCTGATCCCTACCCTGAAGAAGGACAAAGGAAAACTCACTTTTGCGGGTGCGTTTGTTGATGACTTGGTAGATCGCTGTGGTCTTCACAATGATGTACGTGAATTTCGAAATTTCTTGGATATGTCCATCCTGCGATATCGCGACGCAAATCATGCGGGAGCTACGGTTACAAACGATGAGATTGTAGATAGGCTCGGATTCCCTGCAGAGCTGGGAACTCTTGCTAAGGAAATTTACAGG
Source organism: Rhodocyclaceae bacterium (assembly GCA_006218025.1). Classification (GTDB taxonomy): domain Bacteria; phylum Pseudomonadota; class Gammaproteobacteria; order Burkholderiales; family Rhodocyclaceae; genus Sulfuritalea. Next base: position 12,324 of record VBWA01000004.1, on the reverse strand, counting down.
GCGTCGACGGTTCCACTTATCAATGAACTTCTTATGCCGCGTGGTCTTACAGACTACCAAGCAACTGCGTTGTTTTCACGATTAGTAAATTTGTTTGTGTTTGGTGTCGAAATCAGCGGACAGGTAACCCGATTTAAGAAGGCTGTCTATCTAATGATCGACGAGCTAGATGAACTTCTCAATGTCAGCGCAAAAGAAGCTCGTGACGTGAACGACATGCTTCGGCATATCTATGATTGGTGCCCAAATTGCTTTGGTCTCGTCATAGCACTTTCTGCAGAAAGTGCTAGTTTCTCCGCAATATTCGAGCAATATATTTTGGGGCGCATCCAGCGGCAGATCCAAATGGAGGAGTTGGGTAAAGAGGATGCGATGGAGTTCGTGTGCAAAATTCTTGATGGGTCAAGGGCGACGGCAGACCCTCGAAAGGCTGGCTATTTTCCATTTGAGGAGAGTGCGGTGGAGGCCGTCGTCGCTCAGCTTAGGCAAATTACTCCAAGAAAAATTGTGAATACGATGCAGGAAGTGTTGGAAGAGGTGCGACTCGCTGGGCTCGACCCAAGTTCGCAGCAGGTCGATATCTCGTATCTGGACGAGCACGAAATCCTGGATGAAGTATTAGGCGATGGCGGAATCAGCTAGGGCCGGCGTCATTGAAGGTTGCCATAGGGCGTGACGTAACAGTTTTGCGCGAATATCAATTTGCCTTATTGCAGCTTGCCACCAACCAGAATCTCGTTGTTTGAATTTGGCCATTGACCGCGCCAATGTTCCCGTTTTGTTCCGGAAAATTATAGGGAGCATTTCGTGATCTTTAAAAGCGTGCCAACAGATGTATAACAACTAGCAAGAGTCCTGGATTGTGATTCCAGTACGGAGCCCGCGGGCTCCGTTTTTTTTCGACATTTCCCCGATGCGGAATCGCGCGGTCAAGGGCCGAGGCCGAGCAAGCGCCGCACCTCGCCCGGCGGCACTGCCTGGCTGCAAAGATAGCCTTGATACTCGAGGCAGTTGTGCTGCCGCAGGAATTCCAGTTGCTCCGCGGTCTCGACCCCCTCGGCGATGACTTTGTGTTCCAGTTCGCCGGCAATGGCAATCACCATGCGCACGATCGCGGCGTCGCCGGTGCTGCGATCGAGATCGCGGACAAAGGACTTGTCGATCTTGATCTTGTCGATCGGGAAGCGTTTGAGATAGGAAAGGCTGGAATAGCCGGTACCGAAGTCGTCGATCGACAGCCTGACGCCGAGATCGCGCAATTCCTGCAGGACGCGGACGACCCGTTCCGGCTCCTGCATGATCACGCCTTCGGTGATTTCGAGTTCCAGCCAGCGCGGCTCGAGGTTTGCCGCGACGAGGCTCCTCGCCACGATGGCGACAATGTCGTTCTCGTGGAACTGCACGGCGGAGAGGTTGACCGCCACCACCATGGCCGGCAACCCTTCATCCTGCCAGGCGCGGTTCTGCCGGCAGGCTTCTTCGAGAACCCAGGTGCCGATGGGAATGATCAGGCGGCTTTCCTCGGCCAGCGGAATGAAACTGTCGGGCGCGAGCATGCCCAGTTCGGGATGACGCCAGCGCAACAGACCCTCGAAGCCGATGATCTTTCCGCTGGCGATGTCCACTTGCGGCTGGTAGTGGATCACCAGCTCCCTGCGCTGCAGAGCCCAGCGCAAGTCGCTCTCCAGGCGCACGCGTTCCGCCGCCTCCTCGCTCATGTCGGCGGCGAAGAAACGATAGACGCCCTGGCCGTTGGTCTTGGCATTGTGCATGGCGGTGTCGGCATTGCGCAGCAGGATGGCGCTGTCACCGCCATCCTCGGGAATCAGGCAGATTCCGGCACTGGCCTTGGTGACCACGTCGCTGCCGTGGATCGCCACGGGCTGGGCGATCGCATTGATCAGGGTCCCGCTCACGGCTTCCACCGCCGACCGGTCGCGCGCCTGCTTGAGCAGCACGGCGAACTGGCCACCGCCGAGGCGGCCAAGGAGGTCGCCATCCTGCAGCAAGGCGCGCAGACGAACGCAGATCGTCCCCAGCAGTTCGTCGCCTGCCACATGGCCGAAGGCATCGTTGATGCGACCCAGCTGGTCGAGATCGAACACCAGCAGCGCACCATTGGCACCCGTCGCCAGCCATTCGTCCAGCGCGCGGGAGAAGCCCTGGCGGTTCGGCAGCAGTGTCATCTGGTCGATGTTGGCCAGCGATTCGATGCGGGCTTCGGCCGCCTTGCGCTCGGAGAGATCGTTGATGAATGCAATCAGGTTGACGATCCTGCCTTGTTCGTCCCTGATCAGGCTGACATTGCACCATACCGGGCAATCCGCTCCGTTCTTGCGGCGCAGCCAGGCTTCGCCGCGCCATACGCTATGCGCGGCAAGGCTTCGGGCGATGGACTCGAAGAAATTGGTGTCGTGGCGCTCGGCGGCAATCAGGGTGGGAAGGTGGCCCTTTGCATCGTCTATGACGTAGCCGGTGATGGTCGAGAAGGATTTGTTGAGGGCAATGATCTTGCCTTCGGGATCCATGATCAGCACTGCCTCGTTGCTGTGATCGAAGACGTGGGTGATCAGGCGCTGCCTCTCTTCCGCCACATAGCGTTCCGAGATGTCCCAGACAACACCGGCAATGCCCTTGGGCTCGCCGTTTTCGTCGTAGACCGGGGCGCGCAGGAATTCGAAGGGTTGCGGGCCGTTGCCGATGTCGAACCAGCGCTCCTCGCGCAGCGGCCGGCGTTCCTTCAAGACCGCTGCCTGGCTTTCCAGCAGTTTTTCGGCGATTTCGGGCGACCAGAGCTCCCGGGCGGTCGTACCGAGGATTTGGTCCATGGGCCTGTGTACCAGCCGGCAAAAGGCTTCGTTGATTGCCAGGAAGTGCCCCTGGGTATCGACCAGCCAGGCCGGATCCGGGATCGCGTCGAGCAATGCGCGGCTCTCGCGGGACTTTTCGTTGAAAGCCTCTGTCAGCTTTTTGGCCAGGTCGGTCGTCTGGTGGTAGCTGCGCTTCCAGCTCCAGGCGATGGCTGACAACGCCCCCAGCAGGCCCAGCCCCAGCATTGCATAGATTGCCCGGCGTTGACGCCAGTCGGCGGCGGCCTGTTCGAGTTGGCTCGCCTGCGCCAGATCCCACCCGACCCAGCCAAAGAGGCTCAACGCCACCCCAACCAGGATCCACCACCCGATTTGGAGCGAACTCTTTGCTGTCATCAAGTTTGTCATTGGCACTGCCGGATTTTAGTTTGGCGCAGTCAATTTTTGCGCGGCCTGCACGGCCGCGCCATCAAATTCTCATTTTCGACTATTAAGCATTGACTATTGGCGGGTCGTGGCGGTAACAGCCGCACAATTGTGCCGGGAGTACAATTTTTCGTGGCATCAGGCAGCGTAGCCAATCCGTAGCCCCGGCATCCATGGCATCGTCACATCTCCGAGGGAGGTCACATGCTCAAACTGAACGTGAATGGCAAGCAGCATCAGGTCGACGTCGAGCCGGACATGCCCCTCCTGTGGGTGTTGCGCGATCACCTCGGCCTGCTCGGCGTCAAATACGGCTGCGGCGTTGCCTTGTGCGGCGCCTGCACAGTGCACGTCGACGGTGCGCCGGTGCGCTCCTGTGTCGTCCCCGCCTCGGCGGCGGTAGGCAAGGCCGTGGTGACCATCGAGGGGCTGGCCGCGGGCGGCCTGCATCCCCTGCAGGAGGCCTGGATCGAGCATGAGGTGCCGCAGTGCGGCTACTGCCAGACCGGCATGATCATGTCGGCGGCGGCGCTGCTGGCGAAGACGCCCAAACCCTCGGACGCCGACATCGACCGGGCGATGACCAACCTGTGTCGCTGCGGAACCTACACCCGGGTCCGCGAGGCGATCCACGCTGTCGCCGCGAGCTCGGCGTCCGCAGCGGCGAAGAAGGCTTAGGGAGGACGCCATGAACATCAATCGTCGCGAATTTCTCAAGGCGTCCGTCGCGCTGGGCGGCGGACTCTCGCTCGAATTTTCCTTTCCGCTGGTCGCCAAGGCTGCAATTTTCACGAAGGCGCCGGTCACCGAAGTCAATGCCTGGGTGGTGATCCATCCGGATGACCGGGTGGTGGTGCGCATCGCGCGTTCCGAAATGGGCCAGGGCACCTATACCGCGCTGGCGCAACTGGTGGCCGAGGGGCGGCAGCCAGGGCGTGCGCAGCTCGCAGGACTATGTGCGCAAGGCCGGCGCCGCGGCGCGCATGATGCTGGTCAATGCCGCCGCTGCGCGCTGGAAGGTGCCGGCGACCGAATGCACGGTGGAGCGCGGCGTGATCACGCACGGGCCCAGCAGGCGCAGACTGCGCTACGGCGAGGTGGCGGCCGAGGCGGCGCGCCTCCAGCCGCCGCAGGACATCCCCCTGCGCGACCCGAAGGACTGGAAGATCGCCGGCAAATCGATGCATCGCCTCGACATTCCGGACAAGGTCATGGGCAGGCCGGTATTCGGCGTCGATGTCGCGCTGCCCGGCATGCTGCATGCGTCGATTGCGCAGTGCCCGGTGTTCGGCGGCAAGCTGAAGAGCGTCGACGCCAGCGTTGCCGAGAAGATGCGCGGCGTGAAGAAGGTGGTGCGCGAAGGCGATTTCGTCGCCGTCGTTGCCGATAGCTGGTGGCGCGCCGACCAGGCGCTGCAGAAGCTCAGGATCGAGTGGGATGCCGGCGCCAACGGCAACGTCTCCAGCGAGACCATCGCCGCCATGCTGCGCGACGGACTCGCCGATCCGAAGCTGCCGCAGGCGCGAAAAGTCGGGCCGAATATTCCTCGCCCTACCTCAACCACGCCACCATGGAGCCGCAGACCTGCACGGCCTGGCTGAAGCCCGAGGGCTTCCTCGAAGTGTGGACCTCGACGCAGAACGGCGAAGCCTCGCTGGAGACGGCTGCCGCGACGGCCGGACTGCCGCTGGAGAAGGTCGAGGTGCACAAGATGATGCTGGGCGGCGGCTTCGGCCGCCGCGGCGGCCCGCAGGATTTCGTCAGGCAGGGCGTCAGGATCGCGATGGCGCTGCCGGGTACGCCGGTGAAAATGATGTGGTCGCGCGAAGAGGACATGCAGCATGGCTTCTACCGCCCGGCGAGCATGGTGCGGATGAAGGCGGGCCTCGATGCCAGCGGCAAGCTCATCGCCATGCACACCCGGATCGCCTGTCCGTCGATCCTCAAGGTGCTGATGCCGCAGGCGATGGGCAATGGGGCGATCGACTTCACTGCGGTGCGCTCCTTCACCGACATGCCCTATGTGGTGCCGCACCAGCAGGTCGATTACGCCATGCGCAACGGCCATGTGCCGGTCGGTTTCTGGCGGGCGCCGGGCCAGCAGAATTCCTTCTACCGCGAGTGCTTCATCGACGAACTGGCGGTTGCGGCAGGCAAGGACCCGGTCGAGTACCGGCGGGCGATGCTGAAGCAGGACGACAGGAATCGCCTCGTGCTCGAAGCCGCGGCAAAGGCCGCCGGGTGGGGAACACCGCTGCCGCAGGGCATTCATCGCGGCGTCGCGGTCTCCGACGGCTTCGGCAGTTTCGCTGCGATGGTGGCGGAGGTGTCGGTCAGCGCGAAGGGCGCGCTCAAGGTACACCGCATCGTCGTCGCGATCGACTCGGGTCACGTCGTGAACCCCGACACCTGTCGCGCGCAGGCCGAAGGCAATGTCATCTATGGCCTCGGCACCATCATCAATCAGGAGAACCGCGTCAAGAACGGGCGCATCGTGGAATCGAATTTCCATGATTTCCCGCTGCCGCAGATTTCGGACATGCCCAAGGTCGAAACCGTGCTGGTGCCCACCGGCGGATTCTGGGGCGGCCACGGCGAGCCGGCCATCCTGCCGCTGGTCCCTGCCGTGTGCAACGCCATCTTCGCCGCGACCGGCAAGCGCGTGCGCTCGCTGCCGCTCAAGAGTCAGCTCAGCCAGGCTTAGGCGCTCGTTCCCGGCGCGGCGCAATTCGACGCTATCGCGCCGGTGCGGCCGGGTCCTGCCGGTAGAACAGCCGGAACTGGTCGTAGACCTCCGGGTACTCGCTCCTGAGCATTTCCGGCGCTTCGAAAAAGGCTTCGCTGGCGACGGCGAAGAACTCGGTCGGCAACTCGGCGCCATAGGGATCGAGCGGCGTGTCCTCGCCGCGATCGACGCGCCGCTGGAAGTCATCGAAGGCCCGGCTCATGACCTCGCTCCAGCGTTGCCGCGACATGCCCTCGTGCATCGGCGGCAGGCCGTTGGCGTCGCCGCTTTTCATGTCGAGCTTGTGGGCGAATTCATGGATCACCACGTTGATGCCGTCGGCGTCTTCCGGGTGCTCGTACCAGGAGACCAGGACCGGGCCGCCATACCAGGCCTCGCCCATGACTTCATCGTCGTACTCATGCACCACGCCATCTTCGTCCATCACCTTGCGCGGAATGACGAAGTCGCCCGGATAGACCACGATGCCGACCCAGCCGTCATACCAGCCCAAGCCCAGATGGAGGATCGGCAGGCAAGCCTGGAGGGCGATGGCGACCTGGATGCGCGGCGTCAGTTGCAGGCCCTGCGCGCCGCTCCATTGCTTTTCGGCGATGAACTGGCGGGCGAGCTGGCGCAGGTGAATGCGCTCGGGCGGCGTCAGGTGGCCGAGAAAGGGCAGGCCGGCCTCGACTTCATTCCATAGTGCGGCGGGGATTTCGAGGCGGTCGGCCTGCCGCTGCCGCCACCATGCAAACAGCTTGCGGATCATTTCACGCGCCGGGTGTTGAGCCAGATGCCGGTGAAGATCAGGCCGATGCCGACGGCGTGATAGAGGGCTGGCTTCTCGTCGAGAAAGATCATCGACAGCACGATGCCGAAGGCCGGTACCAGGTGCATGAAGAGCCCGGCGCGCGCCGGGCCGACTTCGGCGACGCCGCGATTCCACAGGATGTAGCCGAGGAAAGCGGGGAATACCCCCGTATAGACGATGCCCGCAATCGCCCCCGGTGTCGGCACGATGTGGCGGCCCTGAGCCAGTTCCCAGACGTAGAGGGGGCACAGGACAATCAGGCCGGTGACGCTGATGGCGGTGACGAAGGACAGCGCATGAACCGGTGGGCGGCGCGACAGCAGCAGCGTGTAGGCCGACCACGCCAGCACCGAGGCGAGGATCCAGAGGTCGCCGACATTCAGCGTCAGGTCGAGCAGGCGCTGCAGCTCGCCGTGGGCGACGATGCCGAGCACGCCGACGAAGGAGACCATGATGCCCGTCGCCTCGCGGCCGTGCAGGCGTTTGCCCTGCAGCATCCAGGCCATCAGCACGATCATGATCGGCACGAAGGAGTTCAGCAGCGTGCCGTTGATCGCTGTGGTGTATTGCAGGCCGCCGTAGACCAGCACGTTGTAGCCGCCGGTGCCCAGCGCGCCGAAGAGCAGCAGCCACGGCCAGGCGGCGCGCAGTTGCGGCCAGTCGCGGCGCACGTGCGGCCAGGCGAACGGCAACAGGCAGAGCAGGGCCACCACCCAGCGCCAGAAGGACAGCGCGATCGGCGGCAGCTCGCCGCGAAAGGCACGGCTGATGATCCAGTTGCCGGCCCAGAACAGGTTGGTCAGCGTCAGCAGCAGGTAGGGGGAAACGTGAGGTAGCTTTTTCATGGACGGGGGATTATGTCCCAGTGCGCCTGCGCCTGGGACGGTATCCACGCGGAATTCGCCGCATGGGATAATTCGACGATGGTCTCAGTTGTGCATTCCCTCCAGCAGTCGAGCGACGAAGCCGAAGCGCTGTCCCGCTTGTGCTCCGGTCTCCCCGCAGATGCCGCCGCCCGTGCCGCCGAGGCGCTGGGACTGGCGCGCGAGGCCTATGGCGACAAGGTCCTGGGGACCGGCGAATCGATTCTGCAGCACGCCCTGGGCATGGCCCTGATCGTGGCCTCGCTCGATCTCGATGCCGATGCGCGGATCGCCGCCCTGCTGTTTGCGGCCAACGATCATGTCGAGGATTGCGGCGAGCGCCTGAAAGTCGGCTTTGGCGATACGGTGGCCGGGCTGGTCGCTGGCCTGCAGCGGCTGGGCAGCCTGCGCCCGCTGACGCGCGCCGCAGCGGGAAGCGGCGCAGCCGGCGAAGGCGTGACCGACATGCGGGCGCAGACCGAGATTCTGCGCAAGATGCTGCTGGCGATGGTCGATGACATCCGCGTGGTCCTGCTGCGGCTGGCCAGCCGCGTCCAGACCCTGCGCTTCCTCAACGACAGGCCGGGAGCCGAGCGCGACGAAATGGCCAGGGAAAGCCTGTTGATCTATGCCCCGCTGGCCAACCGGCTGGGCATCTGGCACGTCAAGTGGGAACTCGAGGATCTTTCCTTCCGCTATCTGGAACCGGAAACCTACAAGCGCATCGCGAAGATGCTGGACGAAAAGCGCTCGGAGCGTGCGAGTTTCATCGACGCGGCAGTGGCGCGCCTGCAGGCGGAGATGGCCGCCGTCGGCGTTCGCGCCGAAATCTACGGCAGGCCCAAGCACATCTACAGCATCTGGAACAAGATGCGCGGCAAGGACATCGACTTCGATGAAGTCTATGACGTGCGCGCGGTGCGCATCATCGTCGATGAAATCAGGGATTGCTACACGGCGCTGGGCATCGTGCATCACCTCTGGCAGCCGATCCGCGGCGAATTCGACGACTACATTGCCCATCCCAAGGGCAATTTCTATCGTTCCCTGCATACCGCGGTGGAAGACGAGAGCGGCCGTTCGCTCGAAGTGCAGATACGCACCCGCGAGATGCACGAGCATGCCGAGCTGGGCGTGGCCGCCCACTGGCGCTACAAGGAGTCCGGCGGCTCGGTGAAGGCCGGCGGAGCCTACGAAGACAAGATTTCCTGGCTGCGGCAACTGTTGTCGTGGCGCGATGAAATTGCGGATTCCGCCGAATGGGTGCAGCAGTTCAAGCGGGCCGCGCTGGATGACACGATTTATGTGCTGACGCCGCAGGACAAGGTGATCGATCTGCCGCGCGGCGCCACGCCGCTGGACTTTGCCTATCGTCTGCATACCGATCTCGGCCACCGCTGCCGCGGCGCGAAGATCGACGGCCACATGGTGCCGCTCAACACGCCCCTGCAAAACGGGCAGCGCGTGGAAATCGTCACGGTCAAGAGCGGCGGACCGTCGCGCGACTGGCTGAATCCGGCGCAGGGCTATCTCGCCACCTCGCGCGCTCGATCGAAGGCCAAGCAATGGTTTGCGGCGCAGGACGAAGCCGAGATGCTGGCGCAGGGGCGCAGCCTGGTGACCAAGGAATTGCAGCGCGAAGGGCAGACACAGGCCAATCTCGACGAACTGGCGGTCAAGCTCGGGCTGAAGAGCGCCGAGGCGCTATTTCTCGCCGCGGCGCGCGGCGAAGTCGGCATGCGGGCGATCGACGTCGCCTTGCGCGGCGGCGCCGAGCCTCTGCCGCCGGAGCCGGAAATCCATACGCGCAAGAGCAAGGCCGGCGACAGCCGGATTCTGGTGGTCGGCGTGGACAAGTTGCTGACCCAGGTAGGGAAGTGCTGCAAGCCGATGCCGCCCGATGCGATCACAGGCTTCGTCACGCGCGGCAAGGGAATCTCGATCCATCGCGTCGAATGCATCAACTTCCGCAACATGGCGGCGCGCAATCCCGAGCGGGTCATCAGCGCGGAGTGGGGTGAGGGGGGGGCGCAGTCCGGCGCCGTCTATCCGGTCGATCTGATGGTCGACGCCGGCGACCGGCAAGGCTTGCTGCGCGACATATCCGATATCCTGTCGCGCGAAAAAATCAACGTCACCGCGGTCAAGACCCAGTCCCGGGCGGGCGTCGCCCACATGGGCTTCACCGTCGAACTGTCGGGTACCGCGGCGCTGCAGAAGGCTTTGTCGCTGCTGCGCGAAGTGCCGGGAGTGATCAGCGCACAGCGCCGCTAGCGCTTGACGCTGGTCTGGGCATGTAGCCCGTACGGAGGAGGTATTCCCAGTCCGGGCGCCCGTTGCGGCGCGCCAGGGCGGCCATGGCTTCGTGATCGTAGGAAACTGCGATCAGCTGCGCGCTCCAGCGCGAATCCTGTTTCTCGATGATGGCGTAGCGTGCATCCGGCGCGCCGTTTTCCACCGCGTGGTAACAGGGCTGGTCGTCGTCCCAGGCCGGCTGGCCGACGCTGCCGGGGTTCACCAGCATCTGCCCGCGGGCGGAACGCATCAGGCGCGGCACATGGGTGTGGCCGCAGACAACCACGGCGGCACTGATCGCGCCAAGGCGCTGCCCGACTTCTTCCTGCGTCGCCGCGCGCAGTCGGCCCGGTTCCACCGACTCCAGAAAATATTCGGCGTCATGGTCCGGCGTGCCGTGGCAGAGAAAGATTTCCTCGCTGTAGCGATGAAACGGTTTCAGCAATGCGATCCAGTCGAGTTCCGCAGCGCCCAGCTGCCCCCGGGTATAGGCGTCCGACGGATCGCAGGTTTGCGGATTCAGGTTCAGCACCTGCCGTTCGTGATTGCCGCCCAGATGCGCCCAATCCTGCGCCATCAGGAATTGCGCGGTCTCCCTGGGCAGAAGCGGCCCCGAGAGGCTGTCGCCGAGATTGAATACCGCGTCGACGCCGCGTCGGCCGAAATCCTCGACCACTGCCTGCAGCGCAGCGAGGTTGCCGTGAATGTCGGAGACGACGGCGATGCGCATCAGACAATCCGCGCGGCGATGTGCCCCAGATGCAGACGCGGCAGGGCGGCGCGCAGGCGCTCCGGATGCGCCGAGGCGTGCAGCTGCAGCCGGCCGGAGCCGTGGGCGAGGCCTCCGGCGAGGCGCTGCGTCTGGCGCGCCACCGCGGCGGCGACATCGACCAGCTCGGCGCGCGAGCCGATGACGTCGCGCAGCAGCGGCGCGAGGAAGCTGTAGTGCGTGCAGCCCAGCACGATGCGGTCGACGCCCCGCTCCAGCAGGGGTTCGACCCTGGCACGCACATCGGCCGCGAGTGCCGGATCGTCGAGTTGCAGCATCTCGACATGGGTAGCCCAGCCGGGGCAGGGCTCGACGAAGACCTCGACATTGCCGGCGTGGTCGCGGATCAGGTGCTTCAGGCGCTGGCTGTTGGCGGTGGCCTCCGTCGCCAGCACGGCGATGCGGCCAGTCCTGCTTTCCTGCGCGGCGGGCTTGATGCCGGGCTCGACGCCGACCACGGCCATACCCGGATGCGCTGCACGCAGTGCCTGCACCGCCGCTGTGGTGGCGGTGTTGCAAGCCACCACCAGCAGGCCGCAGCCGCGACTTGCAAGTTCTTCGCCGATCGCCAGTACGCGGCACTGAATCTGTTCTTCGCTTTTGTTGCCGTAGGGCACATGGGCCGTGTCGGCGAAATAGCGGAAGTCGGCGTGCGGCAGCGCGTCGACCAGCGCCGCCAGCACCGAGAGACCGCCGAGGCCGGAATCGAAGACGCCGATCATGACGCAGGAGTCGGCGCTGGCGAGACGGCGACCGGGGCCAGGCGGAGTACCGATTTGGAAGCGGATGAAGCATTCATGGCCGGCAGTTTAGCCTGTGGCCCGCCACTTGATGCCAGCATTGCCACAGTCCGGTCGGGTTACCATGACGGCATGGAAAAGGTCGTGGCCCGCCACCTGCTTCATCAGCAGCCGCGCGACACCGAGTACTGGTTGTCGCGCTCTCCCTCGCAGCGCCTCGACGCCGTCGAGATGCTGCGCCTGGCCTGGCTGGAATCCCACCCAGATGCTGCCCAGGGACTTCAAAGAGTTTGTCGCGTTACCAAGCTCCACGGCGATTGAGTGCCTCGTGGTGGGCGGCTAAGCCATGGCGCTACATGGCTGGCCACGCCATACCGGCGATCTCGACATCTGGATTCGCCGCAGCCCGGAAAATGCCGAACGACTGATGGTCGCGCTGAGTGAATTCGGGTTTGGCGACGTCGGGCTTTCGCAGCAGGATTTCGAGCTCCGCGAGAACGTGGTGCAGCTCGGCTACCCGCCGTTTCGCATCGACCTGCTGACCGATATCGACGGCGTGGAGTTCGATGCCGCCTGGCCCAATCGCGAAACCACTATCCACGATGGGCTGACAATTCATTTTGTCGGGCTTGCCGATCTCAAGGCCAATAAACGCGCCAGTGGCAGACCAAGGGATATCGACGATCTCGAACAGTTGCCGTGATGGCACCAGGTCAGGTTGTGAATATCTCGGTATGGCAATCCGTTGCCACTCAGGTATTGCACGGTGTTCTGAGAACAAGAAAGAGCCGGCGTAAAGCCGGTTCAGAGGGATGTCTCAGTTCGGCCTATTCTGTTGAAAAACTCCTTGACATGCCATATGCATTACTGGTATGATTATGG
>VBWA01000098.1 GCA_006218025.1 Rhodocyclaceae bacterium | reverse complement strand
GCGCACTGCTGTCCGGGATTTTTCACGGCGCCCCCAGGTCCAGAGCGAATTGGGGACTGGGGGGCCGCATATGGGGAGGTCGTGGTCTTGGAGGATGACGTCCGGTAGTGTCGAAGGGGTCCAGGAGAGCGACCCTGAGACGTGCGGCCAGTGCCTTGGCGTTCGCCTTGAGGCCTTTGGCGAAGGCGTTTTGAAATATGCGCAGCAGGCAGAAGGCGATGAGCGCGGCATAGATTTGGATTCTGACGGCATTTTCCGAACGACCGAAGAAGGTTTTGATCTTCAAATTCTGCTTGACCCACTTGAAGAACAGTTCGATTTGCCAACGCTGTTTGTACAGCCCGGCAATTTCCTCAGCCGTGCGCTGGTGGTCATTGGTGACCAGATGCAGCGGTTCCTTGTCTTCACGAACGACGATGACCTCACGGAGGTCGGTTTCATACAGGGGGTTGGAAGCACCGCCTCTGGGTTGCTTGTGGCCGATCTTCACGCGGCGGTCGGCCAGAATGCCGGCTCCGATGGCGGGATTGTCCGCCGTCACGCGGCGGCAGGCGTTGGCTTTCAAGCGGGTCACGAACAGCGCTCCCGCATCGACGATCGCCTGCCACCAGGCGTAATCGGTATAGCCCTTGTCGAAAACATAGGTGATTCCGGCGGCAAGCGGAATGCGCCGCGCCACCTTGATCTCGCTGACTTTGGGTGATTCCACGGCGAAGTGAACCGGCGCCATCGCCCTGGGGTCGTAGACCATATGCAGCTTCAGCCCTCGGCACCGCGAATCCGCCTCGGCCCAGGCAAAGCGCCGATCCTTGAGCGAAATCGGCGATCCGTCGATCAGTTGCACCAGCGCCGTCGCGTCCTGGCGGGCCGAGCGGGCCGAGCCGCCCAGGACGACTTCGGCAAGTTCGCGGAAAACCGCCGAGGGCCGGGCCGCCGAGGCATCGCCCAGCGTGCTCTTGCCCACCGGGCGCAGGCCTGCGTGGTACAACCCAGACGGCTGCGCCGCCAAGCCCTCGGCCAGCTCCCGAAGGCTCCGCAACCCGGCGAACTGGGCAAAAAGCATCGCCTTCAGGTGCCGCTGGCAGGTCCAGGCGTTGTCGCCGTCTCCAACACCACGATTACCCCGGTGCTTCTCGACAATCCGATGGACGATCCGCCGATCAAGCGGTTCCAGGAGCCACAGAAATGCGCTAGCTTTGAACGGCACGGCAGACCTCAAAATCTTGTTTGGCGACTTTGATTTTGAGCCAAAACCTTGGCTTTGTCTGCCGTGCAGCCTCTCGACTGCAAAAAATCCCGGACAGCAGTGCGCG
>VBWA01000097.1 GCA_006218025.1 Rhodocyclaceae bacterium | reverse complement strand
CACTAGTGTCCGGTTAAATTGGGTATCGACAACGTAAAGCCAAGTATTGGCGCGGGTTACAGAACAAATATTTTGGTGCCGATTTGAAATCAGTTTTTTCACATTCAGGTTCGAGTAACTTTCAGAGATCAATTTCTCTGGAGGTAAGCCATGAACCTGGGCAAGACGTTGTTCGCGCAACTCATGGAGTTTGTGCCGTGGACCAGCTTCGCCCGAATCGTCGAGCGTTATGGCGGCGATTCCGGCGTGCGAGTGTTGAACTGCACAGAGCATTTCCGCGCCATGGCCTTCGCGCAACTGACTTATCGCGAGAGCCTGCGCGACATCGAAATCTGTTTGCTGTCCAACCGGAACAAGCTTTACGGTATGGGCTTTCGCACACCAGTCAAACGTTCGACGCTGGCCGATGCCAACGAGGGGCGCGATTGGCATATCTGGGAAGACTTGGCGATGGTGCTTATCCGCCGTGCGCGCAAGCTGTATTGCGACGAAAGTTTCGGCATCGACCTCGACAACACGGTTTACGCCTTGGATGCGACGACCATCGACCTGTGCCTGTCGCTTTTTCCATGGGCGCCGTTTCGTTCTACCAAAGCGGCTGTCAAGATGCATACGCTGCTGGACTTGCGCGGCAACATCCCGACACTCATCCACATCTCGGACGGCAAGATGGGCGATGTCAACGCGCTCGATATCTTGCCCATCGAAGCGGGGGCGTTCTACGTGATGGATCGGGGCTACCTCGACTTCACGAGGCTGTACGCACTCCACCAGGCGTGCGCGTTTTTCGTGACCCGTGCGAAGCGGGGCATGGACGCTCACAGGGTGTGCTCGATGAAGGCGGATCGAAGTACGGGAATAATCTGCGATCAGCTCATCGCGCTGGACGGTTTTTATACCTCGAAAGGCTACCCCGAACAGTTGCGGCGCATCCGTTTCAAAGACCCGGAAACCGGCAAGACGCTGGTGTTCCTGACCAACAATATGACGTTGCCCGCGTTGACCATCGCCGCACTGTACAAGTGTCGCTGGCAAGTCGAATTGTTTTTCAAATGGGTCAAGCAGCATCTGCGTATCAAACGTTTTATTGGCAACAGCGAGAATGCGGTGAAGACGCAAATCTGGTGCGCCATCGCCACTTACGTGCTGATTGCCATTGTTAAAAAGGAGCTTCAAATTGATGCCTCGCTCTACACTTTGCTACAGATATTGTCGGTCTCCGTTTTCGAGAAAACCCCGCTATCTCAGGCCTTCGCCGGGGGTGATTACCTTTCCGAACCCGACCCCATGCATAACCAATTAAATTTGTTCGGCTTTT
>VBWA01000096.1 GCA_006218025.1 Rhodocyclaceae bacterium | reverse complement strand
CAGGCCGTTGAAATACCGTTCATGACCACGTGCTTTCCCATCCCGATGAGTCCTTGCCGGGTTACGCCGAGCGTCCTGGGAGGACGACGAACCAGAAATGGGTCGTCAGAGGACTGTTTATTGGGTTTTGCGCGGTCATTTCGAGGGTTTCGCTCTTCATTCTGCGCACTCTGGGCGCAATGGGGCCAAGGAGCGCAAGCGCGTGAGGTTGTAAGCGGCCATCGTCAGGGTCAGCAGCTGATCGACCTTGTTGAGTCCCCGCACCATCACCTGCCGGATCGGGCCGACCACCTTGCCCCAGCCAAAGCACTGCTCGATGCACTTGCGCTTGCGTTGGCTGATTTCATAGCCCGCGTGCCGCGTCGTACGCCCATCGATGGCGCTGCCGCCGGCTCGGGCGGTATTCTGGGCGACGTGCGGCGTCACGTTCATCTCGCGGCACGCCTTCACAAAGCCCTGCGTGTCATAAGCCTTGTCCGCCCCCACGGTGGCGCGCTGCCCCGGCCGGGCGGCGTCCGCGAGCATCTGGGTGGCAACCTCCCGTTCGGCCGTGCCGTCACTCTGGCTGGCGCGCACGTTCACCACCAGGCCGTGGCGGTTGTCGGTGAGCACATGGCCCAGGTAGCTCGGCAGGGCGGGGGCGGCGTTGCTCTTGCGGTACAGCCGCGACTCGGGATCGCTCGTCGACTGGTGCGTCGCATTGCTTCGCGGCTCCCCGCGCCAGTCTTCCGGGGGCCGGCCGTCGTCGGAGCCGTCCTTGCGCCGCAGACTCTTGTGGCTCGCCCAAGCCTGGATCAACGTGCCGTCCACGCTGAAGTGCTCGCCCGAGAGCAGCCCGCGCGCATCGGCCATCTCGACCGTGGCGTTGAACAGCTCGGTCGCCACGTCGTGTTCGAGCAGGCGGTCGCGGTTCTTGCTGAACACCGAGTGGTTCCAGACCGCGTCGTCGATGGACAGGCCCACGAACCAGCGGAACAACAGGTTGTAGCTGATCTGCTCGACCAGCTGACGCTCGCTGCGCACGCTGAAGAGCACCTGCAGCAGCATCGCGCGGATCAATTTCTCGGGCGCGATGCTCGGGCGCCCACCCTTCACATCGGCTTCGTACATCCCGGAGAACTTCGTATCCATCTGCGCCAGGGCGGCGTTGACCCAGGTGCGGATCGGGCGCAAAGGATGGTCGGCCGGCACAAACTCTTCCAGCCTCACCGTGCTGAAAAGACTCTCGTTGTAGTGGTCGGCTCCTCGCATGGATCCCTGTCTCCTCGTCGTCCTCGCGTTCGATACTCGCTCAGGTGCGGGAGCGCGTCGACCGGTTTTTCAACAGCCTG
>VBWA01000031.1 GCA_006218025.1 Rhodocyclaceae bacterium | reverse complement strand
TTCATGCAGTCGTTGCCGCAGCCGGAGAACTTGAACTTGAACTTGTAGGGCAGGGCCGGGCGGTGGATGTCGTCGAGGAAGGCGTTGATCACGTTCTTGTGCGCCTTGGCTTCGTCGTAGCAGGACTGCTCGCAGCGCGCCGCGCCGACGCAGGACATCGAGGTACGCACGGCCGGACCGGCGCCGCCCATGTCGAAGCCCATTTCGTTGATTTCGTCCCAGGCCTTCTGTACATTCTCGGTGGTGCAGCCCTGCATCATGATGTCGCCGGACTGGCCGTGCAGCGCGATGAGGCCGGAACCGTGCTTGTCCCAGATGTCGCAGAACTTGCGCAGGGTGGCTGTGTCGTAATGCATGCCGGGGGGCGGCATGATGCGCAGGGTGTGGAACTCGGCCGCATCCTTGAAGACGGCTTCGCCTTTCTCATTCTTGATTTCGGTGAAGCGCGGAATCACGCCGCCGCCGTAGCCGATGACGCCGACGGTGCCGCCCTTCCAGTAGCCCTTGCGGGTCTGGTAGGAGTGTTCCAGATGGCCCAGAACGTCGACCATGTAATCCTTGTCCTTGGCCAGGCGCTTCAAGCCGGTAACAAAACTCGGCCAGGGGCCGCTTTCCAGTTGATCCAGGTTCGGTGTTGGGTGCATGGGCTTGGCCATGGTCTGTCTCCTCGTGGTCGGGGTAACTCGATGGAAGGATGGTATGAGTCTGTGCGGTGCACAAACCATACTCCCGGAAGGTATTTCTACCTACCCTAAAGGGTTATATGCTTGCACTCCCACGCGGTGATGGTCGTTTGTCCGTCGCTGGTGCCATAGTTCGCCTCCACAAAAAGGGAAATCCTTGGATACCGTCACCTCGCTCGACAAGTTTCGCGTGCCCATCGGCAATCAGCAGATCGAACTGCAACAGTTCGTCTTCGAGGCCGGCGGCATGCCGCTGCTGCGCACGCGCATTCGCGAGGGCAGCCGCTTCACCATTTTCGACATCGATCCGGTCACCGCGGCGCGTTGGGGCAAGGTCCTCGGCGACTGGGCCGCGGCGCAGCCGGGCGTGGCCGACAAGGAAGGGGCAGCAGTTTGAATTACGCGCCGGATGAGGCTTCCACCGTCATGGTCGACGTGGTGTTTTCGTTTGAAGACGGAACCGTGGGCGACGACCATGTCTATGCCTTGTCGCTCGCGGTACGCCGTGCCTTGCCCTGGTTCGATGACGAGCCGGAGGCCGGCATCCTGCCGCTGTCGGGCCTGGCGCGCGGCAATGACGGCATGAGCTTTGTCGGTCGCCGCAGCCGGTTGGCCTTGCGCCTGCCGATTCACCGTGTCGCCAGCGCCGACTCTCTGGCCGGCGCCCGGCTCGATCTGGACGGCGCCGTGCTGACGGTGGGCGCGAGCAGCGTCCGGCCGCTGTTTCCTGCGCGTGGCGTCGTGTATTCCCATTTCGTCAGCGTCGGCGCGGATGACGAGATCGTGTTTCTTGAGCGTTGTACGTCCTCGCTCGCAGAGCGCGGCCTGAAGCCGCAACTGGTCACCGGCAAGGCGCGCGAGTTGCGCACCGCAGAAGGCATGGTGCGTGGTTTCAGCCTGATGTTGCATGGTTTGGGAGCCGCCGATTCCCTGGCTGTGCAGGAGGCCGGTCTTGGCGCGCATCGCGCGCTCGGATGCGGTCTGTTCATTCCGCATAAATCGGTTGTCGCCGTCGGCGAATAACCTGATATTCACGAGGAGATCCTCATGTCTGAACTTGCCACCGTGACGCTCGATGTCAGCGGCCTGCCCTGTCCGGCGCCGCTCCTGGGCGCGAAGAAGCTTATCGACGACCTGCAACCCGGCCAGACCCTGCGCCTGATTTCCGACTGTCCTGGTACCGCGGACGATCTATTTTCCTGGGCCAAGGTCACCGGCAATGTCGTGCTCGGCAGCGAGAAGCTGGCCGGCCACAAGAGCGCCTACCTGATCCAGCGTGCCGGCGGCGCCAACGCCACGCCGATCGCGCACGTGACGCTGGACATGCGCGGCGTGTCCTGCCCCGGCCCCATCGTGCAGGCCAAGAAGCTGCTCGATGGCATGAAGCCCGGCGAGGTGCTGCAACTGGTCAGCGATTGCCCCGGCTCGGCCGACGACATCACGTCCTGGGCCAAGGCCGGCGCCGCCGAACTGGTGTTTTCGCACGAGTCCGGACGCGGCGTGCACGAGTTCTATTTGAAGAAGGCCTGACGGCCTGCTTCAAATCGATTTTTGATTGACCCATCCCCCAGCCCCTTCCCGAGGGAAGGGGTGACTAATTCAGAGAGGAGAAACTTATGAGTTACACGATCAACGGCGTTGAAAAAGAAGTCGACGACTACGGCTACCTGCTGGAGCCCGATTTCAGCGAGGAAGCGGTGCAGGTCATCGCCGCTGAATGCGGCATCACCATGACCGAACAGCACTGGAAGATTGTCAATTTCCTGCGCACCAAGTTCAAGGAAGACGGCCACACCCCCAACATGCGCAACCTGATCAAGGCCCTGCAGGAAGAGGGCGACATGCCCGAGGCCGACAGCGCGCTGCTGTTCGACCTGTTCCCCGATGGCGGCGCCGCCAAGGAAGGCTGCAAGGTCGCGGGCTTGCCGCAGCCGAAGGGAAAAGGAGGCTATTAGCCTCCTTTTCCCTTCGGCGTTGCCCCATTGACGCCCCCACCCCCCAGCCCCCGCCCAGGCGGGGGTGACTGATTCGCTCGCTGCGCTCGAATGAGATGAACCATGGCCGTTAGGATTCGCTCCACTTTCCACACCGGCGGCAAGCCGCGCTCGATGACGGAACTCGCCGGCGTGATCGCGGTGCTGGGATGGAAGCTGGCGATCGATTCGATCAAGCGCATGCGCGAGGCCGAATACGACATCGATATCGGCGATGCCTATTTCGATTTCGTTTGCGAGTTCATGGTCTTCCTCGCCCTGGCGGCGGATCGCATCGCCTATCGTGAACTGACGCCGGAGCAGCGCATGGAATTCACCACGGCGCTGGCGCAGCGCATGGCGGCGGCGGTCGATGACAATCGCGAAATGCTGCTGTACGACGTGGCGCCGGGAAAGTGCCACGGGCATTTTCTCGATCTGTTCAACCGGCGCGGCCCCGAGTATGGCGACCACGGCTACACCGAGAACGGACCCGACTTCGGTTTTCGGCGCTGCTTCGCCGCCTGCCTGAAGGAAGTGCTGCCGGAAAAGGATCGGCTCTGGGCGGTCGATCAGGTCATGGAAATCGAGTCGCCGGAGGCCATCAAGGCGCTGGAAAAGACCCTGGCCGGTCTGTTCCATCCCGAAGCGAAAAGTCGGCGCTCGCGAGACGGCGTTTCGGGCGAGTGATGCACAGTCCCTTCGATCTCGACGATCCTGCGAGCTATCGCCAGTGGCGTGAAAAGAAACTCGACGGCGCTCCGCGGCGCATCGAGGACATCCTGGTGCCGCTCGACGATCCGCGCGCGCTGACGGCTACGGAGCTCGATGCCCTGCTGCAGCGCTGCTCGATTGCCAACATGGCGGTCTACACCAGCAACACCGTGGGCAACGCCGACAAGGAGATACCGCGCCGGCTGGGGACCCAGCTTGGCCTGCATCGCCTCGACAGCCACTGGCTCACCGACGACGACGCGATTTCGCCGATCTCGGTAACCGGTGCGGAACAACGCGGCGAGCGCAAGGAATTCATTCCCTATACCGATAAACCGATCCGGTGGCACACCGACGGCTACTACAACCTGCCCGAACGCACGGTGCGCGGCCTGATCCTGCATTGCGTGCAGAGCGCCGCCTCGGGTGGCGAGAACCAGTTGCTCGACCACGAGATCGCCTACATCCTGCTGCGCGACGAGAACCCGGACTACATCCGCGCCCTGTCGCAGGCCGATGCCATGATCATTCCACCGCGCATGGACGACAGCGGCGTCGCGCGTGCCGCGCAGCCCGGGGCGGTGTTCTCGGTCGATGGCGAGGGCTACCTGCACATGCGCTACACGGCGCGCACCATCAGCATCGAATGGCGTACGGACGCCGCCACGCAGGCGGCGGTTGCCGCCTTGACCCGCCTGCTCGCGACGCCGACGGCCTGGACGCTGCACGGACGCCTGGAGCCGGGCATGGGCCTGGTCTGCAACAACGTGCTGCATGACCGCTCCGGCTTCACCGAGACGCCTGAAAAGCGCCGCCTGCTCTACCGGGCGCGCTACCACGAGCGCGTCGCACCCAGGGACGCCCCGGCCGCCGGCTGAGTCGCCTGTGCAGCACCCGGCCGCCCCGGCCGCCGGAATCAACCACTTTGCACCCCAAGGCCCTCGCGCCGGTTTGCTCCTGCGCGCGGCGTCCGTTCGGGTTTCGATTGACATCGATTAAATGATACATTAAACTTAAAACATATTAATCAAAATGTATCACGTCTGCAGCGGCCTTCCGCCGCCGGCAGGCGCCCCGCAACAGCAGCAGGCAGAAGGAAGCAGGCCATGTACACACAAGCCATGGACACGATGCGCGACGAAGGCGGCGACAAGCCCGCGTTGCGCACGGCCGAGGAAGCTGCTTTGCAGCAGCGCTTCGACAATCGCATCGACGCCGGCGACTTCATCGAAGCCAAGGACTGGATGCCGGACAATTACCGCAAGACCCTGTTGCGGCAGATCAGCCAGCACGCGCATTCCGAGATCGTCGGCATGCTGCCCGAGGGCAACTGGATCACCCGTGCGCCGACTCTCAAGCGCAAGTCCATCCTGCTGGCCAAGGTGCAGGACGAGGGCGGTCACGGCCTCTACCTCTATGCGGCGGCCGAGACCCTCGGCAGCAGCCGCGACCAGATGCTGGACGCGCTGCATACGGGCAAGGCCAAATACAGCTCGATCTTCAACTACCCGACGCTGACCTGGGCCGACGTCGGCGCCATCGGCTGGCTGGTCGACGGCGCGGCGATCATGAACCAGGTGCCGATCTGCCGCTGCTCCTTCGCGCCATATGCGCGAGCCATGGTTCGCATCTGCCGCGAGGAGAGCTTCCACCAGCGCCAGGGCTTCGACAGCCTGCTGGTGATGATGAAGGACGGCACCGACGCGCAAAGAGCCATGGTTCAGGAAGCGGTGAACCGCTGGTGGTGGCCCTGCCTGATGATGTTCGGCCCGCCCGACGACCAGAGCCCGAATTCGGCGCAGGGCATGCGCTGGGGCATCAAGCGCGTCAGCAACGACACGCTGCGCCAGAAGTTCGTTGATGCCGCCGTGCAGCAGGCGGAGGTATTGGGCGTCACATTCCCCGATCCCGACCTGCGCTGGAACGAGGAAACCCAGCACTGGGACTACGGCACCATCGACTGGTCCGAGTTCTGGGGCGTGGTGGGGGGCGAGGGCCCCTGCAACCGCGAACGGCTGGCGGCGCGGGTCAAGGCATGGGAAGAGGGTGAATGGGTGCGCGAAGCGGCACTGGTCCACGCGCGCAAGGAATCGACGAAGGAGAAGGCAGCATGAACCCGAACCCGACTGAAAACGAATGGCCCTTGTGGGAAGTGTTCGTGCGCACCAAGGCCGGCCTCGACCACAAGCACTGTGGCAGCCTGCACGCCGCCGACCCGAAGATGGCGGTGCAGATGGCACGCGACGTGTATACCCGGCGCCAGGAAGGCAGCAGCGTCTGGGTGGTGCGCTCCGACCAGATCGTCGCCAGCGACCCGGGCGACAAGGACATGTACTTCGATCCCGCCGAGGACAAGGTATATCGCCATCCCACGTTCTACAAGCTGCCGGATTCGGTAGACCACATGTAAGGGAGACAGACCATGGTCGCTTCAATCCGGATTCCCGCCGCGCCTGAATTGCAGTATCTGCTGCGCCTCTCCGACACCTGCCTGATCCTCGGCCAGCGCCTCGGCGAGTGGTGCGGACACGCACCGATCCTCGAAGAGGACATCGCGCTGTCCAACATGGCGCTCGACCTGATCGGTCAGTCGCGCGCGCTTCTCACTCTGGCGGGCCAGCGCAGCGGCGAGGGCTATGACGAGGACCAGCTCGCATTCCTGCGCGACGAAGGCGACTACCGCAATCCGACGCTGGCCGAATTGCCGCGCGGTGATTTTGCCTTCACCGTGCTGCGCAACACCATCGTCGCCACCTGGCTCAAACTGATGTGGGAACGGCTGCGCGATTCCAGCGACGCCGACCTCGCCGCCATCGCCGGCAAGGCCCTGAAGGAAGCACGCTACCACCAGCAGCATGCCGCGGACTGGGCGGTGCGCCTCGGCGACGGTACCGACGAGTCGCGCCGCCGCTGCGAGGTCGCGCTGGCCCAGGTCTGGCTCTACACGCCCGAGCTGTTCGAGGCCGATGCAGTCGACTCCGCGGCTGTGGCCGCCGGCCTCGGCCCCGCCTGGTCGGAATTGCAGGAGCCGTGGCTGGCCGAGATGAATGAAATCCTCGGCGAGGCCAAGCTGGCCATGCCCGGCGAGGCGGCTTTCCGCAGCACCGGCAAGCGCGGGCTGCACAGCGAGCATATGGGTTACCTGCTGGCCGAGATGCAATACTTGCAGCGTACCTATCCGGGTGGCGCATGGTGACAGTTGCCGCCGCCTCGCGCATCGACAGCGCCTGGGCCGCACTCAACGAGGTACTCGACCCCGAGGTGCCGGCGCTCTCCGTGGTCGACCTGGGCCTGGTGCGCGAAGTCATCGAACATGACGACGGCCTGGAGGTCGTGATGACGCCGACCTACAGCGGCTGCCCGGCCACCGAAGTCATCGAGAAGAGTGTGATCGATGCCATCGATGCCGCCGGCCTCGGTCCGGCGCGCGTGACGATGCGCCGGGCGCCCGCCTGGAGCAGCGACTGGATCAGTGCCGAGGGCAAACGCAAGTTGCTCGACTACGGCATCGCTCCACCCGGTCCGGTGCTTGCCGATGGCGCCGTGCCGATCCGCATCGTCGGTCGCCGCCAGGCCGCCGTGCCTTGTCCGCGTTGCGGCAGTGCGCATACCGAGCGCCTGTCCGCCTTCGGCTCCACCGCCTGCAAGTCGCTGCATCGCTGCCTCGATTGCCGCGAACCTTTCGAACACTTCAAGCCGATATGAGCACTCTCTTCCACGAACTGCGCGTGCGCAGCATCGAACCCGACACCGCTGAAGCCTCTATCATTTCCTTCGAAGTGCCGCCGGATCTGCGCTCGGTGTTCGGCTTCACCCAGGGCCAGTACCTGACCTTGCGCGCCAGCATCGACGGTCAGGACCTGCGCCGCTCCTACTCGATCTGCGCCGGCGTCGATGATGGCGAGCTGCGTGTCGGCGTGCGCCGCGTCAAGGGCGGCCTGTTCTCGAACTGGATCAACGAACACCTGCGCCCGGGCGACATCATCAGCGCCATGGCGCCGCAAGGGCGCTTCTTCGTCCCCATCGAGCCGCAGGCGAAGCGCCACCATGTCGGCATCGCCGGCGGCAGCGGCATCACGCCGATACTCTCGATCATGAAGACCGTGCTGGCGCGCGAACCGCTGAGCCGCTTCACGCTGATCTACGGCAACCGCATGCTGCGCTCGACGATGTTCAAGGAAGAACTCGAAGACCTGAAGAACCGTTACATGACGCGACTGTCCCTGCAGCATGTGTTCTCCGACGAGCCGACCGATTCGCCGCTCAACATGGGCGTGATGAACCGCGACAAGATCGGCGAGTTCCTCGCCACCGTGGTGCCAGCGCCGACTATCGACCACGTCTACGTCTGCGGCCCCTTCCAGATGAACGACGAGGCCGAGGCCGCACTGCTGGCCGCCAGCGTGCCCGAGGCCGCGATCCACATCGAGCGCTTCGGCGTAGCACTTCCCGCCGGCGCGCCTGTCGGCGCCGTGGTGCATGAAGCCTTGCCGGGCGATGCCGAGCAGGCCAAGGTAGTCATCATCCGCGACGGCATGCGGCGCGAAATCGACTTCCGCAAGGACCAGCCGAGCATCCTCGACGCCGCCTCGGCGGCCGGGCTGGAAGTGCCCTTCTCCTGCACTTCGGGTGTCTGCGGCACCTGCCGCTGCAAGGTGGTCGAAGGCCAGGTGCGCATGGAGCGCAATTTCGCGCTGGACAAGGCCGAGGTCGCCAACGGCTTTGTGCTGGCCTGCCAGGCCCATCCGCTTACCGAGCGCGTAGTGCTGTCCTTCGACGAACGCTAGCCCGCGAGGATAAGCCCGGAGCCTAGTGGCGCACCTTGGCGTAAGCCGCCAGCAGCCGCTGGTGCAGATCGCAACCCTTGAGGCCCATGCCGGGCGTCTCGATGTCGAAGAAGCGCTGCTCCTGCCGCAGCATCGCTTCTGCCGTAGCCACGGTGTCGCCACCGTAGAGATGTTCCAGCGCAGTGCGGTGCGCATCGGCGCCGCCCAGGTCCAGCAGGGTTTCGATACAGCGATAGACGCGACGCCGGCCGGCGTCGAGCTGTTCGAAGTGGCGCACCCATTCGCAGCCTTCGCGGATCGCCTCCTCGTCGCCGATGGCGAGCGCCAGCAGGGTCTTCAATTCGCCCACTCGCAGGTCGCTCCATAGCGAGCCCTCATCCGCGGCCAGTCCGATCAGCGCGGCGACGGGTCGCTGGTCCTGCACGTCGAGTTCGTTCAGCGTATCGAGCAGGTCGGCGCATTCGTCGTCGTCGAGTTCCGGCAGGTGCAGGACCGCCTCGCGGATCGTATTGCCGACGCTGTTGTTCTCCCATTCCAGATCGTCGAGCGGGTAGATTTCCGACATGCCCGGCACCAGGATGCGGCAGGCGTAGACGCCGAGGTGCTCGAAATCGGCGATGTAGATGTCGTGCCCGGAGCGATGCATGCGGTCAAGCAGCCACTGGTAATCCTCGGCCGTCGAGTTTGTCTCAGGGTTGCTGAAATTCCAGTCGCAGAATTCGAAGTCCGGCGTATCGCCGAGGAAATTCCAGCTGATGATGCCGCTCGAATCGACGAAATGGATCTCGATGTTGGGCGAGGCGGCGATTTCGTCCAGATCGAAACCGGGTGAGGGGAAGCCGGCGAGTGCATCCAGACCGCGGCCCTGGAGCAGTTCGGTGAGGGCACGCTCGAGCGCGATCTCGAAGCGCGGATGGGCGCCGAAGCTGGAGAAGCAGCCCTGATCGTCGGGGTGAAGCAGGGTGACGTTCATCACCGGGTATTCGCCGCCGAGCGAGGCGTCCTTGACCAGGATGCCGAAACCCGCCTCGCGCAGGCCGCGAACGCCCGCGGCGATGCCCGGATAGCGGTCGATCACCTGCTGCGGCACGTCCGGCAGGCACAGCCCTTCGCTGATGATGCGAAACTTGATGTGGCGCTCGAAAATTTCCGACAGGGCCTGGGTGCGGGCCTCCATCGCGGTGTTGCCGGCCGACATGCCGTTGCTGACATACAGGTTGCCGATGATATTTACCGGGAACCAGACCGTCTCGCCATCGCGCTGGCGCACGTAGGGCAGGGCGCAGATGCCGCGCTCGGAGTCGCCAGAGTTCAGATCCACCAGGTCGCTGGCGTCGATCGAATCGTCCGGGTTGTAAAGCTGGCGCAGCTCGGGGGTCAGCAACTCCTCCGGCCACGAGCCATCCTCGCCCGGCTGAAACCAGCGCTCGCGCGGGTAGTGGGCAAAACTGCGCCGGGCGAACTGGTCGCCGAGGTAGTAATGCGTCCAGAAATAGTTGCAGGACAGGCGCTCGAAGAATTCGCCCAGCGCGCTTGCCAGCGCCGCCAGGCGGGAAGCTCCCTTGCCGTTGGTGAATAGCAGCGGGCAATCGCGGTCGCGTACATGGACCGACCAGACACCATCCACCGGGTTCAGCCAGGAGCGCTCCTCGACATGGAAGCCAAGGCTCTCGAGCTTGCCCTGCATGGTGGCGATGGACGATTCGAGCGATGCATCCTTGCCCGGGATGAAGCTTTCTGTCTGCATGGGAATGTCCGTTCGAGTGCTGCTGAGGGGGGGGGTGAAATCGGCGGCCGTGATGCACGGCGCGTGGCGCGCAGCATAGCGATGTGGCGGCCGCCTGTCCATCGGCGCACCGCGCTGGAAGTTTGCCGGTCTTGCCTACGGGTCCTGCGACAACTCGGTGAAATCGCGAATCAGATCGCCCAGCTTGTGCTCGGCATGGGCGCGCTGTGCTGGTGTCGTCATGGCGTGGATGGCCACGGCAAGCTCTGCCGAGGAGCGACGCAAGGCCGTTGCCTGGGCCAGCCGCACGGGATCCGCCGGCAGGTCGAAACGCGCTGCGTAGTCGCGCAGCATCTGCATGACCCGTTCGCGCGGCGGGCGTTCGCGCTGCACCAGGCGCACCAGGTCCAGCCACTCGCGCTGGCGTCGCAGCCGTTCCTCGTACCAGAACTGGCTGCCGCTGCCCTGGCCGTCGATCAGCCGCCGCATGGCACTCTTCTGCTCGCTGCTGAAGTCGTCGAACCAGTACTCGGCCCGTTCCAGCAGGCGCTTGTAGCGCGCCTTGCGCTGCCCGCTTTCGCCATCCGCGAGCTGCGCCTCCTTGGCGTAGTCGGCATTTTTCTCGGCCTGGCGTCCGGCCATGCGCTCTATCTGCGCCGGAGTCACGGTAGCCAGGAATTCGGCGATGTCCGGCGTCGCCTGGTCCGCCAGCGCCCGGCCGCGGCGGACCACGGCGTCGCCCAGCGCCAGGGCATCGCCGGCCGTGGGCTGGCCGGCGACGAACTTCTGGCCCTGGCGCAGGATGGAAACGTAATCCGGCAACTGGGTCTTGCGGTGCCAGGCAAGAAGGCGGCTCAGACGCTCGCGCGCCAGCGCATCCTGCTCCGGCGACATATCGACGTACTGGTCGATCCACCAGCGGGCAAGGCTGTCGGCATTGCCATAGCCGAGGCGCACGGCGCTGCAGCCTTGCAGGAGCATGGCTGCGACGAGGGCGAAGATGAAACGGTGGACTAGACGGTGCATGAAGGAAATCAGTGGAGGTCGCGGCGCGAGCGCTAAACGGCCGACACCTTGGTGCCGGCCGTCAGCTATCTTGCGCCTGAATAGCAGCAAGGACTCAGGGCGCAATGTAAGCGTAGCCCCTGGACTGGTACGCCATCAGCGAAATGAAGCCATTGCCGACAACGCGGATCTCGGGCAGGACGAGTTCGGTCTTGGTTTCCTGTGTCCGGGATGCGACTGCGCACTGCTCGAATCCTTCGACGCCGGGCGCCTTGCTCATTTCCTTGATCCGGGCGGCGACTTTTGCGGCCCCGTCACGATCTTCAGGCTTGATCTTGTCCTGGTCGGTCTGCACCAGTTTTGTCGCAGGCCCGCGGAACGCCAGGATGAAATGCGGCTTCACACCCTGCTGGATCAGCGATTGCCGGGTCTCGTCGATGACGTTGAGCCTGGCCAGAAGCAGCTTGGGGTTGCCTTCATGGATATCGAATGCAATCTTGCCCTCCTTGATTCCGGCGAGAGCAACGCTGTCGTCGGCGGCCATGGCTCCCGTCGAACAGAAAGCCATCATTCCCATTGCGAGCGCTGCAAGTAGCTGAGGCAAGCGGATGAAATTGGTATTCATGTTTTTTCTCCTGTTGTGGGTTTTGTCTGTCCGAACCTTTTATTGGCCCGGTTTCGCCAGACTACTACCTTCGGCCGAATTTTGTGAATGGGGAACTTGAAATTCGATGTCGGCGACTTTGAAGTCCAATCTCCGACTTGCGACCGCAGAGCCACACGTTGGCTTGTGGGACAATGCCCCACAATGAGCGCAAGAGACGAAAGCGACGACACGGACTGCGACCCGACCATTTCGTGCAGCGCCTGCGAGGCCTGCTGTTGCAGGCTGGAAGTTATCCTCATGGGCGATGACGACGTGCCGGTGGAATTGACGGTCGAGGACCGCTGGGGCGGATGGGTGATGCGCCGCCTCGACGACGGCTGGTGCGCGGCCCTGGATCGCAAGACCATGAAATGCACGATCTACGAGCGACGGCCGGGCGTCTGCCTTGAATATCCGACGGGCGGCAGCGACTGCATCATCGAGCGATCACGGCATCTCACTCGGGATTTGACGTCGGGAGACGCATGAAGGATTCGCAGCCTGACAATCCGCTGCACGGCATCACCCTGGAAATGATCCTGAACGAACTGGTCGCTTTCTACGGCTGGGACAAATTGGGGCGGCAGATCGAGATACGCTGTTTCAACCACGAACCGAGCGTCGCCTCGAGCCTGAAGTTTCTGCGCCGCACTCCCTGGGCGCGGGAGCAGGTGGAATCGCTGTACATTGCCATGCTGCGGCGGAGCGACAACGCGAAAGGGCGAGATTCAACATGACCTACGAAGAACATCTCGACGAAGTGACCACGCTGATTACCGAGGAATATGGCTTGAGCGACGCGGCAGCGATCCAGATGGTGATGCGCGCCCAGGCCGATGATTTCTTCAGCGGACACGACGACGATCCGTCAATCTGCACCCTGGAGCGCGCTCACCAGGATGCGAAGGCGGTCTTCAAGAAGTACAAATAGACTACGCGGCACAAGGGAGAACCGGTCATGACCAGCAGGATCATCGTGGTGGCGTCGGAGGTGCGGGTGAACGACCACATCTACAACGGCACCGGCACCAACGCCCATCCCACCTTCGCCTGGGAAACCGTCACCGAAGTGCGATCGGAAGACGGCCTGATCGTGTTGATCACCGGCAATCTGAAGGGACCGCACGGGGAGTTCTGGCTCGAGCCCGAAGAACAGATCGAGGTGATCCGCTATCCCGAGCCGCCTGCGGCGAAAACATTGGCGCCGAAGGCGAACGGCCGGCACGGGCACTCGTGAGGCGCAGCTGGCGCAGTGATTTGCCCTAACGCGTAGCGGGGCGGCGCCAGCCCAACTGGCGCGAGATGCTGAGGGCCGCGGCGCCAATCGCCTTTGCCGTCGGGCTGTTCCAGTTCGGCGGGAAGAGTCCGGCGGGGCCGAGGCCGGTGATGGACAGCGCCATCTTGCCCTCGTGATCGAACACCGGCGCGCAGAAGGCGTTGATGCCGGGAATCACCGATCCCACGGCACGCGACATGCCGTGCTGGCGGATGTCGGCGGTCAGCGCATCGAGCTGGGCGCGGGTGATCGGCGCCCGGGTATCCCCGCCGCGCGCGTTGATCTCCAGTTCTTCCTCGATCCGGCGCTGCAGCAGCGGTGAATCGAAGAATGCGACAAAGCACAGGCCGATCGCCGAATGCAGCAGCGGCATCACCGCGCCGGTGCGCAGATTGACGGTGACCGGCCGCTTCGAGTCGACCCAGCGCACGATGGTCGGGCCCATGTTGCCCCACACCGCGAGCGCCACGGTTTCCCCGATCTCGTCGCCGAGGGCGTCGAGCACCGGGGTCGCCACGCGCACGGCATCGAGCCGGGCGAGGCTGGCCAGCCCGAGGTCCAGCGCAAAATGGCCGAGATCGTAGCGGCCCGAGAGCGGGTCCTGGGTTGCCAGTCCGGTGCGCACGAAGCTGACCAGGTAGCGGTGGGCCTTGGCGGCCGGCATGCCGGCCTCCCGGGCGAGATCGCGCAGCATCATCGGCGCGCCATGATCGGCCAGCACCCGCAAGAGCGGTACGCCAACCTCGATGGACTGTATCCCCTGACGACCGTCTTCGTCTTTTTCTTCACCTGACATGGAGCGGGATTATAGAATCGCCGCATTGCCAGCGCCGACTTATCACATTTCTTCACCGGAACCCAGCCCATGACTCCCGTTCTCGTCTTCGACATCGAGACCATCCCGGACATTGCCGGCCTGCGCACCCTGCACGAATTGCCGGCGACGCTGGCCGACGCCGAGGTGGCGGAGTTCGCCTTCCAGCGGCAGCGGGCGAAGAACGGCAGCGACTTCCTGCCGCTGCATCTGCAGCGAGTGGTGGTGATTTCCTGCGCGCTGCGCAGTGATGACGGCTTTCGCGTCTGGTCGCTGGCCGAGCCGAAATCGGCCGAGGGCGAAATCATCCAGCGCTTTTTCGACGGCGTCGAGAAGTTCACGCCGCAGATCGTGTCCTGGAACGGCGGCGGCTTCGACCTGCCGGTGCTGCATTATCGCGGCCTGATCCATCGCGTCACCGCGCCGCGCTACTGGGACATGGGCGAGGGCGACTACCGCGACTCGAAGGATTTCAAGTGGAACAACTACATCAGCCGCTATCACTCGCGCCATCTCGACCTCATGGACCTGCTGGCGATGTACCAGCCGCGCGGCAGCGCGCCGCTCGATCAGCTGGCGCGTCTCATGGGTCTGCCGGGCAAACTCGGCATGGACGGCTCCGCGGTCTGGGGCGCGTGGCTGGAGGGGCGCATCGACGAAATTCGCGACTATTGCGAAACCGACGTGGTCAATACCTGGCTGGTGTTCCTGCGCTTCCAGTTGATGCGCGGCCTGCTGACGGCCAGCGAACACGAGATCGAACTGGAGCTGGTTAAATCCACGCTGGCGGCGACCGGCCTGCCGCACTGGAAGGAATTCATAGCCGCCTGGGAGGCATCATGCTGATCGACGCACGCGACTCCGCACTGCTGGTGGTGGATGTACAGGGCAGGCTGGTGCCGGCCGTCGCCGGCTGGCAGGCGCTGCTGGATCATGTCATCTGGTTGATCCGCGTCGCGCGCCGGCTGGAAGTTCCTGTCCTGGCCTGCGAGCAGTACCCGCAGGGCCTGGGCCCCACCCATCCGGCGGTGGCAGCCGAACTGCCGGCCGGCTGCATCGCGAGCAAGCTGCATTTTTCTGCCGTGGCGGGAGCCTGTCATGGCCTCGATCAGGCAGGCGGCCGCGGCCAGTACGTGGTCTGCGGCATGGAAACCCACGTCTGCGTGATGCAGACGGTGATCGAGCTGCTGGCTGGCGGCAAGCAGGTATTCGTCGTCGATGAAGCCGTCGGTTCGCGCCGCGATGCCGACAAGGCGCTGGCGCTGCAGCGCATGCGCGACGCCGGCGCCAGCATCGTCAGCCGCGAGATGGTGGCCTTCGAATGGCTGCGGCGGGCCGATTCCGACGTGTTCCGCGAGATCAGCCGGACCTTCCTGCGCTGATCTGCGGCCCGGGCCGCAGGCTCGGGCTCCGGCGCAATTTCCGGACCTCAGGAATTAGAGCCGCGCATCTACACGCGGGCAAAAACTGCGCTATCATTCGAACGGTTGTTTGAAACGGCCGTTCGTCACAGTGCGGCCCACGCTAGCCAACAAGACACAGGAGGACACCATGGGCCAATACAACGCCCCTCTGCGCGACATGCACTTCGTGCTGCACGAACTGCTCGACGTGGCCAACGAGTTCAAGGCTCTGCCGGCATACGCCGACATCGACGCCGACACCATCAACCAGATCCTCGAAGAAGGCGCCAAGTTCACCTCCAAGGTGCTGTTTCCGCTCAACCATGTCGGCGACATCGAGGGCTGCAAGCTCGACCCCGTCACGCACGAGGTGACGACGCCGACCGGCTTCAAGGAAGCCTATCGCCAGTTCGTCGAGGCCGGTTGGCCGGCATTGACCTGCGATCCGGAATACGGCGGCCAGGGACTCCCGGTGGCGGTCTATAACCCGCTCTCGGAAATGCTGAACTCCTCGAATCAAGCCTGGTACATGTATCCCGGCCTGTCGCACGGTGCCTATGAATGCCTGCACGAGCACGGCACGCCGGAGCAGAAGGCGCTCTACCTGCCCAAGCTGGTTTCCGGCCAATGGACCGGCACCATGTGCCTGACCGAGCCGCATTGCGGCACCGACCTCGGCCTGCTGCGCTCCAAGGCCGAGCCGCAGACGGACGGCTCCTGCAAGATCACCGGCGGCAAGATCTTCATTTCCGCCGGCGAGCACGACATGGCGGAGAACATCGTGCACCTCGTCCTGGCCCGCCTGCCCGACGCTCCCGTCGGCACCAAGGGGATATCGCTGTTCATCGTGCCGAAATTCATCCCCAATGCCGACGGCTCCCTCGGAGCGCGCAACGCCATCACCTGCGGTGCGCTCGAGGAAAAGATGGGCATCCATGGCAACTCGACCTGCCAGATGAACCTGGACGAGGCCACCGGCTGGCTGATAGGCCAACCGAACAAGGGCCTCAATGCCATGTTCGTCATGATGAATGCGGCGCGACTCGGCGTCGGCATGCAGGGTTTGGGACTGACCGAGGTCGCCTTCCAGAATGCGCTGGCCTATGCCAAGGAGCGCTTGCAGATGCGCAGCCTGTCCGGCCCCAAGGCGCCGGACAAACCCGCCGATCCGATCATCGTCCATCCCGACGTGCGCCGCATGCTGCTGACGGCCAAGGCCTATGCCGAAGGCGGCCGTGCTTTTTCGTCCTTCATCGCACTGCAGATCGATCGAGAACTGAATCATCCC
Source organism: Rhodocyclaceae bacterium (assembly GCA_006218025.1). GTDB lineage: Bacteria > Pseudomonadota > Gammaproteobacteria > Burkholderiales > Rhodocyclaceae > Sulfuritalea. Next base: position 19,137 of record VBWA01000031.1, on the reverse strand, counting down.
GACGAAGACGTGCGCAAGGAGGCCGGGGATCTCGTCACGCTGCTGACGCCGATCGTCAAGGCCTTCATGACCGACAACGGCTGGATTTCCACCTCGGAAGCCCTGCAGGTTTTCGGCGGCATGGGCTTCATCCGCGAAACCGGCATGGAGCAGTATGTGCGCGACGCCCGCATCAACATGATTTACGAAGGCACCAACACCATCCAGTCGCTCGACCTGCTCGGGCGCAAGATCCTGATGGACAACGGCGCCAAGCTGAAGAAATTCGGTGCGCTGGTGCAGGTCTTCGTCGAGGAAAACGGCACCGATGAAGCCATGAGCGAGTTCGTCACGCCGCTCGCCGATCTCGGCGACAAGGTGACCAAGCTGACCATGGAAATCGGCATGAAGGCCATGCAGAATCAGGACGAGGTCGGCGCGGCGGCGGTGCCCTACCTGCGCGTGGTCGGCCATTTGGTCTACAGTTACTTCTTCGCCCGCATGGCCAAGATCGCACTGGCCAAGCAGGATTCCGGCGATACGTTCTACAAGGCCAAGCTCGCCACCGCGCGTTTCTACTTTGCCCGCCTGCTGCCCGAGACGGCCATGCTGATACGCCAGGCGCGTTCCGGCGCCAAGTCGCTGCTCGATCTCGAAGCCGAACTGTTCTAAGAGGAAATGTCATGAGCAATTTCATCGTCAGGAAAGTCGCCGTCCTCGGCGCCGGTGTGATGGGCGCGCAGATTGCCGCCCATTGCGTCAATGCCAAAGTCCCCGTGGTGTTGTTCGACCTGCCGGCAAAGGAGGGCCCCAAGAACGGCATCGTCCTGAAGGCCATCGAAGGACTCAAGAAACTCAGCCCGGCGCCGCTGGGCAACAAGGACGATGCGGCCTGCATCGAAGTCGCCAACTACGACGACCACCTCGAACTGCTGAAGGGATGCGACCTGATCATCGAGGCCATCGCCGAACGCATGGACTGGAAGCATGACCTGTACAAGAAGGTCGCCCCATTCATCGCGCCGAATGCGATATTCGCCTCGAATACCTCGGGCCTGTCGATCACCGCGCTGTCCGATGGTTTCGATGACGCACTGAAAGCGCGCTTCTGCGGCGTGCATTTCTTCAACCCGCCGCGCTACATGCATCTGGTCGAACTGATCCCGACCGCGACAACCCGGCCGGAGATTCTCGACCAGCTCGAAGGCTTCCTCGTCACCACGCTGGGCAAGGGCGTGGTGCGGGCCAAGGACACACCCAACTTCATTGCCAACCGCGTCGGCGTCTTCAGCATGATGGCGACGATCCACGAGGCCGAGAAGTTCGGCCTCTCCTGCGATGTGGTCGACGACCTGACCGGCGCCAAGTTGGGTCGCGCCAAATCAGGCACATTCCGCACCGCAGACGTGGTCGGCCTCGACACCATGGGTCACGTCATCAAGACCATGCAGGACACGCTGCCGAACGATCCCTTCGCAGCTATTTACAAGACGCCGGAAGTACTGACCAAACTCGTTGCCGCCGGTGCCCTGGGGCAGAAGACCGGCGCCGGTTTCTACAAGAAAGTCGGCAAGGAAGTTCAGCGTCTCGATTTCGCCACGGGCCAGTACGTGGCCGGCGGCGGCAAGGCCGATGACCTCGTGGCGCGCATCCTCAAGGAAAAGGACCCCGCCAAGCGCATGAAGGCGCTGCACGATTCGACCAACCCGCAGGCGCAATTCCTCTGGGCGATTTTCCGCGATGCTTTCCACTACATCGCCGTGCATCTGGAAGCCATCGCCGACAACGCGCGCGACATCGATTTCGCCATGCGCTGGGGCTTCGGCCAGAAGCTCGGCCCCTTCGAGACCTGGCAGGCCGCCGGCTGGCATCAGGTCGCCAACTGGGTCAAGGAAGACATCGACGCCGGCAAGGCCCTGTGCGCGGCGCCGCTGCCGGCCTGGGTGTTCGACGGGCGCAACGGTGTGCATGGCGCCGACGGTTCCTGGTCGCCGGCGCGCAAGACCAATGTCGCCCGCTCGACGCTGCCCGTGTATCTGCGCCAGCGCTTCCGCGCTCCGGTGCTGGGCGAAGAAGCCGTCGACGGCACGACTGCCGGCATCACGCTATTCGAGGACGAATCGGTGCGCATCTGGCACGAGGACGACGGTGTGCTGATCCTGTCGCTGAAGACCAAGATGCACGTCATCGGCGCCGGCGTCATCGCCGGGCTGGCGAAGGCCATCGCGGAAGCGGAACAACACTACAAGGGCTTGGTGATCTGGGGTGCGGACGCGGCCGAAGGCGGCGCCTTCTCCGCCGGCGCCGATCTGCAGTCGATGCTGCCGCTGTTCATGTCGGGCGGCGTCAAGGCCATCGAACCCGAAGTCGTCAAGCTGCAAAATGCCCTGCAGGCGATGAAGTACGCCAACGTGCCGGTGGTGGCCGCGGTGGCCGGCCTGGCACTCGGCGGCGGCTGCGAGCTGATGCTGCACGCGGCGAAACGCGTCGCCTCAATCGAGTCCTACATCGGCCTGGTCGAAGTCGGCGTCGGCCTGATTCCGTCCGGCGGCGGCCTCAAGGAAGCGGCGCTGCGCGCCGCGGCCGATGCCAAGGGCAACGACCTGCTGCAGTTCCTCAAGAACAACTTCATCAATGCCGCTACCGCCGTCGTCTCAAAGTCGGCGCTGGAGGCACGGCAAATGGGCTACCTCAAGTCTGATGACGTGATCGTCTTCAACCCCTACGAACTGCTGCACGTCGCCAAGGTGGAGGCGCGCGCCATGTTCGACGCCGGCTACCGTCCGCCGCTGCAGAAGCTGGTGCCGGTTGCCGGCCGCTATGCCATCGGCACCATCATGATGCAACTGGTCAACATGCGCGACGGCGGCTTCATCTCCGCCCACGACTTCAAGCTGGGGCAGATGATCGCCACGGTGGTCTCTGGCGGCGACGTCGATCAGGGCAGCCTGGTCAGCGAGCAATGGCTGCTCGACCTGGAGCGCAAGGCCTTCATGGAACTGCTGAACCATCCCAAGACCCAGGAACGCATCATGGGCATGATGCAGACCGGCAAGCCTGTACGTAACTGAGGCGCAAAGAGGAGAATCGAAATGAGCAAACAACTTCAAGACGCCTACATCGTTGCCGCCACCCGCACCCCGATCGGCAAGGCGCCGCGCGGCATGTTCCGCAATACGCGCCCCGACGACCTGCTGGTGTACGCGATCCAGTCCGCCATGGCCCAGGTGCCGGGCCTCGACCCGAAGCTGATCGAGGACGCCATCATCGGCTGCTCCTTCCCCGAAGGCGAATCCGGACTCAACATGGCGCGCAACGCCGTGCTGCTGGCCGGCCTGCCCAATACCGTCGGCGGCGTCACCGTCAATCGCTTCTGCGCCTCGGGCATCACCGCCGTGGCGATGGCCGCCGACCGCATCCGTGTCGGCCAGGCCAATGTCATGATCGCGGGCGGCGCCGAGTCGATGTCCATGGTGCCGATGGGCGGCAACCATCCCTCGATCAACATGGGCGTGTTCAAGGACGAGAACGTCGGCATGGCCTACGGCATGGGCCTCACGGCCGAGAAGGTGGCCAACCAGTGGAAGGTCACGCGCGAGATGCAGGACCAGTTCGCTCTGGAATCCCACCAGCGGGCCATCGCCGGGCAAGCTGCGGGCGAGTTCGACAACGAGACGACGCCGGTCGAGATCATCGATCGCGTGCCGAATCTTGCCACCGGCGAGGTCGATCTGAAGAAGCGCAGCGTCAACCGCGACGAAGGCGCGCGCGCCGATTCCAATCTGGCGGCGCTGGCCAAGCTGAAGCCGGTGTTCGCCGCCAAGGGCTCGGTGACCGCCGGCAACAGTTCGCAAACCTCCGACGGCGCCGGCGCGCTGATCCTGGTCAGCGAAAAGATACTGAAGCAGTTCAATTTGACGCCGCTGGCGCGCTTCGTCTCCTTTGCCGTGCGCGGCGTGCCGCCCGAGATCATGGGCATCGGCCCCAAGGAAGCGATTCCGGTGGCCTGCCGGCTGGCCGGCATCACCCAGGACCAGCTCGACTGGATCGAACTCAACGAGGCCTTCGCCGCGCAGTCGCTGGCGGTGATCAAGGATCTCGGCCTCGATCCGGCCAAGGTGAACCCGATCGGCGGCGCCATTGCGCTCGGTCATCCGCTCGGCGCCACCGGCGCGATCCGCTCGGCCACGGTGATTCATGCCCTGCGCCGGCGCAACCTCAAGTACGGCATGGTCACCATGTGCGTCGGCACCGGCATGGGCGCCGCGGGGATTTTCGAGCGCATGTAATCGGCGATAAGCGGCTGCTGCGCCGGGTTCGGCGCGGCAGCCGTTTTTTCGTTTGTGCCGCGGCAGGCAGTGGATTGGTGGAATGAGGCGAAGGCTGCCGTTAGCGCCGTCCATAACGGTCGTTTTGCCCAATGCCAAGAGTCGGCGCTGGCGATACGGCGGTTGCTCCGCCAGAACGGCCATTAACGATATTCGCCTTGAGCGTCAGCTGTGGTGTGTATTGCCGCCACTTTGTCCCGGACTGCCGAAGAGTCCGGAAACCTCAGTCCGGGCACTGCTCGCTGAGAAATGCCACCCACCCATCCAAGTAATCGCATCCACCCATTGGCACATAGGTAGAATGCCACATAGATGGCTTGGTTATTAGTGGAGAGTAGTTCAACGAACCGCAACGTATCTACCCCTACAGGGAAAGACGCACTCTATCGCATGGATCCGATCAGCTCGAACAGTCTCCTCCTTATCGAAGCGCTTGAAGCCCTGCCCCTTCTTGACGGTCGTTATAAGGAAATAAGGTCCGCTAGCTTTGATCGTGCGACGGGGATCAAGCGCGGCTGCTTTTCTCTTGTATTTAGTGCATTCGATGTAATCGAAGAGAAAAAAGTAGCCATTAAGTTCTACGATATCTCGCCTGAGAATCTTCGGCGGTTGTATCGCCAAGAAGCGTTTAGGCGCGAGCAGTTGGTATTGCAGGCTCTTCTTGGCAAGGAACGTTGCCTGCAATTGCAATCAGCGCTCAAGAGCTACGAACTCACAGTTCCGCCAGGTTTAACCATCCCTTGTGAATATTTTGTCGTCGATTGGCTGGAAAATCAGATCGATCACTATTTCGAGGAACAGCACGTCTTTAGCGCTGTCGATAAGCTGCGGTTGTTTAACGAAGTCGTATTGGCAGTCGAAGCCTTGCACCGGCATACTGTGTTCCATCGGGACATCAAAGCGGATAATCTCCGCGCCGATATATGTGCATTAAAGCGGATCGTGATTGCTATCGACCTTGGGACAGCTGCGCTATGGACTTCACCTCCTGCCCTTGACGAGTACGCTTCACAGGTTGGTGCAAGCGGGTATGCTCCACCCGAGGCGATTTGCTTTTTCGCCGGGGATCGAGAAATTGCACCGCACGCAGATGTTTATGCTCTGGGTTGTTTGCTCTACGAACTTTTCAACATGGATTACTTCTTCATCGCTGTACGCAACGTTAACGCTCATTACGATATGTTTCTCGGAGCGATGTATTCCAAGATCGGCGCTGAGCCAGATCGCGCTCAGAGAATAGCGATATGGAAGAAGGAAATTCACAAGTTGGGGAAGAGTATTGTCACCCCTCCTATCGATGGAGTCGGATCATCGGTGCCCGAAGGAATTGCATTTCTCCTTAACCGCATTCTTGCCGATCTAGTAGCTGTTGACTTTCGTAGGCGCAAGCCCTTCGAGCAGATTCGTCGTCTGATATGGTCAGCGATAAAGGCACTCGAGAATGAAAAGGCCTACCAACTCCGTCTAGCTCGGGCCAGAGAATTGCGTCGAGCACGTGAGGAGAAGGTTCGCCGCAGGGAGGCAAAACTTCTGGCCATGCCTGTCGCTGGATTGCATTAATGCTAGAGCAGAAGCTACCTGTCGCGAATAGCCGCTTGGAGGTGGAGCCGGCGCAGGTGCGCGTCATCCTCTCTGAGGAAGGGAATGACGTTCTAAGTGCAATAATGCTTCCACTAGAGGAGCTACGCGAGATATCGATGCTCTCTGCTAGCAACTTCTCCATTAAGCAGGTATCTGACCACAACCAAGCGCGCCTATGTGACCGGATAAGGCATGACCTGAACAGGTTGCTGGAAAAGGAAGAGAGATTTTCCGCATCTGCAACATTTCAGTCTCACTTAGCTGAATTGCATGAAATGCTTGGTGAGATTGAGAGTGCTCAGTCGAGATTGGTATTGGCAGCCAATCTGAGTACAAGCCCTTCATTACGGCATCGTATCGGGGCCAACTTCATCGCGATGGGGAAGCAAGAAGAAGCACTTGCCCTGTTCGGCCAATTGGACCTCGGTACTGACGTTCATGCCAATCTCCGACTGGCGTATTTGTCCGCCCGCAACAATAGGCTCGATGACGCGGTTGTTGCAGTCGAGCGGGCACTAAATATCTCACCAACCGATTTTGGTGGACGGCTATTTCGTGGTGCACTTGCGCTGGCTAAACAGGAGGTTCCTAGGGCAATTCTGAACTTTAAGTTGGCGCTAGAGGAACGCCAGTCTGTCGCTGCCTACACTAACTTAGCCATCAGTTATGTGCTTATCCGTCGCCCTGATAAGGCGTTCACTGCGCTCCGTAAGGCCATAGCACTTGAGCCTTATAACGAGCATGCAGTCGGGTTGTTGGCGGACCTCGCGTTTCTAGAGAAACGAAACGATATCGCAATCGGGCCCTTGGAGCGCTTGGTCGAATTCGAGCAGAAGAGCGAAGGAAACTGGGCGCGGTTAGCGCGGGCATTGCTGGATTCCGGCCAGAAGCGAAAAGCTGTTGATGCACTAAAAAGGCAAGCGAGCGTTCGAGAATCAAGTGCTGTCTTCAATAATCTTGGGGTAGCGCACGATAGACTGGGCGACCGAAAAAAGGCAATGCAGTATTTCCGACACGCGATGAGTTTGGCCCCGAGTGGCAACGTCGATGCAATCCTGCTGCCGATCCGTAACCTGATCTGTGTCTTATGCGCGGAGAACGAATATCGTACAGCGAGGGCCATGGCGGCCCAAGTGATCAAGGATGATCACGAGCGCGCGCTGACAAGCAATCCGGTCTTCTCGGATATTTATGCTTTCTATTTCGCTGCGTTGGTTAGGACGGGGGAGCGCAAAGAGGCCATAAGGCTGTCCAAGGAAATTCTCAAAGAGGTTCCTAAAGCAGCTTCTGGCCTGCGAGTATGGTTGGCTGCCAATCTAGTTGCAGAGTACGGGATGTTTCCGGAGAGATTTGAGGAAGCGCTGAAGCTTGGCCAGCAAGAGGTGGACAAGCTGACACAACTTGAGCAGAACGACGTTCGTCGGCATATGCTTTATAACAATTTGGCGTTTCTGCTGATTGAGATGGGGCGACTCGATGAAGCTCAGCAGTATCTTTCTAGAATATCAAGGTACGTTCACGTTGATCCGTACACTACCGCAACGTTGGGCCTGTTGAATTTTAAGCGAGGGCACATGGATAAGGGGCAAGCGCTATACGAGGAAGCTCTGCGGTTAGCGCCGAATGCTCACGACCGGCGCCGCATCGCGCAGAAGATGAATCTTGAGCTCGGCTACGCGATGCTGGATCGAGGGGACACGTCGCAAGCCCGGCGGCGCTTGATGATGGCAGCGAAGGAGAATGAGCCCATCCCGCAGATTCGAGATCGAGCCAAAGAGATGCTCATGACGCTGAAGAAATCGTAATCATCTTGCCCGTCTAATCACAACACGCAATGTCGATGTACGGATAATGTTAGCCAATGGTTGTGTGTTCATCTTCCAGATCTCCTGCAGCACTTTCGTCCGTCTCATCTGATACGCTCTTCAGGGCATCATGACAACCAGAGAAGGAGGCGTGCCACAAAACCGGACAGATCACGAATTCGCAGCGGACATCGCGCGACGCACTTGCCATTGGTGGGTTTTTTGGAGTAGGCTTTTTTTGAGGGAGGGGCTCTCATGCGTACATCCGGTCGGCATTTTCATGCTCTTGCGCTCATCCTGGGTTTCTCGGTCGGCGGCTGCAGTACCGACATCTTCAAGCATACCAAGGGAACGACCTACGGCGACATCACGGTGGGCGACGCGCGCGTCTCCAGTCGTGAGAGGCTGGTCAATGACAGGCTCACGCAGGACGCCTGGCTCAAGGACGAGCTGAGGCGCAGCGACCAGCAGGAATTCGGCTTTCAAGGCGCCGCCGACCTGCGCAGCTTCGTCGGCTCCAGCACGCGGCTCGAGGCGAACGCCAACCAGGTCGAGATCGCCCAGTACCGGGCGCAGGCGGCTCAATCGGCCGATGCGGGGCGCAGGCAGCAGGAGCAGGCGGAGCTGGATAACCAGCTGCTGCGTCAGTACAAGCAGCGCCAGATGGAAGCAATGGCGCAGCAGTCGTCGTCCGCCTTTGCGTTCACGCCGCCGACAGGCAAGCCGGACGCGTCGCCTACAACTGCGGTGCCCACCAGCCCCACGGTCGTTGAAGACGTGCGCAAGCTGAAGGACGACGTCGGCAAGTTCACTATCGATCCGTCCACCCTGAAATTTCCGGACAAGCTGAAACCCTCGCCCCAGGAGGTATTGCGCGACAAGCTGGAGTACCGCGGCCTGATCCGCACGGAGATGCTCGAGAACGCGCTTGACGACCGGCACGATCTCAAGGGAAACACGCTGCTGAGGTTCGATGTCGACGCGGCGGTGCGCCCGGATGACGACACGAGCGCCTGGGCGATCATCACGGTTGAAGTCGACACAAGAAAATGGGAAAAGGCATGCCTCGCCCAAGACCTGTATGGCAGATGGGTGAGTCACGTCGGCATGGACCTGCGCGAACGAACATTGCTCCTGATGAGGCGCGGCTTCGAGGCGGGCCGTGCGGCAGAGGCTGAAAAGGGACCAAAGGCCTCGCAGGCTGAGAAGGACGCGGCCTTCATCGCGGGCATGGTGGCGTTTCTTCCCGACTACGTATTGCTCGAGATCCAGCGCGATTGGCTTGACAAGAGCGAGTCTTATAGGACTTCGTCGGAAATCGTAATGGAACGCGCGCGTCGGCACGTCAGGAAACAGACACCTGATCGCGAGGAACTCAGGCAGCAGATATACATCGAGATCTCCGCCGCCCACCAACGCCTGCTGACACGTCTGCTACCCAAGTACGTGAATGCCGGCTTCCAGAGCGACGGCAGAACACTCAGGGTACTCAAGAATGTAAAAGGAGCGGACGAGAAAGCCACTGGCAACGAGGACAAAGCCGAAGCGCAAATGAGGGCCGAGGAATTCTGTGCGGAACTGCATGATAAGGCGGAGATATTCGCCTACGCATCCACACCGAAGGAATCGGTGCAGCGTATCTCCGAGGTCGCGAGCCGCCGCAACGTGAGCGAGTTCATGCTTGCGCTGAGCTTTCTCGCCGGCAATTCCGCCGCGGGCAAGCTGTACACCGACTACATGAAAGTCAGCGAAGGCATCTTTCAGGCCATTCACCGCCAGCCGCTCGTCGTTGGTTTCAGCAAGGGAACCTACAAGACGGATATTGCCGAAAAGGCCGATGGCAAGATGCCATGCGACCTTAAGGCGCAGACCGAACCGGTCGAGCGTTGCACGTCATTCGGGTGGATACTCGGACCGCGTTTTGCAATCAAGAACGACGGCAGCGGCAGCCACTACCGCCACACCGTGGCGTTCAACTCGCTGTCCGGAGTGATCTCGCTGCCTGGATGGCTGAACGAGGTGGATTTCAGGGTCAGGACGCAATGGGTGAACGACGACGGTTTCGTTCCGGCGAAGCCCGTCGAGAAGACCATGCCGGTGCGCCTGAATCCCGACTTCACGACAATTACCGACGTGCTCGCGCAGGAAGCGATTCGCGAGCCGCGGCCCTTTACCCGGCAAGCCCTGGAGTTCGAGGAAGGCGCCGCGGCCACCATCGTGATTCCCGGGCAGAATCTCTGGCGCAATCCAGTCGTCCTCCTCGGTAGCCAACAGGCGGACGAGGTCACCGTCCTTCCGGACATGCGCGGCCTCGTGGCCAAGTTCAAGGAGATCAAGCTTCAGCGGCCCAAAGGGTCCACGGAGAAGGATCTGCTCGTCGTCTGGACCTCCGAAGGCCATGCCGATGCGGCGCTCGTCAAGATCAATCCGGCGAAGGTCGCGCCGCCGGCGGCGCCCGATCCGAAGGCGACGCTGGCCAGCAACGCCGCGATTGGCGGCCAAATGGTCGAAATCAACTTGGCGCCGCCGCAGAAGAGTTTCTTCGGCATGACCGTTTTCTTCGGCAGTCTCGGTACCGCGGAGCACAAGACCGAAGATATCACCAACCTGCTCAACTCCGGGGCGGGCGCCTCCGTCAAGACGCCAACTTTCCCGAAGATGAAATCGGGTGATGAGCTGCTGGTACAGGTGGCTGTCAAGGCTGCGCCGGACATTCGTCCGCCGCAGCCTTTCGGGGGACCGATTACGGCGATCTATTACAAGACGGACGAAGATTCCAAGGCCAAGTTGCAGCCCGCGCAACTCACCCTGAAGGCGCTCAAGGACTCGGTGTTTACGGTGTCGTTTCCCGTCAAAGCGGCTGTCGCCTATCCCGGCAGCGACGCCGAGAAGCTGGACGTGGTGCTTGAGGTGAAGGGAGGAAAGGGCCCGGCAGCGAAGGGAACCTCTTGCACGAGGGATTCCACGAAAAAGACTGTCGACCAGTGCGAGTTCAAGGTCACCTTCGATACGGAGCCGGAAGCCGCTGTGGAATACACGGTGAAAGTGATGGCCAAGGGAAAGCCGATTCCCCTAAGCCCAGACACCATCAAGATCACACAGAAGGAAGAAGCTAATGCGGTGCCCACACCTGAGGCGAAGACCGGGAAGGTTGTAGCCAAGCCGGTGACCAAGCGGGCAGCCAAGCAGGTCGCTAAGCCCTGAGCTAAGCCCGACAAGTTTGGCACCAAGTTGGCTAGTGCTCCTAAGCAAAGCTGGCACCTTCCCGACTGGCGCCCCATGAGGCGGCGCTGAGGGGGGTACGCCGGCCGTCACGCGGTAAAGCAGCGTCACGGCGCAGCCTCTCCTTCTACCGCCGTATTGCCACCGCCGACTCCTGCGCTGCGCACGCTCCCGCTATCAGCGGGCGATGCGTTCGGCGATCCAGGCTTTCAGCGCTTCGATGTTGCTGGTGAATCCGCCGCAGCGCATCAGGCTGACGCCGAAGACGTAGGCATAGAGCATCAGGCTGCGCGCCTGCGCTTCTTCTTCCTTGATGCCGCAGGCGAGGAACAGCCGGCAGGCGCAGGCCAGGCGTTCGGCGTCGACCTCCTCCACGACGGCCACCGCCTGCGGGTCGCGGCGCGCCCAGTCGCGCACCGCGGCTTCGATGGCGATGCCCTTGCGGTTGCGCGCCGAGGCGTAGACCTCGATGGTGTGGAGCAGGGCGGCGGCTTCGCCGCCGGGCTGGGCCTGGGTCTGCTTGCGGATGTCGCGGATGCGGCCTTCCTTCCACAGGTTGAGCACCGCATCGAGCAGGTCGCGCCTGTCCTTGAAATGCCAGTAGAAGCTGCCCTTGGTCACGCCGAGGCGCTTGGCCAGGACTTCCACGCGCAGGCGTTCGGCGCCGTGCTCGGCGAGGATGGCGATCGCGCCCTTGATCCAGGCGTCGCGATCCAGCATGGCGCGCGGTGTCTTGGCGGTTTTTGTTTCCATACGGTAGGGTATTGAGTTCTGGTTCGGACTGCGGTAGTATCTCATACTCCATACCTAAGCGTATGGAAACGCAGCTCCGAATAGTCGTTAGAATGAACTTTCTTAGCTCAGCCAACATCAAGGAGACTCGCTTGAAAATCCTCGTCCCGGTCAAGCGCGTGATTGACTACAACGTCAAGGTTCGCGTCAAGGCAGACGGCAGTGGTGTCGATCTGGCGAATGTGAAAATGTCGATGAATCCCTTCGACGAAATCGCGGTCGAAGAAGCCATGCGTCTCAAGGAAGCCGGCAAGGCCACCGAAGTGATCGCCGTCTCCTGTGGCGTCACTGCCTGCCAGGAAACCCTGCGCACCGCGATGGCCATCGGCGCCGACCGCTCGATCCTGGTCGAGTCCGATGTCGAACTGCAGCCGCTGGCCGTGGCCAAGCTGCTCGCCGCCGTGGCGAAGAAAGAAGCGCCGCAACTGATCATCCTCGGCAAGCAGGCCATCGACGACGACGCCAACCAGACCGGCCAGATGCTGGCCGCGCTGCTGGGCTGGTCGCAAGCCACCTTCGCCTCCAAGGTCGTCGTCGCCGACGGCAAGGCCACCGTCACCCGCGAAGTCGATGGCGGCCTGGAAACCATCGAAGTCAGCCTGCCGGCCATCGTCACCACCGACCTGCGCCTGAACGAGCCGCGCTACGCCACGCTACCCAACATCATGAAGGCGAAGAAGAAGCCGATGGAAGTGGTCAAGCCCGCCGACCTCGGCGTCGATGTCGCCCCGCGTCTGGCCACCGTCAGCGTCAGTGAGCCGCCCAAGCGCAGCGCCGGCATCAAGGTCGCCGACATCGCGACCCTGATCGACAAACTCAAGAACGAAGCCAAGGTGATCGCATGAGCCCCCTCGTCATCGCAGAACACGACAACGCCATCCTCAAGGCCGCGACCCTCAACGCCGTCACTGCTGCGGCAAAGATCGGCGGCGAAATTCATATCCTCGTCGCCGGCGCTGGTTGCGGCGCGGTTGCCGAACAGGCCGCCAAGGTCGCCGGCGTGGCCAAGGTCAAGCTGGCCGATGCCGCCCATTACGGCGACCAGACCGCGGAGAACCTCGCCGCCCTGATCGTGGCCAATGCAGCGGGCTACAGCCACATCATTGCCGCAGCCACCAGCAACGGCAAGAACACCCTGCCGCGCGTGGCGGCGCTGCTCGATGTGGCGCAGATCTCGGAAATCATCAGCGTGGTCGATGCCGATACCTTCGTCCGTCCGATCTATGCCGGCAATGCGCTGGCGACGGTCAAGTCGAGCGATGCGACCAAGGTCATCACGGTGCGCACCACGGGCTTCGATGCCGCCGCAAATTCGGGCGGCAGTGCCGCCATCGAAGCCGTCGCGGCCGGCCCCGATCTGGGGCAATCGAAGCTGATGAGCCGGGAGCTGACCAAGTCGGCCCGTCCGGAACTCGCGGCGGCGAAGATCATCGTGTCGGGGGGGCGCGGCATGGGCAACGGCGAGAACTACCACGCGCTCCTGGAACCCCTGGCCGACAAGCTGGGAGCGGCACTCGGCGCCAGCCGTGCGGCGGTCGATGCGGGCTTCGTGCCCAACGACTATCAGGTGGGCCAGACCGGCAAGATCGTCGCCCCGCAGCTCTACATCGCGATCGGCATCTCGGGGGCGATCCAGCATCTGGCCGGCATGAAGGATTCGAAGGTGATCGTGGCGATCAACAAGGACCCCGATGCGCCGATCTTCCAGGTTGCCGATTACGGCCTTGTCGCCGATCTGTTCGCCGCCGTACCGGAACTGACGGCCGCACTCTAAGGCGCAGCCGCCATGAACTTCCCCGACGCCCTGTTTCCGCAAGCCTGGGCGGTCGGGGCGTTTCTTCCCCTGCTGGCGATATGGCTGTGGTGCTTCTGGACCGCGCCGTGGCGACGCCTGACCGATTCAGCGCAGATGAATGTCTGGCTCGGCACCGTGGTGATGCTGGTGCTGGTCTGGAGCATGAAGGCCGGAGTCCAGCCCGGCCTCAACCTTCACCTCCTCGGCGCCACGATGTTCGCCCTGATGTTCGGCCGGCAGCTGGCGATCATCGGCCTGTCGATCGTGCTGGCAGGCGTGACGTTGAACGGCGAACTCCAGGGGCACGCGGGCTGGCTGGCGTATGGACTCAATGCGCTGGTGCTGGCGGTGTTCCCGCCCTTGCTGGCGGACTCGATCCGGCGCGGCGTGGAGCGGTCGCTGCCGAACAATTTCTTCGTCTATGTATTCGTCACGGGCTTCTTCGGCGCGGCGGCGACGGTGATGGCCACCGGCCTGCTGGCGAGCGCCCTGCTGTGGCTGGCCGCCGTCTATCCAGCGCCGACTTTGGTGGATGACTACCTGCCGTACTATTTCTTGCTGGGCTTTGCCGAGGCCTGGCTCAACGGCGCCATGGTGACCCTGATGGTGGTCTATGTGCCGCACTGGGTCGGCAGCTTCGACGACCGGCGCTATCTTTTGAACAAGTGATCACGGAGCAATAACATGAGCAGCTATGCCGCCCCTTTGAAGGACATGCATTTCGTTTTGACCGAACTGGCCGGCCTCGACAAGGTGGCCGCATTGCCGGGCTACGAGGAGGCGACCGAAGACGTGGTCGGAGCGATTCTCGACGAATCCGCGAAGTTCACCGGCGGCGTGCTGGACCCGCTGAACTACAGCGGCGATCAGGAAGGCGCGAAATGGGCCGACAGGTCCGTGACCATGCCCAAGGGCTTCAAGGAGGCCTACCGGCAGTTCGTCGATAACGGCTGGAACGCGCTCTCGGGCAATCCCGAGCATGGCGGCCAGGGCCTGCCCAAGGTGGTTTCGGCCGCGGTGCAGGAAATGTGGAAGTCCGCCAACATCTCCTTCTCGCTGTGTCCGCTGCTGACGCTCGGCGCGATCGAGGCGCTGGAACTGGCCGGCAACGACCAGCAGAAGGCGATGTACCTGCCCAACATGATTTCCGGCAACTGGACCGGCACCATGAACATCACCGAGCCGCAGGCCGGCTCCGACCTCGCGGCGATCCGCTCGCGGGCCGTGCCGCAGGGTGACGGCACCTATCGCATCTTCGGCCAGAAGATCTTCATCACCTACGGCGACCACGACATGGCGGAGAACACCATCCACCTCGTGCTCGCGCGCACGCCCGATGCGCCAGAGGGCGTCAAGGGAATTTCGCTGTTCGTGGTGCCCAAGTTCCTGGTGAACCCGGACGGCTCGCTGGGCGCGCGCAACGATGCGTATTGCGTCTCCATCGAACACAAGCTCGGCATCCACGCCAGCCCGACCTGCGTCATGGCGCTGGGCGACAACGGCGGCGCGATCGGCACCTTGGTGGGCCAGGAGAACCAGGGCCTCAAGTACATGTTCGTCATGATGAACGCGGCACGCTTTGCGGTCGGCCTCGAAGGCCTGGCGATCGCCGAGCGTGCCTACCAGCACGCCGTGGCCTACGCGCGCGACCGCGTGCAGGGCCGGGCCATCGAAGGCTCGGCGAGCGGCGTGGCGATCATCAAGCATCCGGACATCCGCCGCATGCTAATGCTGATGCGCGCGAATGTTGAAGCCATGCGTGCGCTGGCCTATTCGGTCGCCTCCGCGCACGATGCCGCCGCGCGTCATCCCGACGCGGCCAAGCGTGAGCAGAACCAGGCCTATGTCGACCTGATGATTCCGGTGGTCAAGGGCTGGAGCACCGAGACGGGCAACGAGATGGCGTATCTGGGTGTGCAGGTGCATGGTGGCATGGGCTTCATCGAGGAGACCGGCGCTGCGCAGTACATGCGCGATGCGCGCATCACGACGATCTACGAAGGCACCACGGGCATCCAGGCCAACGACCTGATGGGACGCAAGATTGCCCGCGAGGGCGGTGCCACGATCAAGGCCGTGCTCGGCACGATGCAACAGACCCGCAGCGAACTGGCGCAGCAGACGGGGGCCGAGTTTGTCGCCATCGCTGCTGCGCTGGGTCGCGGCATCGAGGCCCTGCAGCAGGCGACCGACTACATCGTGGCCAACTACGGCAAGGACGTGCGTGCGGTGGCGGCCGGCGCCGTGCCTTTCCTGCGGCTGATGGGCGTCGTTTCGGGCGGCTGGATGATGGCGCGTGCTGCACTCGTGGCGCAGGGCAAGATTGCCGGCGGCGATGCCGATCCCTTCTTCCCTGCAAAAATCGCCACGGCGCATTTCTATGCCGATCACGTCATGGCCTCGGCGGCCGGCCTCGCGCAGGAAGTGGTGCAGGGCGGAGCCAGCGCATTGGCCCTCGACGAAGCCATGTTCTGAAAAAAGTTCCGCGTTAACAAATGGGAGCCAGCGAGTTTGACCTACTCTGGGATTTTCGGATCAGCCTGATCTGGAGATAATGGCTACCAGCTGACGGTCTCGGGATTCTTCCATTCGAGACTCGCACCTGTCCAAGAGTTGGTACCGCCACGATACCAAATGACATCTTTATATCCGGCTTCAAGTGCGTGCAGTGAGGCGTTATAAGAAAGCCAACATTCGGAGTTGAAACAAAGAAAGACTATTGGGCGGGTCTTGTCTCTACTCGTAAGTCTTTCCAGCGCTGTCGAGAATCTGCTCTTCTCAGCGGCGAAAAATTGGCCATCGCCGGCGCCGGGCATCCATAAGGCCCCAGGAATCGATTTTCGAGTTTTTGAATCGAGGACATCGACAACGATCACGTTGTGGTTTGATTCGAGAAGTGCTTTGAGTTCGAGCGTCTTGATCACTCGTGCGCCTGGAATGGAGGTGGGTGTGGGTGCATGGTATGGCGCCCTTTTTGGTGTCGTTATTGCTTCGACACCCCAATCCTTATCTTCGAAGGAGAAGGTTGTTGTCGGCTGTGGCAGTTGTGGAAACGGCACTTGCCCGAAAGTAAGTGCCGGGAAGAGATAAACAAGGAATACGATAAACGCTTGAAGCATGACTATCTCCAAATGAAGGTCCAAGGCCCCTTGCCGGTCCGGAGCACCACCAAGCAGTACACATGTCTATTTTCCGGCCCCGTTGTCATTACGGTTGTTGTTTTTCCCGCACCCGGCACCTGTCCATTTAATTGATTGACCGCTACCTGACGAATCTCCTGTCCATCACGGCTTGCCCGGCCCGCTCACCCATGGGCCAGCGCCCCGTACGTGCCGCTGCCGCCCGTGAGAGCGAGCGCCTTCGCAGTGGTGCCCGAGGCAGCCCAGACCGACGTCAGGTCGATATCCCCTGCAACTTGCTGGCCATTCACATCGTAAAGCCGTAGCGTCTCGACCATCGTTTGTACGCTATTCATGCCGGCCACGGTGATCGCGCCGGCGGACGCGCCGCCGTTCATCGCCAGGTCGATGCGCAGGTCCTTGCCCCCATTGACCCGGCTAAACTTCATGTCTTGGCTGAAGCTGTCGAAGGCGGCAGAGAGCGCCTCCGATAGGCCTGCCGTGGCGGCACGGATTTCCAGAATATCCGTACCGCTGCCGAGTACCAAACCACTTGCTTCGCTGATCGCATCGGCGATGCCAGTGCGGTAGGTGTCGTTGCCAGTTCCCCCGGCAAGCGCGTCCGCTCCGTACCCGCCGTCGAGCACGTCATTGCCGGCGCCGCCGTCCAGTACGTCGCTCCCGTCGCCGCCGTTTAGCGTGTCGTCGCCGGCATTGCCCCGCAGTGTGTTATTCCCGCCGTCGCCCGTCAGGGTGTCCGCGTAGTTGGAACCGGAGATGCTTTCAATGCTGATGAGTACATCGTTGCCGTCGGCGCCACTGGCGTTTCCGGCAGAAAGATCGACCGTTACCGCGCTGGCGGCATAGTAGTAGTTTGCCCAGTCGGCACCCGCCCCGCCATCGAGCGTATCGTTGCCGCCTCGCCCGTCCAGCCAGTTGTCGCCGTCATCACCCGTCAGTGCGTCGCTGTAATAATATGAACCAGCCACGGCCTCGATGCTGCTCAGTGTGTCGTTGCCGTCGGCACCGCTGGCGGTACCCGCGGCGAGATTGACGGTAACGCTGCCGCTGGCATTCCAGTAATCTGCCCAGTCGTACCCTGTATCGCCATTGATCGTATCGTTGCCGCCGTTGCCACGCAGCCAGTTGCTGCCGGCATCACCCTTCAGGGTGTCGGCGTAGGCGGAACCCGTGACGTTCTCGATTCCGATGAGCGTGTCGTTGCCGTCAGCGCCGCTCGATGTGTGGGCGGCGAGATCGACCGTAACCCCGCCGGTGGCGTCCCAATACGCGGCCCAGTCCGAACCCGCGCCTCCGTCCAGCCTATCGTTACCGGCGCCGCCGCGCAGGAAGTTTGTCCCGCTATTGCCCGTCAGCGTGTCGGCGTAAGCCGAGCCGCGCACATGCTCGATACTCGCCAGCCTGTCGTTGCCGTCCGCGCCGCTGGCGGTTCCGGTGGCGAGATTGACCGTTACCGCACCGGCCGCATCCTTGTAGTCTGCGTAGTCGGAGCCAGCCCCGCCGTTGAGCACATCGTTGCCGCCGCCGCCACGTAGCCAGTTGTCGCCACTGCCGCCCGTCAGAGTGTCGGCGTAAGCCGAGCCGCGCACATTCTCAATATTCGCCAGTGTGTCGTTACCGTCAGCGCCGCGGGCTGTCCCGGTGGCGAGGTCGACCATTATCGCGCCGGCCGCATCCTTGTAGTCTGCGTAGTCGGAGCCAGCCCCGCCGTTCAACACATCGTTGCCGCCGCCGCCACGCAGCCAGTTGTCGCCACCGTCTCCAGTAAAGGTGTCGTCATAGGTCGAACCACGTAGGGCTTCTATGCCGGCGAGAACATCGTTGCCATCTGCGCCGCTTGCCAAGCCCGTGGCGAGATTGACCGTCACCGCGCCAGAAGCATCCCGATAGTCGGCCCAGTCAAAATTGCCGCCGCCATTAATCAAGTCGTCGCCGCCACCACCCGTCATCCAGTTGTTCCTGTTGTCGCCTGTCAGCGTGTCAGCAAAGGCCGAACCGCGCACACCTTCGATCGAGATCAGGATGTCGTTACCGTCGGCGCCCGTGGCAGTGCCGTCGCCATCGCCCAGATTGACCTGCACCGCACCGTTCGCCAGCGAATAATTGGCGTGGTCGTAAAGGACCTGCCTACCGCCGTTAAGCGTGTCGTTGCCCAGGCCGCCCATCAGGACGTTGTCCGCGTCGTCGCCAGTGATGCTGTCGTCGAAGGCGCTGCCGGCGACCGCCTCGATGTCGATCAAGGTATCGTTGCCCTCGCCGGTGGCCGTTCCCAAGA
This sequence comes from Rhodocyclaceae bacterium, assembly GCA_006218025.1. GTDB lineage: Bacteria > Pseudomonadota > Gammaproteobacteria > Burkholderiales > Rhodocyclaceae > Sulfuritalea. The sequence continues at coordinate 220 of VBWA01000031.1, read as the reverse complement.
CCAAATTTACGGTTATCGCATTCGCTGCGTCCGAATAGTCCGCCCAGTCGTAGCCTTTGAACTGGCCGCCCGTCTGCGGGCCACCATTCAGGGTATCGTTGCCCAAGCCGCCGCGAAGAATATCCGGCCCGTCGCCGCCCCGGATGATGTTGTCGGCGGCATTGCCGGTAAGCGTGTTGGCCAGTGCGTTGCCGGTGAGATTGAGCTTGGTTGTCCCTGT
>VBWA01000095.1 GCA_006218025.1 Rhodocyclaceae bacterium | reverse complement strand
GCCTGCCGAAGGTCCCTCCAGACCGTAGGCGGGCGGCGCGGTGGGAAAGTCGGGGGTCATTTTATCCTCGGGCCGCCTCGAAGCGTTCGGCATAGAGGATGGCAAATTGATTCATCGCCTCCTTCCAATCCCTTGTGGCACGTCCCCAGTCGGCGGTGATATTGCGCAGGGCCAGCCAGATCAGCTTGGTGGCGGCCTCGTCGCTGGGGAAGTGCCCCCGCGTCTTGATGATCTTGCGCAAGCGGGCATTGACACTCTCGATGGCGTTGGTCGTGTAGATCACCCGGCGGATCGGCGCCGGAAACGCAAAGAACGGAATCACCTTGTCCCACGCCCGGCGCCAGGCCGCCACCACGGTCGGGAACTTCGTCCCCCACGGCCCCGCCTCGAAGGCATCCAGTTCGGCCTGTGCTGCCTCGGCGCTGGGCGCCGTGTAGATCGGCTTGATCGCCGCCGCCAGCGCCTTGCGCTCCTTCCAACTCGCGTAGTCCAGACTGTTGCGGATCAGATGCACGATGCAGGTCTGCAAGGTCGTCGCCGGAAACACCGCCTCCAGGGCTTCGCCCATGCCCTTCAGGCCATCGGTGACGGCGATCAGGATGTCGGCCACCCCGCGGGTCTTGAGGTCATTGAAGACCTTCATCCAGAACTTGGCGCCCTCGGTGGTTTCAATCCACAAGCCCAGGATGTCCCGGCTGCCATCGGGCAAGACGCCCAGGGCCAGATAGATGGCCTTGTTGCGGACCACCGCGTCTTCCCGAATCTTGACCCGCAGAGCATCGAAGAAGACCACCGGATACATCGGTTCCAGCGGGCGGGCCTGCCAAGCGGTCACCTCGGCCATCACGGCATCCGTGACCGAACTGATGAACTCGGGCGATACGTCCGTGCCGTACTGTTCCCTCAGGAAGCCCTGGATCTCGCGCATCGTCATCCCGCGCGCGTACATGGCGACGATCTTGTCGTCGAAACCGGTGAAACGCCGCTCGTGCTTGGGGATAAGCACCGGCTCGAAACTGCCGGCCCGGTCGCGCGGAACGTCGATCTTCAGCGGCCCGTCGTCGGTCAGGACGGTCTTGCCGCTGACGCCGTTGCGATGATTGCCCACCTCCGACGGCTTGTCCGCGCCAGGCGGGTAGCCCAGGTGATAGCTCAGCTCCGCCCCGAGGGCGCGCTCGATCAGGGCTTTCTTGAACGCCATCGAGGCGGCATTCACCGCTTCCGCCGTCATCGGGCCGCTGACAAACTGGTCAATGATGTCTTTCGGAATGGCCGGCAGCGTAACCGCCGGCTTCTTCTTGCTCGTCTTGCTTGGCATACATGCTCCTTTGGCAACATGTTATGCCTCACACACAAAATTTC
>VBWA01000094.1 GCA_006218025.1 Rhodocyclaceae bacterium | reverse complement strand
CCCGACATCCAGTAGCTATTGCAACACTTGACGCAAGCTGACGCCTTCGTTGATGGCCATTGAATCATGTTTTCGTTGTCGTTGCCGTTCGCCGTTAGAGACCCGAAGAGATGTCGTTGTGCGGCACAGGCGTGGCCGTAGTCGTTGCCGTTAAGCCGTTGCCGTGTCGTACGCCGCTCGATTTTTTCACGCCCGTGGCGACAAAGCAACGCGAGAGCCGCCACGGCAACCGGCCTGGGACGTACGAGGCTGCCCGTGGCGGCGTGTTCCCGGGGGCGGTGTGGGGCGGCCTTCCCTTAAGCCTTCCCGCTATTCACGGGGGACAACCAAGGAAGGCGGCCATCATCTCCCTCGGCGTCGACCAGCCAAGACACTTCCGGGGGCGGTCGTTCACAAACGCGTCGATGCGCCTGATCTCCGAACGGCCAATTTCAGCGAAGGATGACTTCTTGGGAAAGATCCTGCGGATCAGACCGTTCGTGTTCTCGTTGGTGCCCCGCTCCCACGAATGGTAGGGATGGGCGAAGAACACATCCATGTCGGTGTCCTCCGCAATCTCTTCGTGCCGGGCAAACTCCTTCCCGTTGTCGAGCGTCACGCTCCTGCGAGCCCGCGGGGGCAGCGTCTTAAACAAGGCGCATATCTTCAACGTGACCTCTTCCGCCTCCTTGCTGCCCGTGCGCCCGACGAGCGTGAAGCGTGAACTCCGCTCCACCAGCGTGGCCAAGTTCCCCGTGCCGTTGGCTCCGTTGATCAGGTCGCCTTCCCAGTGCCCGACGGTCTTGCGCGTCTCCACCTCGGCCGGACGGGTGTCAATCCTGCGCTGGTTTGGGATTTGGCCGCGCCCGCGGCCATCCTGACGGGGACAGCGTCGCCGCCGCTTGCGCTTCGCGCGGGGAAGGTGCTTCCACAACATCCCTCCTGCCTTGGCGTCGGCGTAGACGTGCTTGTAGATCGTTTCCGCGCACACCCATGGCCGTCCCTCAAGTCGCGCTCGTCCACCAATGATCGCCGGCGTCCAACCTTCTTTCAGCCGCGCCTCGGCATCGGTCCGCACCGCAGCAGTGAATCGCCGGGGGCCTGGCCGCTTGGCACGGGCCTGCCCCTTTTCGTGCGCCTGTTTGGGCCGGTAGCCTTTCAGTCCCGTGTTGCGCGAAATCTCTCGGCTGATGCTTCCCGGATCCCGCGCCAAGCGCCGGGCAATCTCACTCTGCTTCTCTCCTTGTCGCCTCCAGCGGTAGATGAGCGCCCGTTCTTCCGCCGTCACGCGCTTGTAAGCCATGCCGTTCTCCTCGTGTTATTGCACACGAAGAGCGTAGCTTGCGGCCTGACCTACTCAGGTCACGAGTGTTGCACTAGCCGGTGGAACGCGGG